>CAZDVE010000034.1:0-47404 GCA_964508785.1 uncultured Pirellulales bacterium | reverse complement strand
CGAGGGCAGACGCTGCATCAGCTCTCTCGCCGTGGCGGGATTTTCCTGCCACAGGGCATTCATAATTTGCCATTCTGCTTTTGTAAGTTTCATATCATATTCTCCTTCTACAATCGTAGAAGTCATTTTACTACATTTGTAGAAGACGCCAATAAAAAAATGTTAATTTTTTAAAATAATTTTATAAATGCGGGTTTTTGGCCTGAAAATGGATAAAAAAGCCGAACAAATTTATGCTGATTAATGCCCGGCTTTTTTATGAATACTACAATTGTTGTAGTTACTTCGGTAGATTTTCGGGAGCGATATCCTTAACACTTAGGTCGCCGTAGATGACACGATAAGTGGATGAACCTTGCGGCTGATACCAGAAGACCACCTTGCTCGCATCGCCGAGTTTTACTCCTCCGCCCATATATCGCCAGTTGCCCTGAGTTTCCAGAGTCTGATGAAACAGCGTACCTTTCACAAAACTCATACCCATCTCCGTCGCCTGCTCATCCGAAAGATTCGTCTCGCCGAGTTTTTCTCTGAGCACGGGAAACGCTTTCATTGCATTTTCGGAGCCGAGATTTTCCGGGAAAATGCCGTCATATATAACCTCGGCCCAGACCCGCAGACACTCGATGAAATCCTGCTCATTGATGTTTGAAAAATCTACTTCAGATTCTTGATACGTATAACCTGCCGGTATCTCCATGCTTATTAGTGACTCATCAATCGGAACATCGAACTCGAGGTTTTTCAAAATCGCGAACATCTGTCCCTTAGTCAGCTCAATCCGGACTGGAATCGCTGTTTTAGGGTCGGCCCATATCTTTACCGACTCGTTTGGTCCGCCGGCTTCGAATACGATGGTTTTTTGCCCGTCGATTGTTTGTTCGCCCAGTTCATGGCAATTGTCTTTGAGGTTCGTGATAACCTCTCTGAGGAACTTGACGTAATTATGATATCTTTCGCCGACCGGCCCCTTTATATCGACATAAGACGCCGTTTTACTCTGTTCAAACAAAACGAGCATTTTTGAACTATCTGTATCGACCACATGAGTCATGCCCGGCGAGTTCGACATGGTCCTTCTGATGCGCGAACCAACAATGATTAAGTGCATATACGGATTGTTTTCGTCGTCGCCGATAATCATATCACAGATAATGGTCCTCGCGTTCAGGATTGGTTCGACAACCTGCGCCCAGGTAACAGAGCCGCCGAACGGATTCAATAATATTATCGCCGCGATAATTATAACCGCCGCTGCGGCTATCTTTACAAATGGACTTTTCATAATAATCTTCCTTATATTCGACTGCGAAACAGCCGGTTCTTTTTGTTTTGATTCGGCCAACGCCTTGGAAATTTCATTACGGATTTTTTTGTCCAGATCGGCGCTGGCTTTTAATTTCAATTTTCTAATTAGCTGATTTATATTATCTGCCGGTCTCATTTTCGCACCTCACCATTTAACATTGACCGCAGTTTATCGATCGCATATCGGTAGCGCCCCTGTACTGTATTGATAGAGATGTTTTGCTGCCGGGCGATTGTACGAAATTTCATTCCGCTGTACGAATGCAGCATCAAGACTTCCCGCTGCTCGTATGGAAGCTGCTCTAAGGCGTAGCTCAATCTGCTCAAATTTTCGCCGAACATCGCACGATGTTCCGGACTATCTGAATCCGCTGCAGTCGGATTCGCGCCATCCAGGGCCATTCCATAACGTCTTTGGTTTGCCTTGATTCTGTTGCGAGCATTATTCGCAACGCATGTCGCCAAGTAACCTTTCAAACTTCCGGTCAGCCGAAATTTACGGGCCGACTCGATAAAAGATACAAAAACATCGTGCACAACATCCTCGGCTAAATTCACATCAGTTAGCAGAGCGGCCGCTAAAGTCACTAAATCATCCTTGTGCTTTTCGTAGATGCCCCGCAAAGCCTCGCGGTTGCCGCGATTAAATTTCCATATAAGCAGCTTATCTTCAAGCATTAAAAGTTACCTTTGAAACAAAAGACAATCGATTATCACCTATATAACAACCAGGCGAGGCAATTTAGTATAAGAAAAATGGAATTTTTTACCAATCCTTCCCCCATGAAGGTTGCATCCCCCAAAATCCCCCAAAAGGCCAGGCTAAATCAACCCGGCCTTTTTGATCTATTGCTGCCTTTTTAATTTATTGAGGTAAATCCTCCGGTACGACATCTTTTACACTTAGGTCGCCGTAGATGACACGGTAGGTCGAGGAACCTTTCGGCTGATACCAGAAGACCACCTTGCTCGCGTCACCAAATTTTACGCCGGCACCTGTGTATTGATACTTACCCTGGAGTTCTAAAGTTTGATGGAACAGCATCCCTTTTCCAAAAGCCATACCAATCTTAGTTCCTTCTTCTTCAGAGACATTCATTTCCTTAAGCTTTTCAATCAGTGCGGGCATCTGCTTCATAATCGCCTCAGTTCCTATCTCCTCGGGGAACACGCCGTCTCCCAGAACTTTCGCCCAGACCCGCAGGCTTTCGACAAAATCCTCTTCTGTGGCGTTTCCAAGGTTGAATGGAGCCTCCTTCAGTGTATATCCCGCCGGCACTTTCATACTCACCAGCAATTCATCTATTGCAGGATCGAACTCGAAATTCTTCAAAATCACAAACATCTGTCCCAAAGAAAGCTCTATCCGTACCGGAAGTGCCGTTTCCGGGTCTGCCCAGATCTTGACCGACTCATTGGGGCCACTGGCTTCGAATGCAATGGTTGTCTGCCCGTCGATTTCCTGTTTGCCCAGTTCCCGATAATTGTCCTTGAGGTTTGTGATTGTCTGTCTGAGGAACTTTACATAACTTTGATTTCTATTGCCAAGTTCGCCCTGAATGTCGATATAGGATGCTGTCTTTCCTTCTTCGGTAAGAACGAGAATTTGCGAATTTTCCAAATCGATGATATGTGTCATACCTGGCAGACTCGAGATTGTCCTTCTGATACGTTGACCCATAATGATGTCATGCATAACCGTACCTGTGGCTTCGTCACCGATAAAGAAATCATAAATCATCGCTTTCGCGTTAAGGATAGGCTCGACAACTTCGGCAAATGTTATAGTCCCGCCAAATGGATTGAGACCTATTAGCACTGCAATAATTATTACCGCCGCTGCTGCGATTTTTACAAATGGACTTTTCATAATAATACTCCTTATATCAAGAGCCTTCGAAGCTCTTGCGGCTTTTTTGAGCTTCACATTTTGCTCTCGTAAAATTTTATTCATTACATCGTTTTCGAAATCATCCCGGGCCAGTGCCTTGCCGTTCTTTACCAGACGCTCGTGAAGATTTGTTAGCTGTTGTACTTCGGCCCGGCAGTTTGGGCAGCCTTTCAGGTGTTCTGAGACTGCCTGCTTTTGGGATTCATCCAAAAGGCCCTCGATGTATTCGACCATGTTTTCTTTACAATCTTTGCAGTTCATTTTTACACCTCATTAATCCCTTCGGGATAAACTTCTGCCTTTTCCTGCTGCTGCAGCGACTGACGCAGCATGACGTAGGCCCGTGATAATTGTTTAGTAACAGTCCCTAACGGCATATCGAGCTGCTCGGCGATTGTATTACAGGAATGTTCGCCGTAATATCGCAGCAGAACAACGTTCCTGTACGTATCCGGCAGCTCGGCTATCGCCACTTCGAGAGCATAATCCTGTGAGAGTTCCGCAGATGGTGCTTCCTGCGAGTACGAGCGGACGATTTCTCGCTGACGATTGACTTTCTCTTTTCTCTGGAACTCCTTGGCCACGTGGTCTGCAATTCCAAGTAGCCAGGAAAAGAACGCATTCGGTCTTTTGAGCTTACTCATATTGAAATAAGCTCGTACGAGGGCTTCCTGAGCGGCTTCTTCCGCCCGGTCCTTATCGCCTAATTTGCCGGCAAGGTTGGCTAAAAGGACCGCCTGATAACGCCGCACAAGATGGCGGAAATCGTCCGGATGGCCATCCAAACAACGCTCAACATAATATTTGTCGGTTTCTGACATCTTGTCACCTCGAAATCTCAAAAATTAGCCTCTCCGACCCCTGGGATATGACTGGTCCAAAAATTCTTCCGCATCGACATTTCGAACGATAATGTTCCGTTCGATAACGGAATTAGCCTTGTAAGGCGGCACGGGTAAAGTCATTTCGGTTACGACAAACTCAACCATAGTCGCCTTCATGACCCAGTTCGTCACAAGGTCTATGTAGATATCGCCCATGTAGTGTGAACTTCCTTTAGCCAGTATTTCCATATCGTCCATGGAGTTCACGATCATATCGAAAGAGCTTTCTCCTGAATCATAGCCTACCAACGCGCATGTCGCTTCGGCTACTCTGCTGAGGCCTTTAAACTCCAGCGTCACTTCTCCGTTTTTGAACACAGATCCCTCGGCTATGTTGCTGCCCAGATTTGTAGGCGCTTCGGTGAACGCCGATAAGTGAACAATCTTCTGGCCGATGCTTTTGAGGTCCCCAATGCCGCCGTCTTCGTTCGTCCGCTTGGTAAAAATGTCGCAGAAACAATGAAAATCCATGAAAGCATTATATACGTGATACGTTTTGTCCGGAGGTATCAAACTGCCATCCGAATCTATAAGATTTTCGAATGGGGCGTGATCGATACCAAGCGTTTGTCCTTTCTCATCAACCCCGGTGGGAGGAATCTTGAAAATATAAGACCAGTTTTTCAACGCAGGTATCTCAACTTCCGGCCCGTCGGCGAATTGAACTGTGAATTTCGCACACGTGTACTGATCCCCATCTGTACCGGCTATCTCCGCGGGAACGCATTTCAGGCGGAGTCGGAAAATGTCCGTGCCGATACGCGTACCGTCGAGCGCATAATTAAGCAGCTTCGTTTCCGTTAGAAAGTACTGTGTTTGCTGCGAACGTTCACCTCCCAGTTCGAAGGTTTGTTGCAAAATCGCATCATCCGGGATAGTTGATTCGGCCCCCAGTACGGATACCAGACCGCAAACCGCCAAAAAGCTCAATAATGTCAATTTCGCTCTACGTTTCATAACTCATAACTCCATAAAGTTCTTCGATTCTTTGCACCTCGAATGGTCTCTTAAGACCTCTGCTCTCACTATATAGTGATGGATTGGCCGGATTTGCGACAGGAAAATAATAAAATTGGCTTCGTTTGGCTTCGTTTTATCGTCCGGCATAGCTTTATGCGACGCCGGAACGGCTTATCCGAATACCATAATTTTCTCATAATATGTTTATTTCAAAGAGCTTATATTCTTTTACGCAGAACGCCGAACACAGTACGCAATACGAAATAATTGGGTTCGTTTTGAAAAAAAAGGTCGATTTGTAGAATGTTCTCTACACTTGTCGAATAAGATGGGTATATGCGTGGATGAGTATATGTGTTAATGAGTGTATGTTTTAACTCATTTACTCTTTTACTGATGTACTTATTCACCCCCGAAGAGGCAGCTACCTGCCCTAAAATATCAAATCTTAAAAATAAAACTGTAAAACCACATATCAAAACTAAAAGATAGAGCTTCGCAGTGCAGTTAAACTTGACCTCGGCCAATAGGCTTGAATTTTTAATTTTTGCGATGTAATTTTGCTTTTTTCACTTTGATTTTTGATTTGCTTGCTCCGTTATACGATATGCTATTGATCCCCCCAATTTTCAATGAACTATGAACTACGAACTATGAACTACGAACAATGAACTATCGATTGTTCACTTCATATTTTATATGAAAACAATCGAATTGCAAGCAAAATCCCCGTTTTTAACGCAGAATTTTCTTTCACATATTGCTGTCATTGCGAGGCTTCGTAGCTTTAGCGGAGTAGTCGTGACAATCTCAAAACCCGCTAATAAATTAGCGGGCTAAATATTAAGCCTGTAAATTAATTTGCTGCTTTGCCAAGGAAAGATATAATCTAAAATATTAATCCTTATCAAGCGAGACATACTTGATTTATGTTTTAGAAGGTTGTGAAAAATTGGAATTTATTATAAATTAATAGGAGAATATAGATGGATAGTGATGAGAAAATGGATTTATCAATCAAAGGTATTGGAACAATTGCTAAGTTGTTCGGCGTTGTAAATCCTGCTGCCGCCACTATGGGAGTAGTAACCGATTGCATTAAAGAACGGCGTAACAAAAAATTCAGTAAGCGATTAGAAAATCTAATTTTTTCACTTCAGAAACGTATCGAGAGACTCGAAAGAGAACCAAAGGTTGAACCCGATCTTGACTTGCTTGACGAAATTGTAGCGAAAGCAATAAGTGAGGAGGATGAAGATAAAACTGAATTCTACGCGGCATTGATTGAACACTACATGTCAAGCAATCAAAATCAATATCAGATACGACTCCTCTGCGAAGCATTTAAGAGCTTAACGGTACATGAAATAAAGGCCTTTGTTCATTTAAATAAGCACGGAGCCGTGCGATATGATATCCCTGATGATCTTAGAGAGCTATTTTGGGACCGGTTAAGAACGTTAGGTTTGCATCAGCGAGGAAAAATAGCCAATCCGGAATACTCAACCCTTCTCGGCAAGAAGTTTCTTGAGGTTTGCAAACTGGCAGCGTTGGAACGAATAAAGCCTTAATATTGGAGAAAAAGTGAAAAATAAAATCAATCTTCTATTAAAAGAAAGCGATAGTTGATTAAAAATAGGTTGTCTATAATAAATCAGTTTTACCTAATTTATCTGAAAAATTGGAAGTTAGCACATGATATGGTTTGTCTTAGGCCCATCCGGAACAGGAAAGTCTTGTTTTGGGAAGTATCTCAACAACATTAAAAACTTCTATCATATGGAAATCGACCAGTTCCACCAAGATGGGATTGATGTGCATGGTCTCAGGCAAGTTTGGGATGCTTACTACAAGAAGTTTGAACCATGCGGTTTGATTAAAGAAATAAAGAGACGAACCAAAAAATCTGGAAAGTCTAATTGCGTTTTGACATTTCCGGGAAACTTAATACTAACAAAAAATCACATATCTGCAGTTTCAGAAAATATAAGTATAATATACCTATACGGTTCGGCAGCTCGTTGCATTATTGCATTTCTGAAACGTGAGCAAGAAACAAATCGAAACCTTAAACTCGAGCATTGGATAAAATATAATCACACTACATATATAACAATAAGTGAACCAGAATTCGAATCTAATCGTGTGTATGTATGGACACACAAAGGTGAACGCAGACAACATGAAGAAATATTTGACGAATTGTTAGCTTGGAACTAATGGAAATACGTCATTATAAATTAAAGGTTTCCTGCTGGATGACAAGACGTTTTTTCTACGGGTTAAAATAAAAAGGCCGAATTAATATGCTCGGCCTTTGAGATTCTTCATTCCATTCAGACGCTGTCCTGAGCCTGCCGAAGGAATGACAAAAAAAGGTTTATTGTGGCAAGTTTTCGGGTGCCACGTCTTTGACGGTCAAATCGCCGTAGATGACGCGATAGGTTTCGGAACCTTCGGGACGATACCAGAAGATGGCGGTATCGGCGTCACCGAGTTTTACGCCGTTGCCGGCATAGTGCCACTTGCCCTCGCCCTTGAAGAACCGAATGAACAGCAGGTAATTCGATAATTTCATTCCAAGCTCGTCCTCCTGCTCTTTAGAGAGTCCCATCTCTTCGCACTTCTGCGCCATGGCAGGAGCCTGCTTGAGATATTCTTCTACTGAGACACTTTCGGGGAAATAGCCATCCCCGAACATCTCCGCCATTATTCGCAGACCCTCGACAAAGTCCTCTTCGGTAGCGCCCGTCAGGTCCAACTCCGTCTGCTGAACGGAGTAACCTTCGGGGACATCCATATTGAAAAGCTCTTCGTCCATCGGGACATCGAACTGCAAATCCTTGCATATTACATTCATTTGTCCTTCTGTTTGATCGATGCGCACAGGCAGAGCGGTTTCCGGGTCGGCCCAGATAGTAATGCTTGTCTTGGGGTGTTCTGCGTAAAAGCCGATGAGATCGCGGCCGTCGATTTGCTGGATGCCAAGTTCCTCGACTTTAAAACCGGGGCTTTCCTGCAACCTTGTAATGACATTTTGAAGGCTTTCCATATAGTTCGGCATGGCCAGCCAGTCTTTCAAATCGATATATATGGCCTCTTTCTTGTCCAGTGTGAGCTGTAGAATCCTGCCGGAATCCATGTCGATTATGGCAACAACACCTTCCATATTCGACAGGGTTCTTCTGATTCGCGATTCCATAATCATATCGTGGATTTCCACTCCGCTTCCTTCCTCGCCGATGATGATAGTCAGGGTGGCGGTTCGGGCGTTGAAAATGGGCTTTATGACATCGGCAAAAGTCACGGTCCCTCCGACGAATGTACTTCCGAAGTGATATACGCCGAGACCAGCAGCGATAATTATAACCGCTGCGGCGGCGATTTTTATTAATTTGGATTTCATAATATAATCTCCTAAAACATAGCGTTTCGGTTGTTTTGATTGAGTCAGAATCTCTTCAAAATCTTTCGATGTTTGCTCTGCGATTTCCAGCACATCGGCCGGCAGATCTTCGGTACCTAACTTCTTCAGGATTTCTTCGATATTTTCTTTTTTCATTTTCTGACCTCTATTCTGCTAACACAGCCAATTTATTTTTCAAAGTTGCAATTGCTTTCGATACATTCGACCTTGCCCCAGCCCGGCTACAACGCAACTGGGAGGCAATATTTTCATAATCCTGCTGTTCCAGGTATCGCATGACAATTGCCTTTGCCTGCTTGGTTGGAAGTCGGCTTATTTCCTGCCTGACCATTCTAACCATCTCAATCTTATCGAGCTCTTCATCAGCGCCCTGCTCATTAGCGGTTCGGATATGATTGAAATGTCCATTTTTACCGATCCTGTCCCTCCAGGCTCTGGAATTGGCTGTCAGCACAATCCTGTAAATATAGGCTCCCGCTTTTTTGCCGTTGAGCTTTTCGATATGCTGCCATATTCCCAAAAGAGCATATTGCATTGCCTCGGTGAAAAGCTCTCTATCGCCTGTGAGCTTCCACAGAACGGACGATATATAACCGGTGTGCCTGGCTCTTAATTTTCTAAAGAGCTCCGCTCGCTTTATATAGTTCATTTCAAAGCTCCAATCTTCCGTAAAGCATGAACATGTTCATTTTCCATATAATAATAACCGTCGAAGGCAAGATTTGTGTAAAATTTTACAAATAAAAAACCCCGCAATAAATTACGGGGCTTGAGAATTCCGAGATTATCAGAAATCACTTCGTAATATTTCCAACGGCTAACCGCCGAATTTGAACTTTTTGCCGGTGAGCTGCTCGTAAGCCTGAATGTACTTATCGCTGGTTTTTGCTGCAATATCTTCGGGCAGTTCAACGCCTGGACCGGATTTGTCGAAGTTTATACTCTCAAGATAATTGCGGACGAACTGCTTATCGAAGCTTTCCTGGTCCCGGCCGGCCTTGTATTTATCTGCGGGCCAGAAACGGGAAGAATCGGGAGTCAGGACCTCATCGATTAAAATGAGTCTGTCCTCGAAATACCCCCACTCGAATTTCGTATCGGCTAAGATTATCCCTTTGCTCTCGGCGTATCGACCGGCCTTCTCGAAAATTTCAATACTCTTGTCGCGCACGTAGCCCGCCGCTTCTTCGCCGACGATATTTACACACTGCTCGAAACTGATATTTTCATCGTGTGTTCCTCTTTCTGCCTTTGTTGCTGGAGTAAATATCATCTCCGGCAGCTTCTGGCACTGTTTCAAACCGGCCGGAAGCTTTTGTCCGCATACCGTGCCGTTTTGCTTATACTCTTTCCAGCCGGAACCGGCAAGGTAGCCGCGTATGACACATTCAATCGGCAGGACTTCCACTCTTTTGACCAGCATACTCCGCCCAGCCAATTGTTCGGGGTATTTACAAAACGGCTCTGGGAAATCCGCTACATTGTCACTAATAAGATGATGTTCAATATCCGAGCTGAGAAAATCGAACCAGAAGCGCGAAATCTGTGTCAGAACTATGCCTTTATAAGGTATGCCGTTTGACATAACGACGTCGAATGCACTTATCCTGTCGGTTGCAACTATCAGCAGTATATTGCCCAGGTCGTATATATCACGAACCTTGCCGCGATTCGGTTCCAGGTTTTCTATATTTATCTGTAAAATTGTCTTCATCATCATTTCTTCCTTCATAATATTCTCCCTTTCCTTAGCCGGCTATCATACAGACAGGAATTATTATTCTAAACCTCGATTTATATTTCCGGATAAATTCTAACGGCAGACAAATTGTAGCGGAAGTTCACAAAAAAGCACGCACTTTTCCCCCATTTACAAATTTGTCTCGAATAATCCGTCAAAATCGTCTGATAAGCAAATAAATATGCGCTTTTTAGATTCAGGAAGTTAACCCATCGTAAACTTCCCAGCTATCAGGTTAATCCGCCGGTGAGAGCTTTTCCACAGGTATCATAATCTCGGAGCTCATCTGAGAATAGTCGGTCACACCGCCGGTGGCAGCAAAAATTTCACAGGCATTTTCTGTCTTCCTGTAACCATTCCGTGAAATCCATTTATGAAGACCATTGTAAAGAGAATCGTAGTTCATCTGCCCCGCCGATTTTTTAATAACAGCCACTTCCATAGCCTTCATTTCCTTGACATCGGTCATTTCGCCCAGGGTTCCCGCTTTCTTCAAAGCCTCCTTGCCAACCGGTATCCGAATCTCAACGAGACAATGCTCACCTGAAATGTACTGCGGATTATTCAGATAAACAAGGGAAATAGAGCCTTTCGGCCATATCTGGTTTTTCATCGCCAGGCCGAATAAATTCCCAATGGCCTTACCTATTTTTTCATACTCCCCGCGATAAATAGTATAAAGAACCGTTTGCGATTCCATCTTGCGAATCGTAATATCGGATTTGTCCGCAGATTGTTCGGCATAAATTCCGATTGTCATTATGGCTGTCAATACCAACCCTAACAGTAACAGTGACATTATTTTTAGTCTGCTCATCATTTTTTCCTTTCCTTTTTTCTTATAAAATTTATATTCTCAACTTCTGTAACATTTTTTTCGGGAGAACAAGTTCAGTGCGAACATCGTTCTCTTAGTGACTTAAATAACATCTTTATCATTGCGATGCCTTAAGCAGGAATCCGGCGGCGGATTTTTCACTATCGATAATACGCCGGACAATCTGGGTAATTTCCTTTTGAACCTGCGATTGCTTCTCCGGATGCTTTTTGAACCATCGAAGCAAATTCAGACCTTCGCCAAACAGATGCGCAGATTCGAGAAATTTACTCGAAGCCTTGCTGAGATTTCGATTCTGTAAAACCGAGGCCTGTCCGGCGAGAAATGCTGCTGCATCGCGCCTAAAGCCCACACCAAGTTCAAAAGTCATCTCAAGATTTTCGAGTATATTTCCATGTTGCTCATTATTTTGAGTAGAAACAGCTTCAATAGACTTTTGCATTTCCTGTAATCCCGCAATCCCGTAATAACCCGGATAGTCGTTCTTTACAAGTCCGAGTGTCTTTTCGGCGTTTCGCTTCCATATCGCCTGCCATTTGATTTTCGGTTTTTTATCGTCGGGCTCAATAACTATCATCTGGAACTGTCTCATCCCCCACATTTGCGGCCGCCCGAGCCATTCATTGATGTCCTTACTGACTTGCTTGCCCATGCCGATAGCAAAATTCACATCTGTCGAGCCGCGAGTCTGTTTTCCAGGCTTTCCCGGGTCATGATAAATGATATTAGAGCCGGAGTTCTTATAACCGTATGCCAGGACGGTATGAGGTATCCATTGCACAAGAACAGGCTTGTCTTGCGATATATATTCGACAAGGGTTTCTTTCGCTTCATCGATCGAGCTGTGGGTCATGACATTCGCCTTAAAACCCAGGCTTTCTGCTGCAAATACTATTTCCTCGACAGGGTCTGTATCCGGATATGCAACTGTATAGAACGGATTTGACATGAAGAAAAAGCCGTAATTCCAGCCGAGATTCAGCAGCAGTGACTGCTCAGCTTCAATCCCATAGTAGTCCATGTTCATACGTAAAGCCGTCATAGCGCAGTAACCATCCAACATCGGATAATAATTCACATTCTCAATAATATGACTCTGGGAGTTATTGTCACTATATACAGGAAGACTAATAATAAAGAAAATAAGGATGGAACAGATTACTTTTTTCATTTTTGTTCTCCTTACAACATTACAATTTAGATTAGCAATCGGCATTTACGAACCTTTAATTATTTCTTTGAGGGCGGCGATGTGTTCATCAAATGCGTCCCGGCCTTTTCCTGTAGCACTAATGAAGCTACAAGGCTTACGGGCGATGAAAGTCTTTTCGATCTTAACATAGCCTGCTTCTTCCAGCTTCGATAAATGTGCGCCGAGGTTGCCGTCGGTCAGCTTTAGCAGCTTACGCAAATACGTGAAGTTGACCTGCTCGTCCTTATCAAGGCTAACAAGTGACGACATTATTTGCAGTCTAACCGGCTGATGGATTATATTGTCAAGCTGTGCCATTTTTCACCTCCATCGCAATCTGATATACAAACCGGTTCCGAAAAGAGCTCCGCCGCCCACCAAAGCCATCCAAAGACAATAGTAGTCTCTCAAAAGATAAAAACCCACTAATGTCCCCGCCGTGACGAAAAGCCCCAGCACAATCATAAAACGATTGTTAAACCAGAGTCCCATGACGATATAGGCAAACATCACCGCCGTACAAATTAACGCGTTGCACTGGAGACCGGTAAAAGGTGCGAATAAGAAAAGCCAGATGATGATATAGATACATAAGAAAATCCACAATGCTGTGATTCGCCAGCCCATCTTCTGAGATGACGAGTCTTTCACTGGCGCCTTTGAATGAAATACCTTGATTATTACAGTAGTGCCTATACAGCCTACAGCCGACATAGCCATGAAAATATAATAAGCGTAATCGAGGTAAAAATGTGTTGTTGTAAATGCGATTATCCATAGCAGACCCCACATTATAAGCAAAGGATTCGCATAAGCAGAAGAGAGGGCTTTGTGTGTTTGCCCCATAACATTCTGAACCGAAGATAGCGATGCTTGTGCATCTTCCTGAGAAATATTCATTGTGTTAATCTCCAAAAAATATGCTTACTATAATCTAATCTATAGAGTACTCTATACTATAGAGTATATCTCGTCAAGGTTTTTCTTCGAAAATCTTCGTTTTTTTTACAAAATGCTGATTCAATGCCCAAAAACCGCTTTTGTAAGTCGGGACGCTATTAGATTAAAACAATATTTTTATGCTATAGATATGTCAGACATGAATTTCTGATAAATCAACTACGCCGAAAGTTTGTAGTGTCTCTGCTACTTCTTTTAATTGTCTCGCTCACAATCCGAGAAACTGAATAGCCAGGCCACAAAGAAAAATACTTGCCCCCGCAATGACATGGGAAAATCGCTGGACTTTCGCTAATGGAAGAAGATTTATCCCGAGCCGGGAAATCAGCACCGTAGCCAGCATAGTAACGATAGTTACTGTTCCAAAAACATCTGTCACTACAACCAGGCCAAGCATGCTGTTCTTTGCCGCCGGGTACATCAGGATTGGAATTAACGGTTCGCAAGGACCAAAAACAAAAATGACAAACAATACCCACGGCGTAGTGCTGACGTTTTTCTGGTCATCATGAATATGAAGGTGCTCCTGATTATGACTGTGCATGTGTTTATGAATGAACTTATTAACATGAGCATGACTATGCACATGCGGTTTATTTCGGAAGGCCCTGCGTAATCCCCAAACCAAATAAACCAATCCAAAAGCAATAAGCAGCCACGCAGCTACACTGCCTCTGATAGATTCAACATTAACAAGTCTTTTAACCGCTAATCCCAGCGATATTCCTATAAAACCAAGCACGATAGAGCTTACTATATGCCCTAAGCCGCATAACAAAGTCACCACAATGGTTTTTAAGAGAGACCATTTTCGTGCCCAGGACATCATTATAAAAGGAAGATAATGATCCGGGCCAAGAACGGTGTGGAAGAATGCTATGGAAATTGCGGTGATGATAAGAGCACCAATTTCCATTGTCATATAATAATCCTAAAAAAATCGAAATATGCTATCAAAATTCACAGATAAAGATAATCAATTTCTAATAACCACTTATCATTGGCACTTCCTGTTAAAATCATATATATCTATAATAATATTACGGCGGCAATAGATAAGTGGTTTCTATTCCTGCCTTGAGCGTATTACTTTTGACAATATTTGACCTGTAGAAATCGAAGTTATACTTTAAGGAGCCCACATGGCATCAGTAGAAAAAACTCTTGTCATAGACTTGAATACTAAATCCGAAAACCAAAAACTATTAGCCGGCCGGCCTCAAACTCGTGGAATGCGCTCCGGTAGGGTATATTTAGCTAAGGATCAGGCCTGCGGCCAACACAGCACAAAGGACCACGAGGAGATGCTTGTATTTCTCTCCGGACGAGGTAAACTACAAATAGGCGAAAAAGAAAAAGACTGCTTTGAAGTCGGCAAGGGCAAAGTTTCCTATATACCACCAAAAACAATCCACGATGTTCAAAACACCGGCACCGAACCACTTATATACATTTACTGCGTAGCTCCCGCAACCGGTGAATAAGACAAAATATGGCGTTTTTTTAAGATATATTAAGTAAATAAGCCAAATTTCAGCCCAAAATTGCCAAAAAATGCATTAATCAACATGTAAAAAGCAGTGATAATTCAATAAATATTGCTATGTTCTAAAAATGTGCTTGCAATTGGTCTCGAATAGTCTATAATAATATTTGTACTAATAGCTCTTTTCTTCTCATATATCTTGGTTCTAGTGAGACAGTGATAATTTTATAAGTTTGCAGTATATTTTCTAAATGAAAAAACTGTCTCACAAAGGCCGGAGTCTCTATCGATTCCGGTCTTCTTTTGTACCTTAAATCTTCCAATAATCCATCTATAGACCGATGTCGACCATCTTTATCCGTGAAACTCCAAAATTTTCCAGGAATTAACCAAGAAACTGTGCGTTTATATTCCTGTAAAAACTTATAAAATTCCTATAAAAACTGCCATAAAAGTCCAATATTAAGCTTGAAAGCTGTTCGGATTTATGGTAAAATCAAGCCGTTAATTGTGTAACTCTTTCTATACATTATTGATTATTCTATACTACTTTGAAGCTTTACTACAGGGTAAATCCGTGTGAATTCGAGAAGAAAGGACATGTATAATGTATAAGCATAAAGGTTTCACTCTAATCGAACTGTTAGTGGTCATCGCCATTATCGCTCTATTAATGTCAATCCTAATGCCTGCACTAACAAGGGTAAAGCAACAAGCAAAGACTGTCGCATGCGCTGCAAATCTTAAAAACTGGACGTACTACTTTACGATGTACACAAAGGATTACGACGGTAAATTTCAGGCGGGCGTCTCAACACCAGGAAGGCCCGGTCATTCGAACCACTGGTTTAATACTCTCAGGCCTTACTATAATAATAATAAAAAAGTAATGTGCGTCCGACTGCAATGAAACCTTTGTTAGATATCAATGGTCAACCTACGGGTCAGTGGAACACATTTTCAGCCTGGGGAGTTTACAGCGCACAGGACGATGAGGGCTATGATCCTGACGGTGATTGGGGCAGCTACGGTATAAACGGCTGGGCTGAAAATCCGCCGGCATCAGTAACATCGGTCTATCAAAATTTTGAGACAGTAAACAACTGGAGAACTCCCGATGTCCAAGGAGCCGGGTATGTACCTCTGATGATGGATGCTCTTCGGTTCAATGTCTTTCCAAGAGAAACTGATACGCCTCCGGACCAAGAGGATCTGGCCTG
Organism: uncultured Pirellulales bacterium; assembly: GCA_964508785.1. Lineage (GTDB taxonomy): Bacteria > Planctomycetota > Phycisphaerae > Sedimentisphaerales > Anaerobacaceae > JAFGPS01. The sequence continues at coordinate 31,497 of CAZDVE010000034.1, read as the reverse complement.
GCAAGCCGAGATGCATATGAGACGCATATGTATAAACAGGCATGATGGATTCATAAACATGGCTTTCCTGGATTGGTCGGTCAGAAAGACCGGCCTCAAAGAATTATGGACATTGAGGTGGCATAAAGCATATAAAATAGCTGGCCCCTGGACTACGGCCGGAGGCATCTTGCCCGAGGATTGGCCCGAATGGATGAGAGAATTCAGAGATTACTAACAGGCCGAAGTCTATCCCGGGGATAGCGATATTCACAATTTTTTATTAAGGAGAATTATAAAATGCTTCAAATAACCAAATCCGATATCATATCCCCAAATCTCAAGCAGATAAAAAGGTACAAGGGTTTTACATTAATCGAGCTTTTAGTTGTAATTGCCATTATAGCAGTTTTAATGGCAATTTTAATGCCCTCGCTTAACAGAGTCAGAGAGCAGGGTAAACGGGCTGTATGCATCGGAAATTTAAGACAACTTGCACTTGCATGGATTATGTATTCCGATGACAATAATAATCAAATCGTCAATGGGGCGCCATTAGGCACACCCGGCGAAGCAACATCCGGTACCAGAAACGAAATACCATGGGTAGGCGTATGCTGGGCAAGCAACTACGCCTCGGGAGAACAATTACCTGAGGAAACCCAGAGAAAAGCTATTAAGGCCGGTGCTCTTTGGACCTACATAAAGCAGGAAAAACTTTATAAATGTCCTACAGGTACTCGCGGCGAGATGTTAACGTACGCAGCCGTGGACGCAGTCAATGGCTATAGAAGGGATGGCACCAACAAGCCCGGCGTATTCCTAAAAAAGACAACAGATATTATAGGCGCTCATTCATTAAGAATTGTTTATATAGATGAGGGCTGGGTAACGCCGGACAGTTTCGCAGTCCATTACACACAAGAGAAATGGTGGGACGACCCGCCGGTCAGACACGGAGACGGGACAACCCTGGCCTTTGCAGACGGTCGTGCCGACCACTATAAATGGAACGGCACCGATACTGTACAGATGGGCAAAGACCGAGAACGAGGCCACCCGAGCAATGATTATGTCCCAACGACAGATGAAGGTAAAAGTGATCTGCATTGGCTACAAAAGGGTTGCTGGGGGAGTCTGGGCTACACTCCGGATCAGTGGTAACATTCATCAAATCTGATTAGCTTATCAATAAAATAGCTCAGAAATGCACTAAATTCGTGGTTTAGCGAGGGATTTATATATACGCACAGTCCAGAAAAGACTTTCTAATTATGCGTCTTTGCGTTAATTGAGGCCGCCAAAAGGATATGTCTTAGTCTGTCAACACTGAGTTTATTTAGGTAGTCTTCGGTAAAATCCAACTTAAATCGACCCTGGAAGTTTTTAATTCTTCTTTTTAGCTCATTCCTACCTAATGCGGCGATCGAAGTCGCTTCTCTGTCAAAATACGTTGTTGAAGACATAATTCTAACCTTTGAAATAATAGCCCTGAAATTGGATTCGCATCGTGAGTATCGTCTTTTATTCTGAGCAGGTTTTGTTACAATCCCACCAAAAAAAATTATCCTCTGAATTGGCCTGTTAGTGAGACAAATTTTTTTTGTTATTTGAACGGTGGTCTGATAACTTTAACCTATGAAAACTGAAAAGTTAAATTACGATCTTCCTCCCGAGCTGATTGCTCAAGAACCCCTGCCTGTTCGGAGCGACTCCCGGCTGCTGGTCCTCAACCGTATAAGCGGGGATATTTTGGACAGTCGATTCAGCAAGCTCGGTGATTTCTTGTCACCCGGGGACTGCCTTGTACTCAACGACACAAAAGTTCTGCCAGCCCGCTTTTTCGCCAGACGAACCACCGGAGCAAAAATCGAAGGATTATTTCTTTCTGAAACCACAGACAGCGCATGGACCGTATATCTCAAGGGCTCGCGAAAGATAAAACAAGGCGAGAAATTATATCTAACAGACAAAAAAAAGACTGATTACTGCAAGGCGGAGCTACTTCAAAAAAACGACCATGGCAAATGTCAATTGAAGATATTATCTGATGCAGATACATGGTCCATTCTCGATCAAGTGGGTTTTCCTCCATTACCGCCATATATCAAACGTGACGATGACCCTGCTGTTGCGTTAAAAGACAAATTACGTTACCAGACAGTCTACGCCAAAAATGCCGGTGCCGTTGCAGCTCCGACCGCCGGTTTGCATTTCACCAATCAGCTAATAGAGCAATTAAAACAGGCCGGCATCTGCTTTGCTAATATAACGCTCCATGTCGGAGCGGGGACATTCAAGCCAATTACCGCCGAGAACCTCGAAGACCATCAAATCCACGAAGAAAGATTCAGTATAGACCGGGAAAATGTCCGGATAATAAACAAAGTAAAAGACAAGGGAGGAAGAATCATCCCGGTGGGCACAACCTCAACACGAGTCCTCGAAACGGTCGTTAATAATTCGCAGGTCGAACCGACAAGCGGCTCAACGAATTTGTTCATAATACCGGGGTTTAAATTTCAAATAACCGATGCGATGATAACGAATTTTCACCTGCCCAAATCATCATTGCTTGCACTGGTAGCTGCATTTGCGGGACTGGAAAATATTCTCGCCGCATACAGCCATGCAATCAAACAACGATACCGTTTCTATTCCTACGGCGATGCGATGCTGATTATCTAAGTACAAAATGCGTTTGAGCAACATAGTGCTGCTCTGGCAGACCTTCAAAGCCAAGGGTCTATCAAGATAGCTGTAGCAACGGGGACACTTGGCTTTGCTGCTGCAATGACAATTGCCGGAACCATTTTTCCGCCTCTACTGATACCCGGAGCGGTAGCTTCGTTAGTCGCTGGAGGCAGCGTTATCGACCTTGTAAAGTCGTATCGTCAGAGCAAAAGGGACATCGCTCAAGAACAAGGACGGCCGTTAGGGCAGTTGCTTCGTTTACGCGATGAATCCAAATCAGAATCCTATTATGGCGAGATGGCCAGTCGCAGCATATATAACTACGCTCTAACAACTCGGCTTGGCATACCACCCCGTTTCAAATCACATACTGACGGAGCATAGTATATTATAAGAGACTCGGCTCAGATGTAATCATTCAACAGGTTTTCAAGTAGCTCTTGGCGACCACTCTGAAGCTCCGGCTCTCCGTGTTTAAGGATGTAAGCTTCAAGCTCCTCAAATCCAGCCTGTCGGTTTTCAATTTTAGAACCAAGCTCTCCACTCCAACCTTTGTAACGCTCCGCAACAGCACTGTCGAATGTCTTGTCCTGGATGATTTTTGCGGCGTTTTTCAAACCTCTTGCGAAGATATCCATTGCACCTATGTGAGCATAAAACAGGTCGATAGGGTCTATCGACTGACGTCTGACATGCGCATCAAAGTTGAGACCACCGGTAGTAAAACCGCCACTTTTGAGAATAATATACATAGCCATTGTTGTTTCGTAAATGTCGCTTGGGAACTGGTCCGTATCCCATCCCAGAAGCAGGTCACCCCGGTTGGCATCGACCGAACCGAGTATGCCGTTGGCGGCGCAAAATGCCAGTTCATGACAAAAATCGTGGGAAGCCAGAGTAGCGTGGTTGGACTCAATATTTAACTTAAAGTTTTTGAGCAGATTATATTTCTGCAAAAACGCGAAACAGTTGCCTGCATCAAAATCATACTGGTGCTTGGTTGGTTCCTTTGGTTTGGGCTCTATGTAAAATTGGCCTTTGAAACCGATCTTTTTCTTGTAGTCAACCGCCATTTGCAGAAGCAAAGCCAAATGGTCCAATTCTTTTTTTATATCGGTGTTGAGCAATGTATCGTAACCTTCACGTCCGCCCCAGAATACATAGCCCTGTCCTCCGAGTTCGTTTGTTATCTCTATAGCTTTCTTAATCTGACTCGCTGCATAGGCAAAAATCTCCGGTGATGGGTTGGTGCCTGCACCTGCCATGAATCGACGATGAGAAAAAGCGTTGGTTGTGCCCCAAAGCAGCTTCACTCCGGTATCAGCCTGAAGTTTCTTGGCTTTTTCCACTATTTTGTCGAGGCGCTTGTTGGTCTCAGCCAAGTCATTTGCTTCCGGTGCAATATCTCTGTCGTGGAAACACCAGAAGTTAACACCTAACTTGGTGAACAATTCGAAGGCTGCTTCAAGGGTCATATCCGCGACTTTCATTGGATCGGATGAGTCGTTATACTTGCGAATAATAGTGTTGCCGCCGAACTGGTCCGTTCCTAAATTTTTTAAAGTATGCCAGTAGCATACTGAGAAACGCAGATGTTCCGCCATTGTCTTGCCTAATACCGTCTCGTCTGGATTGTAATGTTTGAATGCAAGGGGATTCTTTGATTCAGGTCCCTCATATTTTATTTGTTTCACTTCGGGAAAGTATTCTGACATTTGTTTTACTCCTTTCTTGTATCCGGCAAATCGCTTTACAAGATACGATTTATGCTTTTAATTGCTGTTTTAATACTTGTTCCCAATTTTTGTATGCTTTATTATAAACCGAAGTTAATTTCTCGTTTGGCTTTACTGTCTTAACCGGCGCCAGGCCAACAAAGGCATCTTCGGCGCCTTTATAGATACCGGCTCCGATGCCCGCGCCCCTGGCGGCGCCTTGTGAGCCATCTGTATTATATAATTCCACACTCGCACCTGTTACTGTAGCAAAGGCCTCTGCGAATAATGGACTCAAGAACATATTGGCATTTCCTGCCTTAACGGTCTTGAGCTCAATTCCCATATCTTTCATTATCCCAAGCCCGTAATTCAAGGCAAAAACGATTCCTTCCTGAGCGGCCCGAAGAAAGTGTGCTTTTTTATGAATATTGAAATTCCACCCATGAACCGATGCACCAATGTTCCTGTTTTCCAGAGTCCTTTCGGCCCCGTTGCCGTAAGGAAGTATTACCAAACCTTCGGAACCGACAGGAATTTCTGCCGCAATTTTATCCATTTGGGGATAATCCATATTTTCGGAGACGAAATTATGCTTGAGCCAGCTATTAAGAATTCCCGTGCCGTTAATGCATAACAGCACGCCATATCTTGGATTTTTCGACGAATGATTGACATGCACAAACACATTTACCCGTGAGCGCTGGTCGTAGTCTTTCTTGTCACTGACTCCATACACTACGCCGGAGGTCCCCGCCGTAACGGCAATCTCTCCCGGTGCCAAAACACCAAGCGATAATGCATTATTCGGCTGGTCGCCACCTCGATAGCTGACCTTCGTATCCCCGGCAAGACCAAGCTCGTCCGCCGCTTCTTTTGTTAGCCGGCCCTGGACAGAAAATGTAGGTACTGTATCGGCTATAAGCTCGTCGGAGATACCATAATTATCGAGCACAAAATCAGCCAGACCGTCGCTTTCAAAATTCCACATTATTCCTTCGGATAGTCCGGACGGCGTTGTTTTTATCTCGCCGGTCATCCTCATTGCAATATAATCACCGGGCAACATCATTTTGTGAATCTTCGAATAAATATCCGGCTCATTTTCCTTTACCCACTTTAATTTTGAAGCGGTAAAGTTTCCCGGCAGATTGAAAAGACGTTTAAGGCATTTTTCTTCTCCGATATCTTTGGCGGCTTTTTCGCCGATCTGTACCGCTCTGCTGTCACACCAGATAATCGAAGGTCTCAACACCTCTTTGTTTTCATCCACCACTACCAGACCGTGCATCTGGTAGGAAATCCCGATTGCCTTCACATCGCCGGCATCGAATTTCGCCTGAGCTTTAATCTTTTGGGTTGCGTTTTTAACATGCTCCCACCATGTGGACGGATGCTGCTCGGCCCAGCCCAATTCCTTTGCGATAATCTCCAATTCTTTATCCGGCGAAGTAGCCGACGCCAAAACTTTGCCGGTATCGGAGTCCATTAACGTAGCTTTAATCGATGAGCTTCCGACATCATACCCCAGTAATAATTCCGCCATTTACAAAATCCTTCCAGAATAACCTCTTCTAATACTATACGAGCAATATATATTTACTGAGAACCCTTTTCATCCAAGGGGAGACCGAATTATAACCGTTCTTACTAAAACTACAAGTATTGTTTTGAAAACTGCTTAAAACGCCGCGTGGTCAGATTTAACGGCTAAATACCCCCCAGGAATTTATCGAAAAGCTCCCCAAGGAAAGTGAGGGAATCTACTCCGCAATTACCATGCGAAAAACCAGATTAAGACCGGTATAATGTGTTCAAAACCTGAACTTAGTCCGTTACCTCTACTAAAGAGCTGCCTGGGAATAACAGGTTATAGACCAATATTGCAGCACCGTTATCCAGGCGAATGCACCCCTGTGAGCCTGCCGTACCGAGTTGTTCCGGCTCCTTTGTGCCGTGGATGGCAAAGCCTGTCCTGTCCTTGGCGGCTCCCTCAAGACCTTCCAGTCCTATCCATCTTGAACCTAAAGGATAATCCGGGTCCTCAGGATAATATCTTCTGCCATCAAGAGGATTTGTCCATATCGGCTTTTCCAGCTTGCCACCGACTTTGACACGCCATAAACCTGTCGGTGTCTCCATCCCTTCCTTGCCCAGACCAACGGGAAAGCTTCGAACGAAAGTGTTCTTAAGATATATATCCATCGTAAAGGTTGAACGATATACTTTCGCATGGAACGGGCCGTTGATGACTTTTATCGTCTCACCCGCCGGCAGGGATTCGGCATGACTAATTTTGTTAACCTTCATAAGAATCTCATACGGCACCTTGTATCGGTCACCTATTAATCTAAGCTGATCGCCGCGCTGGACCAGATATGTTTCGCAAAGAGTATCATCCGGATAAACCGTTCTACCGAACAGCCACTTTTTGGCAAGCTCCGATAGCTGCATTTTTACGGACAAACGCTGGTGGACGCTCATTGGCATTCGCAGCGCCATGTTTAACTTGTCACGTGCCTCGATAATCTTACCGGGTGATTCGCCAAGAAGTGCTTTGGCTTCCTTAATCAGTGCCTCTGCCTCGGGATTGGGTTCGACGGTCGGGCCGGATGGAATTTCCGCGAAACTCGGTTCGCTCACCGGTTCGGCTTCCAGGACCAGGTTCGGCTCGGCCTGCACAGGTGGCTCAATCACAGGCATTTCATTTACTACAGGGACATTAAGGCCGGGATTAGAGTTCGACTGGGGACTATTGTTAACAGGTTCGGTTTCACCGCTATTAAAGGGGCTATAAATATAAACAAATACTACACCAATAATAAGCAGAGCCAGAACAGTATATATCCGGTTTCGGGCTCTTCTTGCGACCCGAGAGCCGGCTGGATAACGAGCCATCTCAGTCTCCTTTCTGATTATTAAAATAAATTACACCTTCATCAGTCACCAAAGAATCTACCGGCTCATCATGTTCTGTTACCGGTACCGAATCAAGGAGTTGCTCTGCAAAGGCAAAGCCGCATCTCGATGCCTTAAGTTCAGCGTTGGCAAAAAATCTGTCGTAATATGAACCGCCGCGACCAAGCCGATTGCCCTGTCTGTCAAATCCAAGGGCCGGTGTGACAACAAGATCAATATCTTCAAACGGCACCGGCACGCCTGCTATCGGATTCTTCAGACCAGAAGCTATCATCGAAATACCCGTTTCCAGCGAGTTGATTTTTACAGGAATCATGTGTCTTTGCTCCCAGGAAATCTTAGGCACCGCAACTGTCTTACCCAACTGCCAGGCATGAAGTATAGCCTCAGAGGTATCAGCTTCATAAGGAAGAGATAGGTACATCATAACCGTCGAGGCATTTTGGAACTGTGATGTCGAAATCAAATTTCTGCACGCCTGTCGGCTTTTTTCGCTCCTCTGCTCATCCGGTATGGCAATCAGGCTATTTTGTAGCTGGCGACGCAAGTGAGCTTTATCCATTTACCTATCCTTCTTTAAGGCGTTACTTTTGATGAGGTTTACCACTTTCTATCAAGCTTTCGAGCTTTTGTAAATAGTGTTGAATATTTTTTTCATAACCAATATTCTTCGGCATATAATATTTTTTCTTCAAACCGACCGGAAGATATTCCTGCAACACAAATCCATTCTTGAAATTATGTGGATATTTATAATCAATACCGAAACCGGCCTTTTTCGCAGCGGCATAATGGCTGTCCTTCAAATGCTTGGGCACTGGTTTAGTCGGCTGGTTCCTGACATCGGCCATCGCCTGCCAAACAGCAGAAGCCGAAGCGTTTGATTTCGGCGCACAGGCAACATACAACGCTGCTTGTGCCAGCGCTAACTGGGCTTCCGGCAAACCAACAAACTCGGATATTTGAACGGCAGATGCGGTAAGAACCGTCGCCATCGGATCGGCATTGCCCACATCTTCTGTTGCACAAATTGCAATCCGTCGGGCAATAAAACGTACATCCTCACCACCGACCAACATTCGTGCAAGCCAGTAAACAGTAGCATCAGGGTCTGAACCCCGCATACTCTTCTGCAAAGCGCTGGCCAAATCATAGTGCGTATCACCCGTACCGTCATAATCGACTGTCTTCTGTTGTATCGACTCCTTTGCGACTTCAAGATTAAATTTTATTTTTTTATCCGGATTTCTTGCAGCCTGTGACAGCACGCCGACCTCAAGAGCTGTCAGAGCCTTCCGGGCATCACCGTCACAAATGACCGACAAAAACTCCAAAGCCTTCTTGTCTGCATCTATATCGAACTTACCAAGGCCACGCTCGGTATCTTTAAGAGCAGCTTTAAGCAATACTAAAACATCTTCCTGACCAAGAGGCTCAAAACGAAATACCGTACTGCGCGAAATCAACGGAGAATTAACTGAAAAAAAGGGATTCTCTGTCGTAGCACCAATCAAAATCAAAACTCCCGCTTCGACATCATCCAGCAGAACATCCTGCTGGGCACGGTTAAAGCGATGAATCTCATCGATAAACAGCACAGTTCTTGCCCGGTTTGCTGCAAGTCTGTTGCGGGCCAATCTGATGATATCACGAATATCCTTGACTCCCGCCGCCGGTGCACTGAGATAGTGAAATTCGGCCTTTGTATAATTTGCAATTACCATCGCCAGCGAAGTCTTGCCGACACCGGGTGGGCCATAAAATATCAGGCTACTAAGCCTGTCGGCTTCGAGCATCCTTGTCAGCAGTTTATCAGGTCCAAGAAAATGACTTTGCCCGATGAATTCTTGAAGATTTCTCGGTCTCATTCGAGCCGCCAGAGGAGACGCAGAAGCTATTCTGGCTTGCTCAGACTCGCCAAACAAAGTTCTGTTGGACTTGTTTTCAATCATCAAATTCATTATACGAAAGATAAATGAAGCTGTCGAAAATTTATTCGCGTAAAAGCATCGAAGGGCAGTCTGGTCACTTCTAAAAAGAATATATCAACTCTGAGTGTGGACCATTGATTTTTAAAACTGAAGATTTGAGCTTATAAGCTAAACCGCCCTGTTGGCCATAAATTTCGCCGTTTCAATCAGAGCATCTTTAGCATCGCTTTGGTTAAATTCGTCTAATGCCTGAATTGCTTTTTCAACAAACTCATCCGCCCTTTTGTGTGCATACTCCAGAGAACCGGAACGATTCAATATTTCAATAAATCTCCCCATGTTATGTTGTGTATTTTTACCTTCGAGATAAGAGTTTATAATCTCTTCTCTGTCTTCCATCTTTACTGTTCGCAGTAAATATATCACAGCTAAAGTCAATTTGTGTTTTTCAATATCATTGCCGGGCTTCTTGCCGGTTTTTTCTTCATCGCCGACTATATCAAGTAAATCGTCGGTAATCTGAAATGCAATACCGGCATTCAAGCCAAACTCAGATAACGACTGAGCCTGGGACTCGCCGGCATGTGCCAGTATAGCGCCAAGATAACAACAGCTACTAAAAAGAACGGCACTTTTCTCGGTTATCACATGAATATACTCTGATTCGCTCAGTTTCAAATTCCGTTTTTGCGTTACCTGCCTCAACTCACCCTCACAAAGTCGTACCGCTGTTGCGGCGATAATCTTAGTTAATTCCGGTTTAATCTCGGCACATAACTTGAAAACCCGGCTTAATAAAAAATCGCCCATTAAAACAGCAGATTCATTACCCCAAAGACTATTGACTGTAGGCTGTCCGCGCCGTCTTTGCCCCTGATCTATAACATCATCGTGTAAAAGCGTGGCATTGTGGATCATTTCAATCATCGCAGCAACACGAATATGCTCATCTGTGATTTTGCCAAAACAACCACCTGAAAGTAAAACAAGACCGGGACGAATCATTTTACCACTGCGACCGGACATGTATTCGAACAAGCGGTCAATATCTTCTGCCGATTGCTTTGGTCCGGACCGGCCCCGTTGGCCAAAATCAGAAACACGAGTAGTCAACTGCTTGTTAATCAGTTCTTTGACCCGATTGAGCTGACTCTTGATGAGTCTGAAAGCGGGAATCTCATAGTCTGAAAAAGAAGCTGAAATATCGATATATGCCGGTAACTGCATAGCACTTGGCAGACAGCGGATATGCGATTAACATCTATCAGCTATCTGCTACTTCCCCTTTCCGTGTGCGTATTCGAAGAACTTATCCCTAAGTAATTTCGTGACCGGGCCGGGTTTGCCGTCACCGATTACTCTGCCGTCGATCTCGACAATACCGATTACCTCGGCCGCGGTTCCTGTGAGGAAAAATTCATCACAGACATACAAATCAAATCTGGTGAGATTTTTTTCAACTACACTGAGATTTTCCTTTTGAGCCAGTTTGATAACAACTCCTCTTGTTATCCCTCCCAGGGCGCCGGCCTCGGCCGGTGGCGCATAAACCACACCATCTTTTACGATAAAGACATTGTCCCCGGTAGCCTCGGCGACAAAGCCTTCATGATTATACATAATCGCCTCGGGCACATCGTTGTCCAAAGCCTCAATTTTTGCCAGGATGTTATTGAGATAGTTCAGGCTCTTTACCTGTGGCGGAATGGCTAGAGGATGATTGCGAACGGTAGTTGCACTGATTATCTTCATCCCCTTTTCATAGAGCTCCTCAGGATACAATTGAATATCGTCGGCTATGATAAATATACAGCTATTCTTACAAATGAAAGGATTCAATCCAAGAGTACCGTCTCCCCTTGTAACTACCAGTCGGATATAGCCATTGGTAATACCGTTGGTCTCAACGGTCTGCTGCATTGCATCGGCAAGCTCACTCTGACTAAGCTGAATCGGAAGACGAATCGCCATAGCGGATTCATATAGCCTTTTAATATGGGCATCCATCTCAAATACCTTACCGTCGTAAACGCGGATACCCTCAAAGACTCCATCGCCATAAAGCAAACCATGGTCAAAAACAGATATTTTCGCTTCTTCACGCTCAACAAACTTGCCATCAAGCCAAATTTTTAAACCCATACAGCTATCCTTTAATGAACCCACAAGCTACAAGCTACTTTCGATTCTCTATGCTCATATCTTTATGTAAAATTTTACCATCGACTAATGTTACTATCCGCCCTGCCCTTTTTGCGATTCTCTCATCGTGAGTTACCATCACAATTGTTTGACCGGCCCGGTTCAGCTTTTCAAGGACATCTAAAATACTATTTCCTGTCTCAGAGTCAAGATTTCCTGTCGGTTCATCTGCTAAAAGTAAACTTGGCTCATTCATTAATGCCCTGCCAATCGCTACTCTCTGCCTTTCCCCGCCTGACAATTGATAAGGCTTATGTTTGGCCCGGTCAGACAAACCAAGCTGTTCGAGCAATTCTTCGGCCCTGCGTTTCGCCCATTTTCGGCAGAAAAACCAGCCTATTACACTTCTGCCCGCCATAACCGGCAGATAAACATTTTCCAGCACATTTAATTCGTCCAATAAATGATAAAACTGAAATACAAATCCGACCTTTTTATTGCGAAATCTGTTCAATTCTGCTGAGCCGAACTTTTTCAAATCCCGCCCGACAAAGGCAACCGTGCCCTTATCCGGCTTATCCAACGCACCTAAAATATGCAAAAGGGTGCTTTTACCACTTCCGGAGGCCCCGATTATCGCTACGAATTCCCCTTCTTTCACAGCCAGGTCGGCACCTTTAAGCACTTTCACCTTGGTCGCACCCATGCGATATGATTTGTGAAGCTCGTTAGCTTGTAATAGAAAATCATTCTTGCTCATATCGTTCAATTATAACTGGTTTACCTGCAGAGTCTCTATGGGTTTCTGCCGGGCCGCCTGCCAGCTCGGCACAAATGCTCCAATTAAACAAACCAAAATAGCCGAAAGGGCAATGACCACCAGGACTTTAAAATCCAGCCGGTTTGGAATATCACCTATAGCATACATTGTCCTGTCCCAGAGTTGAAACTTAAAATGCTCAAAAAGCCAATCCTCTATCCGATTAATCTGAAGTAAAAACAACCAGCCGACAAATAAACCAACGCCGGAGCCTAACAGACCCACTAAAAGAGCAAAGCCTGAGAATAATTCGATGATATTTGCGCCGGAAACACCGATGCTTTTCAATATCCCGATGTCTTTGCTCTTATGACTGATAATCATATAAAATACGACCAAAATAATAAAAACCGTTGTAATCGCAACGAAACCAAACATGACTATCAACTCTGTCAGTTCATTCTCCATCGGCGCGATGGATTCACGCCTGTAGCTCTTCCAGCTTTGGACTTCGACAGTATCCAAAAGGTACGTCTGTGTTTCGCCGGCTTTCTCCTGTTTGTATTTATCCCATAAGGACCGCACTTTCTCGCAGCAACTTAAGGCGTCCAGTGGACCGGTCCGGACATCGACATCCTGCCTGAACTTGATATGAATCCAGGAGGTTCTTTTAGTAGGACCTGCCATCCCGCAAAGCATTTGAGCCTGTTCAAAAGGCAGGTAAATTAACGAACCGTCAATTCTGGGCAAACCGCTGTTCGAATAGTCACTGAAGTAGAACGTTTTTATATTGACCAGGTCGGTACCTGCCCGGGCCAGGGCTCCCTTTGCCGTTAGAGGGAAACAACTTACTGAAAAGCTTGTCCGTGGTACGAAGGACGTCTCAGGATAAATATCTTCAGCCTCCCCACGCAGCAAGCCACCCAATACACACCCTGTCAGGTTAGGGTCATACGAAGGCCTGAATGTTTTTGAAACATCATCTTTATTATAATACAGAGTATCTCCAAAGCTCGTCGCTTGACTATGCCTGACAGGGTCGATACCCATAATTTCAAGTCCATAGTCCTGCTTTGAATTTTTGTTCCTTACCAGAGCAAAACTTTTGATTACCGGCGATACTGCTTCGATGTATTTCTGTTGTTCAAGTACCTTTACAAAATCTTCGTAATATGCAAAACCCACCAGCGATTCGGTCCCAGCAACACAGTCTCCCACGAAACGGTGATTCCTTTGCTTGAAATCGTTGACCAGGCCTGTCATTACAGTCATTACGACAACAACAATAAAAACGCAAAGGGCAACCGCCAACACCGCAAAATAAGTTATCCGGCGTTTTAGTAGATATCTATATGCAAGAATAATTTTATACATAACAAAAATATCGAATAATGAATTCTCAATAACAAATTAATTATTCATACCTTAGAATCTCCACCGGTTTTGTTCTTGCGGCGATGATAGCAGGTATAACCGCTCCAATCGCTGCGGCAATAATTGCAAATAATACGATAGGAAAAGCCAATGACCAGTTAACCTCATTAGGTATCTTGCTGAATAAATATACGCTGCTTCTCCAGAGTTTGAGTCTAAAAATTATCCCTATCCATTCTTCAATTGCATTGATATTCGTTGTGATAATATATCCCAGCGCAATTCCGATACCTGAGCCAATAGCTCCGACACAAGCACCGAAGCCAACAAAAAGAAAAGCCACTGCGCTGCTCGACGAACCGCAACTTTTTATTATCGCGATATCTCTCTGCTTTAATCGCACAATCAAACTAAATATACAAAATATCAACAGAACAAAACCGAAGCTTATAACACCAAATATCACCAGCAATACATTCATTTGCTTTTGATATGCTGCAATAAACCGGCTCTGTAGTTGTCTGGAAGTTTCAATGCTGGTATTTTGTAAAAGGTATGTATTTGCCCCTAACTTTTCCTCAACGAAAGTGCGCCATACACCACGAATCACAGCGAGTGCGACATCGGGGTCGGTTCGGTCTGCGAGTTTTATATGAATAGACTCTGCAACCGGTGAGGTTTCATCAGGGTACAAGATTTTACTTAGCTCTTGCACGGGTATATAAACACAACCATTGTCAAATTGAAAAACTCCCGTTTCGACAATATCGGCGATAGACAATTGAACTACTTTTCTTTTTATTTCTGTTCTGGCCGCTTTATCCACATTTGTTGAAGATAAAGTGCCCGTTGTCAGGACAACCTGCTTACCGAGCATCTTTTTGGCCGCATCATAATCATACCTATCCGTCTTTTCATCCGGTTTACCTAATACACCAATACCTACAAAGACACCGACATTATTTGCAGAATCGGGGATATTAAAAGACAGCTCACCCGACGAGTCTCTCTGATTGAGTAAAAACCGGTCGAAACCAGTAACTTTTGCACGTCGGTCAGGCTCAATCCCCCAGATATCTACCGCCCTGACATTACCTTTATCAAGATGCAGCAAACCGGAACTATACACTATAGCAGTTGCCGCATCTACAGCTTCGGTCTGCTCCAGGCGTTCTATGAACAAGTCATATTGGGGAATCGCTCTAGCCGGTTGAAGAACCACGTCTCCTACCGCTACGACCGCCGCCTCTTCGAATGTATTAATAAAACCGGTAAACAGGCTGGCTACAACAATCAATAATGATACAGAAAGTGCAACTGCTACAATACTCAATAACACAATTTTTTTCTTATGCAGGTATCGCAGCCATAAAAATAATTTCAACATTGCATTAGTCGTAAATATTAAGCCCCCCGACCGGGGGTAATCCTTAATCTTTCGAGGGCCTCAAAAGCGGGAACAGCACCACGTCACGAATACTTGCCGCACCGGTCAAAACCATCACAAGTCTGTCAATGCCAATACCCAGTCCACCGGCAGGCGGCATACCATATTTTAACGCCGTGACATAATCGCTGTCCATTTTTGTCAGTGATTCTTCCTGGCCGCGAAGCTGGATAAGGAAATTCTCATATTGTTCAGCAGGGTCATTCAATTCCGTATAGGCATTGGCCAATTCCATTTTTGCGACAAACAGCTCAAATCTTGCAGCAAATTTAAGATTGTCTTTCTTACGGCGGGCCAACGGACACAGTGACGCCGGATAATCTATCACAAATGTCGGGTTAATCAGATTATCCTCTACAGTTGCCTCAAACACTTCATTGACAACAACCGCATCGTCCATATCCGCCTCATCGATTTCAAGTTGCCTGGCTTTGGCCCTTATAGCCTCGATATCATCAATATCGCAGCCGCTGTATTCTTTGAGCAGTTCTGAATATTGTGCCCTCCGCCATGGACGCACGAAATCTATTGTGAACTGACCAAACTGAACCTGCTTTGCCCGGCAGTATTTTTCCACACAAACTGAAATAACCTCTTCGGTCAAATCCATCATCACATCGTAGTCGGCGTAGGCCTGATAAACTTCTAGCATCGTGAATTCCGGATTGTGCTGCCTGCTCAGGCCTTCATTACGAAAATTCCGATTAACTTCGAAGACTTTTTCCAGACCGCCGACGAGCAGTCTCTTAAGAAACAGTTCCGGTGAAATGCGTAAAAATAAATCCAAATCCAGACTGTTATGATGAGTGATAAAAGGCCTGGCCGCCGCCCCGCCGACGATGGTCTGCATCATCGGGGTCTCAACTTCCAAAAAACCTTTCGATGTGAGGAATTCGCGAATGGTGGTGACAATAGCACTGCGATTCTTAAACCGCTCCATCACTTCAGGATTGGCCCACAAATCCACATATCTTTGCCTGTAACGCTGGTCGATATCCGCCAGGCCGTGAAATTTCTCCGGCGGCGGCAGCAGACACTTGCTCAGAAAAACGACATTGTCGGCCCATATCGTGATTTCACCTGTTTTGGTCTTGCCTAACTGGCCCGAAGCCCCGATTATGTCACCAAGCTCAAGCAGTTTGACAAGTTCCCACTGTTTTTCCAGCAGTTTCTTACTTAAACCGATTTGAATAATTCCACTCCGGTCGCGTAAAGTCATGAATATCAGCTTGCCGATGTCCCTTAATAAAACAATCCTGCCTGCGGCTTTCGCCTGCTGAGTCTGGTCGCCTTCCTGGAATTTACTCTTAATCTCTTCAGCCGATTCGGCTCCCTCATATCTACTACCATAAGGATCGATACCAAGCTCTTTAATCCGTGACAGCTTTTCCTGCCTTTGTTGTTCCAATTTGCTTATATCATCTGAAATCGTCAAATCCATTCACCTCTAAGACTAAAAGTTGCTACGAAAAGTGTCGTGTGTGATGTGTATCAAATATCGTACAAAAATATCGGCTCACCTTGAAATACGTTATACACAATCTAAAATAGAAATAAAATTAAGAGTCGGACTGCGCCTTTGCCAATGCTTCAGTCTGAATCAACTTGCTTTTGATTACTAACAGACCAACCGCCAATTGCCGGTCGACCGCAAGAGTTTCCTCAAATGTATACTTTTTGACAACATCATTGGCATCATCGTGATCGGCTCTGACCAGTACGTCATTAGCTCTCTGCACATCGATCATCTCTTTTATTTCTTCACTATTCAATTCAACCGCAATATTAGGGCCAACTCCCCAATCTTCTCTGTCCTGCTTTCTCATTTCTTCGCGACTTTCAACTCTCTGGCCGGAAGGTAAGTGGTAATATGCCATTGTATATTTCAACTGCGCCCCGTCACCGATATGGTATGTGACTGACTGAACACTACCTTTGCCATGGGTTCTGGTCCCGACCAAAACCGCCCTCTTATGTGCTCTGTCCGCCAAAGCCCCCGCCACAATCTCAGAAGCACTGGCGGAATTGGCATTTACCAGTATTACAAGAGGATAATCAGGATGAGTTCCTCTTTCTTTTGCTTCCGCATAGATAGGTAACCTTCCAAACCCGGAGTGTCTTTGTACTATTAGCCCTTCATCGAGAAATTTATCCGCTACATCGATAGCACTCTCTAAAAGTCCACCCGTATTATAACGTAAATCCAGAATTAATCCCCTCAGTTCTTGTTCTTCAAGCTCATCCAATACTTTTTCTAAATCATCGGCTGAATCTGCAGAAAAACTGGTGAGTCGCACATAGCCGATACGATCCTCCTTATCAATCATGTACAACCACTGGCCTGTATCGGTCCTTTGCCAGCCGCGAATGGTCGGGACAACTATTTTACCTCTGGTAATTACAATATCTTTGGTTTTTTCCTCTCCGGCCCGCCTTATCGTCAGCTTAACCGGTGTGCCTCTGGGGCCGGTTATTTTTTTTACCGCACAGGTCAGTGTCATATCCTTTGTTTGAATACCGTCAACCGCTTCTATGATATCCCCTGCGTCAAGACCCGATTTGTACGCAGGCGTATCGGGTAACAGACTCGATACCGTCAACAGTCCTTTCGGTTTCGAAATCTCTATCCCTATACCTGAGAACTCATTAGTCATCAACTTTTCGAATTCCTGCACCTGCCTGGGCCATATAATAATGGTGTAATTATCAAGCGAGGAAAATGACGCTTCTGAAAATTGTGCAATCAGCAAAGGCTGTGGTAGATCCACGGTGGTTTCATTTATCTTGAGAATCTCTTCGAAAATATTCAGGAACTTATCTCTTGAAATTCCTGTGGATGATTGTTTCGCCTCATCCACAATAGCTTCCAGGGCCACCGACCAGGCAGAGAGAGATTTTTGATATTCAACTTCCGATTTATGATTTTCCTCTGAGACCTTGAAATCTTCAGGAGGAAACTGCATAACCTCTCCCAGCAACCTGCATCGCTCGAGAGCCTTGAGTGCCATGTCTTTATAATCGATCTTGTTAACGTAATGCAGGTCCAGGAATTTTATAGCTCGAATAAATATCTTTTTATCAACACCCTGGTAACGCTCCTTGCGCGTTTCACAAGCACTATCCTCTAATGAAGCTGCAATAGTAGCCTTATCATAGAGTTGCTGGGCATAGTCTGAATAACCATCGTTATTGGGATCGATTACTACCAGCCAAAAATAACAATTCGTATATGCTTCAAGCCATTTACCCTCAAGCTCATAGTTTGTTGATTTATTTATCGCTTCCTGTATAACCTCATTGACGAACTCATCTGATAGAAGCTTTTCCTTCTGCTGCTCGTCCGTAAGCTCGCTTACATTTGCAACGGCAGAAAGCACTTCAATAATGTCGTTTACATCGTTTACATCCGTCGTAGTTCGTAACTTATTCAACTCAGCCAATCTCCCTGCGTACACGGCTTCCCGTGACTGTTTCATCTGCCGACTCATATCCTTGTATTCATCAACAATCTGCAACAATTGGTGAGCATCTTCGTCAAGATGTTGCGGGTCACCTTTATAAGTTTGTTTTACCAGTTCACCAGCAGCACCGAATTTGCCCTGGTCAATAAGATTACAGGCCTGCTCTAAAACACCCAATTCAACCGAAACACCTTCGGAAGCCTCCGATACATCATTATGAATCGTTGGTTTAATCGAACTCGCTGCAAACGCACACGTGACAGACGAAAACAAAATCGTTGCCAACCACAGAAGCCATACCAAACGGCGTAGTTTATATCTGACGTTTTTCATCTTATATTAATCCGATACAATATTAATTTGGTTAAAAAACAAATCGCAAAATCTTAAAGACTTGTATAAAAGAATCGCTAATTCATTTTAGACTTAACTTATAGAACTTATTATGCACACTCGGCAGCCTTTCCGGCACAGCCTAAAACGTGCAGTTTATGTCTTACCATCTCTCTAATGGCGTCCCTGCCCGGACCCAGATACTTACGCGGATCAAACTCAGCCGGTTTTTCGGCAAAAATCTGTCTGATCTTCGCTGTCAATGCCATACGAAGGTCCGTATCGATATTCACTTTGCACACGCCCATTTTCGAAGCTTTACTGATTGCTTCTTCCGGCACACCCATTGCATCGGGCATATTACCGCCGTACTTATTTATTAAATCCTTAAATTCCTTTAAAACACTACTCGAACCGTGCATAACAAGCGGGTAATTCGGCAACCTCCTGCCTATCTCCTCCAGAATATCAAAAGCCAGTTTTGGCTCTTTTTTGAATTTATAAGCCCCATGGCTGGTCCCTATAGCAACCGCCAAAGAGTCAACACCGGTCCTCTTTACGAATTCCTGAACCTGTTCCGGATCACAAAGGTGCTTACTGATATCGTCCTGATCGACGCCGACAACGTCCTCCTCAATACCACCGAGCTGACCAAGCTCCGCTTCGACAACAACATCATACTTGTGAGCATAATCAACCACTTCCTTCGTAACGGCGATGTTTTCCTCGAATGGTTTACTCGATGCATCTATCATAATCGAGGTAAAACCATCTTCGATGAATTCCTTGCAAGTCTGAAAATTATCACCGTGGTCAAGATTGATTGCGATTGGAATATCAGGATTTTCCCGCACCGCCACATCAATCATCGCCTTTAGCCAACTGTTGCTGGCATACTCGCGAGCACCTCTGGAGACCTGCAGAATAAGCGGTGCTTGTTCCTCGGCTATGGCCTCAATAATTCCCTGTGTTATTTCCATGTTATTTACATTGAATGCACCGATGGCATAGCCGTTTTTATATGCCATTTCGAACATTTTCTTGGTATTAACCAACGCCATAATCTTCTCCTTAAAAAACTAATAATCAACGAAACTTGTATCAAACCTCAATAATCCTTAATTAGAAACCTGCCGAGCCTCCTAATCCCATATATCTACTTGGCCCAATCGCTAAATCAGGTACACCCTGGGGCCATAAGCTAAATACGACCGCTTGTCTATCCAGCGATTCATCTGCACTGAATGTAACAGACCAGTAAAGCCTGTGATAACGTCTAATAAGCGTTACATCGCTTCTGACTGTTGCACCGTAATCAAAATCAACCTGCCCAGAATAAACGAGAGTATAACGTGGGTCAAGAATATAAGTAAATGCGAAAATAACCGCATTCGAACCCTTTTCCCCGTAATTATTCTCGATTCGTCTCAAATATCTGCTTCCGATATAATAGCTTAAATTTGGCCAGCGAAGATGCGAAAATCCTACGTTATATTGCTGCACTACGCCGCTCTGCATGTCATAGTTCATATCAGAGAGCAATGCTGTAGTATCACTGACCCTCCAGAGATAATCAGCCCCGAAGTAGTTTCGCCTTGGCCCGTAAATAACACTTCCACGTCTGTCCTGTAGCGGAATTGTATCACTAAACACATTTACGAGCGGAATGAACGGCTTGTTCCAGATAAATTGGTCCGCTCCCGCCGAAGAATCACCCGAATCATTTACCCAGGTCACGTCCATATCCAGCCGCATCCAATCAACAGTTCGTTTATCCTGTTCTGGACCACGTTTCGTCTGAAGCCGCTGTGAAATACCCACACTTAAAGTATCACGTTGTTCGATAACGGAATCACCCTGAGTATAGCCAACAGCGGTCAAACGCGGAGCAACGATGTGCCGTAATTGATTTATGTCCCATAGTTCAGATTTAACATCAGAAAATACCTTCCAAAACGGCTGCGGCGATACCCTAACACCCCCTTCACCAACCCAAATATAATCTTCCCGCGGTGCTGTTGCTCCATCCAGCTCTCTATAAAAGCCCAAACCATCTTCAAAGGCCGTAGTCCCAGCCACGAAAGGTACAACTTTCGTTTTACCTACAGCCATCGGTATATCAATCTCGTTTCTGGTTGTCATAAACGTGAAAAACTCCTCCGAGCCGATTGGGGTGCTGTCCGAGGCATAACGCTGTCGGAATCGGCTTACCTGACTATCGCTATAGAACGTAAGTTTATCATCAAGAAATGACTGACCGGTCCAGTGAAACTCAGTTGTCGGCAATTCTTCCAGTTCGTTAACAAAATCATTCAATCGTACCTTACCAAAAATGGAAAGTCCCCAGTTATCTTCGATGCGTTTGAGATGTACGAGTGTCTCCTGCTCTTTGTCGACGTAAAATTCATCACGATAATAACTTTCTATGAAATTCTTATCGGAGATGTAGCTTACTTCGGTCGTCAACTGCCAGCTATAAGGCAAAAAATGCCTGTGCTGCCAGCGGAATCGACCACGAAGCTCACGTGGCGGATCAAGATTTTTACGAGAACTGTTCCTGCCAAGCCGATCTTCACCTCTATCGTTAATAATATAACCTAAAAGTCTCCCGAAATAGTTTTCTCTTTCATATTCAGTTGCTATACCGCCCCCGAAGCCACGGTCGCCATAATAATCCAGTGCCAGGGTACTGTCCGTACCCTCAGGCTCTTCCAGTCCCAATAGTCGAGCTAAGTACCACCGAGTCTCAAGATACGTTCCAAAGGTATTATCATTACCTATATGCATACTTTTAAGTGGAACATCGGGTCTTTGCATATTGCTTCGCATGTAGGGCAAATAAAAATATGTTTTGTCATACATTTTCAAACGCACATCTTCCATCCGTGCATCGAAACCGCCTTTTGGGGCAGAATCCTTTCTTTGGTCAACACCGGTGATATCAGTTACTACTATACTCGAAGCGTTCAGAGAAATCTGAGGCACGTAAAATTCGCTGGTTGTAAGCGTGACATTTTCAGCAGAGAATTTATCTGCCGCCAACTGCTTTAACTTCTGCGCCCTGATATAAACAGGAATTCCGGCATCTTCATCGAAATTTCGCATGACGGCATTAATTACAATCGCCTTTTCCTGTTCGAGGTCATAGTAAATTTCGTCCGCTCGAATCGTTCGCCGGCCTTCTGTCATCACAACATCGCCGGATAAATATATCGCTTCAACCTCTCCGCTTGCTAAAATATCGCCAAGTCCCCTTTTGCTTTCGTCTGTCTCAACTTCCTCTTCCGGCATAAATATTACCGCATTGTCCGCCTGCAATTCGAGTAAGCCACCTTTTTCGTCCCTTTTTTGCCAGAGATAAAACCTGCCAAT
The DNA here is from genome assembly GCA_964508785.1 of uncultured Pirellulales bacterium. GTDB lineage: Bacteria > Planctomycetota > Phycisphaerae > Sedimentisphaerales > Anaerobacaceae > JAFGPS01. The sequence continues at coordinate 9,370 of CAZDVE010000034.1, read as the reverse complement.
CAACGTGCCGACCTTCATTTCTTTATGCCACTCAAAAATATACGGCGTATCACCGAGAGGTGAGTGATAAAATGGATTTTCAAAGTCCAGTTGAATATCCTGCACTACCCTCGGAGTTTCAGCAGGCTTCTCTGTTGAGGATTGCGCCATATTTTCCGTCGATATGACAACTGTTTGAGGTTTAGCCCGCCCGGTCTGCGCGTTGAGCCCGTTCTCGGTAGTTGTTAATTCAATCCCAACGGCTCGTAGTAAGTTAAAGGCCTCTTTGTAAAGCTCCAATCCCCTGGGATCTTTCGCACTCTTTGTGTCGGCCGTTATAAAAACTTCGCCGCTTACACCAAATCGAACTATCGTCTGCTTTTTCTCTTCTATCGATTTTCCGCCTACCTCGATTGTCTGCTCAGGCCCGAATTTCTCAGAGGATACATTGCCCTGCAGATACACTATTGTGTCATAATTAATATCGCCCTCACTAAGACGCGGCAGCAGCCAAATCACCGCCCTATCACTGGTATATTGATTAGCCTTGATAGACATTGAGAATCCGCCTTGAAATACGAGAATATGCTCGCCCGTGTCCGGCTGATAGGTGATAGCCTCTTTGCCAGACAAATGCAAATCCTGCCCGGTAAAAGCCCCGGTATCCTTGCCCTTCGTGTTTTCACTCCCCGCAGCCACGGAAGAAGTGGCCAAGACCACTACACAATTTACACAAATCAAAACAGCTAAGAAACCAGATCTTAAATCCTTAATTGGCATTCTCATTCCTGTAACAAGAGTTTTTTCATCTTCATAGAATTATCAAGCCTGCTGAGCACGAAATCCTCTTTAAACTCACCGAGATTATAGCTGGTTGTTAAAGCAAAGCCAGTAAAAAGGGACTCCATTTTGCTACATCTCGTAAAATGGGAATCCCAAACTCATTCTATATATCTATAACTTGATTTTTTCGAGTGTTTAGGATATAAAAAAGATGTTTGGAGTTAGTCAACTACACAGGAACCATATATGCCTAAAGACGAATATTCAGAATATCAAAAGGCGGTTATTTCCGATTATTATACCAACCTCGACGCAATCATGCTTGAGAGATTAAGCTCTCTGGTTAGTGAACTGTACTTAGCCGATTCAAGTGAACAGAATAATAAACTCTGGCAGAAAGCCCGCAAAATTATGGAAAAACTAAATATCCCGCAGGCAATTATTGAGCACATCATGGAAAAGCGGGATGAAGAAATTCTGGCTAAGAACCTCCAGGACTGGCTTAATCGCAGCGGAAAAAAATAAACCACTGTCCACCATCGAAATACATCCTCCGTCGCTCGCAGGATACGAGCTATGGAGGATGCCCTGCGAAGCTTCAGCAAAGCAAGGCCTTTCAATAATCTGTATATCTATAATTTGATTTTGATTTGGAATATCCCGGTGATATACTATTAACAGGCTCAGGCCGAATGGGAAAATTCCGGAATTTTTTATTATTCCCATTAACAAAACACTGCTTGGAAACGACTTATCTCATTTGGAGATAGATATGAATCAAGACCATAAAGCACCCTCCGGAGAATACTCCGTTTTAGAAAAGGTATATCCGACGGCAGAGCACGGCAAATTCAGCCTCAGAGATATGCTGGACTACTTTGTAAAACGCGGCGCGCTGCGGGTCTCGGATCTGCACATCAAAGTCGGCGCCCCGCCGGCATACCGTATTGACGGTGACCTGGTCAAACTCAAAGGCCCGAATGTGACGACCGATATGGCAAAAACACTCATATACCCGCTTTTGAGCGAAGAAAATATGCAAAAATTGAAGAACAACTACAGCGTAGACTGCTCCTACCGACTCGGTACTTTACAGTTTCGCATCAATATCTTCATGGAAAATGACGGCTTAGCCGCGGCAATAAGAGCGCTTTCACTGGAAATTCCCCAGGTAGAGGAGATAGGTTTTCCGAATACCGTCTGGGAAGATATAATTAACCGCAGGCACGGCCTGGTCCTTATGACCGGTATTACAGGCGCGGGAAAATCTACAACAATCGCTGCTATTATCCACCGAATTAGCCAGAAAAGCGCCTGCCGAATTATGACCGTTGAAGACCCTATCGAATACATCTTTCCGCAGCATTACTCGATTATCTCGCAGCGCGAAGTTGGAAGGGACGTCCAATCCTTTCACGGGGGCTTAAAGGAAATGCTCCGGCAGGACCCGGATATAATATTTGTCGGTGAAATGCGTGACGCCGAGACAATATCCATGACCATGATGGCAGCAGAAACGGGTCATCTTGTCTTCTCCACACTGCATACCAGAGATGCCACCGGCACAGTGACGCGAATTCTCGACTATTTCCCGGAAGGCAGACAGGCCGAAGTGCGAAATCAGCTCTCGCTTGGACTGGCGTATATCATTAGCCAAAAACTTGTGCCTAAAAAAGATGGAACCGGCAGAATTGTTGCAATGGAAATATTGAATAACAACTACGCCTGTGCGAACCTGGTACGCACCGGTAAAATCGAGCAAATATACTCACAACTGCAAACGAAAACTCGAAACAGGCCTGATGAAAAAATGTTAACGATTGAAAAGCACCTGTCAATGCTCGTCAAACAGGATAAGATTGACCTGCTGGAAGCCAAAAAATGGGCCAACAATATAAAAACCTTCACCGACTGTATGCAACAGAACTAAATTCGCCATCTGACAAGCCTGTCACGCGAAAAAACAGAATACAACATACGCAATACCTGTGATCGTCCTCGGGACTCCGCCTTATGGCGTGCCTGACGATACTTTCGGAGTACTATAAAAATGACAATTCAGTTCAATTGTCCCAATTGCAATTCGGTAATTGGTTTTGAAGAAAAGTACTGCGGAAAGCACGCTCAGTGTACCACCTGTGGTCAGCGTTTTATCATCCCATCAAAAAACTACGAAAAGGCAAAAAAAGTAGAACCGCCAAAAGAAAAAGCTGAACCGATACCCGGCTTTTATCGCGCTGTATTCGTCGATAGCTGGAAACTTTTTGCAATAAAAAATCAGGAGAATATAACCGCTCTTGCTTTCGTTGCGATTGTAGTTTGCTTTAAATTTTTCGTGTCCCGAATGAATTACAGCGTCACGATTCAAGGAAAATCACTTGCTATGGATTTTTACTTTCCATTCGGGTGGATCCTTAGGGCGGCTTCCTGGGGTATTCTGTTTTGGTATTACACGGAGATAATTTACACAACCGCTTTTGACCAGGAAGAACTGCCGGAAATCAAACTCGGAGGATTTCATAGCCTTTTATGGAAAATTGTTAAGTCATTATACACAATTTTCATAATGCTATTGGTCGTTGGACTGCCGTATCTGGTTACTGCTTTAATACTATGGAAAATGGAAGTTCAATGGCCTGCACTTTTATATATATTTATGTTCGTCGGTCTGTTTTTATCCCCAATGGCCATACTCACCGCCGCGATAGGGAAAGACCTGACACTTTTAAGGCCCGACTATTTTCTGGTCACGATATTTAGAGCTTTTATGCCTTATATGGTCACGGTAATACTTCTTGGTGTCGCATGTTTCCTCCAGGCACAGGTAGATCAGTACGCAGGTCAAACTACCACAGCGGCTTTTGGTCATTTATTGCTGAATTTTGCCATCCAGATTGTACTGATAGTCACGATGCGTTCGATAGGCCTGTACCATCGGTACTATAGTTGCCATCTTCCCTGGTAAAGTGTAAAAATTATCCGGTCCGGCAATTTGCTGCAGGATATTCATTAAAAAATAAAACAATATAAAATATAAGACATGACAATCCAGTTTAACTGTCCCAACTGCAATGCGGTAATAGGCTTCGAAGATAAGTACCGCGGAAAAAGTGCACAATGCACCACCTGCGGACAGCACTTCATCATCCCTTCAAAAAGCTATGAAAAAGCAAATATAGTTAAAACAAAAAAAGAAAAGGCCGAACCGGAACCCGGCTTTTACCGTGCCGTTTTCGTCGATAGCTGGAAGCTGTTTACACGACTTAATAATGTCACGGGCCTGGTTTTTGTTACGGCGGCGGTTTGCTTTAAGTTCTTTCTCGGCCACGTGGACTATTCCTGGACGGTGGGCAATTTCAGATTTCAAGCACCGCTCGGAATTGTTATAACACTGACAGCCTGGGGATGTCTGTTCTGGTACTATACGAAAATGATTTGCCTGGCGGCAATCGATATTGAGGAATTGGCGGACGTTTATATGGGAGGTTTTTTCGGCTTTATTTGGAATGCCGTGAAATCTTTATTTGTTTTTGGCTCTGTGTTCGTGGCTGTTGAATTACCCTGTATAATTTACCTTGCAATACTTGGCAGAGAAAATATCGTTTCAGTCATCTTAAGTCTTGCGGGACTTTTTGTTTTTCCAATAGCAATTCTTACCGTTTCGGTCGTTGGTGAGATAACCAGGATATTACAGCCGAACTATATCCTCAAACCTATCGCGAAGGCTTTTTGGCCTTATTTCGTAACTGTGGGCCTGTTTGTATCAGCCTGGCAGCTCCAGCTGTTAACCGTCGAATACAGCCGGCTAATAGGTTCAGATAAACTCATTATAGGATTACATCTCTGCGCTAATCTTGCCGTTCAGGCATTAGCAATCATCGCCATGCGTTCGATAGGTCTGTTCTACCGTCATTATAGTTGCTACTTCTTATGGTAAATCGCAAAATATAAAAACAGACCTCTATAAACAGGATTTGAATAAATAAAAAGGGGCCTCTACCAAATCAATCGGCACAGGCCCCTAAATAACCCAAAGCTATTTATCAGCAACCGTTAAGCAGTAAAAGCCGCTGCTGCATAACGTTCCATTGTAACTTATTCAGATCGATACAGACGAATGTCATCGAAGAATACCAGACCCGAACCGCCGGCCTGAGGATTGTCCCTGTCTCCGAAGCCGATGCCTATACTGTCAACGTCAGTTAAGTTCACACCCTTATCTGCAAAATTCTGCAGGTCTATATTCCACTGTGTCCAGACATCTATCTGTACTGCAAACGGGTCATCATGATAGACCACAGCGTTATCATTTAGAACCACATACATCGACTCAGGATCGTTACTAAGCATCTCGGTACCGATAGCTTCCTCTGTCCACGTCGCCGGAGTCACCGTACCGGTAGTACTTACATCGGAGAACTGAGCCTTGCACACAGCAATAGGATTATGACTGGTCAATGCCAGGCCTATATACACATCGGTAGGCATTGGAATATTCTGTGGATTCCATGCCATCGCCGTCCAGTTTACACCGTCACTGGAATAAAAGCCGTTGAAGTTGTTGGCATTGTCACGTTCTATTTTCACCCAGTAAGGCGCTGTGATTGCCCTTTGTTCGGGTGTCGCTACCGAGCTGTCGCTGCTGAGCCCAGCCCCGATAGTAAGCCGGCCCTGATATCTACAGCCGTTCTCCGGTGTTATGTACACCGCCGCAAACGGCGAGCTTGAATCCAATGTTCGACGAATCATCACACCGGCCTTAGCCCACTCATTCGTGTTCTCGACACTGAGCACCTGAGCTGTAATCGAACCGGCTCCGGAAAGTTGTTTATATGCATAGCGGAACTCGTCAGCGGTGCCACCAATATCTGCTCCTGAGGCGCTCATTGTGTAAGTACCGACCGGATCCCCTTTGAAACTCGCTGGATAACCCCTGAACCATAGTGTTAATACACTAACTTGTTCCTCTGTCCAGTCACGCGGGTAACTCAACATCATAGTAGCCTCAGAATTCCCAACGCCGTTATTGTAAAAGTACGGCATAGACTGGCGACCGCTGTGAATGATAGTTGTTTCGACGAAATGCTCACCAGCAGCAAAATCCGGATATGGATAACCTACTATAGAACCGTTTACAGAGGGATTGTCAAAACCGTCCAACCACGTCAAGAATATCCTGTTGCTATCTTCCTGGTCGGGATCAAAATCATTGTAGGATTCAAAATCATCTATGAGAATATAATCGGCCACTGTAAATTGCCAGATTCTACCTTTGGTAATTGTTCCGTCTGTATTATATTCATCGACACGCCAATAATATGGTCCTGTCCCCCATTCAATACCTTCGTCGGGAATATAGCTGGTATCAGACCGACAACCCCGATATATGCCTGATATATCGGATATATCGGCATCAGCAACAGCGTCCCTGTCGGTGCCGAAGTAAACATCATGCTCAACAGCGTTATCTCCGGCCGACCAACTCAGAGGAAGTGTATGGTGCAAATCCGGTGTCGAGCCATTCGCAGGGCTTGGATTCCAGGCAAGGTCAGATTCACCTCTCATAACCTGTGTTATATCTTCGGCCGTAAGAACAATATTGTAGATACGAACATCATCTATATAACCTCTCCAGCCGGAGGTCGTACCTATATCCTTACCACCTTTGCCGATAATCAATTTTGTGCAATCCGTAATGACACCTCCGGCATCATTAGGTTCGGTGGTTCCTGTTGGTGTATCTTCTACACCGTTAAAGTAAAATCTTATTACTTCCCCACCGCTCCAGGTCATCGCAATATGTTGCCACTGTAAGGTCTGGACATTGCTGGAGCTTTCTAATTGTTGTTCATAATCCGGGCCTGTCTCCGGCGTTGATACAACTCCTATTTTTATCACATTCCTGCCTCCGTAACTTGCACCGGTGCCGTCATAACGCATTGTCAAGACACGGTCTTTATTGTCTGGTTCTACACAATCCATAAAACCTAAGTCTGTGCCAATTCCGCCAGCCTTGAGCCACATACAAACCGTAATAGCGCTTAAACCGTTCAGGTAATTCTCGGCGTCTTCGTCAACGACAAAATCACCGCCGCCACCAAAGTATAAAGCACCGCCTACCCGACCGTCCAATTTTGGTGAAGCACCCTGAACAGTTCCGAAATGGTCGTAGCCGGAATCATCGAGAACGATATCACCGAAAACCTCGTCAAATCTCCACCAGCAAAGAAGATTCGGGTCGGCAATCGGTACATCCGGTATTGTTGTAAAACTCCAGATGTCTCCTTTATGTTTAGTAACGCCGTCATACTCATCAACCCGCCAGTAATAAACTGTGTCTTTTGCAAGAGGGGCAGGAGTATAACTCGTAGCATCCTGGAGATCGCCTCCGGAAGCATTATTCACATCATCAAAATTACTACCGATATAAACTGTGTGCGATTGTGCACCGAAGCCGGCTGTCCAGCTTAGAGTGACATTAGGATAAATAAATTCGGCACCGTCTGGCGGATCCGGTTTATAAGCGGTCATAACAGGAACGCTAAAACTCCATATATCGCCCTTCCACGGACTATCCAGATGGAGCTCATTGACCTCGTCGATTCTCCAGTAATAAGTTGTGCCCGGAACAAGATTCTCAATAACTAAAGAGGTCTCAGACTGGTTGCCCTTAAATGTATCGCCGGTACCATTGTCAACATCGTCAAAACTATCACCAAAATAAACATTGTGTGAAACAGCAAAGTCTCCCGGGGTCCAGCTCAGGCTCACCGAGGCCTCGGGGTGGACGGTATCATCGGCAGGGACAGGATCGTAGGCCTTAAAAATAGGAAGAGTATCAATGTGTACAAACATTATTTTACATTTAAGTCCGTCTGGTGCCGGCTTGATTGTTAAACGACCATCACTTATTATAACCGTCACATAGTACTCGTCATAGTTGTCCCGACCGTCCGGATCAGTTAGAATGTTTCCTTCCACATCAATAGTATTAATCTGGTCATTGTATGATGCGTCACCACAAGCTACAAATACATCATAAGCCCCGTTGGGCAATTCAATCTCCCATGTCCTTGGGTCTCCCTCCTGCATCTGGACCAGTGTATCATAGCGCTGATCTATATTTGCGCTTCGCTCGCGAGCGTCGCCCGTTATGTTTTCGTCCCAGCCGTAACTAAAGCCGTTTCCACGGTCACCGAAAATCTCACCAGAGTCGGGCAGATAACCTTCAGGTGTCACGCTGCTGGGATGCTGAAAGTTGATTTTCACCTCTAAACCTTTTGCTAAATCTGTAGCCAGGCTAAGAATCAACATTAAAGAAATTAGATAAATCAGTTTTTTACGCATTTTAAAGTCCCCTTAAAACTATTAGAATATACAGGTCCGACAAATATATCAGCCTTGATAATTTCATGAAATATATCGACACAGAATGATGTTTTATTGATTTGCTTTAACCTCCTTCCACTATAAAGTTTATCTTGCTTGTTTATAAAGCAAAAACACATATTATCAGGTACTTATTTCCGCCAAAAACTCCATATTTTCTTTCAAATTCCCCTTCTTTGACGAAAAAATATATTATCCTGCCTGTCGAAGAGCTTAAAAAGTTGTTGACATTTCCATTTATATTAATATCAAATCAGAGGTCTGACTGTCAAGGCAAATATCAGACTTTTCGGCCTCTATGATGGATATAATCCCTTTTATAGGACTACCTATTTCTATGATGATTTTCCCCTCCTGTTCCGATGCCTTACGTCCATTAAAAAAAACCAGGGCCTATACCGAATTAATCGGTATAAGCCCTGAAGTGTTTTAAAAGAAAAATCCTGTTTTTCTTTCCGTTATACTGTAAACTTAATGGTTATCCCTTCATTACTTTACAGGCCTGCAAGGGCCGCCACCTCATCTGCGGATAAAGCCCGGTCGAGGATCATAACCTCATCAATGAGGCCGCCCCATAAACGATCTTCATATGTAATGTTCGCCCCAATCCGCATGGGGTCGGTACTTATACCTAAGCCGGAATCACTGGCGAGGGTCCCGTCAACTGCTCCATCAATATATATAGTAATCGTAGCACCATCATACGTTCCACAAACATGATGCCATTCCTCCATGGGTATCTCGGTGGCTCCATTGACTCCGTAGTTAGGATTCTGCCAGTAAGTAATACCAAAGTGGAAACTTGTCAAGCTGCCATTGGTGGAAATCCGCCATGCATCTTCACCCTTGACTACAGCAGGAGCCCACATAGTCGGCAGCGACTTTATATTGAGCCATGTAGCAACGGAAATCTCTCCGGTTATGTCGAACGCCCCATCAGGATTTCCACAGTCCACATAGTCTCCGTCACCATCTAAATCTATCGCCATGCCAACCACTCCTTCAACGAAACCCGGATCGCCCATAAGAACTCCATCAAGTCCGTTGCCGGAACTATCCGTGGCGTCACCTTCCAATGCATAATATGCAACCAGACCTTCGGTGGACGGACCCGCCGGCTCTGTCGGACCTGCGTCATAGTTTGCTGCAATCTGGCCTGCAGAGAGAGCCTTGTCGTAGATGTTGAACTCTTGAATCTGACCGATCCATTCCGGATCGG
>CAZDVE010000033.1:0-47413 GCA_964508785.1 uncultured Pirellulales bacterium | reverse complement strand
TCGGTCTTGAAATTTTTCCATGAGTCAAGATTGTGCCGAAAGATAAAATAGGTCCTGTTACAGTATATGTCATTGCCAATACTAACAATAGCCCTCTTTATCCCGTGGGAGCGTATAAGACGATAGTCGTACATCGGCACTTTGCAGGCTTTTCTCATTATGTCTCCAAAGTATATCAACAGTCGTTTTATATCGTTAACCGCGTTGGAAACACCACTGATTAGTGCAAGAAATTCTGTGCTGCTTATATTCACGGGGACATTCATTCTTTTTAATTTCATCAAATCTTCCCCGGATTTATTCAATCCCTCCTGGGTAGTGACACCATAAAGATAACCACACTGGTTTGCAAGTTTAACTGTTTGCTCATTAAAGCTCCCATTCGGATAGCAAAGAATCCGGCATGGTTTGCCCGTATGCACTTCGATATCCCGTTTCGATTCAGCAAGTTGGTAACGAGAGGTTTCTGCATCTACCTTATCCAGACGAATATGGTCAACCGTGTGGCTTCCAACAGTCACATCGTTATTACTGCACTCGGCAATCTGGTCCCATGTTAAAACAGCCGACCAGTCATCATTTTTCTGAATATCTGCTAATGCTCGTCCCGATTCTTCCTCCAATTGCACTGCTAATTTTTCAATTTCCTGCAAGAAATCACGATCCGACATTTGCTGCTTTTTAACGGCACGGCGTAATAGCCTATAAGATTCCTGTAATGCCCTTCTGCTGCTGTTGTCCATAACTATATTAAAAGAACCGATTTTCACCTCACGACCATTAACCTGAACCTGCTGCAGCACATAATCAAGACGGTCAAACCAGAACGGCCTTGGATTGTTTACAAAACCACTGGAGATAAAAAATGTCGCCGGGGCACCAAAACGGCGAAGAATCGGCAAGGCATGGGTCAGGTTATTTCTATAACCATCGTCAAATGTCAAAACTATGCTGTTGGGCTCCATAGGCTTACGACCGGCAAGCATCTCTACAGCATCAATAAGAGACACAAAATGATACCTCTTTGACAAAACACTTAAATATTCCTCAAGTTTACATCGTGACAATTGCGGACGTAACGGCTCCCACGATGGATTATCGCGATCATCCATGACACCATGTATCATCAAAATCGCAATTTGATTGCGGTGTATAAGCTGAAAAATCCTGATAATACCGGTGTACCGCATCAAAAAATAAATTAAATGTCTTAAAAACAAACACATGCTCATATTATGTAACCGCACGTATAGCTTTGTATGCTTTAATACGAATCCTTTCCGGTAGCACATAACGCCAGTATAATATCGCCAGGATTGCAAATCCCGCTGTTCCTCCAAACAACAGACCTGTCAATGGCGCGTCATTAAAAAACCGTCGTCCCACTATCAGACAAATAGCAAACGGTAATATATGAATCGCCGGCAAAATAGTCACAGACATAAAATATCGCCTTACACCGAGACCAACCTTTCTACAGACCAAAAACGGCAGATAAAATACGTTTACAATCGTCAGTGGAAGTGTTACAGCAACAGCCGCTCCGGCAATTCCCCACTTGAGATAGCCAAGTACTATCACTGTTAGCCCGACTGAGCATACTGACGCAATAAATTTGGCTATACCTGAACGGCCGTGTGCATTCAAACCCGTCAGAATATTGGCAATCGGTCTCTGGACCAAAACAACCAAATAACCAATCGCCAGAATTGCCGGGATCAGGCCGTTTGCATATCGCTTCCCCATCCAAAACTGCATAACCGCGTCACCAAAAATCACTAATACCAGAACCATAGGAACAACGATATAAAAAGAATAACGTACCGAGCTTATTAATAAATCCCGTATTCCTTTGAGGTTGTTGGTACTTTGAAGTGAGCTAACAGTGGGTGTCAGTGTCATTGCCATTTTGCTTACCAGCGTATTTATATGAAGCACAAGCGACCGTGGCCTGGCATATAAAGCCAGAGCCGCCGGTCCAAGGTATGCTACAATAAAAATGCTGGTAGTCTGATTTAATAACAGACTTGAAACACTTGGAATTAGCGTTTTTCCTCCGAAAACAAATAATTTTTTTATTATTTTCCATTTTATAAGTACCGGATTAATGCGCAATCCTTCACAAACTCTATACGCTAATACTACTCTCGTGGCATTTTCCAGCAATTGCCCTGCAAGATTAACCATTGCAAGACTACGCAATCCCCAACCTTGTAAAAGAGAAATAATCATCCCTACAACAGTTAACGCATACCATCCGCTTTTAATAAAATTATGGAGTCCCCATCGATGATATCCGGTCAGCAACCCGTGAAATGAACTAAAACACATCTCAACTCCAAGGCTGGCGCCAATAAAGAAAACTACCCACTGGGCTTCTCTTGCATTTTCACCCAGTTTCGCGCCGAATAGTTGAGACAACAACAAAGATAATATTGTTGTTAAGACGATAACTATCAGCCCGGCAATGCAAAGAATAAAACTGGCAGAACTGATAGTCTGATTCATACCATTAATATCCCCCGCCGCCCGATATTTAGCAATATAACGGTTGACCGAAGAACCAATCCCAAGTTGAACTAATCCGAAATAACTCACCAGCGACCAGGCAAAATCCCATATACCAAGCAACTCCTGACCTAACCGCCGGTCAATCAGCCGCGGCATGATAAATCCTGCGACAATGTAAACAAAATAAGCCGCCCAGTTAAAGATGACACTCCACACCAGACGGTCTCGACCGGTCAGGTCTTCTTTCGGTCTTCCATTTTGTTCAATACTTGAATTATTTATTTCTGGTTGAGAAAATCCATCTGCCATATTTATCCGTATCCATATCTGCTACCAGTTTTACCTGGAATGCGGTCGAAGATTTTGAAAATAAACAAAACATTATATACCAACCGACCGATGTTGGATTTACAAAATTTATCCCTTACGAATTATGGTTCATGAAGATACAATTCCCGCCCGATTTTGATGAATTCCTCGAGCCGAACCAGGTAGGTCTGTTGCTTATGCGAATTATTAAAAACGTTAAAGATGATATAAAAAACCTGTTTTGAACATACGGCTGGACTCGCCATACGAATTAATCAATGCAATATTTTCACAAATTGCGTTATTGCGCCAGCCGTATGCGATGAACTTATTTATAGTTGCTGCATTCTATTATATAGTTTATTCAAAATACTCCTTCTTCTTAGTCCAACCTCTGACATCCGAACCATACAGCTCCTCGAACCTGTCAAAGATCCTTCTTACCCTGATTCTCCTTTTAGTTCTATTGAAATATTTAATCGTCTTTTTATCTCTATTTAAAATATTCGATTTGCCGGTACTTTCTTCCTGTGTATTCTGGGTGGAACTAATTTTGTCCGGTGTGATTGGATCTTCACTGTTCGACACATCTGTTCCTGTTTCCTCCTTACTCTCTGTAGAACCAATATCGGTCGGAGCACTTGAATCTCCGCTATCCGGCTCACTGGTTTCTACTCCTTGTGGATTCGGTGAAGGAACAACGTCGGAAGAAGGACTTATATCTATAATATCCGACGGCCAAACTCTTTCGTCTCCATTGATGTCTTTTACTAAATCTATACCATATAACTGCTCAAACCTGTCAAAGACAATCTGTGCTCTGGCTGATGTTTCCATATTGATAAGCGGACTTGACGGCTGCAAATGGAAATCCAGATTTTTGGGATCGACGAACATCGGATTCGCCTCGATACAGTTTTCTCCGTGTTCTGTACCTACCTTAAAGGCGGCTAAATCATCATAGGTTCTGCCCCAAATAATATCGCCGCTGCCGTCAAGCAGGTTATAATTCATATCCGACAGCATGAAAGTTGTATTACCTGAGGTAAAATTTATTGCTTTTTGATATTGTGCTATTACGTTATTGAAAATGTTTACTTTACTTGAGTAGTAGCTGTTGTCAATTGCTTCCGGGCAGTTGTATATTGTATTTAAGAAGATACCGGCAGGTTCAGCCATATTAAGACCATTGACCTGAATACCGCTGTCAATACAATCATAGATAAGATTGCCTATGAAGTGAATATCCTCTCGATATTTATTGCCGTGCCATGGACTAGCAGTGCTAATGCCTTTGTTATTGTCGTAACTGAGGTTAAACAAAAACCATAGCCTTTTCGGGTCACATTGAAACCCAAACCCTGAACCGCTACTCGAAGATGACGGACGATGGCCGTATGAGATATTTTGTGAAATTATCACATCGCGTGCCGTTTTCATAAATATCCCATCTTGTTTGTTATGGTGGACGGTATTTTTCGCGATATAGACATGATGGGGGCATTCAGGGTCTGTATTGTATACATTTTGCGGATACGGAGCTATTATGATTCCGGTTGATTCGACGTGATATACTTCATTATAAATCAGCCACACATAACGGGCACTTGTGCCGACTCCAAGTTCGCCGATGTCTCTGTCTCCTTGCGCCACTTTAGGGTCCCATATACCGTTGTCATGAACCAGGTTGTTATAAAATACTACATATTCGGAGAAATTAGGGCTATGACCCGATATAAAAAATCCTCCGCCATTTGTATCACCTCTAAAATCACAGTTCCTGACCGCTACATGGGAAGTATAATTGCCACCTTCGGAGCCGGATGAAACTCCGCCACTGTAAAAATTTATCCCTTCCACTATTAAATAACGAGTTTTTGAAACATATCCAACCCGCATTTTAGTTTCTATTCGCGGCATGCCAATACCCCTGACAAATATAGGCTGTTGTGCCGTGCCTGAGCCGCTAATATAGCATCGATCGGTTCTATTCTGATCTGCGCTGTTATGCACTTCAACTACACTTCCTGCAGGCAAATTTTTCGGTATCGTTTTTCTGGGTTTGTCCGGGCTGCCGTAAAGGTTGTTGTTATCTGTAGAGTTTGGGTCCGTACTGTCAACGAAATGAGTGAAGTATCCACCGGAATCGCTTTGTTGATAGGCAAGAGCCGAGTTCCTTACGGATTCCTCATCGTACATCCGATAAGATTCATCTATACCAAATGGCGGCTTTGGTATCCCAATTGTAGGCGTCCATTTTTCAGTTTCAGCTGGTACAATAGTTTGAACGACTGAAATAAGCAGTAACAATATAGTTGCCATAATGTGACCTCACTTGCTTTTTTGTTTAAAATAAAAAACAGGTTGTTCGTAAATTATCGTTGAATTCTTTTAGTGAGGGTTATACGTCTCTTTAAGAAGGGCCTATAATAATCACCCGCGAAATAGTTGCCGGTTATAAAAGAATATAACCATCATTCTTGAATGTAAAAATGTGTGGTGGTACGTTCCTTGCATAACTTCTTAAACAACCCCATATTTTACTACTATACAAAATGTAATAAATCTATCCCGGAAATGCAAACCAATGACCGAAAAGCTCATCTAAAAATATATCAAAATCCGTATCAATCATACCCATATCGCTGGTTCATTGCTCCCGCGATGCGTTCAAAAATTTCTCGCTCAACCTTCGATAATATCGATTTCCAGCGTTCATCCAGTAGAACCTCCGAGGTTGTATCCAGTCGCATGCCGTTTCCAATGACGTGGTGACTAACAGAACGAAATTCTTTATTGGTTTCTGAGTAATTTACTCCAAGAAAGCTATAAATTTTTCCGAGTGTTTTTTCGGTATTTGTGCAAAGCTCTTCGTATTTGATCTGTATCCAGCGAGATTTATCGAGACCGGATAATAGATATTCTGCAGACCGAATGCAACGGCGCCATTCATCAGCAGCTCTTTCCATAGACATAGAAGCTGGTACAGCTTTAGTCTGCATACCCCTTCCGCCTCTTCTTACTGAAGGGTCTTTCGCATCGCCGAACTCATCCTGTCTCATGTAGGTCAGCGCAACAGCTCTTCCATCTCGAATAATATGAATAATCCTGATGTTGAATTCGGGAATACGCAAGAGAAACTTTAACCGGTGTGCGATTTTTGACGAGTCAATAAATATTCGTCCGCCTGATGAGGCCAGGACAGCGTGAACAAGATCACGGCAATTTGCATTAACTGAGTCTAGTGCTCGCTTCCACGAAGGAGATAGCCTTAGCATTATGTCTCTTAAAGCTTCAAATAAAATGCCTCGATGTTCAAGGTGTAGGAGACGATTAATGATCGGATTTGAAGTACATTCGAAATTC
Source organism: uncultured Pirellulales bacterium (assembly GCA_964508785.1). Lineage (GTDB taxonomy): Bacteria > Planctomycetota > Phycisphaerae > Sedimentisphaerales > Anaerobacaceae > JAFGPS01. Next base: position 41,227 of record CAZDVE010000033.1, on the reverse strand, counting down.
GTTCCGAAATTACCTATATCAAACTCAGGGTGTTTTTTCCGCATTTCACGTATTATATTTTTCCAGAAGGGGCATTCTTTAATAATCCTGCCACAGGAACAGCGATACGTGTTTATATCCCCCATCGTGCCCGGCGCTGTTTCGCCGATGGTTGTTATCTCCGGGTGTGCGTTTAACAGCAATGCCAAAAGGGTTGAGCCGGAGTGACTTGCTCCTAATATATAAACGTAATCAATTTTGTTGTTTGCGTGCACCTTATGTGAACTCGACTACTTAGTGTAAATTATGACCACTGCGCCACAATATCTTTGCAGATAAGGCATTGTTGAAAGCAATAAATCGTCTATTGCTTCAGTGGCCTTGAGAAGCGTCCTTGACCATGCTTTCAGGCCACCATGTCGATGTAGCTGGCCGTTGAAAACACTCTTTATTTGCGACAGGATATTAAAATGTTTGATTTCTGTTTTTGAGAAAGGTTTTCCAAACCGTTCGATATCAGGATATTTCAATGGTCTGCCTCCGCATTTTAACCATTTTCGCCGCCGGCTGCGGCGAATCGGCCTGAACAATGGATTATAATCCAGACCTTCGTCACAGAATATCGTTTTGCCTCCGGGTTTTAAAACTCGCGACAATTCATAAGGGCAATTCGGATAATCGATAACAATATGAAGTGCAGATTTGCAAAACACCTTATCAAAAAAATCTTTCTCATAAGGAAGTAATTGAGCATCCAAGACATCAAAATGAGTCATCCCGGATACACCGCTCATTTCAGAACTCTTTACGGCAATATCAACTGCTTTAGAGGAAGCATCAAAAGCCCAGACCTCTGCACCACATAATGCGAAATAAATGGCCGTAATACCTGTGCCGCAACAATAGTCAAGTACCTTCATACCTTGAAGATTAGGCGCTCCCAAGGCATTTAGTGCGTATGTAATTTCTTTCCCGTTCAGATTACCACCTTTATCGACATCCAGTGCATAAGCCAGAAAATCCTCAATTTTTTTCTTGGTCCACTGCTCCACCTTCCATCCTGCAATTTGATAATGGTGATCATAGTTTATGGCTCTGGAACGCACAATCTCAGTTAAATCTTCTTTTATATTTTTCTGCATCATTGCTTTCACTTGTGTGTTTAATTAAAGACAACAGCCGGTTGTAAAAGTTGTTGATTTTGTGGAATTAAGTAACTTGTAGCCTGCATTTGTGATCGTTTTTGCTCGAGATAAATCCGTAGTGAAAGAAACATAGCGCACCATAAACTGAGCGTGCTTATTCTCGGATAATAATGCTGTGCTCCTATACCGGCGAATAATTGAGCGAGAGTCAAAGCCAGTGTCAGGCCGCCAACTGCTGAACACAAGCGGTTGCTGCTTCTGAATAATTTGGTACATAATACAAGCACCATCCCCCAAAACACAAATATCGGCAATGAACCTAATATTCCATTATCGAGCAGCGTTTCAAGGTACACGTTATGTGGATGTGGAAATGACAGACCCATTTCCAGCATCTGTTTTGCCAGACCTGTACGCTGCATCGCTAACCGTCCATAACCGATTAGAGGAGATTCGCAAATCTTATCTATGACATAAGGCCACATTAATATTCTATCGGAAGTTATTTCATTGTTATCTATCACAGTGTGCCCGGATACGTCGGTCTTGCCGAATCCGGAAAGCATCCTATCAGCAGAGGCTGGAAATATAATTGGTAGTAATATCAAAACAACCGGTGCGAGGACCAGATATTTCCTCCACTTTATAAAACACATAACCAATCCGCTAGCTACCCATGCTACATAGCCAGCTCTTCCTCCAGTCATAACCTGACCGAGCATGATAGTCCCTGCTATTATTAGTGCCAATATCTTATACATTTTTTTTCGTATGAGTGATAAAGCAGCTAATGTTCCCCATGATGCCCCGGCAAGCATAGCGGAAATGTCACAGGCACTGTAGCCGATATATCTGCCGAGTCTTATGCGAAGTTCGCTCATCGCATTGATATTATACGCAGCAGAAAACGGCATAAATCTAATAACCTGAACAGAAACAATAAAATACATAGCGAGAATGCAAACAAGAACCGTTATTACACGGCGACGGGTTCTACAGCCATCAAAAAGCAGGATGCCCGGAATAACCCACTTAATTGTGTTTATGAGTTCCTCACTAAAAAGGCTCTTAAGAGGATAATCCTCGATATAACTACGGTCGAGTACTGCTCGCAGAAAGCCAATAATTATTACCACCAAGTATATCAAGAGCAGAATACTAGCATACCCCGGCATGTCCCATTTCAAATTTTCTCGATGACGAGTAGCAAACCATGCAATAAAAACCGCCAGAAAAAGTATATTCCATGGATTAAGTCCCTGGATACCGAACATTGTCTTGGGCATATCCTCGTGTGTAATTACGGCCATCATCAGGATAAGACCGCAAAGACTTATAAACCAGTCCTTCCATGCGTAAATAATAAGGAACGCCAAAAAAATATATAAAGCAGTTAAGCGAATACTCATCGTTATATTTTAGTTTTGGAATCCCCAAACTAATCCTATTTTATTCTGTTTCAAATAACTGATATGATCAATTATAAGTTTATCCATATATCTTCCAATAGTACCTGGAATCCTATAGCATATTGATGGAAGCTTCCAACCAAAGATACTACCTATACCCCTTGTAAAGATGTATTGAAAAAACATAAGGCGATCAAAAAAAATATTCTTTAATCCTTGATTTGATGCAATTTCTTGAAGATATGATTCTTTATAGCCTCCTAAATATGTTGCTCTTATATCCTCAGGTGATCTCCTATAAAGAAGATGTGAAAATTTCATAAATGGCCACAAAAAAGTCTTTTTGGCTATCTGCCACAACGGTGAGTACGCATTATCAAAAAAAACACAAAAGCCCCCAGGTTTTAATACTCGATTGACTTCACTGAAAAAAATATTCAAGTCTGATAAATGATGTACGAATTCATATCCATAAACTATATCTAAAGAATGATCTTTGACAGGGATCCTTAAGGCATCCATTGCATGAAAAGTAACATTATCAGATAAACTTCCGAGTTTATATTTTGATTTTGCAGCCAGAACTCCAAAAACGGATAAATCAGAACAAATTAACTTAGCACCCAAAGTTAGGAAATACAGTTCTTTTACCGAAGCGCCATTACCCAAGCATAAAACTACTTTTCCGTCCAGATCACCAAGTCTGTTAAGAATATAACGTCCTTCCGGCCAATGAGTATCATTCCATCGTCGTGACCAATAGTCTATATCAAAGTTTTTTGCAGAAGAATTTAAACAAGATAAATAGCTTTGCTGATAATGGCTGCGCTCTAATTCTCTTTCTTGATCTATATTAGTGAAATCAAAAGTACCGGCAATACCTGAAAATTCTTTTTTACAACTTTTACATTTAAGAATTTCTTTATCATAATGAGCTTTTCCCAAAGATACTATCGATCCGTAACAAAGCGGACAACAAAAAATATCATTCCAACTATTAATATGATTACCCTGTTTACTATTCATTAATGTCTCCCAAAGAAATTCTCAGTACACAACAAAAAAAACAAAGTCTTCAAACTTTATAGTCTATATGGAAAAAAACATGTTAAGAAACTTTACAACATTTACGCTGCCATGCATATAGAATCCAGCCCATATGATATGGGCGGCTTTCATAATCAACTGAGTTGGGTGGGAATATTATATCGACATACGGTACCTTTAGAGCCGGGTGCAGATAACTGGTCACTGCTTGCAAGCTACGGATTAGTTTGCCCGGCTCGCGCCTTCCAACTTTACGCCAAATAACATTCCGTTCCGTATCAATAATTACTCCGGTAATTTCAGGTGGATTTACCAACCACTGGAGGCCCTTTTCGATTGCTTCAGAATAATCCCGGCCACAAGCCTCGGCCAGAGCAAACAAAGCCATCGGGGCCATTGCATCCTGATGTACCGAATAAACAGGAAAACGCTCTAATACATGACCTGTTCGCACATCGAAATGCCACCACCATTGACCTTCCGGCCCCTGTAACTGACACATGTGTTCGGCACAACTACGAGCTACTCTGGCGGCCCGAAGGTCTCCAGTCGCCTGATAATAGTAGGACAATGCCAGAATCGGATATACGATATCTGCAAAACAGCAGACATGAGCAGAAAGCGCCGATGGGCCCTTCCTTGCTGCCCCGTGTGGAAAAAGGCACGACTGAGGTTTAAAAGAATCAATCAAAACATCAGCAATTCTTTCGGCAAGAGCCATGTCGGTGACCTCGCTACCATTAATAACCAGAGCCATTAAAGCCCAGGACAATTCAACTGTCGGATATATGCCACTTGTCGGGTCCATACGTCTGAGCATCTCTACAGCCTTGTGAGCATCCGTATGTTGAAGCATTCTCGCCGCACAAGTCGTCAGAGCAATCTCACCCAGTTCCTGCGATTTTCCACAGTCAGCCAGCAGTCGTCCACAGACATCTTCCCTGCCGTGATTTCCAAGTACCTCTGTCACGACATACTTTTCCTCGCCGGCCAAGCCTATCAAGACCGTGGCTGTGTATCGCCGACTTACGCCCTCTATGAACTCACCCTGACTGTTTCTCTTCAACCGAAAAGCGAACAGTTGCTCCTGAGGAATATACATCCTTGCGAGCGAATAAACGGCAAGCGTGCGAAGTTTCCGGACAATTCCCGAAAAATCTGAAATGTCAAAATGACTTCTTTGATTCACTGTCTATCTATCAGATTAAGACTGACTGGTTCCCGAATAGCTATACCCATATCCATAATAACTACTATCATATCCATATCTTTCGTAACCACTTGAACCAACGAAGACAACCCCCAAAAGGTGTCCCCCAGCAGAACCAAGACGTGTTATTGCATTGAATACATCCCCTCGGCGTGAGACAAGCTCTCGTTCGACCATAATTGTACCATCTACCTGGCCTGACATTATTGTCGCATCCGCCAAAGGCAGAATAGGAGAACTGTCCAGCAGTATGATTGTGTTTCGTTTACGTAGTTCGCCGATATAGCTCTCGAAAGCTCCATTGGCTATCTCCTCGTAAACAACATTATTATCATCACGCGTTCCAGCAGGCATAACACTCAAACCTGATACATCTGTCGGGAATATATGCCTTTTATCCAGGGACCTGGAATTTAAACCATCAATAAAGCCGGGCTTATCGATTAGATCGAACCACTTCGACAGAGTCTTCTTATGGAAATCCACATCTATCATAAGAACCCTCTTACCGGCTTTTGCCATACACTTACCCAAAATCTTTGTAAAACTTGACTTACCCGTCCCCGCCGTAGAGCTGGTTATCAGCACAGTAGCGCTTCCCTGTTCGTCCAGCCGTGACAGTAATGTCGTACGCATAACCCGAACAGATTCAATTAAGACAAACTGATTCTGTTCAATTTCGTCGCGTAGCGTTCTTCCGAACGGTTTTTTAAGATGAATTAACGGTATATGCCCAAGATACGGAACCTGCATTGGAAGAGACATATCTTTGGCACTATAAACAGCCTGATGCCTACTGGCTCTCAGGAATGCCGCACCGCCGCCCATACCTAAACCCAGAAACATTACCATAGCGGTGTACACAATTCGACGATCATTGTAAGGCCGGGAAGGTACAAAAGCCCACATTGAAACATCAATTGAACCCGGAACATTTCGTTCCACATTCTTCTGATCCAGACGCCGCCGGACAGCACTGAACAAGTCACGCTTGTGTTGTAGTTCGTTATTTTCTTCCTGGAGTAACTGGGCAGTCTTGAAAAATTCATCAAACTCTATCTGTTTTTTCTTATACTCTTCAAATAAAAGTTTTTCCTCATGTTGTGCCCGATTCAATTGAAACTCCAGGGATTTCAATCTTTCTTCGTAGCTTAGACCACTCGCTCCGCCAACCAGCAAACCGGCTACACCTTCCGGTGAGTCTTGCCACTGTTTATCCAATTGCATCTCTCGCTGTTTAAGTAATTCTTCCGCAAACTTTAGGTCCTTTTGCGCCCGTATCATATCCGGATGTCTGGAAGTATAAACACTGTTTTCAATCTGGTGACGAAGTGTCTTCGCGGCAACATCCAGTCTTCGCCATTCGGTGTCCTCATAGTATTTTGGTAGACTCCCTAACTCGGCATCGGATACAAAGGATACGTCATTGCCGTCAACGATATCACCTTTGTTCTTTAATTCCTCTAATTTCTCATGCTCCCATTCCAACATGGAAATTTTCTTTCGCAGTTCATTTAAACGAGCCTGTGTTTGATCCAAATCCCTCCTCTTGCCTGAGATTAATCCCTGTTTCTCTCGCTCCCATTCCAATATGGCGATACTTTTTTGAAGTTCATTCAGTTGATCCTGTGACTGATCCAAATGAACCCTCTTATCCGAGAGTAGCTCCTGTGGAATTTCTGTTCCGAGTGATCTGCGAAGCTCTGCAATAATCTTCTCTCGTCCCTGTATTTCACTTTCCAGAGCCTTGTACTGGTCCACTAATTGGCGATAAAGTTTATCTTCGGTAGCATTGGACATTTCCGCAACATATTTTATATACTGGTCCAAAACAGTATCGATAATAAGCTTGGCATCTTTGGTATTCTTTGATATAAATGAGACATCTATTATCTCGGTTCGAGAGCGAGGCCGAACCGATAAATTATCATTTAGCCTTTCCATGGGAGGCAATTTTTTCTTATGTAACCATGATATAATTGATTTCTGGGTTCCCTTATACCATTCCGTCTCCTGAATTTCCTTTTGGTCTAAAACACGTTGAAGAACCGTCAAACTCCTTATGATGGAAACCTGTGTATTGAGAAATGAATTATATAAGGGAATCATTCCATTATCCTCTGTTCGAAAAACCAGACTCGGGATAATAGGTCGAACCCGCACTTCTCCCCTTGCTCGATATTTTGGAACAATCTGCGTCCAGATAACGATAGTCGATGGAATAAATACCAAAAGGAAAATCGCTATAATCATCCATTTATAGCGTAACATTGACTCGATGATACCGCTTGCCGACTTAACATCTTGCGCCGGTCCCTGTGTTGCCATATACTGATTAGACATTAATGTCACATCGTTTAACGGTATCGGCTTCTTGGTAATAAGTGTGTTTTCCGTATGCCTTGCCGCCCCATCAGGATTGCCGGATTCATCACTTGCCTGCATTATAGGATCCGGATTGTGATTGCCACCTTCCGAATTCCCATCGCGTTTAATTTCATCATTTAGATTATCCACTATTACCTCACCTCCCCTTAGCTTGATATGTTCTTCTTCGCTGTACTCAGTCTTTTCTATCCTCAGTAGATATGGTAAAATCAACCAGTTTTTTTTCTATCACCCTAAAGAGATAAGGAAAAAGAACTTTTTGTATATGCCACCTTTTGAACGGTTCCATCATTAGTCGGAACAAAAATTCGGTGCCAGTTACACGGAAAAATCTGGGAGCCCTTTGAAGACTGCCTGATGCAATGTCAAAACTGCCTCCCACACCCATGCAGAAATTCGCATTTATAGCCTGTCGATGCTGCCATATCCAGTATTCCTGTTTTGGTGAGCCCATTGCAACAAACAGTAATTTTGCCTTGCTGGAATTTATTTGTTTGATAACTGCGTCCGAATTCTTGAAATATCCATTCTGCCAGCCTAAAATCTTCAAATTCGGATACATCTTCTTCAGTTTCAAGCGCGCTTTGGCATTGGATTGCGCGGAAGCTCCCAACATATAAACGCCCCACCCTTTTCTGGATGCCAAAGAAAGAAGTTTGAAAAATAAATCACAGCCGGTACATCGTTTGATACTTTTTCCGTTAAGTATCCTTGAAGTGATCGAAATACCTACACCATCGCAGATACCTATATCTGCCTGCTGCAGAATTTTCAGCAATTCTGGTTTTTGCAGGGCGTGATAGATTTTTACAGGATTAATAGCGACGCAAAAGGATTTCTTATTCGAATCAATTAACTTCTCGATGCACTCGAGACTCTGACTGTATGACTCAAATGGTACCACTGGAATCCCTATTATGCTAAGAGGCATTGGTACATAATCAGGCATCTTTTTAATTTGTATGTCTGCAGAGTCAGCATCTTTGGACTGCTCAAATTCTTCAGATTCCTCTTCCGGAGGCGGAAATTCATCCATCAGCCTGGCCAACAGCATGGCCTGTCTTGCACTCAGCTCAAGATAACTATTTATCAAAATTTTTACTCTCATCTCCCATTCAGTAGTATCTCGCCCATTTAGTGTGAATATAATCTTTAACAACTTTTCTTTTGTTGATTTCGATGCTTTCCATTCGCGCACATTGACGGAACAGCCGTTTCGATTATGCCATAATCCGATACTATGGAAATGCATTTTTTGGCCCATGTCACAGACCGTCTCCCACCATGCCTTAAACGACCTGGATTCAAGCATTCTTACCTGGGCATTTTCGAAACTACGTTTTATTTCTCTGGCTTCGCGTGTAATTATCCTGTTGCGCTTCAAGGCCAACCTTATCTTGTGATAATAATCTCTATACAGATACACAAACATTGAAAATAATAACAATAGCCCGATTGCAAACAGGCACCCGGACCATCCCGCGCCAACGGTCAACATAAACAAACCTATGCTGGCGCTGATAGCAGTCATCGAATAGATAATTATAACCACAGCACCCTGGCGCAATCCAAGATCCAGTAAATGATGGTGCAGATGACTTCGGTCGGGAGTAAACAACGAACGCCTCTCGAAAAAATGACGGCGAATTACTGCGTATGCCATATCGAAAATTGGTACGCCTAAAGCCAGAAACGGAAGAGCCAGTCCCACCAGCGTGCAAGTCTTAGCCTGGCATACAAGGCTACCGGCTCCTATCATGAAACCAAGAAACATTGAACCGCTGTCACCCATAAAAATCTTGGCTGGGTGGAAGTTAAAGAATAGAAATCCAGTCACACTGCCCAAAAGCGCAAGCATCAATACCGCAATCGCTGTCTGAGAACTCCAAAGAGCCAGAACTAAAATCGTACCGCACACAATAGCAGCTATCCCACCGGCGAGACCGTCAAGACCATCGATAAAATTCATGCCTATTGTTATAGTTGTTATCCAAATTACCGCCAGCGGCCACGCCAACCACCCAAATTCCAGCTCGAACCATGGACCAAAAGAGATTGAACGTATAGTCGCCCCCGACGCACAGACAACAAGTGAAGCACCAACTATACACAACAATTTAATATTGGGTCGTACGGTACGCAGATCATCAATCAAACCTACCACAAATATAAAACTGGCTCCTGCTAAAAGTGCGATGAACTCGGTTCGTGCCTCCCTGAAAGACCGACCAATGTCATTATTAAGAAAGAACAGAGGCAGTATGAGTGAAAGTGTCGATACAATAAAAACAATTCCACCTATATGCGGGATGGGAGTTCGATGCACCTTACGAGGTCCGGGGGAATCAACGAAACGATATCTTTTAGCCAGTCGCGAAATAATCGGAACAAGAAACATCGCCACCAGCGCCGTCCCAAAGTAAACTGTCACGTACGTTTTCATCAGACCCTCAGATTATTTTTTTCGACAGCTTTGATTTAAACTGCCTTCGATATAAATTACACTTCCGGATTTAACAATGTATTCCTTATGTTCATATAACTATAAACAACGGCGATTAGTTAGACTCCGTCCCCGTGGGTTGTCGTAGAAAATCAGCACGATTCCTGACTCTGCAACAACACGTGCACATTCTTCTTGTGCGCTCTTAAAAATTACACCTGCCTCCCTACGTATTAGTAGTGAATTATTCCCCATTGATGATTCTTCTTTCTCACCACATCTCCATTGTTTTAATTACGTTATGATACTAAATTATCCCTGGTTTGTCAATATTTTAATGCACAAGTTTCGCAGGAGCAATCCTGATTTCCGACTATCATGGGATTAATTACATTACTGTCCGCAGTTTTAGGACTAAAGACAAAAAACTACCTTATTAAAACAGGCGTAAGATGCTAAAAAATGACCATTTTTTACGGATTTATGACGGTTCAAATTGAGCTTTCCAAAAGATATAGCTAAAGATAACATTAAATGTACTTTAAGCCGCGACGTCGTATCCGAATATAAAGGAACGGTTACCAAGTTTTACTGAGATGCTATAAAACACATAAATCGCAGATTACAGCTATATAAAAGGGATTCTCTGGTTCAGAAAAAGAACATGAATATAAAAAACCACAGATACTGTAAAAAGATTAATGCAGAAATCGATATCAAGTTTGCAATCTTAACAACGCTATAGTGCTCCGTAAGCCCATTTTCAATTTGCTCTGGCTGCTGATTTTTGCTTTGACGCTGCATAAGCTTGTGATTATTGTGTTGCCAAAAAGATTTAAGAGATACGAGCTTAGAAATATGCTGGAAAAAGGACTTGTTCAGATATACACCGGCGATGGAAAAGGCAAGACCACTGCTGCCTTCGGACTGGCACTGCGTGCCGCCGGACAAGGCAATAAGGTTCTGATATATCAATTTCTCAAACCCCCGTCTCTCGATATCGGCGAGCGTTTCGCACTTCAATTAGGGGCTGTCAGGATAAGAATCGAAGCGCTTGATGTGCCCTGGGACGTGTCCAAATCACTCGAAGACAAGCAGGCGGTCGCTACGGTTCAGGCTGAAATCAGCGAGGTTCTTAAAAGAATAGCCCAAACGGCTGAGAAAAGATTTTATGATGTCCTGATACTGGATGAGATTGTATTCTGCCTTTCGAAAAATCTTGCAAAATTCGAAGATGTCAAACGTATTATTGATAAAAGAGCTACCGGAGTCGAAATTGTACTGACCGGCAGGAATGCTTCAAAAGAATTAATCGAAATGGCGGACCTTGTGACCGAAATGAAGAATATCAAGCACCCCTTCGATAAGGGCATCCCTGCAAGACGAGGTATCGAATTTTAATCTGAGGGCAATGATAAATAATGGTGGAAATTCGTGGATTAAGCAAGTCATTCAGAGAACGCAGAAAAAAGGCCCGAAATCTTCGCGGATTGCTACAAAAACTCGAAGGCGGCAGAAAGTTTTTCGCGGTCAGAGATGTGAGTTTCTGTGCCGAAAACGGCAATATTTTAGGTCTCCTCGGTCCAAACGGCGCGGGGAAAACAACCCTGCTGCGAATGCTATCAACTGCACTAAAACCCAGCCAGGGGACGGCAACATTCGACGGAGTAGATTTAGTCGAAAATCCCCTTAAAGTACGAAAAAAAATCGGTTTTCTATCCGACAACACCGGACTGTATGGCCGTCTGACCGCCCGTGAGATGATTAAATATTACGGGAAGTTACACGGCCTGGATTCCGACGGAATTCACAGGCGTATGGATGAACTGTTCAACGTTTTGGAAATGACCGATTTCGTTGATAAACGCAACGATTCGCTATCCTCCGGTATGAAGCAGAAAGTCTCAATCGCCCGAACGCTCATCCATGAGCCTGATATTATCATGTTCGACGAGCCGACAACAGGACTCGATGTGGCTGCCGCTGAAGCTATCCTGAAATTCATAGAATCATGTAAAAATCAGGGTAAAACCGTCATCTTTTGTACACATCACATGCACGAAGTGGACAGGCTCTGTGACAAGATTGTAGTCCTTCATAAAGGCCGGCTATGCTTTGATGGAAGCGTCGAACAAATGCGTTCTGTAACCGGCCAGACCTATATGGACAAGGCATTTCTTGCACTGATAAACTCGGCAGAGACGAACAATGTTGATTAATATTCTCACAATATATCTTAAAGAAATGAAAGAAGTCCTGCGTGACAGAAGAACTCTAGTCTTTATGCTGGTAATGCCTACCGTTTTGGTACCACTATTGATGAATCTTCTGATTGGCTTTATGATAAAAGCGGAGGAAAAAGCCAAGACCGAAATTCTCACCTTCGCTATTTTCGGTGCCGAACATCTGCCTGAGCTGGCCGATGAATTCACCGAAGAAACTGGATTTAGGAATGTCACTCTCTCAAGCATGGATGAAATAGCATCTGCAATCGAACAGAACAAAATCAAATTCGCCTTGGTTATACCGGAGAAAGCCCGCGAACAACTTGAAGATGGTGAACAAGTCTCCGTGAAGCTTTATTACAACAACGCCTCAGTCACCAGTATGGTCCGGAATCGGGCCGGCGATATTATCCAAAAAGTCGGCAAGAAGTTTAGGGCGAATCGACTGGCCGGCTTCGGTCTGGATACTTCAAAAAAGCAGGAGAATCTCATAAATCCTATAACCATTGAAGAAAAAGGCACGGCCGATATGCGAGAGATACTCGGCGAACGTATGGGAGGGATTCTTCCATATATGTTCATCATTTTCTGTCTTTTGGGAGCAATGTATCCGGCGATAGACCTCGGCGCCGGGGAAAAGGAACGCGGGACATTGGAAACTCTCCTGCTTGCACCAATCCAACGCTATCAAATTGTACTGGGCAAATTCTTCGTTGTTTTCACAACCGGCGTCACCGCGGCTCTGCTGAGCCTTACAAGTATTGGAATCATGCTGACGATAAAAGTAAAGCAAATCCCGGGCGAATTAGAACTGCACGACGTCTTCGCCTCGGTGAGTGTGCTTGATTTGGTGCTAATCGCAGCGATGCTAATCCCGACGGCTGCAATTTTCGCCTCTTTACTGCTAAGCATTTCAATCTATGCCAAGAGCTTCAAAGAAGCCAGCTCGTATTGCGGCCCGCTCAATTTCCTGGCTATCATCCCGGCGTTTATTGCAATGCTTCCGATTGTAAAGCTCGACTGGTATTGGGCCATGGTGCCGATAACGAACATTTCGCTTGCAATCAAGGAGCTTATAAAAGGCACTATGAACTATAACATGCTTTTCGCCATTCTCGGTTCAAGTGTGGTTATCGCAGGTATTCTGCTTTTATTTTGCACAAAGTGGTTTGAACGGGAAGCTGTGCTCTTTAGAGAATAGAAGCACCAAGGTACGCTGAAACGGGAATAATTTTGTAATCTGTTAGATTGATTGTTGAAAAATCAGCAGGCTATGGTTTATATTCGTTAAATCACAACAAAACAAGATTTGAAAGGAGTTTATTATGCCAGAATTTGGAAGCCCGTTTTCGGGAATGAAAGCCGATCGTAATGTCACAAAATCTGAACTGATTCGTGCTATACGTTTTATGATTGCAGCCGAATATGAAGCGGTCCAGCTTTACATGCAATTAGCCGAGTCAACCGACGATAAGTTAGCAAAGGAAGTTCTTATAGATATCGCAGATGAAGAGCGAGTGCATGCAGGCGAGTTCCTAAAACTGCTCAAGCACCTGGCACCGGATGAACAGAAATTCTACGACGAAGGGACCGAAGAGGTCCAAGAGATGATAGAAAAGCTCGGTAAGTAATAGTCCTGTCATTTCGAGCGAAAGCCCGAAGGGCTGTAGTCGAGAAATCTGATAAAAAATAGATTTCTCTGTTGCTGTCATGTTGAGCAGAGCGAAACATCTGGGATTCTAATTGAGAAAGAGATTCTTCACTCTGTTCAGAATGACAATCAATTCGTTTTAATTAACTTTTTGAGACATAACATTGAATTATGAGTAAAAACGTTGCTGCAATCATTTGTGCCGCCGGAGCCGGCAGTAGATTCGGCGGAAAGAGAAAAAAGGCATTCGTCGATGTGGCCGGACGGGCGGTTTTTCTGCGAAGCCTCGAACTGTTCGCACAACGTGATGACGTCAAACAGGTCCTTTTAGGTATAGCCAAAGAGGACGAGGAACTGGTCAGCGTTAAGTGGGGACCCAACCTGAAATTTTTCAACGTCTCAATATTCTTCGGCGGCGCCGAGCGTTTCGACACCGTTCAAAAGGGGCTTGAGCTTGTCAAAAACGATATCGACCTTGTCGCCGTCCACGATGCCTGCCGATGCTGTGTCACAGAGAAATTAATCGGCAGTGTCATTTCCGAAGCGGCCAAAAGTAAAGCTGCAATACCCGCCTGCCCGGTCACGGCGACGATTAAAGAAGCTAAAGACAATATCATATCCAAAACTGTCGACAGGAGCAATCTCTACGAAGCCCAGACGCCGCAGGTTTTTTCCGCCGACCTACTTAACAAAGCGTATGACAATCTAAAAAATCTTGATTCCGGAACAATCAGCGATGATTCCCAACTCATCGAAGCATTAGGGCAGAAAGTGACAATCGTCGAGACGGATGCCTCCAATATTAAAATCACCAGACAAAGTGACATTTCCGTCGCAGAAGCTATTCTAAAATCAAGACCAAAAAAAATCCCCGAAGGTCCCGCAGGACCATACATCGAAGCCCAGTGGTAAGTTACTAAATGCAAAAGTCAAAATGAAAAATGTAAAACTGCGGAATCTCGACTGCATCGAGAAACCTGTTTTTTCTTTTCTACTTTTGCCTTATTCTCGTCTGAAAAATTGTTTTGACATCTCCAAAGAAAAATATTATCTTAATTGACAAAAGCAGACGGACGTAAGATATTTGAGTTCTATGGCTTGATTAATTGTATTTATCATGAAACCATATACTATTATAGGATTGTTTTTATCAATTCTTTTCGTATCGCTATCTTCATGTCAAAGGCGGCCCGTTGAAACTATAAAAGGAAAAATCTCAAACCAGATATTAAGGACCAAAGATAAGGGATACACTTTAAAGCAAGGTATAGAATACGAAGACAAGATTTTCATTCTCGACTTCTCAGCTAAGACACATTTCAATAAAAATATGAAAAGCCTCCCTTATCCCGAGAAGAACGGATTCTATTTAATTCCAGAAGGAAGCGAGGGAAGTAGTGCTTTGCAGATTGAAAACGGCGAGACTATCTATTTTCAACAAGATAAAGAATATGAGGTAATTGGAACGTTGGGAGAATTGACTAAGATTAACTTTTTTCCTTCCGAGTTCGAAAGTAAGAAGCATTTGCTTCTAAAGGTGAAGGAAATTAAGATGTTAGAATCTAATAACTGATTCGACAGGCTTGGTGACAACCCCAGTATCGCCTTTTGCGTTTAATTCTTATTAAAAGGACACAAAGATTTTTTAGATAAAAAATCCACTCGACAAAACTTAACAGAAAAACAATTAGTACGCAGTTCGGCAAGAGGTCAAAAAAGAACCGAATATGAAATTTTCGACAGCCTCCAATTGGTGGCGACAAAACGTTTTGAAAGTGTATCTGCTTACCTTAGCCCTTTCAGCCGCCTTCGGAGTAATTGTTGGATTGAGACCCTATGGGGAACTTGCTAATGCGATAGGTATATTATCGTATTTTTTTCTCTTTCCCGCCTTCATTGTCCTTGATTCTGTTTTGCGTGCCCATGCAGGCTGGTGCCCTTTGAGAGCCGCCTCACTACCTCTGGTAGAGGGCTTGCTTATCTACCTACTCTCACAATGGAACGATCCTTGGGCGATTTCTCAAATTGTGGCGATTACTTGCGGATTGGCAAGCTTTATCATTTCAGGAATCACGGCTCTTGTCAGGAAAAGCAGCGGACCAATTGTAGAAATTTTTGAAGGTGACAAACACGTGACAACTAATCTCATCGACATCTCCTCATACCAACATCTTTCTGGAATTGGAGGATGGCTTATTCTCCCAGCAATCGGCTTGGTCTTGAGCCCCTTTCTTGGCATAATCGGCCTTTTAATAAGTCTCTCTTCATTCGATGTCAACTATGCAGCATACTCAATGCCTTCTTTGATCGTAAACGCTGCATTGTTGGTATGGTTGTGCGTACTCGCAGTGCAGTTCTTCAAAAAGAAACGTACGCTACCAAATAATTTCATCCGATTTATGATTTCGCGCACAGTAGCTTCCTTGATTCTTTTCATTTGGGGTATCCTGATATTAGGTTCCACCGATGAGTTGTTTTTAATTAGCCTACTCAGAGCCAACAACTTCATTGCTCAGGGAATTGCAGCCGCTATCTGGATTCCCTATTTCAAGCTTTCAAAGAGAGTTATGTTAACCTTCATAAATTGAAACATGACTGCGAGAAAAAAAACTAAATCAAATTTAGGTCAAATAACATTACTCAGGTGTGATTTAGGTATCTCATTTGTATAACAGGAATCTAAAAAATGAGTGTTAAGTCGTTCATTCTGTTTGATGATTTAAAAAAAGAAAACATCGAGTAACTTGTTCTCTACTCGATGTTTTCCGGAGGGGAGAAAATATCATTTTCTTTTGAGCTATTTTAATATCGGCAGGCATAGTTTTTCACTTTAGGTAAATTCAAAAGAATCGCCCATTAATGTTCATTTTTACATCTTTGGTCTATTTTTACATGTAGATACTCCATAAAACTCATTTTTCTTATCTCCAGCCATTATATTTTATACTGAAAAATGAGTTTTTCCTAAAATCCAGCGCACAAGGTGCGGCCTTTAACGTCTTAATCTATTGAAAAGAGAGCTTTATAAGGCTAAACTGGCAGAATCGAATAGCACGATGGACTAATAATATAGCTTTAGTGCGTTTCCAGCGGGATAAAATTCTAGGTAATTATAAAAGAAATGGCACAAAACTAACGATATTTTCAGCTAATAATTCAAACAAATCATGGTCACGATTATTATATCTAAATTCCATTTCTTTCAAGTACAAAGGAAACTTTTGCTTCGATACGCCGTGAAATTTTATCAGTCTTTGTTTGGCGTAACTCCAAAAACCCTCAAGACCGTTAATGTATACTTTGCCGGTGACAAATTTCTTACCATGATCGACTCTAAGATGCCTGTAACCACAGAACATCAAAGTGTCATAGCTCCTGAATTTGTCAGTGTAAATAACCGAACCTCGACGGACGGTTTTAATTGTCATATCCAGCAAAGACCTTGCCGTTACGTCTTTGACAACCTCTACCTTAACAACCCCATTTCGCTCGTAAATACCAAATACAGGCACTTTAGAGGCAGCTCCGCGTCCACGCTTACCCTTGCGTCTGCCACCAAAATAGGATTCGTCAATTTCTATCTCGCCGCCAAGAAGATCCTGTCCATCCTGAGCCGATGCAAGGATAGAGTATCGGATCAGCTCATAAGCTTTCAGGGTAGTTGGGTAGCTTATTTTACACTGAACAGCCGCCCGAAGGGCGCATACTTCCAGCTCGAAGAGTTTTATCAGCCACAGCCATGTTTTCAAAGAGCATCTAAGTTTATTTATCCATCTGTTTGTAAAATCATGGAACGTATATTTACATTGCTTACAACGGTATTTTTTGCCTGCGATTCTGTAGATTTTAGTGCTATGACAACGCGTGCAAAAAATTCGCGTTTTTTTATAGCACTTTTTTCTAAAGTACAGTCTTGCCGAATTCTCGGTTTTAATGAGTTTTTCAAAGGTTTCAACGTTCATCTGCACCATTGTAACAACTGTTATTTGGTGCAAAAACTTTTATAATTACCAAATTCTAAATGGAATCGGATCAGGAACTGGTTGAATTTATAAATAATGGCGATTCCGAAGCCTTCGAAATCCTCTATTATCGATATAGAGATTGGGTTTATAACCTGGCATGGCGATTTACCGGCGACCGCACAGATGCGCTCGATGTTCTTCAGGAAACTTTTATATACCTTTTAGGTAAATTTCCAGGTTTCGAACTAAAAGCATCTATGACAGCCTTCCTCTATCCGGCTGTAAAGCACCTTGCAATAAATATTGGTCGAAAAAAACGCCAATCCCAGCTCGATGAAGATAATTCGGCCGAAATCTCCACCCCAATTTCGACAGAATCTACAGAAAATCGCTATGAATTAGCTGCTGTACTAAATGTTTTACCCCAGGAGCAGCGAGAGGTCCTTTTAATGCGGTTTGTCGATGATATGAGCCTGCAGGAAATCGCAACTGCTCTAAATATCCCTATAGGTACAGTTAAGTCAAGATTATATAGAGCATTAGAAGCATTGCGCCAGGACAGCCGAACAAAAGATTATTTCCTCGAATAAAATTTTCCAGAGAACTATTCATTCTTTCATGTTTTTTCTGGAATTTCCTTGCCAGAAAATAGATTTCAATATATTATATATAAAACTAATATATATGAATCTTAAATATATAACATACAATAATTAATAACAATCAACTTCGTGGGAAATCATCATTATCTTGGGGGAGTAAATGAATAAAAGAGTATATCAGCTAAAATATGCACCTATTAACGCATATACGCATCAACGCATATACCAAACCTGTTCGACAAGTGTAGAGAACTCTCTACAAATCGACCTTTTTTTTCAAAACGAACCCAATCTTTTCGTATTGAGTTCGGCGCGCTGCGTATAGCTTAAAAGAATATAAGCTCTTTGAAATAAAAAGATTATGGCAAATATTAGCATTTGGCAAAGGGTGACCAGAAAATTTATCCCAGATTGACAAACCCAAAACGAAGCCAAACGAAGCCAATGTTAATATAGGCAATAAAGCGCAAGTTCTTTGAGATAAAAAGATTAAAAAAAATACGACATTTGGCCAAAATGAAAAGGAACCCAATTTTTCGATATTTTCTTAAAATTCCGGAACTTTTTGTCTTACTTGCTTGCTTAAGATATTGGAGCAACAATTATGAACGCAAAAAATGAACAATACAACGAGGATTCGAGCCTGAAGGTTTCACCGAAACTCAAAGCGGACTTAAACAATCTATTCAAACCTCAGTATTCGATACCTCCTGAAGTTGACAGGGCAATTCTTGATAAAGCCTCCAATAAACTTCTCCGCCGACAAAAACGTAACAGAATTATCCGTCGAATCGGTATAGCCGCAGCCACTGCGGCCGTCGTTTTATTTGCATTTAGTCTGGACCTTTCAAAGAAACCAAAAAAACAAGCGCCTGTCACTTATTTTGCCCAAACCGTAAGTTATGATATAGATAAAAGTGGTCGTGTGGATATTCTCGATGCCTTTAAATTAGCTCGTCATATCGAATCAGCCACCTATGTTGATACAAACCTGGATATGAACGGCGACGGAATAATTAATCAAGACGACGTCGATTCTATAGCCCTTGCTGCCGTCAGTCTGGACAAAGGAGTTCTATAATGAGAACTACAACTGTAATTATTCTGATAAGTATATCTTTGATAGTTCCGGTGTTAGCTCAGCAGTCTAATCAATACGAAACCACCGCTCAACAAAAAGTCCGTTTTGAACCGCTGCATATTTATATCGATTCCGGCAAACAGGCTTTAGCCGCCTATCAATTCGAGTTAAAAGCAACCGCTGGCAAGCATGCACCCGCGAAGGCGGGTGTCAAAATAGTCGGCATAGAAAATGGAGAGCACCCGGCTTTTGAGGAGCCGCCATACTACGACCCAGCAGCTCTGGCCAATGACAGAATTATCATCGCAGCTTTTAGCACAGATAAAAACCTGCCGAAAGGCCGAACTCGTATAACATCTATCCAGTTGCAAATCATCGGCGATGCCGAGCCGGAATACGAAGTCGAGCTTACCGTCGCCGCCGATGAAAACGGAAACGAAATCCCCGCTAAAATCACACTCGAAAAAGGAGAGCAAAAGTGAAAAAGAAAATAATCATAACATCAATTATATTAGGCACTATTGGAACAACACTAATCGGTTATTTCATCACAGGCTGCTCATCCCGACAGGAAGGCAAAACAGAAGCACCACAGCAAGTCGAAGATGAAACGCTGATAAGACGTGATGAATCCCTAAGTCAGCTAACCAAAGACAAGGAAAATGAAGAACAAAGTGTCTCAGTAACAACGGCACTGCAAAAACCCGTTACTGTTACAGGCAGAGAACCCGGTCCGGCCGATAAACCAATAATCGCTGAACCATACACTACCGGCTCCCAGCTTAGAAAGAGTGATTTATCTTATTTCCAGAGAGAGGGTGAAAGTGAACACATCGGTATGGGAGGATACGGCAGTGGTATTAGGGACAGAGGCAGAAGAACAAGCAGTCTTGCACCTATAAGAAAGATTCAAGCCGGAATAACCGGTCAAACACATTATTTCCCACAAAAACAAGTTCCTGTGGAATTGCTGAACATCACGGCCGATGAGATATGGGTAATAGCGAAAGCCGAAACTGGAAGAATTGTGAAAGATGAGGATACTCCCGGCTCCGGGGCTATGCTGGCTAAGCTGCCTGAAGAGGAAAAGGAAATCCCCCTGCCGCTCAAACATACCGATGTCAAAGGCCAAATCAGCGGCTATATCGCCACCGTGGAAGTGACGCAGCAGTTCCACAATCCATACGATGAAAAGATTGAAGCTGTATATGTATTTCCACTGCCGCAGAATGCAGCGGTTAATGAATTTATAATGATAATAGGCGAGCGTAAGATTCGCGGAATCATCCGTGAACGCCGGGAGGCGGAAAGAATTTATAAGGAGGCCAGAAAACAGGGATACGTCGCGGCGCTTTTAACACAGGAACGGCCGAACATTTTCACCCAAAAGGTCGCTAATATCGAGCCAAACAAGCAAATCGACGTTAATATTAAATATTTCAATACCCTGGCATACGTGGACGGCTGGTACGAGTTTGTTTTCCCGATGGTTGTCGGGCCGCGATTCAACCCTCCTGGTTATACAGACGGTGTCGGCGCCGTAGCACACAGCAAAACGGGAATCTCCGGCCAGAAGACCGAAGTGCAATATCTAAAACCCGGCCAGCGCAGCGGACATGATATATCACTTGCAGTCGATATAGACGCCGGTGTGGAAATCGAGGAGATAACCTGCTCCAGCCATGTCATAAAAAACAGCAAAATCACTCCAGAAAGACGGACTGTCAAACTCAGCAGTCTCGACAGTATCCCCAACAAGGATTTCGTCCTTCGTTATAAGGTTGCAGGTAAAACCATCAAATCCGCCCTGGTGACACATAGCGACAATCGAGGCGGATTCTTTACACTGATGTTATATCCGCCGGAGAACCTTTCATATCTCAAGCGTGCTCCGATGGAGATGATTTTTGTGCTGGATTGTTCCGGAAGCATGCGCGGCAAACCGATTAAAAAGGCAAAAGACGCCATAACACGTGCCCTAAAACAATTGCAGCCGGACGATACGTTTCAAATAATTCGCTTTTCCAATAATGCATCCCAGCTTGGCCCGGATCCCATGCCTGCAACACCGGATAATATACACAGGGGACTCAAATATGTCGAATCCCTCGAAGGTAGCGGCGGTACGATGATGATTGAAGGTATTAAAGCGGCCCTTGATTTCCCGCACGACCCGAAGAGATTTCGCCTGATCTCATTTATGACCGACGGCTACATCGGCAACGAAGCAGAGATCTTAGGTGAAATTCATAATCGCCTCGGCGCCAGCCGGATTTTCAGCTTCGGCGTCGGCCCATCCGTCAATCGATACCTGCTCGACAGAATAGCCAAACTCGGTAAGGGAGCCGTCGCTTATATCGGTCTTGATGAAAGTGCCGGTGAAGTTGTCGATTTATTCTATGAGCGTATCAGCCATCCCGCACTTGTCGATGTAACAATTGACTGGGGAAACCTGAAAGTCACCGATGTTTACCCCGGGACGATTCCCGATCTGTTCGTCGGCAGGCCTGTAATCTTAACCGGCAGATTCGAGGGTAAACGCAATACAACGATACGCGTCACCGGCAAAGTCGGCAACCTGAACCAGGAAATTGCAATCCCCGTTAATCTCAGTGATTCAGATAACACGCATACGGGCATCGCCTGTGTCTGGGCCCGCAAGAAGATTGAGACTTTGGCTAATCAGACAACATACGATAACAATCCGGAGCTGCCGGAAAAGATTAAGCAGGTAGCTCTTGAGTACGGCCTGATGTCGGCATATACGGCCTTTATCGCCGTCGATTCTTCCCGTCAGACCGCCGGTGACCACGGAACGACTGTCCCCGTCCCCGTGCCTGTACCCTACGGCGTTCGATATGACACTACTGTCCAGGAATAAACAACCGCCCAACACTATTACTCCGAGCAAAAGGGGTAGCACAAGATGACATTTGACATTTTGAAAAAAAAATTTTAACCCGCCTTGACGGCAATTCTAATAAAACGCACGCTGCCACGCCATAGTAACAACTCATTATATCGGACATAATCTCCCGACCGCCGATGACAAAAAGCTACAGTTATTATTCCGGTTCTAATAAATACCTCTTTATCGGAACTATCTATTTATATCCTGTATTTATCACCCGGATATTCAATTCTCCGCCGAAAACGGACTTATCAGCACTGATAAAGCATGTTTTCCCTTGACGTTTTATTATCGTTTTTGTATAATACCAAAGTTAAACAGTGGGAGAAGGTTTCCCTTCGGATCTGCGCAGAAGGGTTGCCGAGAGATAATACGCAGGATAGTTGTGTATGATATCAAAGGGGGGCATAAAAGATGCTGTTAAGGAAAACGGATTTGTGGTCGGCGTTGATGTCACTATCATTGCCTGTAATACAGCATGCAGGGATGTTGCAGGCAACAGGTGGTAGTGTTCTTTTTTTACCTACATGTCTCGGTTGTTTGATCTCAGAATCTCTAAAAGAATACAGATTCAAATTCTGTGATACCAAACCGAACCAAGCCTTTGCTGAATTGCATGAATCCAATGAACCTCGCACAACGGAAATCGTAGGAGGATCTAATGATTACATCGGGTGATAGAACACAGACAAACCAAAAGAAGTCCAACATGCGCTTTGGCGAGTTACTTTTATCCAAAGGGATGTTGAACAGCAAAGATTTAAACGAAGCATTAAACGAGCAGCGTAGCCGGGGCGGGCGTCTCGGAGAAGTTTTAATCAGGCTCAAGATACTCAGTGACGAAGCGGTCAAAAGCGCTTTAGCCGAGCATCTCTCGACGGAATTTGTTCATCTTGACGTAAGCGAAATAGACATGAGCGCTGCACGCCTTGTGCCGGAAGCGATAGCCAAGCGATTCTCTCTTGTAGCAATCGGCCAAAAAGACAACAGGCTGACGGTGGCCATGGCTGACCCGCTCGACATTATCGCCACCGATACAATCACAGTAAAAACCGGTCGTGAGGTCAAGCCCGTTCTCAGCTCACTTCGCGACATCAACCACGCTCTGGATGTCGTTTACCACGGCTCCGACGTCGACGAGCAGAGGCTTCGCGATCTTGTTGAACTGGAAGTCGATGATGAAGAAGTCGAGCAGGACGAAGTACTGGAACACGCTCTGGAAGCGGACATAAGCGTTGAGGAAGCCGCAACGCGGGCCCCGGTGATTCGGTTTGTCGACCTGCTGCTTCGACAGTCGGTTAAAAGCCGGGCAAGTGATATCCATGTCGAACCACAGGAAAATTCAATGGTAATTCGCATGCGAATCGACGGCGTGCTTCGCGACATGGTACCGCCGCCGCGAAAAATGCAGGCTGCCGTATCGACCAGAATTAAAATCCTTTCAAAAATGGACATCGCCGAACGTCGACTTCCGCAGGACGGCAGATTCAGAATAAAAGCTCCGGGCAGAGACATCGATGTTCGAGTCTCGGTCATACCGACCATCTACGGCGAAAAAGTAGTTATGCGTATCCTGGACTCGGCGGCTATAAACCATAACCTCGACCAGTTGGGATTCGAGACATCACTTCTTCAGGAGCTTAAAGACAATCTCAGGCAGCCGCATGGGATTATTATCGTCACCGGCCCGACCGGTAGCGGCAAAAGCACAACCTTGTACTCGGCCCTCAATTACATCAAGGACCCGAGAAAAAATATTACAACGGTAGAAGACCCGGTAGAATACCGTCTTGCGGGAATAAACCAGATTCAGGTAAAACCGGAAATCGAACTCGACTTCGGCTTATCGTTACGGGCGATTCTCAGGCAGGACCCGGACATAATCTTCATCGGCGAAATCCGAGACAAGGAAACAATCGATATCGCGATTAAAGCATCCCTGACCGGCCATCTGGTTTTGAGCACATTCCATACGAACGATGCTCCAAGCGCATTCAGCAGGATGGTCTATATGGGAGTCGAACCGTATCTGCTGGCCTCGACGGTCAATATGATTATTGCTCAGCGTCTGGTCCGTCGGATTTGCGACCGCTGCAAAGAGCCAGTCAAGATGGATGACGACATCCTCCGACGTTTGAAAATAAATAATAATATAGCAAAAGACGCAGTTTTTTATCACGGCAAAGGATGCAACACCTGTGGACATACGGGATATTTAGGTCGATTACCCATATTTGAGTTCCTCGTTGTGGACAAGGAGATTCGGGCAGAGCTCATTGCGGGCGCCAACGAATCAAAAATTCGCGAAATTTCCCGTAGAAAAGGCTATAACGGGCTATTTGAAAGTGGTATAAGCAGAGTTTTGGCCGGTTTGACTACCGCCGAAGAGGTGCTTAGCGCAACTTTTGTTGAGAAAGAATAAGCAAAACAATATAGATATTCCGATATAGATTTTAAATTCAGGGGTTAGGTACGTGATTACTTTTAAATATGTAGCTCGGGACTATTCAGGTCAAATTAAGGAAGGGATGACCAAAGCCGCTTCCGAAACAGACGTTATCGGCTGGCTTCGTGACCAGGATTGTACTCCGGTTTCTGTTGATGCGGTCTCCATTGACACCACGAAAAAGCTGCACATGCCGGCCTTCCAGAGAATCCGCTCAGCCGAATTGGCGGCTGTTTTCTGGCAGCTAACAACCATGGTCGAGGGCGGAATCACAATCGTCGAATCCCTGGAAGCTATCGCAGAAGACATGGAAAACGCAAGACTCCAGAAAATCCTGCGGCAGATGCTCGAAAGAGTCGAAAGGGGCAAAAACTTTTCCGATAGCATGGTGGAATATCCGGAAGTTTTCAATAAGCTTGTCTGCTCGCTGGTTATAGCCGGCGAGACAGGCGGCAACATTGCGGCAGCGTTTCACCGGGTAGCCGAATACTACACCGACCGCGACAGGCTCGCACGCAAGGTAAAAAAAGCGATAACCTATCCGGCTTTCGTATTCGGATTTGTAATTGTTGTAGTTACCATTATTATGACTCTGGTCATTCCGCGATTCACTGTAATGTTTGAGCGATTCGGCGAGCAGAACCTGCCTGCCTTTACACAGACATTCATAGGCGTCTATAATATATTGGCCGCCAATTGGTACTACTTCATAGGTGCAATACTGCTACTGATGATTTTATCGGTCGTGCTCTATAAAAGTTCCGGAATTATCCACAATCTATGTTCCAGGCTCTTTTTGCGGGTGCCTTTATTCGGCAAGCTGATTAAACAGGCCTTTATCGCCACGTTCTGCAGGACAACGTCCAATCTGCTCAGAGGCGGAGTTCCCGTGCTGGAATCATTCGAGATTCTTACCGAAATTACGCCAAATGATGTTATCAACACAACCTTAAAAAAGACCAGGGAGAGTATCGTCAGCGGGACAAGTATCTTTTTAAGCATGGAAACAACGAATTTTTTCCCTAATATGGTTATCAAGATGGTTCGTGCCGGTGAAGAAAGCGGCTCGCTCTGGAAAACACTCAACAGAACCGCCGATTATTATGAAGAAAAAGTCGATGCCCTGATATCAACCATTACCTCACTTCTGGAGCCTATCATGATAATTCTCGTCGGGGCAATTGTTTTAGTCATTGTTCTGGCTCTATACCTGCCAATCTTCCAGATTTCCGACATACGAGCCGGATGATAAAAACCATATACAGGAGATGGCCCAAGCCTTTCTACGAATCGAAGAATCTGATCTGTGAAGAAAAGGAGAAATTATAAAAACGGCATCAGGATTAAAATATCACCATAAGCCAGTGAAAAAAACAAATAAATTGTAATTATCGCGATGGCAATGTCAGGAAAGAGTAAAACTTTCACTGATACAATAACCGATAATAATAGTATATAATAATGCAAATATAAATGGTTTTTAGCACTGAATATAACAGAAAGGAGGTAAACTAAAGCGCAAAACATAAGAAAGTTACATCTTGCAATGCAGGATTCACAATTAAAAGAAAAAACGTATGGAGATGTTAAAATCCAGGTAGAGAAGAAAAAGCATAAAAGCAGGTCTTTTTTAAGGAAGCGAAAAATGAGGAACAAAAAAGGTTTTACACTGATTGAATTGATGGTCGTGGTTTTAATCGTCGCCGTTTTGGCTGCGGTATTGATTCCCATGATGACCGCACGACTGGAATCGGCCAGATGGTCCGAAGGTAAAGCAGGAGCAGGTACAATAGCAACTGCGATTCGGGCGATGTATGCCGAACAAGGAGAGGATCTTCCAGTAAGTACTACTGTAACAGACTATGTCAATGCCGAAGATTTATTCGGACGATATTTTGATGAAAATTGCTACATTATTACAACTATGGCAGTTCCTGGCACAGGTGTATATCCCGTCACATACACAATCAGAGTTAGAAATCCGTCTATTTCTGGTTCACTTGCACCCGGCAACACATCGAGTACGACCTGGCATGTTAGGTGGTGGGAATTGAATCATACAGGTGAATGGACGAAAGGTCCCATGATTCCCTAAAATTTAGAATTAACAAATAATTGAGCACTCGACATTTAGTTCTTGTTTGGGTATAAGGGAGTTTTGGGAATAAGGAAGAAGAAAACAGGGGGTAAAACATTGAACTCGATGTTTAATCAGCCTGTTCAGGATAATTTGGTAAGATGAAAAGGAAGCCCGGATATCAGAATCAAGGTGTGACGCTCATTGAGGCTTTGGTAGCTGCGGTTGCAGTTTCCATTTTAGCCCTCGGTGGGCTTGCGTATCAGTACCTCGGTGCAATGCATTTCCGTGCCGCGCATGCGGAGCTGACTGCTACGCGTGCCGGCCAGCTATTAATCGAAGACTGGAAAGGAAACGGAGCACCCAATCCCCAAAACTACGACGCGACCGAACTGGGCGTAGGATTTGAAACACCGATAGCCGGTGACTATAGTTACTATGTTATCACCGTTGACGGCATTAAAATGCATTTATGGCTCGACTCTGGGATTGTTCCAATTGAGAATAATCCAGATCCTTTCGCAGGTGTTACTCTGCAGCAAATCAGTGTTAAAATCCAGTGGCGAAAGAATTTCAGCTCCGAAGATGTTGAAGATGATGACCCTTCAATTACCCTGACAACTTATGCAAGGTTAGGTGAGGATTAAGCAAACGTGATTATGAACAAAACAGGCCGAAAATTTAGAGCGGGTATGACTCTTATCGAGCTAATAATAAGTGTGGTCGCCTCGATTATAGTTTTACTTACCGTAGCCGTTTTATTGATTTCCGGTAACCGAGGCTGGTACCAGGCCTTCGACTATGCCCATAGCGGCGTTCGGTTAAACGCTATTGAGACCATGATAGCCTTCGGTATATCAGGCAGAAAGGCGAATAAATCGGACTATAAGCTGTACAAAAAAGATGAAGATGGGGGTACGTACGAAGTTGTACGTCCATCATCAGAGGAAGATCCAGAAGAAGTGGTTTTTGGTAATGCGGTGGAATTTAGATACTGGGATGCTGAGCTTAATGACAGTTTTATGGATACCTCAATAACAGGCACTGCATATTTGCTCTTTTATGTGGAAGATGATAAGTTGAAACTCGACCGCGGGCCTTATCCGCCGGGAGGAGTCGATGCCTCCGGTAACAAATTAACACCCACAAGCTCTCGAATACTTGCGCTAAATGTCGAGTCTGCAGTATTCAGCCATACAACAAAGAACGCCGCCGGTGATGGAAAAGGCTGCGTCAAGCTGGACATGCACCTTTATGACCCGAACGAGGAACATGAATTGACTGTAAAAACCGCCACCTTGATGCGCAATGTCTGGCCATAAAACTTGCGTGTTTTGAATAACAAAATGAAAACAGCAAAACAAATAAAGAATTTGAAAAACAAAAGGGCGTATGCACTTGTTCTTGCTATAGTTGCGGCTGTCGTTCTGACTCTGCTTGGAGCGGGGCTATTATATATCTGCTTTGGAGTGCGAGTGCGGGCGGCAAAGCTTAAAAGAGAAACAATATCCATGCTGGCCGCCGAGGCGGGATATGAAAGGGCAATATTCTGGATGAGTCAGCAGGCAGATATTTTAAGCGGTCTGGCCGACGGCACATCAGGAGGGACCATCGATTTTGGCAACTGTAATTGCGCTTATGAAATTCAATTTCATGACTTCATTGGGGCCAGACCGGTTTTCAGGATTCTTTCTACCGGCTATAGCGGGGCATTAAATCGGGTTGTAGATGTCTTTGTCGTCCAGAAAATAACCGGATGGGACATGGGGATGTGCCGTATTCCTTCCGGCTCAACATCCACGAATCCGGTTTACTTCAAAAGCGGTGAGCTTATAAACATACCTGTACACATAAACGACCGGCACGTAGAACCAGAGAGGGACATTTATATTTCCGGAGACCCTCAGTTCCTGAAAAAAGTCGAAATGGGTGAATCACGTCACGCCGGAACTTCGGATAAATACAGTGGTGTAATGGGACTTTTCGATGGGGGTATAATCTTTGACCAGCCCGATGTGAGAATAACCGATGAAGCCGCCGTCCAGAGTAAGGTCGATCGTTTTAGAGACAGTACCGACCCGGCCTTTGTGTTTACACCTGTCGGTACAGCAAGTGTGCCCTATCCCGACCCGCTCGGCGCCGTCCAGCTTGAGTTCTTTGGAGATCAGGTACGCATTACAAACAATTGTACGGTCAGTGGATACCCTAACGGCGCTCGTGACTATCGTATAGTTCCGGGCAGCGGCGGTGACAATTATGAAAAATATAATACTTACGCGTATCACTACAAACCCGACACCGAAGCCAGTGTCCCATATCCAATAGAAAGTACTTATGTAACACAGACATTTGCCGGAAAGGAGAGCGATCCGGGCGGCCAGATTTTTGTTGACGGAAATGTCATTCTCGGAAGTGCGGACTTGGACCAGATGGTCGTGCAGGGAAAACTCACAATAGTAGCAACCGGCAACATCTGGATTGCTGACTCAATTATTGATGCCGGTGCCCGTGATCCTAACGATATGCCTGCCAAGGATAATCCAAATGTTCTTGGCCTTATCGCTCAGGGAGTTGTAAAAGTTATTGACCCGGGTTTGGCAGATTATGGTTCGCCGCCAATGAATGTATCCGGGGGTTCAACAACACATACTTATGTCCCAGTAGCGAACGCGTACAGCTCGTCACCGACTGACAGAATCCTGCCCGACCCTACTATTGTCGAAGCCGCTATAACCGTGGGCGGCGGCGGATGGGGCGCCGAAAACGTCGGAGACAGAAGAGAACAGTCACCGCCCGGCGATACATTGATTCTTCGCGGCACGCTTGTCGAGGCCATAAGAGGAGTTGTCGGACTGTTCAGCAGTTCTACCGGCGGCGCTATAGATGGTTATGAAAAATCGTACTACCTGGATGAAAGACTGCTTGAAGGCGTTCTTCCGGGAAATATCTGGTTCGGCGGTAAATATGTTCCCGCTCCCGCAGGCTGGCATGACTATCGGCTGAAAGATTAAGTTTTTTTGTTGGAATTATAATTTAATCGAAAGCATCATAACCAAATTAATCGGGCAACTTTATTTTCAAGTTTTATTGGTAACCAACAGATACAATACGTTATTTGCTTTCTTATTGAATAGTTAGTTTTTTCGATCTTGCCATTGACGTAGCGGCCGCCGGAAATAACCGACCCATTATCGGTCTCTATACCGTAATAATAGTTTACATCATAATGCAGATTTATCTAACCAAGTACAGTTCGAGATTGATTTTACATCGCTACATGTGGGGAAAATTAATTTTGCATTTCCTTTTAATCTCCTGTATATTATGGCGTTTTTAGAATACTGGAGCAAATTTTAGGATACGATGTTAAAGCTCGTACACAAGGAAGTTGTAGGCATAGATATCGGCTCACATGCCGTCAAGGCCGTCCAGTTGAGCAAGGCCAGAAATAACTGGGCTGTTACTGCAGCGGCGATCGTTGATATTTCCGAAAAAGGCGCCGAGATCCCCAGCCGACGCGAAACAAACACCGTCAGAGCAATCCAGAATTGCATGCGAATCATAAATGCCAAAACCAAGCTGGCGGTTCTTTCGCTTGGCGGGCCGGAAGTGGCAGTACGAAACTTCGAATTTCCCATGCTACCTCCCGATGAGATGGAAAAAGCCGTCCTGTTAGAGGCCAAACAGGTTTGCCCTTTTACCACAACCGATATCACCGTCGATTACAATCTTATTCCCAACGGCAGTAACAGAACACAAGGATATCTCGTAGCGGCAACCAACAAACTGCTCAAGGGGAAGATGCGGCTCGCGAAAAAAGCCCGACTAAACTGCACTTTGATGGACATCGACGCATTGGCACTGCTGAATTGCTTTAAAGAGATTGAAAAACCCAAAGATAATCACGGTACGGCTATTTTGAACATTGGTAACCTGCACACAACTTTGGCGATTGAAGGCAACCGAGGCTGGCCGTTTGTACGTAACATGAATTACTCCGGCAAAGACGCGATAAAACAAATTGCAGACGAAAACGATATCTCCCCGGAATCGGCCATGAAAATACTCTCCGGCGAATCGCAGGAAATTTCATCGCAGATTCACGAGTCGCTGGAACAGACAACCGACAGATTTGTTAGTGACATCCAAAAAACGGTGCGCTACTACGGTGCTCAGCAGAATTCTTTCGATATCGAAAGGATACTTCTCTGCGGAGGTTTCGCTTTATTCGGTAAACTTGTGGAACTGCTGAAGGAACGGTTAATAATGGAAATCAAGATATGGAATCCGTTCGAGAAGATGCAGTGCCAGTCAGAGGTCCTTCGGGGTGTCCTGCTGAAAAATATTCTAAATAAGAACGGCCCTGCAATGGTGGTCGCCGCAGGTCTGGCGATGAGGTCTATATACGATGCATAAAATAGATTTACTAAAAGGTCAGGGCATACCGGCAAAAACAACAACCGGGGGAATTATTATCCTGACCGTGACTGTCATCGTACCATTGCTTGTTGCAGTGGGTATGCTGGACTGGTATCTCCAGACGAAAATCGATATCGAAGTAATGCAGCAGAGAATTGTCACCGGCAATGAAACAATTTCCCGATATGAGCCTGATTTGAAATTTAAAAAATCTCTGGATCGGCAAATAACTCTTCTCAACCGTCAATTATTGGAAGTCTCCAATTCTCTTGATACTTTTATTCAGTGGTCACCCATTTTGGTGACACTATCAGAAAACATGCCTTCAAAAATGATTATGAACAGGCTGGCAACCCAATGCACAAGTGTAAGAAGAACAACAAGAAAAAAGTCTGATCCCAATAAACCGAGTATTATCCCTGTGCCCGAAAGAAAAATGGTGATGAATATCAGCGGCGGCAAACCGGGCAGCTATAATACAATGGTACAAGGATACCAGGAACGTCTGAATCTTTCACCGGCACTCAGACCCAAACTCAAGGATATCATCCCATCAAAGGAAGCCAGCACGATAGGCTCCGACCAGACTGAATCATACATCATGAATATCATTTTTAAATCAGAATTGAAGTGAGCGGTTTATGAAATCAAGTATCGCTAAATATATTAAACTCGCAGCTCTGGTTTGGTCGGGCTGTTTCGTAGTTTTCCTGCTGGTTTATATACTGGTACTTTTTCCACTGAACAGACGCAGAACATATATTGAAACCGAATTCAGAAAGGTTAAAACCAATGCGGACGCCGCTATGCTGGCTTCACAGGAACAAACCAAAATCCGTTTGAACGAACAAATTAAGGAACTAAAAGAAAATCTGGGTAATTTTGTAATAGAGCCGGGAAATACATCCAACCTGACTTACCAAATAAGCGGAATTTCCAACAATATCGGGCTAAACGCTTTTCAGGTTACACCCTCAGGTCAAGATATTACGACATTTGATAATTGTAAATATATATCCGGGCAGCTTTATCATGTCGGTTTCACTGCGAGTTTTAATCAGTTCGCAGAGTTCCTGAACGCCCTTGAGAGATATAAACCGGTTATCTTTATAGATACATTCTCTATTACCCGATCACGCGATGGCAAAACTAACCATATTGTGGATATGCAACTGGCGATTTTGGTCGCAAAAAATGATAAAGCTAAAAAGGAAGTTGAAGGTTAATTCTCTTTGAGCCCGATTTCACAACTGTGTTTTTTTTCAGAAGAATTTTGCAAAATGGAGTCCGGAAGTATATTATTTAAGGCGTATTTCAGGCGACTTAAAATATAAAAACAGAACCTGAGCATGCAATAGTTCATGAAAATGAGAACATTAGCAATAGCAAACCAAAAAGGTGGCTGTGG
Organism: uncultured Pirellulales bacterium; assembly: GCA_964508785.1. GTDB lineage: Bacteria > Planctomycetota > Phycisphaerae > Sedimentisphaerales > Anaerobacaceae > JAFGPS01. Next base: position 8,821 of record CAZDVE010000033.1, on the reverse strand, counting down.
TAAGACAACAACGGCTGTAAATCTCGCCTCAGCTTTTGCTCTCTCGGGAAAAAACATCCTTTTAATCGACCTCGACCCACAGGCTCATGCCACATTAGGATTAGGCTGCGATCCGGAAACCGCGGAAAAGACCGTTTATGATATCTTTACCGATTCAACCATCTCTATATCGGAGATGGTTTCAAAAAGTATCATAGAAAAACTTTCTCTGCTTCCAAGCAATATTTTACTTTCCGGCGTTGAACTTGAACTGGCATCTATGGAAAACAGAGAATATGTCCTGTCAAACAGAATAAAGGAAGTCAACGGTTCCTATGATATTTGCCTGATAGACTGCTCTCCTTCACTGAGTTTACTGACAATTAACGCACTCGTGGCAAGTGACGATGTGATTATACCCGTACAAACACACTACTATGCTCTTGAAGGTTTACGACAGTTGCTTGAAACAGTAGATATTGTCCAAAGACATTTTAATGAAAACCTGGAGATACTCGGCGTGCTGCTTACCTTCGTCGAGAGCAGGACAAAACTAAGCAGGCACGTCCAGCAACAAATGAGAGAACATTTTGGTGATTTAGTCTTTAACACGGTCATCCATAAAGATGTAAGGTTAGCCGAGGCTCCAAGCGCCCATGAGCCTGTTTTTGCTTACGCGCCGGAATCTACAGGTGCCCTTGAACACAAGATCCTGGCAGAGGAGATAGGCTAAGACATGAAGAAAAAAAACAGAACAGGATTGCAAAGCAAGGTCTCGCATATTTTTGCCGGTGTCCCTATACCGAAAAAAAGGCGGTCACGCTCCGGTATGCCTGAACAAGAATCGGAAACAAAAGACTCTCAGCAAACTCCTGATACACAGATTTCTGCTGAAGAACCTCTCACTTTGGAACCGCCGGTCGTAGAACCGCCAAAGCAGCAAACACCTCAAACGCAAAAACAAGCAGAAGCAACTCCGGACGAAGAAAAATCCAATACACTACCACAGTCAGAAGAACCGGTTCTGAAACAACTACCGATGATAGAACTTCCAGAAGCACAACCATCAATCCCACTTAGGCAAACAATCGAACCACCTGAAATTGATGAACATGTTGAGGCGGTTAAGGAACCATTTCCCGGTAAATCCGTTAAAGCAGGTATTACTAAACAAAAAGCTGCGAAAACACCAAGGAAAACAACGATTCGTTCAAAAGACAAGCGTTCTGCATCCAAAGCCGGCCCAAGTTCCCGTAAACAAACGACGATGGTAATTTTAGTAATTGCCCTTTCTGTCCTGCTGTTCTTTTTGTTGTTTAAGCCTTTTAGTAAATCTTCATATAATATAACAGGCCCGGGAGCGAGCCAACCAGTGGGATCACAGCCGGCATCACAAACGAGTGCCGCAAATATTGCAATTGATTGGCAAATCCCAGATGTTTATCCTACCAATATTCGTGATCCTATGATATTAGGTTCACAGCAACAATTTTACTCCGAAACTTGGAAGCCCAATTTGGTAGGTCTTGTATATAATGAAGAACAAAAATATGCAATTATTGGAACCGAAATCCTACAGGAAGGTGAAGAAATAAACGGTGTAAAAGTTCTAAAAATCAACAAGGACTCCGTCGAGTTCGAAAGAGATGGTCAGAAATGGACACAAGTAGTTCAGAGTGAAAACAATTAATATAAGGATATTGTTCTGGGGGAATTGTTAGAAAGGAGACATTATGGGAAATTTTTGTGATTACAAACCGTTGAAGTTGTTAGCTGCATCGTTGTTAATTCTGGGGCTTTGTGTAAACGGTATAGGTATAGGGCAGGAAGCTGAAGAGATGGAGGATAGTTCGGCTGAATTGACCGCTGTCGAGCAAAAAATGCTTCAGAAAATCAGTGTTGATTTTCGGGAAACACCCATTGATGACGTGATCAGAGCATTGGCCAAACAAGCAGATTTGGACATTGTCAAAGGTCCTGATATTAAGGGAAATGTAACAGCTACATTGACAGACGTCCCGCTGGAAGAAGCAATGAATCAGATTCTCACTGCTTACGGCTGCGGTTATGTGGCAACCGAGAATATGATTAGAATCGTTCCAGCTTCGCAGCTTACCGAAGAGATGGAAAGAACGATAAGCAAGATTTATCGAATCACGTATGCTGATGTCAAACAAGTCGAACAGGCTTTAACAAAAGTAATTTCCAAGCGAGGTTCAATCGCATCTAGTCTGGGCAGCAGCAATATTATTGTAACTGATACCGAAAGCAAAATTCAGGCCATCGATGAATTCATTGCAGAAATCGACCGTGAGACACCCCAAATACTGGTGGAAGTAAGAATCTATGATGTGAAAAACACGGATGAGCTTGAATTAGGATTCGAGTGGTTTGCCGGACGTAACACCGGACTCGGCACTCAAGCAACCGGAGGACCAATAACGGGTTTCAGTCGAAGCGATCCATATGTATCAGGAGCTTTCGACAGTACCACCCAACAAGTAGGTTCAACCGGGACCCTTGACTTTGGAATAATCACAAAACATGCTGATATAGAAGTGGTTATGAGTGCGATACAACAACAGGACTCTGCCAAACTGCTTGCCAATCCACGGATATTGGTGCTGGATAATGAAACGGCCACTTTCAAGGCCATTGAAGAAATTCCTTATCAGCAGCTTCAACAGGGAGGTTATCAGAGTTTTGGAACAACGGAATTCAAAGAGGTAGGTGTCGAGCTTGAGGTAACGCCGCATCTGGCGAAAAACGGGATGGTAAGACTGCATATCATACCTGTTTTCAGCGTTCAAGTTGATTCTGTTGAGATAACAACCATCGGGACCGGAGGTGCCAGCATTACAAGCCCTCAACCGGTAGTTGACAAACGTGAAGCTGATACGATAGCATTAATTAAAGACGGTCAGACGGTTGTGATCGGAGGACTGAGAAAGCAAACCGTCAACCAATTGGTTAGCAAGGTACCAGTTTTGAGCAATATCCCTATTTTAGGCTGGTTATTCACATTTGAAGGTGAAGAAACCGTCAACAGCGAACTGGTTGTTTTCATAACTCCAAGGATTATAAAAGAACCGGTACTAACGGAGGCTGAAACACGGTTTCTTGGAGCCACCGAAATTGAAAGCCCTGAGACTCCAACTGTCAGGATTAATTCGACAACAAGGAAAATCGGCGGGAAAGAGAATCCTGATGAATAAAAAGAAACAATGAAATAACAGTTATAAAAAATTCGGTTTAAACTGATATCTCCGATCAAGAACATTGCTTATTTCAAGAGAAACGGAGCGATAAAAGTAATGGTAAAAAAATTGATTTAAGCTGATATGTCAATTTAGCTTATGAACGTAATAATGTAAAACGAAGAATCCGGTTTATAATAAAAAGTATAACATATTAATAATTCCGGATTCTACGGTATTGATTAAAAAATAGCTAAGAAATAAAATCTGGGTTAGTTATCACAAGGGATAATGTCAGAGAGCTTGTAAGGGGCGTGTTATAATGGCAGAAATAAGAAAAATATTAGTCGAAGCGGTTGAGAGGGAAGCAAGCGATGTACATATAAATGTCGGTATGCATCCCATATTCCGAATCAATACGGAACTTGTCGAGAGCGATTTTTCTTTCATCACCGATGAAGACGCAAAAGATATATTGCTCTCACTGATCGGGCAGGAAAGATTCGATAAATTTGAGTTAAGAAGGGATCTTGATTTCTCAACGAGTATTTCCGACCCGGAACAGCGGTTTCGAGTCAACGCGCACTACCAACGTGACACAATCGCAATTTCTTTCAGACTGATATCCGATCGCATTCCCTCCATAGAAGAATTAAACCTGCCGGAAAAAATTAAAGACTTCGCTGATTTGCCAAGAGGATTGGTATTGGTCACCGGTCACACTGGTGCAGGCAAAAGCACAACGCTCGCCTCGACTATAGGGCTGATTAATAAAAAGTATAAAAAGAGAGTTATAACTATCGAAGACCCCATCGAATATTGGTTAACGAATGATCAATGTATGATAGAGCAGCGAGAAGTAGGCTCGGACTGCCCGGACTTCGCAACAGGACTTAGACACATTCTGCGTCAAGATCCTGATATCATTATGGTTGGCGAAATGCGAGACCTGGAAACAACAAGTTTCACTTTAACTGCTGCTGAAACCGGACACCTCGTTTTCAGCACACTTCATACAGTCAATACCTCACAGTCCATAGAGCGTGTTATAGATATATATCCTGCTAATCAACAAACTCAGGCTCGAACTATGTTAGCCAACGCCCTGCAGGCTGTTGTCTCGCAAACACTGTTCAGGCGAACTGATAAACCAGGTATGGTCCCAAGTACGGAGATACTGCTGTGCACATCGGCGGTCAGGAACTGCATTCGTGAAAACAGAATATATGAGATACCTAACATCATTGAAACATCACGCCGATTTGGTATGCATCTTATGGATAACAGTATTGCAGAGTTGTGTGCGAATGGTCTAATAGACAGAGAAGAAGCAATTCTACGTTCGACTAATCGTGGAAAGATGGAGAAATTGCTTAGAATTGCCAGTAAAACATAACCTAACTTGCAAACATCTTTTATACCTGTTATATTTTAGTGCTTCAAACCACTTCCTTTCGTGGAATATCTAACTCGTAAGATACGAAAGAGAAACATTTTGGGACCAGATTATGTACTCCACACGATGTCACCAAACTGACGAAAGGGTAATTACTATGGCCGCTAATAAAAAGTACTTATCGAGCCTTGTTCTTTTAGTAATCATACTTACAAACTGTTCATCAGTTGGAACGGAACGATATTTTGGTGAGCACGATTCGAATCAAATACCCCACCTTAGAAAACAAGGCTCAGCCACCCAGATGGTAGTCAACAGTGAACCATATCTGGTCCTGGCGGGTGAACTTCACAACTCCAGCTCTTCCAGTCTTGAATATATGAAACCAATCTGGCCCAAGCTCAAACAGATGAATCTTAATACTGTTCTTGTGGTCGTTTCATGGGACATGATTGAGCCTGAAGAGGGCAACTTTGATTTTACTATATTGGACGGCCTCATCAAAGAAGCAAGAGTCCACGATTTACATCTTGTTATACTTTGGTTCGGAAGCTGGAAAAACGGCATTTCTCATTATACCCCCTACTGGGTAAAAAAAGACCTCGAGCGCTTCCCTCGAGTCAGAATCAAAAACGGTAAAAATATCGAAGTACTCTCAACCTTTAGCAAAGCCAACCTGAAAGCTGATGCTCGTGCATTCGCGGCACTCATGCGACACATTCGCAAAACGGATTCTCAAAAACATACTGTCATTATGATACAGGTGCAAAATGAAGTGGGCATATTAGGGGATTCAAGAGACCGCTCTGTTACTGCAAATGCAGCTTTTGCCAAAGAGGTACCACCCGAACTTATGCAGTATCTTCAAAAGCATAGAGACAATTCACTTCCGGAATTAAAAGAAGTTTGGTCCGCTACAGGATATAAGAAATCCGGTACCTGGACAGAAGTCTTTGGGACGGGAATCAAGACCGATGAAATTTTTATGGCCTGGAACTATGCTGGCTACATTAACAAGATTGCTGAAACGGGAAAAGCTGAATATCCCCTGCCTATGTATGTGAACGCGTGGATAATCCAGCCGTATGACAAGGTTCCAGGTGATTATCCAAGTGGCGGGCCACAAGCTCACATGCACGACATTTGGCGGGCGGGTGCGCCAAATATAGACATTCTTGCACCGGATATTTATCTGCCGAACTTTGCTGAGATATGCGAAATGTACAGTAGATCAGAGAACCCGCTTTTCATCCCGGAATCAAGGGCCGGCACACATGGTGCTGCCAATGCGTTTTTAGCGTTTGGCAAGTACAACGCGATATGCTACTCGCCATTTGGAATTGATAGCAGAATAATAGATTCTGAAAATGGACCGATTCCAAGGGCCTATCATGTCCTCTCGCAACTGGCTCCTTTGATTCTGGAACATCAGGGCAAAGATTCGATTACCGGCGTGGTGCTGAACAAACAAAATCCAAGCGAGAATCTAAGAATGGGAGATTATACACTTGAAGTCGGGCTAAGACGCCAAAGGTGGTCAACTGCAGTACCGGCATCCGGATATTGCATGATTATTATGATAGAACCGGACGAGTTTGTAGTCGCCGGAAGTGATATACAAATCACGTTCTTTGCAAATACACCGGGACCTGAAATAGTCGGGCTTGCTTCTGTCTATGAGGGCAAATATATCGACGGTCGCTGGATTCCCGGCCGCAAGTTAAACGGCGATGCAATCATGCTAAATTATCATTTAGACCAGATGGCGGCGGAAAACAGACCGGGTAGTGTGCTTCGTCTCCAGGGTGACGGCCCGGTGATTCGGCGTGTCAAACTATATCGTTTTTAACCAACTTGCCGAGCGCCTCATTTTAATTCAAGAAGTCCTTTTAGAGTTTCATTAGAAACCTTAAAGGCAGTTCCATGCCGGGTATCCTTTGGAAAAATCAGCTTATCTGTAATTGACTCCCAGCTCTTTAAGTCCTTTGATCTGGCCCCTTCGTAACGGTGACGCCTGTATCCATCATAATACAAGTACCACATATCAGCAATCTTTAGCACCGTAGGCCCTTCAACCCAATCGGGGGAAATGGGCTCAGAAGCATGGCCGTAAGGGCCTTCCGGCTTATCGCCGATAGCTACACGGATATTCTTTTTTACAACAGGCTCTTTCGTCTCGTCTTTAACAAACATCACATACCTGTCCCCATCCTTGACAATAGTGGCATCAATCACATTGAATCCATCATCATAAAGAAGTTCGGCTTCGGGATAAGACTCGAAATCTTTAGTTGCTACATAATAGATTCGGTGATTGAGCCTGCTATTATCTCCACTGTCACCGGAGTTGTCGGTTTGAGGAAATCTTCCCGGGATTGTTGTGGACCAGTAGATGAGATATTTCTCACTCTTGTCGTCATAGAAAATCTCAGGCGCCCAGCAGTTCCTCGCCTGCGGCTCATGTTCCATAACACCGAGCCATTTTTGTTCCGACCAATTAACAAGGTCCTTTGAATGAGCAATTCCGATTCCTTTGTCCCACCAGCCACTCGTCCATACTAAATGGAAAGTACCATCCGGCCCCCGGCAGATACATGGGTCGCGCATCAGCTTACTACCAACCACAGGCTTTAGAAACGACTTGTCATTGTTCAATGCAGTCCATTTCAAAACATCGTGACTATACACCAGATGAAGACCGTCTTCGCCGTTGCCTCTAAAAGATGTAAACAGATAGTTCTCTTTGGCCTCGGTTCCGGCTCCATCAGCAATACTGGCTATGCTTAAAATACCGAGTATGAATAACAAGCCGATAAGCCTTTTCGTGCTCATCATAAAAAGCTCCTTAATTAAAACGTAATTTTGTGACTGTTCTTTTAGCTTAACCTTACACAATTCATATTTAACGTACATATTATAGCATCCCTGCATCCGGCACAAGATTAGTCTATACCTCTCACATATCGGACTATAACGAACCACAAAAAAACATTGCCGAATATGCGAATATCTGCTATTATAGTTTTATATAAATTATTATGGATTAAAGACTACCTGCTATTGACGATTGATTTCAAACCGGGTCATGCGTCAATACGAACAAGATTTCAAAAAACTTGAGCTTAATAAAACGCAGCGAAGCTCAAGCCGGATGAATTAGCTGCAAATTACAGTGGACCATTTGCAGAAAAATCAATTTCAGATACTCAGCGATACGGCTGTCGCTGAGTTAATCGAGCAGTTCCATAAATCAGATGGAAGCCCAGGGCAGTTTCTACTGAACCTGCTGAGGGCACAATGTCTCATGGGCGGAGCTGATAGCGGAGCAATCCTGCGGATGGAACGCGAATCAAACGTTCAAGTCCTTGCATTATATCCTCAGCTTGAAAGCGAGCCTGTTTTCCAAAAACAAGCAGCAGGAGCTCAAAAAGATACACCTACTCCGGATTGGCTGACCAGATCGGTCGGTTTTGGCAGGAAAGCCCTTTCATCAAACACTGTTATACTCAAACCATTGAGCGAACCGAATCAATCCGAAGAGCAACCCACTCAAACCCATGTCTTAATGATTCCTTTGACAATCGCCGACATCGGTAAAACCATTGCTGCATTCCTTATTACTACAGATGACAAAACCGCTCTCGAAGTATGTTCACAGAGATTACAATTGCTCACCGGCATGCTTGGTTACTCACAATCAAGACCCATTCAACAGAATTGGCAGCGAAGTTGTCAAAGATTTCAACAGGCGATGGAGACCCTGTCGGCTGTTAATCAGCAGGATAAGTTCGCAAGTGCAGCTATGGCTTTTTGTAATGAAGTGGCCTCACAATGGCAATGTGAACGTGTAAGCATTGGTTTTCTCAAAGGCAGGTATGTCCAACTCAAGGCGATGAGTCACACCGAGGATTTCAGCCGCAAGATGAAAGTAGTTCAGGATATTGAATCTGTGATGGAGGAATGTCTGGATCAGGATATCGAGATTCTAAGCCCGACCCCTAAAGAATCAGCTTATATTAATCGGGCTGCAGAGATACTGTCAAACCGCTATGGTCCACTGGCAATTTTGAGCCTGCCTCTGCGACAGGATGGTAAGGTCATCGCGGTAGTGACTCTTGAGCGTCCTGCTGAGAAAATTTTCAGTCTTGATGAAATCGAAACCGTCCGACTGGTATGTGAACTATGCACCGCCAGATTAAGTAACCTCTATGAATACGACCGATGGATCGGCGCAACAATTGCCGTTAAA
>CAZDVE010000032.1:0-48155 GCA_964508785.1 uncultured Pirellulales bacterium | reverse complement strand
GGACAAGCAAAGCGGTGGTAATCGTAGCTATGGTATCCACCGCTACCGCCCGGTCCCTGGCGGTGGGGCCTTTGAGCATACGTAAGAGGCACAAGGAAATCGCCAGCCCTATGATCGCAAGAAAGATAATTTCACTCATATAAAATACTCACACCCATTAGCTTATTTGTATATACAAATAAAGCGATAGATATACCCAAAAAAATTATTTCCTTTTAATTATTTCCATGATCTTTCTTACTCGCACATCAATCACTCTATAGCATGTTTTCGTTCCTTCTCTTCTGCCTTTGATGATATCCGCATTTTTCAATACCTTAAGATGCTGGGAGATGGTAGATTGAGGCAGTCCCAATACCTTCTGTATTTGGGCAACATTACATTCGTCCTTGAGCAGACCAACCACCATCTTGAATCGCGCTGGATGAGCCAAGGCTTTCAATGTTTCGCTGACTTTTTCGTAGTTTGCTACCACTTCTAAAGTCCTTTTACAGCTTTGTTAAAGCAATCTCGGCGGCGTTCTCGACTTGGTGAGATATAGGCGAGGCAGTAAGCATGGGATGAGTGCCCACTTGAAATGTGATTATCTCGTCTGCTCTCATCCTTTTCTGCACAAGAGCTCCAATGAAATTCGTCACCTTACCAGCCGTCATACTGCCATATACCTGGCCGCCCAGAAGTACACGAGTATCCTTTTCAAAAACCAGCTTTACTGCTAAGTTGCTTGTGCCTGGAATCGACGCTGGGTGCTTGTCCGGCGCCTCAGCTTCTCCAGTTACGATGTCAAATCCAGCTTCCTTCGCCCCTCTCTCAGTCATGCCGGCAGATCCAATCGCGAGGTCGCCTATAACAGTACCGAATACACCGACAGGGCATTCGCTGCGATGACGCAGTCTAAACAGATTTGCACCAGCCACCCGTGCCTCCATAGTTCCAATGGAGGCAAGACGGAGAAATGTAGGCCTCCCGGTAAAAAAACACCTCTTTCGAGTACAATCGCCCGCTGCAAAAATATTCTCGTTACTTGTCCTCATAAATTCGTCAACGTATATACCCTCCTTCTCATCGACTTCCAGACCACTATCGCGGGCAAGCTTAACGTTGGGAATTACTCCTATCCCTAAAATAACCACATCCGCTTTGATTTTCTGACCATCGTCCAATTCCACATAATGTACTTTTTTGTTCCCGACGATAGCTTCCACCTTTCTATTGCTTAGGACCTTTATACCTCTTTCCGATAACTTTTTCTCCACCCGAACGCATATCTCCTCATCGCACGCCAGAAGGAGGCAGTGGGATAAAAGTTCGATGACAGTCACATTCTCAATTCCTCGCTTCTTACATTCATCGGCAAATTCCAGTCCAATGAAACCACCCCCAATGATAACCAGATCTTGAGCCTCGTCTAAAGCGTTCAGAATCTTTTGAAGATATTCGACGTCCTTCCACACCGCAAAAACATTATCCAGTTCAACTCCTGGGATTGGAGGTACCCGCGGTAGTGATCCTGTCGCCAGAACCATTTTTTCGTACCCTAAAATCCTGCCGCTGGAAGTTTCCACTGTTCTTTGGTCCTTATTTATGGAGACTGCTTCATCTATAATCAACTCCACATTGTTTTTTTCAAGAACAGTGTCCGGGATGAGGTCTTTATCCGGTGATCCCACGGTACCGAAGATGTAAGGAATGCCACAAGGAATTAGCACCTTTTTCTCTTTACGAATCAAAAGAATTTTGGCGTCCGGATAGTATCTCCTTGCACTGACACCTACTGTGATGCCAGCCGCGCTTCCCCCTACGATTAATATATCTGCTTTCTCCATAACAATCCAAATGGTTGCTGCTTGTTTATGCGAATATTATCATTAAATACTTCTCAAATCTATGGCCTATCAGGCTCGTTGCCTCATCAGTATTTTCGGTCTTCACATTTATCCAATGAATCAGAAGATTATCGCCAATAACATCCAGTGTAAACGTGCCGGGTGTCAAGGTAATGGAATTGGCTAAAATCATCTTTGCAATGTCAGATTTAAGGCGGGTCTTTATAACCACAATACCTGGCTTTATAGGCATTTTGGGGTGGATAACACGATAGGCAACGTCGAAATTCGCCTTAATTATCTCCCATAAAAGCACGATTATATATACCAGGGAAAATAAAATTCCCTTTAGAGTTAGCGGGGGTAAGCCTAATTTAGAGTAAATGTGAGCCCCAAAGAGGGAAACAATCAGACAAACCAGAGTTCCACAAATGAGTTCCTGCCAGCCTAATTTTGGGATCAAAGCCAACCACAAAACAAAGGTGACTAACAAAAGCCAAACGAATCCTTTTACCTTTTCAGATGTTGAATAAATAGTGTGCTCCATTTGAAAATCAAATTTTTATCTATATATTTGTGAATATTTTCACAAGAAACCGTATTTTTCTCCTTATCACTGATTTTGTCAACAGTTTTTTAGATTTTTAAATATCCTAATATTCGAATATTTGAATGTTTGAATCTTCTTGACAGATATAACAACCGTTCTAAACTCTTTTATTGTGTGAATATAGACTGAGGCGATGAATCAGGAGGTTATATGAAACGTAATAAAATTCCGGATGAAGCTGTTCGACGGTTGCCGGTTTATCTTCGAGGTTTGTTGTCCCTGTCACAGGATGGGCACAAGAATATATCCAGTAAGAAGTTAGCTGATTTTCTTGGTGTTAATCATTGGCAGATAAGGAAGGATCTTTCCTACTTTGGTGGTTTCGGCACACCGGGCATAGGCTATAACACCGAAAAGCTGAGAAGGCAAATTAGAAAAATTCTCAAACTCAGCGTGGTTCACAAGGCAGCTTTAGTAGGTGTGGGCTACCTGGGCTCGGCTGTTTTGAGGTATCCAGGATTTGGAATTTTCGGGTTCAACATTATTGCTGCGTTCGATAACGATCCTAAAAAAATCGGTCGACGAGTAGGAAACATCACGATCGAGGATGTTTCAAACCTCCAGGTATTGCAGCAAAGAAAAATTGAAATCGGTATTATTACTGTTCCCTGCGAGGCCGCTCAGGAAACATTCAATAAGCTCGTTGCGGCGGGGATTAAAGGTATCTTGAGCTTTTCACCGTGCTATAAAACGGGCCGCCAAAAAGTCAAAGTAATAACTATCGATATTGCGATGGACCTTGCCCGTCTGCCATATTATATAACTACAAGACGGATTACCAAGGTTTAAGTTAAGCAAAATCGTACCTTGCTATTATCTAAGAAGTGCCAACAACACGCATGACTTGCAGCTTGGAAATCTCTCTTAGTGTGATACCTGCCCTTTGCTCTGATTAGCCAACTTGTCCAAGATGGCAAAATACTTTGCTTCAGTTAGCAGCTCCACCCGACACTTCAACTCTTTGTAACTGTTGATAATCAGAATTGTCAGTATTACGCTCACGTCGTATCGTTGTACTATCGCGGGCGCTTGGTCAATATTTACTTAGCATACAATATTTTTGTCGGAGTACTTATTAGTAAGTGAAGGTATAGTCGGAGCCAAGGTTTTGAAGGCAGAATAGCGATTAGAAGACGAATCCACATTACTCAACTTTCAACACTTCCTTTATTGCTTTTTTAAGTGTTTCTTTCGGTAAGGCACCTACTGCCATTTGCGGCTTGTCACTTAGCGGGACAAAAAGCATGCTTGGGATGCTCTGAATGCCGAAAGCAGCCGCTAATTCCTGCTGAGCTTGTGTGTCTACTCTGTAAATATTGAGCTTACCTTGGTATTCTTGAGCAAGCTCTTGTAAAATAGGTTCTACCATTTTGCACGGCCCGCACCAATCGGCGTAAAAGTCGATGATGCAGGGCAGTTGACCTTCAAACTTCCATTTTTTATTTTGCTCATAGTTAAAAACTTTTTGTAAAAAACTCTCTTTCGATAAAGATTCCATAAGAGGACTCCCATTTGCTTCAATCATCCCAACGTTAGAATCAGACTTATTTTGAATGTAGACAGCGCCCGCGCTTTCTGGTTTCTCTTTCGGTCGTGTCGAGAGAAACGATGCCAATAACGTTCCCATTACCGCACCGTAGATTGCGCCGCGGTAAGGATTTGCCGTCAGCGGGCAGGTGCCGGAGGAACACTTGCCGAAATAGCCCACAACTGCACCGATTACTCCGCCAATTAGCACACCTAATAAAATTCTGGTAATCATAACTCTATTCCTCCCCTCAATCTTCTATTGATTTCTGAGATAGTCTGTGCTCAGTGAGCTTGCCAAACCTGTACAGAACTTACTGATGTCAGAATATTTGAATTAGCTCAATGATGCAAGGAATAAAATTTTTGGCTTGTAGACTCATATAACAATGGTTGGGAAATGCACCTGTTTATGGTACAAGTAAACTATGTCTAATAAAACACAGAATGAGGTCCAAAATGTTATTCTGGACTCGATAAGTGAAGGTGTTTTCACGATTAATTTGGATTGGCGGATCACCTCTTTTAATCGGGCGGCAGAGAAGATTACCGGTATATCGCGAGAAAAGGCTATTGGCCAACACTGCAGAGATGTTCTACGGTCGTTTAGAACAAATAAGAGAACAGGGAGGCAATCCTTTCTACGACTATCAGCTACCATCAGCCATTATCAAGTTCAAGCAGGGTTTTGGACGATTGATACACAGCAAAACCGATACCGGTATTGTCGTAGTCTTGGATAGCAGAATTCTTAATAAATCCTATGGCGAGAGGTTCCTTTCCGCGATACCGAAGTGTAAAATTGAGATAGTCACAAACAGAAAGTAAGACCAACATTCAGATATTAATAAGCTCGGTCTGCCTTAAATCTTAATAGATTTAATAAACCAAGACAATACATTAACTCTCAAATGGCATTGACTCTTAACATGCAAAAGAAACGACAATATATTACACGAAAAAAATTGTCTTTTTTAGGAAGTGGAATTACTATAAAACAACCAGTGAATGTTCTCTAAAACATTTGGCATAGGACGATGAGTTGGGATATTATGGTGGTTGAAAAGCCCAGTGATTTTCCGGCGACAGGTTCAAGTCCTGTCGCTCCGATTCATGGCTTTTCTTTGTGAGCATTTCCTGAAGTCTCATGTCGGTTCACAGCAATTTCAAAAATCGAAATTACGAGATTTTAATATATTGTAATTGCTGGCGAAGGTATTATAATCACCCTCTACTGCGCAGCAGGTAGTACTACATGCCCTGTGGTATAAGCAAGGGGGCGCCACTGAGGGAATAGTACTATGCTATTGTATAAATTAATGAAATAATTTAGTAATATTATATATATGTATATTGTTTGGGATTTGATTATATGAAACAGATAATTGAGGATATCTTCAAGGCCGAGGAAAAGGTCAATACAATTCTAAAGCAAGCCAAAACGAAAGCCTCTGAAATAAGGCAGGCAGTCGAAAAAGAGAACTCTGAAAAAATAAATGATGCAAAGCAGAAAACACGGGAAATAGTACAGATAGCCGTTGAGAATGCTAAAAAAGAAGCAGAGCATATCAAGCAGGAAAAGTTACAGCAGGCAGACCTCGAAAAAGAAACGATACTCAGTAATAATAAAGAGAAGATAGACGGTCTTGTTGACAATATCTGCAATGTCATACTGACCACGGAGCATGATAAGGACGAAAGGTAATGGTCAGTTCATTATCGAAATATTCATTTATCAACGCAAAGCTGCGTGCACGGATAAGCAAAATCCTTCCCGATGAAATATTCGACCGGTTGGTTAAAGCTTCGTCCCTTGATGCTGCACTGGCAATACTGCATGATACATCTTTTGCTGTGCTGCAGGAGATATACTCTTCGACCGGGGACATTAAAAAGGCGGAGCTTGAGCTTATAAAACAGGAAATCGAGCTTTATATAAACATTAGGCAGCATGTTCATCAAAATTCCATAGAGCTTGTAAACGCATTACTGTATCAGTTTGAAATAGACAATCTTAAAAATGCTGTAAGGATTTATTTCGACAGGAAAATCCGAAAACTTCCGGTTGACTCCAACATACACTATATATTATACGATCCGATTATTCATCGGATACCGATGGATATAATCATCAATGCTGATAACTTCGACGAGATTGCCGGTGTCTGCGAAGGGACTCCGTACAGTCAGATTATCAAGAAATACAGTCATACGGTCGAATCGCAGGGCTCTCTATTTCGTATGGAAATCGCCTTTGATCATTTCTATTACGACAATCTTCTGTCCTCGATTAAAAAACTGGACCACAAAGACCGAACGATAGCCCTCAGACTAACAGGGGTGGAGATTGATCTGCAGAACATCAACTGGATTATTCGACTGAAGAACTTCTACGATTTGCCTCTTGAAGCGGTTCTGGCTACGATTGTGCCGGGAGGTTTTAATCTTAACAAGACAATCATCGGCGATTTATACCACGCACAAAACGTCACGCCCATACTTCAGGGTTTTGTCAAAGGTAAATATCCGGGATTGTCGGCGCTCTTATCCTCACAGACCTCGGAAAGTACATCAAGACTGCTTCTTATCCACCGGATACTGGAAGAGATTATGAAACAGGAAGTACAGCGTATCCTGTCGGGGTATCCATTTACGGTTGGGATTATCCTTTCATATTTCATATTGAAAAGGAACGAGTTGAAAAAAATCAGGACAATCCTGAATGCCAAGAAATATGACATACAACAGCAGTCGATTGAGAGTATGATATGATGTTTACCACCGAGATGACACAACTATTTGCAATTGTTCTGGGAAGGGATTCTCAGAGTGTCACCGAAGTACTTCTTCGCGAAGGAGTGATGCAATTTATCAACACATCTGAAATCGAAGGCAAAAAACTCGAAAATCTTTCAACCGCAGGTTCTCAGTCTTCGATAAAGGAAATAACGGATTTGAGAGGACGGATAGAAGGGCTCCTGCATACAAACGGGATTATACCCACCACGCCGAAAGAGGCCGAGTTAAGCAACCATGTGCCTGTTGATATTGAAAAAGAGAAAAATTTCCTTGATCAGATAGACAAAGAACGGAACGGTATCAGGGAACGACAGCGGGCAATCCAGCAGGAAATATTAAAGCTGGAAGACATCAAACGGCAGGTGGAACTCTACGGCCTTGGTTTGTCCGATCTTCCACTGAAGGCAAAACACTCCTTTCTTGCTATTCAAACTGGAAAAATCTCCGTCTCGAACGCTAAAAGACTCGATGACGAGCTAAGAGGCTTGCCGTTGTTGAATGTAACGCTTGGGCAAGAAGATGATATGATATTTTACCTGCTGATATCGATGAAGCGGGAAAAAGAGCAGATTAACAAAATCCTTTCCGGCGTGGGCTGGACGAATATCGAAATGCCGGATGAGCTACAGTTCGTCAAAGAAGACATATTTAAGGACGTTTCTGCCAAGCTAAAGACATTAACTGATGAACAGAAAAAACTCGAAACGAATGTCAGAGACCTGATTAAAAGGCATGAGGAACATTTCAGACAGACATGGGTCAATCTGAGGATTACCGAGCTTTTCTCAACAATTCAGGCAAACTTCAAATCCTCTTCCCGAACCGTTATTTTTACCGGCTGGCTGCCCGCATCGAAAAAAGATAAACTGGCCGAAGAAATCAAAACGACCTGTGACGGCCGTTGTTACCTTGAATGGGGAGAACCTGGAGGAAAAGAGACCATCGACGATGAAGTGCCTGTGCAATTTAATAATCCGAAGGTGCTCGCGCCTTTCCAGATGCTTGTCAGTAATTTCGGTATTCCTGAATATGGCACTATTGATCCGACTCCTTTCGTAATGCCTTTATATCTGGCCATGTTCGGATTGATGTTTGCTGATGTCGGACAGGGTTTGGTTCTGGTGATGCTCGGTGTTCTGGGTGTGTTTCATTTTAAGGCAAATTCTGAAAAACAAGGACTGTTTACTTTATCATGGCTGATTATCTGGTGTGGCCTGTCATCAATCGTCTTCGGTGCTCTTTTTGGCTCGTATTTCGGTGTGGCGTTTTTTAACCCGCTCTGGTTCGATTTTCACGGTATTGTTTCCGGCCATATTGCCGATAATTCGGCTATTAGTGATATTTTCGATATACTTTTGATTACGATATATTTCGGTATCTCCGTAATTTTTCTCGGCCTGTTGTTCAACTGGATTAATATTATTCGCACCGGAAAATGGACGGAGCTGGTATTCGACAAAGGAGGGATTCTTGGGGGATGGATTTATGGCGGTGGTATATATATAGCATATTATTTGATAAAACATGATTACAAGGAATTTCCGTCTGGTATGGTATTATTTATTCTGGTGGTCTTGCCCGCGTTGTTATTATTTATCAAGGAACCCTATCATTATTTAAAACACCAGAGCTCACAAAATTTCAATCCATTTATAATCCTGAATTTCTTAATGCAATGGGTTGTCGAGCTCCTCGAGATTTTCAGTGGATATCTTTCCAACACGCTTTCTTTCATGCGAGTAGCTGGACTGGGTATTGCACATGTCAGTTTGATGATTTCCTTTTTTACCCTTGCAAATATGACTTCAGGAGTTAACTCTATTGTGATTCTTATCCTTGGAAACATGCTGGTAATAGGTCTGGAAGGTCTCACCGCGACGGTACAGGCGTTAAGGCTTAGTTATTATGAGTTCTTTACAAAATTCTTTCACGGAACGGGAAAGTTATATACACCAATTTCTTTGAACAGCGGTTACAAATAAGAAAGGAAGGAATATTGTGGACGACGTAAGGAAGAAATTAAAATTACAAATTACACAAAGTCTGATTGTACTGTTCACTGTGATGGCGATAATTACAACCGTCTTCTGTACCGGCTCATTCGCCCAGGGTTCTGGTGACCAGGAGACCTTGCAGCAGGAAAAAACTTCGGCGAATGTCGAGGGGTTGAAATATGCCCTTATCGCAGCAGCCACTGCTTTTGGTCTTGGTGCTATCGGTGCCGGTATTGCAATATCCCATGTCGGTGCCGCTGCGATGGGTGCTGTTGCTGAAAAACCGCAGATTGCGGGCCAGGCCCTGATTTTTGTGGGGCTCGCAGAGGGAATTGTTGTATTCGGTTTTATAACGGCTTTGATGATTCTCGGCAAAGTATAACGATACGATGAAATATTCAATTATAGGCGACGAGGATACGGCTCTTGGTTTCGGGATTCTGGGCATCCCTGGAAAAGTTGTGACAAATGCAGACGAAGCACAACGCGCTTTTCAGGAATCACTCGATAACAAGGAGACCGGTATCATTATTATTACCGAACGGATTGCAGATATGATACGCCCGATTATTAATCGTTACCTTTTCACCGAAAATTTTCCGCTGGTTGTAGAAATTCCGGACAGAAACGGTACGACTCCGGACAGGCCCGGAATTAAAGAAATGGTCAATACGGCAATCGGAATCAAATTATGACAAGTGTACCTTTTATGCATTTAAGAGACCAAAAAAATAGAATATATTCGAAAAAGACGTAAGGACTTATGGAATCATCAGAAAAAGAAAAATCCGCCCTTATTTCAGGTATTGAAGCCGATGCCCACGCAGAGGAGCAGGAAATAATCAAACAAGCGGAAAACCAGGCCGTTGAAAAAAGAAAATACGCCGAGAAGAAAATCGAATCTCTATTGGAAGATGCCCGCAAAGAAGCACAGGAGCAGGCTGAGGCGATAAAAAAGAAGATATCTTCCGGTCTCAAGCTTGAGTTAAAACGCCGTTCCATGCGTATTCAGGATTCTATTATGCAGGAGATAAAGGACCGGGTAGAACAGAAGATAAATTCAATGATCGATGACACAAACTATCGGGATGTACTTATAAACTGGATTACAGAGGCGGCTATCGGTCTGGATACGGAGTCGGCACAAATCAACGCTTCGGAAGAGGAACGGAATTTAATCAATGACCAGTTGATTTCAGCGGTAGCGGAAAAAATCCAAACAAAAACCGGCAGGAAGATAACGCTGCGATTGGCCGATGCAGTACCCTTAAAAAGACAAGGAGTTGTTGTAACCGCTTCCGACGGACATACGGCTTATAATAATCAGGTAAAAACACGCATTCAAAGAAAAGAGCGTGAAATTCGAATGCTGATATACGAGAACCTATTTGCTGACAGCAGAAAAGAATAACAATGAATGACAGGATAATTGGAAAGGTAAAGCGCATTAACGGCCCGGTCATGGAAGTTATGGGAATCACCGACGCCGAGATGTTCGAACTGGTCCGGGTCGGCGAGGAAAACCTTATCGGCGAGCTAATCAAGCTCGAAACTGACAGTGCCGTCATTCAGGTCTATGAAGATACAACAGGAATCGCTCCTTATGATCCTGTTTACGGAGCGGGGATGCAGCTTTCGGTTGAGCTTGGTCCGGGAATGGTCGGCACAATTTATGACGGCATCCAGAGACCTCTTGAAACTATCCGGGATATTTCGGATATATATATCAGGCGGGGAATATCAGTTCCTTCACTTAACAGACAGACGAAATGGCATTTTGTACCCTCTGTCGAACAGGGCTGGCAAATCTCAGCAGGGATGATTCTCGGGACAGTTCAGGAGACTGAAAAAGTCCTCCATAAAATTCTCGTCCCACCTATGTACAATGGTATTCTCGAATCGATTGTGCCGGAAGGTGACTATACAGTGGAAGATGTCATTGCGGTATTGACAACGGAAGATTCGCATAAAAAAGAACTTTTCCTTATGCACAGATGGCCTATCCGTATCCAGCGTCCGACAAAGGGACGCCTTGCTCTGGATATTCCGCTTGTCACCGGACAGCGAGTTATTGATACACTCTTTCCCGTTGCTAAAGGAGGGACCGTATCCATTCCCGGCGGATTCGGCACCGGGAAAACAATGACACAGCAGGCACTGGCAAAATGGTGTGACGCTGATTTGATTGTTTATATCGGCTGTGGTGAAAGAGGCAACGAGATAACCGATGTGCTGACCGAATTTCCAAAACTGATAGACCCCAGAAGCGGCCGTTCGCTCATGGAACGCACTATCCTGATTGCAAATACTTCAAATATGCCTGTTTCAGCGCGAGAAGCGAGCATCTACACCGGAATAACAATAGCGGAATATTTCAGAGACCAGGGTCTCCATGTCGCTGTTATGGCCGATTCAACCTCACGCTGGGCGGAAGCACTTCGCGAATTGTCAGGTCGCATGGAAGAAATGCCGGCCGAAGAAGGATTTCCTGCATATCTGCCGACAAAAATCGCCGAGTTCTACGAACGCGCAGGCTCGATGGAAACGCTAAACGGCGACCACGGTTCCGTTACGGTTATTGGAGCGGTATCACCTCCCGGCGGCGATTTTTCAGAGCCTGTCACCCAGCATACGAAAAGATTTATTCGCTGCTTCTGGGCCCTCGATCGGAACCTTGCCAACGCCCGACATTACCCGGCAATCTCATGGATCGACAGCTACAGTGAATACCTCAATGAAATGGCTTCATGGTGGACTCAACAAGTCGGCCCCGAATGGCTTTCCGACCGGACGGAAATAATGGAGCTTCTGCATAGGGAAGTACGGCTTCAACAGGTGGTCAAACTGGTCGGACCGGATGCATTGCCCGATTCGCAGCGGTTTATTCTGGAGATATGTACGTTATTTAAGAACGCCTTTTTACAACAAAATGCCTACGATAAGATTGACACCTTTTCAACCGTTCAGAAACAGGCAAAAATGCTGCATATTATTGTCATTTACTGGAAACGCGGCTCGGAAGCGATTAAAAAAGGCACAACTCTTATTAAATTAAGAAAAATGAAGGTATATCAGGACATTGCAAAAATGAAATTTTCAATATCGAACGAGAATCTCTCTGAGCTTGATAAAATCGAAGCCCGCCTGGAACGTTCAATGGATCAACTGGAGGCGCTACATGCCTGATGCAAGAACAAATAGAAGTCTATTATCCGGCCGAGAATATATCGGCGTCGACAGAATTGAGGGAGCTCTTGTTTTTGTCAGTAAAACTCACCCGGTGGGATACAGAGAGCTTATCGAGTGCGTTGACCGGCAGGGGACTCCGCGGATGGGAATCGTGCTGGAATCGTCAACCAGTTTCGTTGTCGCGCAGATATTCGAAGGGACAATCGGCCTGACACTGCCCGGGACACGAATACGGTTCTCCGGCAAACCGCTTACAATCTCCGTTTCAAAAGAAATGCTGGGGCGGGTATTTAATGGTTTGGGACGTCCTATCGACGGAGGCCCGCCGCAACGAAGCGATATCGAGCTGGATGTAAATGGAATGGCCATCAATCCAACCGCAAGAGAGTATCCCCGTGACTTCATACAGACTGGAATTTCGGCCATCGACGGGATGAATACTCTTATCAGGGGTCAGAAACTTCCCATCTTCTCCGGCAATGGTCTGCCCCACAATGAGCTTGCCGCCCAGATTGCAAGACAGGCGAAAATTCGGGGAACAGATACGGAATTCGCTGTGGTTTTTGCGGCAATGGGTGTAAAGCACGACGTGGCGAGATTTTTCACCCGCTCTTTTGAAGAGAGCGGCGTTCTTGATAAGGTTGCACTTTTCCTTTCTCTGGCCGATGATCCTTCAATCGAACGACTTATTACTCCGAGAACAGCCCTGACCCTTGCCGAGCATCTGGCCTTTAACGAAGGTATGCATGTTCTGGTTATTATGACCGATATGACGAATTATTGCGAGTCACTTCGTGAGATATCAACTATACGCGGTGAAATTCCATCGCGGAAGGGATACCCCGGCTATCTCTATTCGGATTTAGCCGAGCTTTACGAACGTTCGGGAATGATTAAAGGTTATCAAGGCTCTATTACTCTGCTTCCGATTCTGACAATGCCGAACGATGATATATCTCATCCGGTGCCCGATTTGACCGGGTATATTACAGAAGGCCAGATAGTATTCGAGAGAGAAATGGATGGCAGAGGGATTTATCCGCCGGTGGCGGGGCTGCCGTCACTTTCAAGATTAATGAAGGACGGCATAGGAGAGGGCATGACCAGAGAGGACCATCCTCATCTTGCAAGCCAGCTATTCGCAGCATACAGCTATGTAAAAGATGTCCGTAATCTCGCTTCAGTTATCGGTGAAGAGGAACTGACACCTCTGGACCATGATTATCTCGAATTCGGAAGGGAATTTGAGAAAAACTTTATTTCACAGAGTAAAGATGAAGACAGAAGTATCGAGCAGACCCTTGATTTAGGCTGGGAAGTTTTAAGAGCTTTGCCCGTTGAAGAGTTACACAGAATTACCGAAGAGGAAATAGAGAAATACTACGGAATGTAACAGGCTTTTGTTATGGCGCAACTTAATTATGCACCGACAAAAACGAACTTACTCAGATTAAGAAATGATCTGAATTTTGCCCGACAGGGATACGAGCTTTTAGACCAGAAAAGAAATATCCTTATCATTGAGCTTTTGGCCCTGGTGGACCAAACGGTAGATTATCAGAGCCGGGTGGAAAGCGCGCTGGCAAAGGCATACAAGGCCCTCGAAGATGCCGTCCTGGATATGGGAAAGCTCAAGGTGCAATATCTGACCGGAGCCGTGAATATAACAACTGGTATTACAATTCGTTCCCGAAGGGTTATGGGTGTAGTCCTGCCCGTGGTGGAAACCGAATTCACGGAGCATCCGCCTTACTACAGCCCGATGGGAACGAGTTTTTGGATCGATAGTTCCATTAAATTTTTCAAAGAAGCCCTCGAGCTGCTCGGCAGGCTCTCAGAGTTGAAAATATCGGTATTGCGACTTGCCAATGAAGTTAAAAAAACGATTAGGAAAGTCAATGCCCTTGAGAAAATAGCAATCCCGGACCTGAAAGATGCTGTTCGCTATATTGAAAGCAGGCTTGAAGAGAATGAACGGGACATGTTTATTTTAATGAATATGGTTAAGGATAATCTTGAGAGCAAAAGGCAAAAAACGATGGAGAAAAATCGTGAGTAAACCCATAAAAAAAATAATGGTTTATATCGACGGAACGGAGGAATCTATTACTGCCGCCCAGTATGCAATATGCCTGGCCTCCTTCTCCGGCGCCGAGCTTATCGCTCACTATGTAATTAATACCAGGGCAATGGACGACCTTCTCAAGGCAAGGATATTCCTTCAGGATGAGCAGCTCGAATATGAACATGATATGGAAGCGGACGCCGAACGCTATCTTAATTATGTCAACGAGCTGGCTGTTGCAAAAGGTGTAGCGATTACTAAAAAACTCAGCAGCGGAAATGTGAACAAGGAAATCTCCGATTCCGTCAAGGAAATGCAAATTGACCTTCTGGTCATCGGCGAATTGTCTCGAATAAGGAGCAGAAGGGATGAATTTTATGATGAAAGCGAACGGGCGATGCGTTTGGTTTCCTGTTCTGTTTTAATCGTTAAAGACCCGGACAGGGTCTGGGAGATGTACGAATCACTGGCATAATATTAATGTTGAATAAATATTTCTTTATATTATAATACCGGATTTTCAGGAGAACTGTTGAATGGCTTTAATTGACCTTGTTGTTGAGAAAATTATTAAGATACCTCTGGAATCGAAGGATAAACCGGACGTCCTGCGTGAACTCGTCCAGAAATTAAAAAACGCCGAAGAAATAAACGATGTAGATTCTGCACTCAAAGCGGTACAGGATCGCGAAGATAAACAAAGCACCGGATTAACAGATGGAATCGCCGTACCTCATGCAAAAACCGATGCTGTCTCCAGATTGAAACTTGCCATTGGAATCGCCCCTGAAGGGATTGACTTCGATTCGTTGGACAAGCAGCCGGCGAAGTTAATATTCCTGCTTCTTGCGCCGCCGGGCATGTCGGGCCCGCACGTTGAAGCCCTCGCAGAAATAGCAAAACTTGCCCAATCGAAGAGTTTATGTAAAGCCCTTTGTTCTGCGGCGAACGCTCAGGAAGTTGTCCAGCTCTTAAAAGGCGAGTAACATAACGGCTTTTGTATGTCCCTTCTATATAGATGCGGATTCATTTATCCAATTCTAAGCCTATCCATTAGAAATATTACAGAGCCACCGGTTTGGATTTGCGATGACAAAGGGCAGCTATTACCAATTCGATTCCCAGGAACAATGCAATAGCCGGACCAATTGAGAAATCAAGATAATAGGCAAACAATAGACCTGATATCGATGCAATAACAGTTGCTGTCCAGATAATTATCAACTGTGGCACAAGTCGCGTAGTGAAAATTAATGATATTGTTGCCGGTATTATCAAATAAGCAAAAACCACGACAATACCTCCCATCTGAACCGAGAATGTAATGACAACACCAAGCAGCAGATAAAAAGCTAAATCCCAGAACACCACCCTGGTTTTATTCTTTTGAATCTGCTGGTAATTGTTTGATATGCTGATTAACGGCTTTCGAAAAAGATAGAAACAAATGCCTGCTATTGAAAAGAGCAGCAAGCCTGAGATAACATCCCGCCGGCTCGTCCAGAGGAGGCTGCCGGATAGTATTTCCTGTATGTGGATATGTCCACCCGGCGCTATTCCGACAAGAAACAAAGCCGCCGCTGCAGCGATTGCGTAGGAAATACCGATAACAGCCTCAAGGGAAATTTGAACTATACTGATTCGAGAGACGGCATAAAAAGCTGCCACAACAAAAACCGCCGACAGCGAACATACATAAGAGAGCAACGAACCTTCATGTGCCTCGAAGGCAAGATGGGAGACGATAGCACCAACAGCGGCTACCTGGGCCAGTGCAATATCAACAAATATAACCTCTCTTTTAAGCACGTGTATGCCCAGATATCCCAAAACAGAACCCATTAGGATACATGCGAGAAAAGGCAAACCTATTATTTGAATCAATTGTGACATATCCATGGTCCCTCTTATTAAACAATCGCCTTTCTACGAAGCAGGATGCTTATGACCGCCGCACAAATAAAAAATACGCCCAAAAATAAAACCAGGCTCGGACCATAAGGCAGATTAAAGAAGTACGATGAACAAAGACCCATTAAACAGGCTGCAAAACCTGCGCTCCATCCAATGAGCACCGCTCCGGCCCATTTCTTAGTGAACATAGCTGCAATGGCCGCCGGTATCATCAAAAATGCGTAAGCTAACAATACGCCCGCTATGGGAACGATTAATACCGTAATAATTCCCTGAGTTGTAAAAAGAAGAAAATCCCAGAATCTCTCATTTCCAACCATCTGTGGATTTTCTACAAGCGAAATGAATTTATGCCGGAATTTATAATGAAAAAACAGGAGCAAAATATATACAACAGATGTTACACAGACCAGAGGCCAGGTCACCCATAACATGGAGCCGGAAAGCGTCTTGGTAACATAGGCGCTTCCACCGCGGAGTTTATCCGATAACAAAAGGCAGGCAACCAAAGCAAGCGCATACATAATACCTATAACTGCTTCGCGGGGTATGGCGGGGTTCTTCGGTTTTATCATGGCTAATAATATCGCACCCAGAAGTACTACCATCATCGAAGCGATATATGACTGGAATGTGCCGTATTCTATTCCTAATGCTATCGCTGCAAGAGCGCCAAATGCCGCCAACTGGTCGAGCACAAGGTCGGAAAATATCAACGTTCGCCTGATTATATGCAGGCCTATATACGTGTGAAGGATTAGTACCACGGCGATTAACGCTATTTGAACCGAGAAGAATCTTATCATTTCCGTATTCATATCATCTGTTCTTTAGTCAGGATTTTTTATAAGGTTTTTTCTTTGAGCGGCCTTCAACAGTTCATTCACCCAATAATCCACAAGTTCAAAATAATCTACAATATCCGCCTTTCCGCCCACGTATATAGGAACAATAACTGCTTCTGCGTTGGTTCTTGATGCAACTGTTTTTATCTTTTGTTCGTCGAAATAGTTTGCTGCGAGAATTATCCCTATTTTCCTTTCCTGCATGAGATTAATAAGATTAGTCACATGCTTCGGCGAGGGCGGTATTCCAGGCTTGGGTTCTATGGTTCCGGCTTCCTCAAGTCCGAAAAGTTTGACAAAGTAAATCCAGTTTTTATGGTAGGTCACAATCGGCGTCCCCCTTAGTGGGGCCATTTTTTTCACCCAGCCGCCGAGAGATTCAATCAGTTGCTTTCCTTCGTAACTCTGCTCTTTTAGAAAAGGTATAAGCCTATCCTGTTCGGCAAGGCTGCATAGTGTATCCCCGCCAAGCATTTCCACAAGCTCGTCGCCGAATAAACGTTCATCAATTTGCCGATGTAATTTTTCAAGGTTACGCAGGTAGATTTCCTTACCTGCCGGATCATTGTTGATTAATCCGGTCGTTATGTTACGGGCAACGGTTTTCATATTTACCGGGCTGCAGGTAATATGTGGATTTCCATGGATATGAACGCCGCCCTCTGCTCTCGAAAATACCGAAGGCTTTTCGAGCAGGTTAATCCCTGTAGCCGCTGCAACATAACCTTTTTGTCCGCTTCGTATTCTGCTGTTCCCGGAATTGTCAATGACCGTTTGTATCCACAACTCCAAGTCCAGACCGGTGGTAATAAGGACATCGGCGTTTCGCAATGCAGTGGCAAATGATGGCTTGGGACGAATGAAATGCGCATCCTGGTCTCCCCGAACGATGGCTTCTACTGAGACGCGTTGCGCCCCTATAAACTCGGTGAAAAAGGCATAGTCAGGTAGTGTTGTTACAACATTCAATTTTGTCTTTTGATTTTGTGAAGGTTGTGGTTTGGCCGATGGAGCAACCGATGAAATAATCGAGGCCGCCATGAGCACGAATAATGTCTTTTTCATAATCTTTGTGCTCCTTTCTGTCAATAACGCTCATGTTTGTGGGGACCTGCTGCAAATATGCACTGCAGCCAGATGACATGTTCCGGACTTTCAATCCCCTTACCGTTGCCGTAATCGTACTCTATTCGAAACTTAACAAACGGACTCTGCCACCAGGTTATATATGGCCCGACTTGACAAATATGTGGGCTATCCGAGGTCACCGCCAAAGGTGACAGTGATAATGCGCTGGAAATATTGGCATAGCTTTTAGTGTCGGGCACATAAAAATCTCCCCTGATTCCAACATCGATTGTGCGTGAGACCTTGGATTGAAGATAGCTGTATAATCCCCATGCATTAATATTGTCGACGCCGGAATTATCTGGTGCGATAAGTTTTTTATTCAACAGATAAACTTCACTTCGCCATTCCACGTTCCTGTATCGCATTTTTTCCGTTGGCTCCCACAGGATGGATAAATCCGCACCCAGAGCCGTTGTGATTTTGCTGTTGCTTTGTTCGGCACCTCCGACAAGGTCCCATTTATCATTCCAGCCTGAAAGAGCTGTTAGGCCCCATTCCAGATAGGTATCTTTTGATATGTCCTGGTAATTTTTATAATGCGCCAAAAGGCTTGGTCTGTTCCGTGAATTCTCATCAAATAAACGGCTGTTCGAGCCGTCGGTAAGCTGGAAGGTTAATTGTTGTGAGGTATTACCGGCGGGCGGCATTAACCAGTCCAGCGACAGGCCGCTTTGATTTAACCCGCCTTCGCCGAAAATCTTGCGCAGGGCAAGGGGAAAGTCGACTTGGTCAAGGCCGTGTTTGTGCCATCGGTTTACCACGCCGAATTGCTGCCGGAATTTACCTAACGTCAGATTCAAATCGTCGCTGATATTATATAATGTCACGTATGCTTCGCCGAGTTCGGTATCATCCTCGTGAAATTCCAATGCACTTTTGAATCGTGAATAAGGGTCAAGCCATGATTCGACATGAATACCAAGATTGCGAAAGTTAAAATCGTTGTTGTGTTCGCTCGTGGTATCTTTTCTTGAGGAGTATAGTAGATCTCCGGTAACACTAATTTCTGGATTCAGAGCCTGAAGGCCGAGAGCGCCTGATTTGAATACCTGTTCTTCTGTTCTCTGTTCGGCGGTCGCTTCCTTTGCAGCTTCGGCTTTCGCTAAATCACGCAGGGATTTTATCCGGCTCTTTGATTGAGACTCTTCGGGCGCCGCAGTGATTCGGTCGATTTGCTTTTTCAGAGCATTTATTTCAGCATCGTGTTTTTTCTGCATTTCAGCCATCTGCCGCTGAAGTTCCAGGATGCAGGCGTTCGGATCTTCGATATTGCTTGAACTCTTTGCTTTCTCATTTGCAACGGCAACATCGCCGAGCACTATAAAGGTAAAGACTATCAGCACTGCAATAACTTTTTTCAGCATCTTGTGCTCCTTACAATGCTTTTTCGCTAACAAATTCTGTTTCAGGTTCAGGAAACAACAATTATTACATGTCAGCTAAACCTGAAGTGTTGGGAGAGTATCCGCTTTTACATCTAAGAAGCAAACGGAGGCGGTCGAGGATTAAAAGCCTCCAGAAAGAATGTTTGAAGTGAGCTATAGGCCGGATGGAAAGACCCGGATTCGAAATAATCGAAATACATTATCTGTGTTTCGGGACATTGTAAAAATTTAGGTGACTGTATCAATAAATTTGCACAAATTGGACAATTGTCATGGTCATGCTTTTCCGGGTGTTCACAAGTTAGAAGATGCAATTGCAATGTAACGCCTGTGACCATTGATATAAAACAGAACGTTCCAATTACCAGCACAGCTTTTCGAGCAATACTTAGTAATTTTTTTCTTATCCTTTCTTTTTGCTGTAGCGTTTGACAAAACATAGCGTTTAATATCTCGATATTACGCACATTCCGGGCACAGGCCTTCAAAATGGACTTGTTGTCGGTTAATAATAAAACCCTTGTAGGGACTTGGCGTCATAGGCAGTGATATATCCTTCAGGCAGTGGGTTCTGCCGCAGTTTGTACAGGTAAAGTGAGGATGGCATTGGTGTTCGGTACAATTGTGAGCCAGTTCGTAATGCGAAGCCCTTTTATCAATAAATGCCTTATGCACTAATCCGACTTTCAGCAGGCTCTCAAGAGTTCGGTAGATAGTAACCTTATTGAAGTGATTTTTGCCGGAGTGTTGAGCAATCTGCTCCTGGCTAAGCGGCTTGCGAGCCTTGAGCAAAACTTTGAGTATATTCATCCTGTTCCGCGTACGGTATAGTTTGGCTGTTTGTAACATTTCGCGAGCCTGTTTGTCCAGATTCATATTCATTATTACATTTCCATGCACTAATGTTGATGGAGCGGCAATTCTTCCCCCGACTTAACAAACAACAGCGGAAAAACAATGTCACTGATGCAGCAGGGCAGCCAGACGGCGAGGAATAAAAATATGAAACTACCCATTACTTTCAGTGTTGTGAACTGACCGTTCATTGCCATAAGCATATGGAATGAAGACGCCCACGTACTCAATAAAACATGTCCTGCATGGGGAAATTTTGTTTTGGGCCTGAAATAACCTATCACCACACCGGCTATGGCGGCCGGTATAACGATATACCAGCCTTCGATAAAACCGATATGCACCTGCTCGGCGAAACCTTCATGTTCGTGGGCATGTGCTTCGATATGCATACCCAGCGATACCTCGCCGATGTATGGGATTAAAGAATCGCTGAGAGTGCCAATTCCGATCGAGCCTAAAAATCCTATCAGAAAGATGGTTATTAATTTTCGCTTGTGGGCATAACGCTGAAACAGCGAGGTAGTAACAATCGCACTTAGTAAGATATGCACCGGATGAAATACATAGAAAATTCCCCGGCTTGTATCGTGCTCAAGATTCCGGCATAAGAACATGAACAAAATGCCGGTAGAAGCTCCAAACAACGTAAAAGGTGCATGGTTTTTTAGTTCTGTCAAAATGGGCAAAAGTTTTCGTTTCATTTTTATCTCAATCCTGAATCCAGTAACAGCTTAGACACTCAAAAACGAATATTATAGTTTGATTAAATTAATAAATATGCAACTAAGTTGCAAATATTTTTTACAATTTATATACGTATCGGAAACTGACATGTTCAAAAACGGCGGGGAATTTAATATTTAATGAATGCTAAAAAGCTTTGCAAATTTCGGTCGGGTCGTGTAAATATTTCTTTGAATTTGTGATATTCTGCTTCGGATTCGAATATTATAATTCACTAACAGATGCCGGGCTAATATAGGCGGGGAAGCTTAAAATGAGGATTGTAGAATCAATATCAGGCCTTAAGAAGATCAAGAAAGGTTGTGTATTGGCAGTTGGCAACTTTGACGGTGTTCATCTCGGTCATCGGGAGATTTTGTCTGCCGCCGGACGCATCGCAAAAAGAAGACAGGCGGAATTTATAGCAATGACTTTTGAACCGCATCCGGTTGCTATTTTGCATCCGAAAAAGGCACCGGGAGTATTAACTCCCCTGGAACAAAAAAAACTTCTATTGGAACAATTTGGCGTGGATTGCCTGATTTTGTTAAAAGACAGTGCCGAGTTGTTGAACCTTTCGCCCGAGGATTTTGTAGGTCGATATCTTGTTGAGAATATTTGCCCGAGTGTAATTGTTGAGGGTGATGATTTCAATTTTGGTGCAGGGCGGGCCGGCAATATTGAAACGCTGAAAAAGTTGGGCGCCGAGAATAGCTTTGATGTCTCGGTAATAGAACCGAAAAAAATCAAGCTTTCGACCGGCCAGATAGTCCGGGTTTCGAGTACGATGATTCGCTATATGATCGAAAGCGGCCATGTCGCCGATGCTGTAGTTGCCTTGGGCAGGCCTTATCGATTAGTGGGAGAAATTATTACCGGTCGGGGTATAGGTAAAAAGCTGGGCTTTCCTACACTGAATATGAAAAAGCCGAGCCAGGTTATTCCCGCCGAGGGTGTTTACGCCGGTTTTGTGAGGATTGGTCAGACAGTAGAGAATGTTATTTCATCCGAGCAGGCAATTCCCGCCGCTTATAGTATCGGCCAGGCAAGGACATACGGCGATGAGTTCCCCTTGCTTATAGAGGCACACTTGCTTCAAGAAGATATCGAGCACCTGAGAGGTAAATTTATGTCTATGGACTTTATCCGGCGTATCCGCAGTCAGCACAAATTTAAGAGTCCTGAGAAGCTGTCCGCTCAAATCGCAAAAGACTGCCATGATGCGAAAATGATCTTACATGAAGAAAAATCATAGTATAGAGTCTTAAAGCAGATTAATCATTTCAGACACGGTTCTCATTTTTATTTAGTAAATTTCGAACAGTATAGGAATTATACGGGATTCATGTAGCCCTTCTATAAGCTCAAGGATACCTAAAATCCAGACGAAACATAATGCATCGAAAAGATTCTTTCGGAAGATTTTCGGTCTTACTACATGCTCATCCGGTTCATAAAAAAGTGAAAACGATGGTATAAAGCAGGGTGTCTTATCACAATATTGCAGGTACTGCTCTGCATGAATATCCATTAATCTTTTATGCTCTCTTTTGATTACATAGGGGTAATACGTAACAAAGCCGATTAATACCAACAGCGGAATTATAAGTGTCTCCGTTGCCAGACCTACACCGACACTGCCGAGCAGACTAAAAAAATATAAAGGATTACGACATATGGAGTAAGGTCCAGTTGTAACGAGTGTTTTAGATTTATATCCTGAGATGTATAAAGAACACCACAATCTGCCGACGGTAGCGATCCCGACTAGTACCGCACCGGATAAGAAAAAGATAGTGCTTGTTATTCCAATGTTCTCCCATTTACTGGATGAAATCAGTATTAATACAGCCAGCGCTGCAGCAAAAATACGCGACAGGGTAATTCTCCACTTACGAAAAATGTGTTCATAAATCATTTTGTTATCCTTGATTATTAAAAACCGGAAATCCAGTTGCTTAAATAATATATGTGATTGTTGTTCCCCAGGCAACGATAGACATGTACAAGACATTAAAATATAATGACTTTCCTATCAGTTGAAACAGTTTCAATAATTAATATAATACCATACGAGAAAAAAAGAACATACATCCTGTAGCTCGATAAAAGCAGCCGGACGTAAAGTTTCGAGGCATCTTATGTGCATGCCACATCTCAAAGATGACTGATCCAACTGCATAAAAGGAATGAAAAAATGTATTTTCTTACATCTATCATGCCGGCCCTTATAATATTAACGGCCGGTGTCATCGTGTTTTTGCTTGGAAAAAAACACGGATTTTGGTCGTATTTTTTGCTTGGCTGGGCGTTTCAGATATTACTTTCACTGCCGACCGGATTCTGGCAGTCTCTTGAAGGCTGGCCACATAGTTCTGTTTCCGGTACTCCACTATGGACTCGACTTATTATTCCACTGGCCGGATGGCCTTTCAATGCGGGAGGATTTACAGTTCGTACCGTCTTCGAGACTACAGTTGGCCCGCTGGAATCTCTGGTAGGACACAGGTCGTCAACGGTTTTAAGCAATATGCCTTATTATGCGTTTCTGCTGTTAATCCAGGGTAGTCTACTGGCAGGAGTGTTTGCATGGCGTTATAGGAAAAAACAAACATATAAAGATTGGTTTGTTATTTGTATAGGTGTTCTTTTTCTGGTAAACTCCCTTATCAATGTCAGATGGCTTTGGGCTGGAACTTAATTGTTAATTAAAGAAACAGGTTTTGTTGTAAAAAGGTAATGTTTAATTGGAGGTCTATATGAAAAGTCCAAACACAAAGAACCTAAAAAGTGCCGAAATTAATGTAATCAGAATTCTGCCGGTATTGTTCTGTCTTGGTTTATTGGTTTTACCGACCGCCTGTGCAACTACAAGCGTTGAAGCTACGGGCTGGGGGCAGGTACCAGAAATACTCAGCAGGATTGAAGCCCCGCAGTTCCCGGACAAAGATTTCGTTATTACGGATTTCGGCGCTGTCGGGGATGGACAGACAGATTGCACCGAAGCTTTCAAGCAGGCGATTGCCGCCGCCAACGAGGCCGGTGGGGGACGAGTAGTGGTACCTGCTGAAACTTTTTATACAGGAGCGATTCATCTTAAAAGCAATGTGAACCTGTACGTTTCCGAAGGAGCCGTTGTTAATTTTTCTACCGATCCGAATGATTATATGCCGGTTGTTTATACGCGATTCGAAGGTGTGGAAGTCATGAACTTCTCTCCTTTGATTTACGCCTATGAGCAGGAAAATATCGCCATTACGGGTAAAGGGATACTCGACGGCCGGGCAAGCAATGAAAACTGGTGGGCTCGAAAGAGCACTCAGGGTAGAGACGTCGGCCAGTCGCGTGAAATGGGCGAGGCCGGTGTGCCCGTGGAAGAGCGAGTCTTCGGCCTCGGCAAGCATTTGAGGCCGAATATGATTCAGCCCTACAGATGCAAGAATATCCTCATCGAAGGGGTGACTTTCAAAAACTCCCCGATGTGGCACATTCACCTTGTGCTGTCTGAAAACATCACTGTTAGAAATGTAAAGGTCATCGGCCATGGCCCCAATAATGACGGCTGTAATCCCGAATCGTGCAAGGATGTCCTGATTGAAGGTTGCTACTTCGACACAGGCGACGACTGCATTGCCATAAAATCGGGCAGGAACAACGACGGCAGGCGGGTAAATGTCCCCAGTGAAAATATCATTGTCAGAGACTGCGAAATGAAGGATGGTCACGGCGGCGTGGTAATCGGTAGTGAAATGACCGGTGGGGCGAGGAATGTTTTTGCCGAGAACTGCATAATGGACAGTCCGAATCTTGACAGGGCACTGCGGATTAAAACCAATTCTGTGCGAGGCGGCTTCGTTGAAAACGTCTATATGCGAAACGTTACCGTCGGCCAGGTCGCCGAAGCGGTCCTAAAGATAAACTTTTTCTACGGCGAAGGTGACACCGGTGAATTTACACCAACCGTTTGTAACATAAATATGGAAAATGTCACCAGTGAAAAAAGCCGTTACGCATTATTGATAAACGGTTACGAACGTTCGCCGATTACGGATGTCACGCTGAAAAACTGTACGTTTAACAACGTGGAAAGGGAAAACAAGCTCGTCGGAATCAAGAATCTTGTTCTGGACAATGTAAAAATAAACGGCGAAGTACAGAAATAAGATTTCGTTATGTGCCGAATATACATTATAAAGAAATAGGCTGATAAGTTTATAAGTGCAAGGCATAATTACAAATAATTTCACTAAAATAGATGAATTGTCGAAAAATTCAGCTTGACAAGTGTATATAATCATTATATACTTTAATTGATATGGACGAATTAGAGAAATTATTGCAGTGTACAGGATTTGAGTGGGATCAGGGAAATATTGAAAAAAACTGGCAAAAACATAAAGTAAGCCCTACCGAATGCGAACAGGTCTTCTTCAATCAGCCATTTATTATTCTCGGTGATCCGAGACACTCAATCTTGGAAAAAAGATACGCTGCTTTCGGGCAAACAGATGCAGGGAGAATGCTTGCGGTTATATTTACAAAACGAGCTAAACTTCTGCGTGTAATTTCTGCCAGAGATATGAACCGCAGAGAAAGGAAGTTCTATGAGGAAAAACAATAAAAAACGTGTTCCCAAGTTTAAAAACGAACAAAAGGAGCACCAATTCTGGGCTGCTCATTCGGCATTGGACTATATGGACACAGGTAAGGCCAGAAAGGTCACAATGCCAAACCTCAAACCTTCGGTAAAAACAATTTCCATTAGACTGCCTGAGATGATGCTGGCGGAGTTGAAAATGCTCGCAAATAAAAAAGATGTGCCTTATCAGTCCCTTTTGAAGATGTTTTTGGCAGAAAGGATAGAGGCGGAATTATTGAATTCGATAAGACGTTGAAGAAATAGTATCAATTCAATTAAAAAAATAGAAATTTAGTGAATATTTCGGAATAAGTATGGTATTTGACGGCGGTTTACAACAAGTGGTTGAGTTGATTAATAAATCACAGAGGATTTTGGTAACAACCCATACCAAGCCGGATGGTGACGCCATTGGCTGCCTTGTGGCAATATGTGATGTACTAAAGGCACTCGGTAAAAAAGCGCAACCATTGCTGCTTTCAACGGCTCCTCAATGGTATCAATTCCTTTTTGTCGAAAAAGTGCCGGTTCTCGGTAAAGATGTTCAGCTTGAAGATTTGAAGGCAGGACGATTCGATGAATTCGATTTGATTATGATTCTTGATACAAACAGTCCCGGTCAACTACCGGACTTCAAAGAATATCTAAAACAGACCGACACGGATGTTTTAGTCATTGACCATCATCGTACATCGGACGGTCTCGGCGGAATTGAATTGATTGAATCCGATGCCGCTGCAACGGCACTGGTTGTTCTTGAATTGCTCAAATATGCCGACTGGGAAATAACCGGAAAAATAGCCGAGGCGCTTTTCGTTGCGATTGCAACCGATACCGGCTGGTTTCAGTTCAACAATACAGACGGCAGAGTCTTTTCCGCCTGTGCAGAGTTGATTGAAGCCGGAGTAAAAACGACGGAAGTTTATAATAAGCTGTACGAGAATTTTTCACGGCAGCGTTTTATGCTGATGACCGAAATGCTCAAAACGCTCGAGCTGCACCTCGATGGTCACTTCGCAATTATGCAAATAACACAACCGGATTTCGAACGAAGCGGTGCCTCTTATGCCGATACGGAAAATCTGATTAACGAATGCCGCCGAATCGGCACGATTGACACAACGGCGTTGTTCATCGAGCTTAACGATGGTCGAATTCGCTGTTCGTTGCGGAGCAAAGGGGTGCTCGACGTCGGTGAAATCGCCGCTAAGTTCGGCGGCGGCGGGCATAAAATGGCCGCCGGTACTTTCGTGCCAGGACCGATGGAAAATGCCAGAAAACTTATTTACGAAGAGGTCTCAAAAAGTTTATCCTGATGCACATTAGTGTTGCTGTGGACTAAAAATTGTAATAAATCCGGACAGGACGACTGATTATACAGAACAGTGCCGGCTGGCGAGAAGTATATATCGATACAGTACGTTTGCATTGTCTTTAAGCCGTGTATCAAAAGAAGAAGGAGATAACATGAAGCGTCGGTCATTCCTAAAAGCAGTCGGTGGTTTCGCAGGAGGTTGTTACCTTGGCAAATCTATCGTTCTTGGCGCAGAATCGAATTCAGATAACAAAGAGGAAAAAGCCACCGAAATGCCAAAACGTGTACTTGGAAAAACAGGCCAAAAGATATCAATCATCGGATTTCCCGGCCTGGCGCTGGCCAAACAGAGCCAGGATGAAGATACAAAGGCGCTCCACACTGCATACGAGCAGGGTATTAACTACTTCGATGTCGCGCCTACATACAACAAAGGCGGCTCCGAAATCAGTATGGGGATAGGTCTGCAGGGTATCGACAGAAATAAAATTTTTCTCTCCTGCAAAACACAGAAAAGAGATAAGGACGGAGCCCGCGAAGAACTTGAAAGGTCACTGAAGCGACTCAAGACAGATTATTTCGACCTTTACCAAATGCATGCCATCGGCAGGCCGGAAGAAGTCAAGCAGGCCCTCGGCCCCGGCGGCGCAATGGAGACTTTTGTAAAAGCAAAAGAACAAGGGAAGGTGCGATTCCTCGGTCTCTCGGCCCATACGACCAAAGGTGCACTGGCGGCTTTGAATGGATTCAAATTCGATACGATTATGTTCCCTGTCAACTTCATCGAGTTTCACCAGATAGACTTCGGCAAGGCCGTACTGGAGCTTGCGAAAAAACAAGGCATAGGTGTCATTGCAATAAAGGCCATGTGTGGCGGTGCCTGGCCGAGGGGCATCCAGCGGACTCGCGATCACTGGTATCGACCGCTGGAGAATGATGAAGAAATCGCAATGGCTATTCGCTTTAGTTTGTCCAAAGATTCGGTTGCGACGGCAATCCCACCGGGATTTCTTGATTTGCTCTATAAGGCTATACCGGCGGGAAAATCCTATGCAAAAATTACCGAAGCCGAGACAAAAAAGCTGGCAGAATCAGCCGAGTCGGCCCTGTCCGTTTTTCGCAGAATGGAAGAGTTTTTCGCTTCGGGCATAAATTCGAATGAACCGCTGTATCCCGACAGCCCACATGAATGCTGTCCTTACTCACACGCATAAAAAATATTGTTGCTCGTCTTTGGTCACAACCTATTTAGCGAGGTTAGGTATACATAAGTTAACCTCCGTATTTTATCTCAACGCAGGAGATTTGTGCCTCGCTGGCGTATTCTATTTTCAGATACTTCGCATCTTTTTTTGTGCAGACTGCTTTATAGAGAACCGGCTTGTGGTAATCATATTCTCCTTTACCGGCGAAGTAATCTTCCCGTACGAATTCAATCCGCTCGAAGTTTTTGTCGTCCGCCGAGAGGGAAAACTTATAATCTGAAACATTATCCGGAAAGAACGAATATACCTTCCACGAATTAATCGGCGCTTCGACTTTATAAACAATCCAGTCGCCGTTTTGCCCCCTTAGCCTGTGCGCATCTTCCTTGAAATTGCGTGCCTGCTTGATTTCCAGTGACAGTTCGCCGCTGTGTTCGTGAATGAATCGCCAATCCTGCATTTCATCAACGAGCGTTTTATAAGAGACGTAAACCGGTCCGACAATATTGGAAGGTTCCGACCGGCCCGCGGAGTTTTCAGCGGTGACACGATAATAATAATCCTCACCGATTTCGATTCCCGTATCGTTATACAACGGCCGATACTGAAGGGCGGCGTCGGATACGTCACGTCCTGCATCCACCCACGGGCCGTCTTTGCTCTGCGCACGTTCGACAATATAGCTCTGGGCGCCGGTGCTTCCCTGCCAGGAAATTGCGGAGGCATCTTCGATATTGAGCAGAAGCGGTGCCGATGGTTCTTCCAGTTCCGGCACAGGCATATTCCTGATTTCATAGGCTTTTGTTCGCATAAGAGCCAAAAGCCCGGCCTCATCGAAAGCGGTGTTTGAGGCAAATCCGGGCCAGTGATATGCCTTGAACAAATCGCCGCCGTATGGCTCGCTGTGCCAATAGAAACCGCCGTCTCGATTGCGATAACGCAGCGACCAGATTAAAGCTCCGCTTGTCCTTTCATCTATCACTGCCTGGAGAACCGATTCAACGGCATCGGTTGGTATGAAACCGAACTCGCCGACAAAGTAGGGCTTTTTGCCGCGAGCTGCTGCTGCGTTTTTATTGATCTGACCGATTGTCTCCGCCGGATTTTTCGAATAGTGATGGGTGGTGACAATATCGATATTTTCATCGCCGATAGATTCATCTCGTAAAACCGTATTGTGATAGCCGTCAAGAACGAGATGGTTCTCGTCGAGGCTTTTAATGTAAGCAACGGCTTTGGCAGTCCATTCGTGCGGACATACCAGCTCATTTCCCGTCTCCCAGGCCAAAACTGCCTTATCGTCACGATACTTAACTCCTGTCACCGTATTGGTTCGGTTTACTACAAAATTTACGATACTCTTATAATCCTCGAACAGATCCGGATCTGTCCAGAAGTCTTTTGCGTTCTTGTCCCTAAATGCTGCGGCCGCTCCGATTCCACCCCACCATTTCCAGTTGTCGATAAACGGAATAATAACTAGAATGCCTTTGCGATTGGCAACCGCCAAAACTATATCTAGGGCCTCGAAGGCCTTTTCATCAAGTTCTCCCGGCCCGACAATATGTCGCGGGATATTTGGGTCTTCGCCCTTGGTGCGAACGGATAAGGCGTAAGTCCGCACGACCTGCCCGCCCATCTGTCGGACCGCTTCGAGCGCATCGGCAATCTCGAATTCGTTAGGAAGTCGCCACGGATTGGTCTCGGCAAAGGCCATATTGTCTTCGTTATAATGCAGGCAGGGAATGTTGAAGCTGACAAATCGAAGCTCGCCGTTTTCATCCATTAATTTGTCGCCTTCTCGATAAACAAATCCGGTAAAAGCGCTCTCGGCAGCGAATACATTTACTGCAAATGATAAAAAAATCAGGATTTTCAATGTTTTCTTCATATTTACTTATCTTTTTTTAACAAAGGCCAAAAAATACAAAATAATAACCAAGGGTAGAAACAACGCTATATGGAGAAATTATCCTCGAAATGTCCCAAAAAGACAAGCCATTATTGTTTTGACTAACAATCCATTTATTCATTGATGTCAGCCAAAACGCTGCTGTTATATGTCTTGTTGTACACCTTATATTAGCTGCCGGCGGTGGAATTCGTCTAAGTCGTATCGATCAAGAATTCAATAGTCACTCAAATCGGCAATTACATCGTTGGAATCCGCCGGTTCGATAATGAAATCCATACAGCCGAAGATGCCGAAGCCCGAGCCGTCCTGCCCGTCACTTTGCCAGACGGTGACAAACCGGCCGTCTATCCCGATTGCAACGGCAGGGCATCTCTGGTCAGATTCGATATACGAATTTATCCGGAATTCATCATCGAGAGGTTCACCGAGGCAGTTAAATTGTCGGCCGAATATATCTCTGTTGTTTTCATTAGGATCGGTCATGTTTTCCCAGACGATTACAAATTCTTCCGCTTCGTTCACGGCCGCCTTTGGATTTTGTTGCGCCTCTGCAAAGATCGTATTAACGATAAACTGCTCGCCTAAAGCCACGCCATTGGGATCAAATGCTCTGGCGTGAATATCGTCAAGCGAGGCGAGATCAGGGTCACCGTCCCATGTTACTATAAAACAGCCGGCTGCGTCCATCACAATAGCCGGCTGTGTGACAGAGCTAAAACCAATCGTGTTGACTTCGAACGTATCGGTCCCGGCCGAGCCGTCGGCGTAAAAACTTTTCGCCATTATCGAGTTGGAACTTCTATCGTTCAGCCAGACTACCGTAAAATTTCCGTTCGGGTCCATAGCCACATCCGGATAACGGTAGTTCGACGGTTCTTCGTTAATGATAAATTCGTCTCCTGAATTCGCACTGTTGGCATCGTATAGTCGGCCGCATATAGTCCTGTCGCCCTGCACCGGAAAATCCCTGCTTTCCCAGACAATAACACAACCGCCTTTGTTATCAACCGCCACGGCCGGATAAAGCTGTCTGCCAACGGTATTATCGTTGATTTGCAACTCGTCTGAGACGGTTGAGCCGTTCGGGTCGAACCATTGGGCGAAAATATCCTCTTTGTCCTGCTCGTTTATTCCCGGCCCATGCCAGGTGACAACAAAGTTACCTGCAGCATCCATCGCCACTGCCGGTCTTGTCTGGTTGCCGGTGGTTGTAGTATTGACCTGAAATTCCTCGCCCGCCGGAGAGCAATTCGGATCGAAAAGTTGTGCAAAAATTCCGTTTGAACTTCCATCTTGCCCGTAGCTTCGCCAAGCAACTACAAAGCTGCCATCTTCGCAAATAGCTGCATCCGGGTCGGCCTGGTCTAATGTTGTACGCGTATTGATTAGAAATTCAGTGCTCTTGGCCGATGTGAGAATCAAAAAGACGAAAAAATAAGAAATGAGCATCTGTTTCATCGAATATTCTCCTCCTTTTCTGTTTCTGAGTTGGTCTTTATATAAGTTCTTATTAATAAAGGCTATAAATTAGAAATTAAGTGGCCTTATTGAATTTTCAAACAGTAAACCTTGTGAATGAACCGCCTCGAACTAAGACTCCACTAAATATATAGCGTCTGTGAATGTTAAAATCTTGATTGAAAATTTAATTTCTATTGTACAAAAACCAAATTCGGTCCTGTATTGAAAAAACCAGTGTTGTTATAGAGTTTGCAGGCAGTTTCAGCGGGCCGGGCTCGTTACAGGTACCTATATGGACACAATTTTCCGTCAGGCTGGAGCGATAAACTTCACCTTTGGAAGCGGAGAAATTCTCAAGAGAAAAGGCGAGGGAAATGTCAGTGTCCTTGGTTATATTGATTATAACTGCGGTTAGTTTTTTATTATCCGGGCTGATATAGGCCGAGAGCCTCAAACCGATATTGTCGGTCGAAGCTTCCACACGCTGCCAGTTGGCATGGATGAAAGCCGAATATTGTTTGTATGCATAGTAGGTGGGCTTGATAGTATAGGATGTTGAATCATCCATGCTGACCAGGCCGGTGCCGGGAGCCCAGAACAAATCCCAGTATAAATAAGCGGAAACCTCTTCCACAGTCAGAGCATTATGTAATATGTGTGCTGTATTTAAGGCATCGGGCCACTTGCCGGGGTCCTCCTCGAACTCTGTCTGGAATATTGGTTTGTTGCCGTACTGTGAAACAAAATTATTAAGACTGACCATTCTTGGAATGAACCTGTCGGGAGCTAAGCCGCAGCCGCTGCAATCGTAGAGATGATGTGAATAGCCATAGACATGCGACAAGTCATCTAAATTCTCTATATAAGCCTGGCAGTTGCCCAAACCGGATGATTCGGGTGCAAGCATCTTCGGCATATCCGAACCCATTTCGCCGTTCAGTTTCTTCCAGACTGTCTCGAAGGCGGTGTCATACGCGGCCAGGTTTGGGTCTATAGTTGTAGTAGGGGTGAATTGGCATGAATTCCAGGGTGCTTCATAGTCAAGCTCGTTCTGTATGTTTATATAGTCCACTTTAACGCCTGCTTTCGCATAGGCGGCAAGGCTCTCGTACCACCATTGTGCAAACTCATCGTACATGTATTTTCCGTCTTTTTTCTTGAGTGTTCCGCCGATTGTGTTTGCATTGCTTTTCAGATAGACAGGGGGTGACCACGAGGACACCATAATTTTCAGGTCACGCCCGAGGGCGGCTTCACCGGCTTTCGCTATTTCTACTGTCTCGCGGAAGGAATTCGGATCCATATCGTGATTATTTCTTATGCGGAAGATATCCAGGCCAAGTTCCTTGAAGACCAGGTTACATAGCTCGTCTTTTTTCTTATGCTTAACAAAGTTCATTGTGTAGTAGGCACCGGAGGCGCCGAAACCTTCTATTTTTTGGTGACGTATACCGACATCAATCAGGCCCGTCGCGTTGGGTTCGGCGGGAACCGGCTCGGGAACAATGACCTCGGGACCATATACGTTAACGTCGTCAACGTAAAAATTGACACCCGGTGCGGGACCTTCAAAGTAAACATCCAGCACCGACAACGTGCCTCTTATATTTAGTGTGAATTCGCCTGAAAGCTTGACCCAGTTGCTGTCGGTGGCAGTAGAACTGGCTATGTTATGATAATTGGTGCCGCTGTCATCCTGTTGCTCGACGGATACGGCGACAGTGTCGTTCGGGGCGTTATCGAGTCTTACCCAGCCTGATATCTTATACGTTTGCCCTCCCATCATTTTGTCGAATACGGACTGTTTTATTCCCTGCCAGTTTGCGCCTCTGGCGAACGCTTTTCCGCTGCCTGAGCCGTTATGAACCGGCGATTTGACGACCTCAATAGAGCAGGTACGGTCGAACCAGCCTTGTCTTGCGTTTTCAAAGCCGGGATTGACAATGATGTTGGTATCACCGTAGGCGGTTGTTAGTGACAAAATAAAAAGCAAAAATAGTGATTTATAAAAACTGTTAAAAGTCATCTTGCTGCTCCTTAATCCAGTGTTAATCTGTAATTTGTCGGTCGGGCATCATTTCGCTGGCCTGGAATGATAGCATATCGGCTGGAAATTTGCAACCCTGAAAGCACGGGTATCGCGGCTAATCTTTTGTCCCCTCGACGAAGACCCACTCGGTATAAGCAGAGCCTTGGCGTAGGCCTATAATTGCCCGGTAATGGGGTGAGTTGTAAAATTGCTTTGCTTTTTGCATTGATTCGAACTTCACTACAACGAGTCTTTTCGGATTCCAGTTACCTTCGCATATCTCAAAATCACCGCCTCTCACAAGGAACTTGCCACCAAATTGTTTAATTATGGCAGGTGTCGATTTCATATACTCTGTAAATCTTTCTGCATCTTTAATGTCCACATTAGCAATAAGGTATGCTGGCATGTTATCTCCTTGGAATATGATTCTTGATTTTCGATCCTTGTTGTCATTCTGAGCGCACCGTAAGGCGTCCCTGAGGGAAAGCGAAGAATCTATATATAACATACGAAGAACGAAAAAGGTTAAGCCATCCACTTCGCTCACTGTGCTTGCTCAGTGGCTGCCACCCGTCTTGCACAGCGATTGTTCTTAACTATCACTGTAATTATCAGGTGTTTCCAGGTCGGCCGCAGGTTTATTTAGCCTGTCGTTGATTTTTTTTAAATACTTAACCAGGGCGATGACAAAAGCATCAAATATGATAATTCCAAGAATTATGATAATACCTTCAGCAGGCATTATAATTCCTTATCATGTAGTTTTAACTAAATTCCTGTCAGTCGATTTTTAATATTATTTGTGTAAACGAATGTGCCGGGAAAGAATAGGTGAATTTATTTCCCTCGACGGCCAGTTCTTTTACTGCGGGAACATACTCCTGCTGCTTGTCAAAACTGTAAACCACACGAATATTGTCACTATTGATTTCGCTTGCAGATGCTTCTGCAGAAAAGTTGCCCGAACAACTGATTATTTCGGTACTAATGGCTTCGTCTTTGTGACGATTCACGACATTTATTATTAGTGAATTCGATTCCTTCGAATGCACCGCCGATACGTCAAGATAAGGGATGTTTTTATAAAAGTCATTTGGGTCAAACATTTCGCAGTCAACAAACACATCGAGAGATGTGCCGAGGCAATTGTTCGAGAACAATTTGAACGTGTAAAACAACGGCGTTTTGAATGTTGCTCCGCTTTCCCTGTCTCTTCCGAGCAGCGATGTGAACAATGTAAAGTTCGCTATCTTTACTGCATCGGCGTGACGGATAAAAGAATTGAGATATTGGGCGGTTGCCAACGTAGCCAAAAAACCTCTGCCGTGAGGAGCCCATTCGTCAAACGAAATGTAAATCGGCTTTTCTATTTTATATTTTGTCCTGACCAGTTCGATCTGTGCGGCAGGTATTTTAATTTTTTCTTCCACGTCCATGGCACGCTGTCCCATGTAAACGTAATAATCATCGGAGTATTCCCAGTAACGGTGTATGGAGACATAGTCCGCGACGTCCCGCAACTCGGTAATTACTTTCAAATTCCAATCGACCCATTTTCCGTGAGGGTCATAGTTGGATGAGCCGCAGGCGACAAAAGATATGTCTCTGTCTGTGTATCTCATTAGCTTCGCGGCCTCTTTCGCAAACTTGCAGTAATCTTCGGCGTTTTTATATCCCATTATCCACGGCTCGCCGTCCACTTCATTGCCCAGACACCAGTATTTAATATTGTACGGCTCCTCGTTTCCATATTCGGCACGCAAATCTGCCCAATAGCTTCCCTTTTCACAGTTACAATATTCTACCCAGTACCGGGCGTCGTCGAGTGTCCCTGTGCCCATGTTGATACAGATGACATTTTCAGTTCCACAGGCCTTGTTTAGTTTGACCCATTCGTCCGTGCCGACATGGTTGTTATCGAGTGCCCCCCACGCCAGCTCTTTTCGTACCGGCCGTTTGTCCTTTGGGCCGATGCCGTCCCGCCAGTTATATCCGGCCACGTAATTTCCTCCCGGCCAGCGCATATTCGTTAACTTCAATTCCCTTGCGGCCTCGATATAATCCGTCCTGAAGCCGTCCTTGTTGGCAAGCTTGGAATTCGGATCGTATAATGTCCCGTACATCGTATTACTCGGCTTCGCATCAGGCATACCGAAGCGCCTCGGGTCGAACTGGATAGGCTCCATGAACACGCCGTAAATCTTCGGATCCACCTTGCCGATTTCCCTGTCGATATCGATTTTTATTTTCGCCGTCTGTGCATGTACGGCTACGGTAGGTAAGAACATTAATAAAAGGAACAGCTTTTTCATAATTAACCTCGATTAATGGAAAAATTCTCACGTGATTCCGAGTTTTGCTTTCATATTGTGTACACCGTCGCGTATCTGCGGGAAGTCCCGCCATAGCTTATTGTCGCAGTCTTCGAAGTCACCGCACTGTGCACACGTGGCAAAGCCTTTCTTTATGGCACATTTCCTGACTGTGCAACCCTGGCCGGGCGTTCCCTTACTTCGCTCATCCTTACAGCCGTAACAGTAGAACTCTTCGAGTTTGAAGTTCGGCTTTTTAGAATCGCCCCATTGTTCGGCGATTTTCTTTTTCGCCTGCTTGTCATTGTCGAGTGTG
The DNA here is from genome assembly GCA_964508785.1 of uncultured Pirellulales bacterium. Lineage (GTDB taxonomy): Bacteria > Planctomycetota > Phycisphaerae > Sedimentisphaerales > Anaerobacaceae > JAFGPS01. Next base: position 12,094 of record CAZDVE010000032.1, on the reverse strand, counting down.
GCTTTATATAAGGGACATTCGTCGCAGTTGATACAGCAGTATGCAATACGGCTGAAGTCTATGTCACTATCCGTTGTGGTTTTAGATTCGAGAGAGCTTTTGCTGCAGCCGGATAAACCGATGCCGCCGATTGCCAGTGCAGCCCCCGCAGTGACACCTTGTTTTAGGAATTCTCGCCTTTGCTTTCTGTTATTCATTGAATTTGACCTTTCAACAGATTAGAGACCCAGCAGATTTACGTATTACAATGGAATATTATTCTATAACTTATGGTTTGTCAAGACTATATGCTCAATATACCTTCAGGCGGTTTTAATTGAGGTTTTTTCAAAAGATCCGCCGTTTATATTTTTTAGGCAATTATATACTTGACAAACCCAAATAATATGATATAATTATACTAAACATTTGATAAAGATGAGGAGTATATTATGTCTATGAACAAGAATTTTACCGAAATTGCTAAAATGACTAATGAGCAAGCCAGAGAGCATTTAGAGAAACTGCGTTGGCCTGCTGGTGTTGCATGTCCGCATTGTGGGGATATGGAAGTTTATACACTTAAAGGCAAACTAACTTCTAAAAAACCTGTACGTAAAGGCGTATATAAATGTAAGAGTTGCCGAAAGCAATTTACTGTCACTGTAGGTACTCTATTTGAGGGAAGTCACGTCCCCTTAAATAAATGGTTCATGGCTGTATCTCTTATGTGTTCTTCTAAAAAAAGTATCAGCTCTCATCAATTACATAGAATGTTAGGTGTTACTTATAAAACAGCTTGGTTCATGGCTCATCTAATTAGATTAGCAATGCAACAACCAAAACCCAAAAGAAAACTCAAGGGCATTGTAGAGGTTGACGAAACCTATGTCGGTGGTAAGCCTCGTAGAACTCGTTACGATAGAATGAATAAGAAAATATTTAAGTCTGGTCGAGGAACCGAAAAAAAGATTCCTGTTGTTGCTTTGGTTCAGAGAAACGGAAAGGTTAAAAGTCGAGTAATAGCCAGAGTAACGGGCGAAAATCTTAAAAGTTTTGTCTATGAAAATGTCGATAAAAAAGCTATGCTTATGACCGATGATTTCAAGTCTTACAAAATGCTACGGAAAGACTATCAACATAAAATTGTTAAACATAGTCTCGGAGAATATGTTAGAGGGCAAGTTCATACAAATACCATAGAAGGCTATTTTAGCCTGTTAAAACGTGGTATTACCGGCGTTTTCCATCATGTAAGCAAAAAACATTTACATAGATATTTATCTGAATTCGATTTTAGGTATAATATGAGAAAGCAGAATGATGGAGTGATAGCTTGTATGTTACTGAATGGAGTCGAAGGCAAAAGGTTGCTATACCGGGACTCATCGGATGTAGCATAAGAAAGAGTAAGGTGATTAAAATGGCAAAAGACACAATTACGCTTGCTCTAAATGGCGATGTTACTATAAATGATTTTTCTAACGCTATTAGAGAATTCTCTAACCTTGTGAAAGGTATAAGTATAGATGTTGCCTCTGGAAAAAATATTGAATGGGTAGTTGTTGATTTAGAGGCGGGTAGTGCTACAGCTACTATTAAAGGTGTTGTAGAGGATGCCGAAGATATAATAGAGGTTGAAAAGTGCGTAGATGAATATATAGAAATTGGACGTTGTTTGCGCGAACGCAAATCGCTTAATAACTACTCGTCAGTAACCCAAAAGGCGGCCAATAATTTGTCTAAAATTATGAATGGCCGAATAACTTCTGTTCGATTTGAAAATCCCGAAGATGATGTTGAACTATTTAAGATTCCAGAAATAGAAGAAGAAGTTGGTCAATTAACTGTTTTAGAGCATGTGAGAGGTGCTGTCAAAGGTAGAGTGGACAGCATGACGAAACATACTCATTTAAGATTTACTCTTTATGATTTATTAGATAATAGAGCAATACCATGTTATCTCGTTCCTGATAGTATTGAAATTATGCGAGAGGCTTGGGGGAAAATAGTATTAGTCGAAGGAATTGTACACCGAGACCCTGATAGTGGACGAGCTACTACGGTTCGTAACGTACATAATATTAAAATAATCCGAGAGTTGGAACGTGGTGCGTGGCGTAAAGCTATCGGTGCAGCTCGTGGATTTCTTGGTGATGAATTGCCTGAAGAGGTAATTCGTAGGTCAAGAGATGACTAAAAAGAAACCACCTATTCTCTATTTCTATTGGGATTCATGTGTATTTTTATCCCTTATCAATGGTAACGATGACCGTGTACCAATCATTGAGGCAATACTCGAAGATTGCGAGTTAGGCAATGTTGGGATATACACTTCGATGTTATCTATTACTGAGGTAGCTTTTGCTGAAACAGAAAAGACCTCAAATATATTAAATAATGAAGTTGAGGAAAACATCGAAACATTATGGCTTCCACCATCACCAATTATGCTTGTCGAAATCCATGAGTTTGTCCTACGAGACGCAAAAAAACTAATGCGTCAAGCAATCGAAAAAGGCTTTTCATTAAAACCAGCAGATGCTATACATTTATCAACAGCACAAAGATTAGAAATAAAAGAAATACATACTTATGACCCAAAATGGTTCAAATACAAAGATATAATCAATCGCAAGATAGCATATCCATCTACCGAAAGACTTCCATTTAAAGCGAAAAAAAATGAGGAAACAGAGCAGAAAGAATAAACAAATAGAGCCGGACGATGTTTTAAGGGCCATGCTCACTACTCCACCGCCTCAAAAACGCAAATCAAAGAAGAAAAAGCCCAAAAAGAAATAAAAAAGGTACTTCTCAAAATGGAGAAAGCGAATAAAGTTTATGCTTTTATCGATGGACAGAATTTATATAAATCCGTAGAGGAACAAGAATGGACTCTTGACTACTGGAAATTCCGTAAATTTCTGATTGATAAATTCGAAGTGCAAAAGGCTTTTTATTTTATAGGTTATATGAAGGAAATGAAATGGCTTTATAGAATGCTCGAAAAAGCTGGTTATATATTGATATACAAAAAAATACTTTATTATGATCTAACTGATTTAGAGAAAACTAAAGGCAATGTAGATGCAGAACTTGTATTGAATACAATGATTCATTACCATGAATTTAGCGAAGCTGTTATTGTCTCTGGTGATGGAGATTATTATTGTCTTATTGAGTACTTAAATAAAACCAATAAATTTAAGAGTATAATTACTCCTAACAAAGATAAATATTCTGCTTTGTTAAAAGAGTTTGGAAACAAAAGATTTTTTATAAGTGCTAAACGAAATAAGCTCGAATATATCTCTTTAAAATGAATTGAGCGGCAGAAATGCAGGACAAAACCATACACGTAGCCGCTCATCGTAATTATTCCATTTATATTCTACGTAAAAGATACCATATTGTTTCGACAAAGTCAAGCCAACTCTTTAATATACTTTAATATTTTATTACAAGAGGATACAAAGTCTTATAAAAAATAAGGTTGCATCACTATGATATATGCTTATACTATCATTAAGGATATTTATGGCTTGTTTTTTCTATTTCATATTGTGAAATAGCTTTTTAGAATACTTTCGGGAATAATTCATTATTAAAATATTTAATTGGGTTTGCCAAATATACAATCACTATTTTTTATTCTATCTCGATTTCAATACCGCCGATATACTTAGCGATAAAATTATATAAAAGGCATCCAAGTGCAACAAAGACAAATCCCAGGATGGCATAAATTATCGGTGCGAATATCATAAATATTCCGCCCAAAAAACCACCCGCAATTCCTTCTCTTCCCCCTGTAGCAAAACCAGCTATTAAAGAAATTAATCCGAAAGGTATTACAAATATTAAAGTTATTACAAAATGCATTACTGCAGCTGTTTTTGCCGTTTGTAAAACTCCGAATTTTTTAATCTGTGCCATTTTTTGTTTCCATTCTTTTCTTCCAAAATTCATTAGCTCCTTCAAATATCCCAATTGTATCGATTGTCCTATATACCATCCACTTTTGTCACGGCGTCTTATAGACAGATTGCTCTCTGAGCTCTCTCGGTGGCTGCCGCCCGCCGCGCTTGATTATTTATTGCCTTTCGTTTTTTCGTATAGTTCGTCTATTCGCTTTTGGGCTGTCCTATCTAATCCCAAAGGTTCATATATAAATTCTTTCTGAACTTGTTTAGCCATTTCAATGGTTAATCTATAGGTTTTTGCAGCTTTGTCATTTTCCCCGCGTGCTTCGTATTCTTTTCCAAGGTTGGATAGCCCTCTCCTCCAAATTGCAGTGCCGACAAAGTCCTCGAAAGGACTACGAATGCCAAAAATAAAATCTCTATGGTCCTTTGCCAAACCTGCTTCGAGCAAGACCTTATCCTTTGCCTTAGCCAGCTCTTCGGGAAAACTACTGAAATATTTTTTTGCTACCGCATCTTCTATTTCCTTAAGTGCTTTATCTTTTTCATCGAGTACAAGGTATAAATGAGCCTTTAAGTAATTGTAATAAGCATTATCGGGATCTTTATTTTGAGCGTTGTTTATCCCTGCTAAAACAGAGGGAACTTCCTCGTCGATCTTTTCCCGTAACTGCCGAACGGCAAGGTCGAAATCAGTGATTAAAAGGACATATTCCTGCTTTCCATAGGTCACACCATAGGGCCGTTTAACACTAACGTATTTATCTTCCTCAGAAAAATATTTCCATAAAGTACTATCCGGGTATATCTCAATTTCTTCGGAATTTCGTCCTCTCGCGTTTGCTATTATACGATCTAGATCTTCAATATCGTTTTTTCGCCTACTCGTAAAACCACTGCAAAGCCTCCTTGAATAAAGAGCCAATCCAGGTTTGTTATTGGGATCAATTAAAAAGACCTTCTCACATTGGCCGAAAAATTTTTGTTTCTGATCAAGGTTTAATTCATCCACACTTTTTAGGGAAGGCTCTTTAGGAGCCCCATATTCATAATAAAGTGCAGCAATTCCAAGCTGTATTTCCAAGTCGTTAGGGAATTTATCCGAAAGAGAGGGTATTTCCGGCATTAATTCAAGAAGTTTTTTCTCTGCTTTACTCCATTTATCCTCGTTTTTGCATGAGCACCCCGGAACAATCATCTGGCTGATGCAAATGATGTTAATCAGGATTAAAAATGCAATCATTTTCATTTAGCTGTCCTTTATAAAGTATACAGAGAATCAAAAGGAAAATACATTTTTTATATTGGTGAAGTTATATCAATAGATGGACGTTAATAGTTTTAAAATTAGATGCTAAAATATTTTTGAGCAACCATCCACTTCGCTCACTGCATTCGCTCCATTCGGCCCGCCTTCAACACGAGCTCAGGCCGAATGTGACTCATGGCCGAAGGCAGTGGCAGCCGCCCGCCGCTCAAGTGACAGGTTGGCCTTTTTTATAACTGAATATTACATTATTGTGACTATTTCTTTTTCTTAACTAATTCTACATCTTTTTTAGAAGCGATTTTCTCGAGGTATTCCTTGAGAATTCTTGCTTTGGTTTTGATGTCATCTGTTTTGATATTGACTGTTTTGATTTTCCGGCTTGCTTTGTTTAATGAACTTTCTAAACTTGTTACGTCGAGCAGGCATGCCGCTCTGCAGAAAAAACTTCTGGATCTGCCGTCATCAAAATTCTCAATCATTCTTTCAAGTAACTTAATTCGTTTTCTCTGCCGGTCTATAAATACTTTAATCCCATGTTCTTTTATAAAACCTAAATTTTGCAGAACTATTTTATTCGATGGGTAGGAAGAAGATTCTTCCATTTGCTGATATTCTTGTTCCGTTTTAAATTTAGAACACGGAAAATCTGAGCATTGGCCACAAACTTCAAGATTCTTTTTCTTGACACAACAGGTTATGAAAGAACATGATGGGTGCTTATTTAAGAAATCAGGGCCGCCGCATCCGGGACATCTCGATGTCCCTTTGGTGTAGTATCTTGGGCACAAGCCGCAATCGAGACCACATACGCCGATTGTCGGGTATTTTTTCAAGCTGTGTTTAGCTTGTGCCATAGATTTCATCTCCCTTCTGTGTTTTCAATACCTTACTGTTTTTTAGTTTTATCCAGTCCTTCCACGACCGCGTTCTCCAGGATATACGGCGGACCTTCTTCGGCTTCGATTTTTACATTATTAATTTTGACGTCTCTGGCGTTGCGAACCGTCAGGCCGACAGGTGCGGAGATGTGAATATTTTCGAGCACGACATCTGATATCAGACTCTCCGGCAGGCCGACAATGAAACCGGCGCTGCGCGGGCTGGTGGCTGTTAGGTTCGTAATCCGAATGTTACGATAGACAGGCGTTTCGGCCGTGACGGGTTGGGACTCGTTTTCGGCCGGGATTTTCGGGTAATAACCGGAAATGCTGATTGGGACAGTCACATTCTTCATTGTGATGTCACTGTAGGTAATGTTTTCCACCAGTCCGCCTCTGCCTCTGCGGGATTTGATTCGGATTCCGTTATCGGTATTTTCGAACGTGCAGCGCTGTACGGTAAGACCACGCACGCCGCCCACGGTTTCGCTGCCTATGGAAACTCCGTGACCATTCAGGAATGTACAGTCACTGACTGTGATGTTCTCACAGGCAAACTCGCGGCCATCAACCTTGCGGCCGGATTTGATTGCCACGTTATCATCGCCAACGTCAATGTAACACTTAGTAATCAAAACATTCTTGCACCTACTTGGGTCAATGGCATCCGTATTCGGGGCGCCTGCCGGCGCCTTGAAGGTGACACTCTCAATGACCACATCTTCACAGTCTGTTGGTACCAGGTGAAATTTTGGCGCGTTCTGAATGGTGACGCCGATGATTTTCAGATTTTTACAGCGAGTCAGGATAATCATGTTCGGTCGCGGCAGAGTGTAGCCGGACTTCTTGCGCCGCGCTTCCTCCGCCGGTCCCCACCAGACTTCGCCTGCGCCGTCGATTATGCCTTTGCCCGTAATCGTGACGTCCGTAAGGTCTTTACCGCCGATGAACGGAACGAAATCACTGCCCCCGGTGGCTTTGAGCCAGTCGCCGGGCTTTTTCATAAAATCAGCGTGGTTGCTGGTTGCCTGCAATTTCGCGTCCTCATCGAGCTGGAGGGTTGTCCTGCTTTGCAGGATAATCGGTTTGCTCAAATACGTGCCCGGTGAAAGCTGCACGATACCACCGCCTGCCTTGCTGCATTCGTCGAGCGCCTTTTGAATGGCTTCGGTATCGATTGTTTTTCCGTCACCTTTGGCGCCGTATTGGCGGACATCAAAGACCTTATCCGGTGCCTGAGCAGCGGTTTTCTCACAGAGCGATATAATACTTACCAACAACAAAACAACAGGAAGGACCCGCTGCCAATGCTTAATCTTTGGCTTGTTTATACGGCTTGTTATCATTTGAGATCTCCTTTGAATATGGCCTATAATTTTCCTGCCTGAAAATAACGCGTTTTTCATTACTTGTCAAATCTACAATGGCTTGATATACGGCTCGATTGCTTTGGCTTGAGAATGCCGAGTGACAAAATCATCCCGCTCCCTGGCTTGAGAGAATAAATATAGTGCATAACCACCCCAGCCTCCGCCGCAGTATTTACACGCCAGGCACTTCTTAGATTCTATCAAAGGCTCCATTCCCTCATCCATCTGAAGCCGATAACTCATCCGTATCGCTTCGGTTAATTTATTCACGTCCTCATACAGCACCGCCTCAGCGGCTACACGACTGGCCTGATAAATCGCATCATAATCGCGGTCTCTTTCTGCGATGTTCGGCGTGTCATGCTCCTTATTAGTATAATTAATTGCCATAAGTCCTTTGAGCATACTGCCGTTGCGCTTCAGGTGTAAAACGGGATGCGGGCCACTCTGCCAGACACACAGACCCGTCTCCTGAATAATCGCCGGGTCCTGCCAGCCGACACCCAGGTTAACCTCGCTCAGAACGCCGTCCTCACCGTTGAGAATAGCCCAGGCACCGCTTCCGCCTAAGCCGGACCGCTTTTCATAGTCCCAGCAATTTAGTGACACAAGCGGCGAAATGGCACAATTGACTATAAATCCGCCGTCTCTGGCGAATCGGGGGACATCAAGCCAGCCGCCGGCGAAATCAACCCGCAGGGGAGCCTCCTTCGGAGCACGAATCCACCTGACAATCCCGGTCGTTGAAACCGGCGCGAACTTCGGCGGAGTTTTCGGTAAGACACGATACTCTACACCGTATTGTGTACAAAGGGCGCGCTTTAATTCGCCGTATTGATCGTCTTCGGTGACAGCTAAAACATCCGGCTTGATCCGAAGGAAATGGTCCTTGAAATCCAGTCCTATTTCCATATTTTCACCCATGACAACATCGTCCACCATCTTAAGGGCCTGGATGATTGCCCTTTTGTGCTCCTGCGGGATTGAAGAACGCCGGTTTTTATGCGCCAATAAGACATCATCCGAAGCAAAGCATACGGTCAGATGGTCACCAAAGGCTTTGCAATCGCTGAAGAACTGGACGTGACCGGCGTGGAGAATATCGTAACATCCGGAGACAAATATCTTTTTCATAACTGCTCCCCTGTGTGCTTTATTATCAGCTTTTATTTATGAAATGAATTTTAACACCCTCCGGCTGATTTTGTTAGAAATAATCGTTATTTTTCTACAGAATAACCATCCACTCTTGTCCCGGCGTATTATAGACGGATCGCTCATTTTGCTCACTCAGTGGCTGCTAACCATTGGGATATAAATCACTTGAGCCCGATCCCCTTCAAATGAATCATCCCAGTCTTTTCGAAGCCTGTTTTCTATTCTGTCTTTGATGTCAGGATCCACCTCGCCGACGAGCACAACAACTAAATCTTTGTCCCATTCAGCATAAGTCTCAATTTGTCCAATCAGGTGTTGAAACTCCCGTGTTTTTGTCAGATTTAGCTTGATCTCTATTGCAACTACATCTTCAATCAGTAGGTCAGCCGTGATTCGGTCATAACGAAACTGCCGACGAATTGTCAGTCCTTCAAGCTTCTTTACTAAGAAATTATATAAAGAATCCTCGATTACCTTTTCACTGCTAATGTCTTTTGGTTTCCATTTCTCGATGATTTCAGCTGCGGCCCTACCTCGGCCTGAGACATATCGCCAGACATATTTATTATATAATGCTTTCATATTACCAAATGTTTAGGATGCCTCCTCTCTATCTACAAAATCAATGTCAAGAATACTAGTTTACTTTCTTAATTCTTGAATATTTGTTATAAGTGTTATTTTCTAAGATATTCAAGGAGCTCCTTTAATCCAATATTTCTTTCTTCTACACTTACTTCAACTGTTAAATTTTTCTTTATAGGATCAGTTAATTCATCACAATAAAGCGTTGTGTTGAGTTGGATTGAACGACTCAACTTAGCTCCAATATGGAGTAAAGAATCCGACACAACTGTATCTTTTGCTTGTATCTTTGGAAAACGAACAGTTATTTGCCATATTGATTGATATTTTTTTACAATTATATCTTGATTATTACCTATTGGTAGATTTCTGTGGAGTAGAGCGGACTTATTAGAAACTGGCTTATCAGGAAGTTGACTTGAATCAAAAACTATTACTTCATTTGATGGATCATCTATCTCAATAATTCCCTTGATATCATTTGCAACGGTGTTGCCCGAATTATTTATAGCTATTCTTAGAGGTGATACTGACGCAATTGTTTTGAGGTATTCAGCACATTCTCGATAAAAATCTTTATTTTTATCAAATGAGGGAATTAGAATGTGAGTCGATACAAAATCAGGATATTCTGATACTCCATAATCTGGGATATCTGAGACTGCAGGAGTCTTTAGATTTATATCAGTAATCTTAATATGAGTGCCAATAAGTTCGCTTTTGTCTTCACTAGCAAATTGGACTTCTATCTCGACTTCCTTGTCATCGTGAGCCAGTGAATCTGCTCCCATTGATGCAATTTCATCTATATTTGCTATAGCAGTAGATGAACCACGACGAACATACACAGTCTCCTTTTTCAATTTGCCATAGTCTTTGTTTAGGTAAAAGGGACGTTTCTGTAATGGGATTATGAAAACACCTATTTTTTTACCTTCAATGGATAAAGTCTTGTATGAAAATTCAATATAGTGTTGTGTCTTAGAATTAACAAACTGTTGTATGTGAGCATCATCCAAATCTGAAGAAATACCATTAATCTTACATCTTTTTCCTTTTACTTCTTTAACACCTACAAGAATGTAAGCATTGCTTCGACGCCAAGAGTTTGCAAATGCAAGTATATCTTTAAGTAATTCACTTTTAACATCATTGGTCGCTCCAGTAAAAGAATACTGTTCGCACTTGAAGTCGAGTGTTGCGCTTTCCTCTTCATAAAGTAAACTTTCTATAATTAATTCTAAAGATTGTGGCATAAATATTTTTTTAACGATATCATTTTTTTTATTTTATCAGAATAAAAACAATTTTCATATTACTCATCTTTCTTTTGGAAACATTTTTATTATTGATCTCCACAATTTTCTATGTTTTTATTATGGCTATCCCTAGTTTTTCTAATAGATGTAATTTTGAAAATAAGACTATACTATCAGGATTTTTTAGTTGAGGGATTCTGACCTGCTGGTTTTATATTAGGCTTAGGACTTGACGGTTTTGCTTTTACTCCACCTCTTTTAACTTTGCCTTCATTTAATGCTGTAATTCTACTGCTAGCTTTTTTCTTTGCCATTATTCTTTCTCCTTAAATTCTTTTACATCTACGATTTCGGGAATTTCGATAGTAATATCATATTTATTTCTACAAAAGTACATGCTTTTAGCCTCATATATTTTTTCGCCACTGTCATTTTCAAAAACACTGACATTTTATCAATAGGTGACTTTTTCTTAGTTTTTTAGCCGAGAAAGTTCCCCTAAGATGCCAAAACAAAAATCCCGGTTGCACTCGCTGGTTGTTATTTATATGTGAAAACAATGGATTTTTCAAGGGAAATTTTCGTCGTTCGTGAATCGTGAATCGTATCTCGATGTCGAAACGCGATAGAGTTCGGTAGCCAGATCCTTCAGCTCCGCTTCGCTTCGTTCAGGATGACAAGGTCAGTTGATTAGCGAATTCACCCCGTGAGATGGCGGCCTTTGGCCTATCTCATGGGGTAAATAATTCCTTTGATTTCTTGCCGATTGGTGAAAATGGGTTATGTTTTAAGTAGAGGGTATTTGTTTTTAAGGGGACATTCTTTCACATTCGTGTACAAAAGGGGGGGTAAATGGATTTAACTGCCAGGCAAAAGGGCGAAGTAGAAAAAATAATGGCTTCGATGGACTGCCCATGCAATTTTAAATGCTATAAATCGGGCTTTCAAAATCTTTGCAAAGCAGAATATAATGGTCTTGGTGATTTTGCCAATTGCCTTGAAAAAAACGGAACTATATGCAAATTCAGATTACCTTTTGGATTTGGTATATATTGTACATGCCCCCTTCGTGTTTACATTGCCAAAAAACTGATGATATAAGCTGGAATTAGTGCGATGGAGTGCATCCTGCCTGAGATTAACGCATATTCGATGCCAAAAATACTGTATAAATATTTAGCCCGTCGGTTTACCGGCGGGTTTTCCATAAGCTGGGGTAGAACAAAACAGGCAGATTGTACGTAGAAATGCTTAAAGTCGTGAAAAATAAAAAAAATATTAAAATTAATATTGACGGTCTGACGATACCATAGTAAATTGTAGGTTTAGGTATGGGTTGAAAAGTGTATCAGACCATAGAAAGGATCTGGTTAGGATTTTGAGAGAAATCTTGAGAATGCTGTGTTTTTTAACTTGACTGCCTGAAGGCAACTAAAGTTGGCCGTATCTTGGGACCGCTGGCAGTTTTACACAGCGGTTTTTTTTATTGCTCTTTTTTAAGTTTATAGTTATAACCGGCGAGCCCGTTGTCGATTTGAGATTTGGAATCGGACTCTGGAGCTTCGAATGTCAACAAGGAAGCACTGGGGTTAAATCGGGCATCAGAAAATGATTTCGGGCTCGTAGCTCAGTTGGTTAGAGCGCACGCCTGATAAGCGTGAGGTCGGTA
>CAZDVE010000031.1:0-49004 GCA_964508785.1 uncultured Pirellulales bacterium | reverse complement strand
ACGAAATTATTTCAGCTAACCGGTACTAACGCTCGATTACTTGACCATATCAATCTTTGATTGAACAATAAGAACAAAAGTGCAAAAGTCAAAAGTGCATAAGTTAAGAATATTACTTGTGCCCTGAAGCACTTATGCTCCTATGTCTGCTCATATTCGCATCTGCATATCTTTGTAAAGTTAAAATGCAAAGTGTAAAATGAAAAATTAAGGAAGTCATCTGCCATAGGCGGATTCTACAATTTTGATTTTTTATTTTTAACTTTTGATTTTATCAGGCTTTTGCCTGATAATACGAGCTTCCTGGTGAGTACATCCGCGGGGAAACGCCTGTTCCCATTCCGAACACAGAAGCTAAGCCCGTGTGAGCCGATGGTAGTCCTTTGGGGCGAGAGTAGGTCATCGCCAGGATTATAAAGGCCGACTCTTAAAAGGGGGCGGCCTTTTCCTTTGCGCTCATTTTGTCTTGTGATAGACTACTAAGAGATCTGTACCTTTTTCCAGCTCAATCTAAGAAAGGTACGATTAGAATTATGGCTTCGCAATACTGGATCAGAACCGGTAAGAAAGTGCAAGGCCCTTTTAGCGGCAAGCAACTCATCTACTGGGCTTCCATTAACAAGCTCAAGCGAAACCACCTTATTAGCATCGATCGAATCAAATGGGTCCCTGCTGCCCGTGTCAAAGGTCTTCGGTGGCCGGAAAATTCGCCTGCCAACGAAAGCCAAACACAAAAGGACAAACCGAATCAACATCAGATTACGCCGGCGCATATGAGACCGCAAAGCACCCCTGCGTATATAGCGAGTGACACATTGACCACTGATACACGTATTACACAAAGAATGACACATGAACAAAGCGCGGTACATCCGGGAACGCATGCAATTCCTAACAACGTCAAGATTAAATTGGTGCCATGGGTAGCGAGGCGACCAAACGTGACCATAATATATGGCGCATTGATTACGTTCTTGGGTTTGTTGAACCTTCTATTTTTAATATTCACGGATTTCTTTGATGACGACTGGTACCCAGTCTGGATAATAACAGCGATTCAAGTTGAATTGATTATCCATGCTACTTATGCGTTGGTATTTGGCATCAGTTTAAAGACTGGCAATGAGTCGATTCAGAAGGTTTGCGATGCTGGCTACGTATGGACTCTTGGGATTTTCCTGTTTGGCTGGGCAACGCTCTATCTGTTTGCTGGAGGATGGAAGCAAACGTGGGGCGGAACAATTTGGGGGATTTGGGCTTATTTATGGAGTCTGAAGTATATTTACTCGGGCCTGGTTATCAGCGGCGTTGTTGCACACTTGAATAAGACCGCAGCTATTCAGTTTTACGGTCCCGCAGGAGATGCACACACCCTGACTGTTTTTTTGGAGTGCATAATGGGCAAAGCGGGCCAGGTGGTTCCCGCCTTACTAGACGACCATCTTATCGCTCTGGTGATAAACCGCACCACAAAAGTCCCAGAATTCAAACACGGCAGCCTGGAGTTCTGCATCAAACGTGGGCCAGATGGTTCGATGTCAGTTGTGTCCGCCGGAAAATCTTTTGAACTTGGTGAAGAAGAAGTCGAACATAGGATACTTCGCCCTCACGTCTTGGAAGCGCCTCTTGGTCCTCTGAATGAACTATCTAGCATCCGCAAGATCCGTAAGATGCTCATTGCAATTGGATATCAAGGCTACTACAGATTGCTGCGACAATAATACCGTATGCAGATATGGTAACTTATAAAGCGCCCGTTCCTATTAGAACTGTGAATCTGAGCCCGCTCAGGCCGATGGTAGTCCTTAGAGTGAGTCCTTCGGAAAGCTCAGGATTAAATCCGGTCATCGCCAGGATTTATAAAGGCCGATACCAAAAGGTATCGGCCTTTTCCTTTTTTTATCCCGGCGTAGTTGAAAAACGAAGCCTGATTCCTCCTCATTTTATTTGACACTTTATTTTACATGATTTAGACTTTCTAATATGACAAAGCAGGAAATTAAAAAACTGTTGCTGGAAGCGGTTAAGACTAGTCCGCATCTGGAAGCCATAAAATCCGTTGCTATTTTTGGCTCGTATGTTAACGGAACGCCTAAAGAAGGCAGTGATATTGACGTCTTAATCGACTTCGAACCTAAAGCAGCCATAGGTTTTTTTGCCCTGTCCGACATAAAGAATAATTTCGAAGCTTTTCTTCACAGAACCGTAGACCTGCTGACTCCGCAGGCAATAAGTAAATACTTCAGGGACGAAGTCCTTGCCCAGGCAGAGTACGTTTATGAAAAGTGACAGAACTTATTTGATACATATCCGGGAAGCTATTCTAAACATCGAGGAATATCTCGGCTCTGCTACGTATGAACAATTTACATCCAATAAAATGGTGATAGACGCCGTGGTAAGAGAGCTCGAAATTATCGGTGAAGCATCCAATAATCTTAGCGAAGAGTTCCGTGAGCGGTACTCCGATATATTATGGCGGCGAATGAAAGATATGAGAAATTTCCTGATTCACGAATACTTCGGTATTAACCTAAAGGTAGTATGGGACACGTGTAAAAAGGATCTGCCGGAACTTAAAACCTTTATTAAAAAAATGCTTGGTGATTAAATCCGGTCGTCGCCTCGCCTTTGACCATTTGCTTACGTCTTCGTTAAGACTACGCCGGACGGGTCGGCGGGCAGGCAGGATACTTCAGAAAGCTCCCCGGCGGGATACGGGATACATTGGCCTTTAATAGATGAGGACTTATCGATTAATGGTTCAATCGTCATTTAACATAAACGAGTCAAAATTAAAGAATCTATTTCGTCATAAGATGTTAGCTCTTTTGTTTAGACATGAGGCAAACGATGACAAAGAAGCTATGTTGTAAATGCGGTAAAAGATTGACTATTTTTAACCAAGCGTTTGGTTGCTCTATCCCTATTTGTGCTGACTGCTTTTCAGGCCAATCCAATAGAGTAAAGAGGGATCTCATCACCGGAATTTGTGCTATTTCAGGAATGTTGGCTTTCTTATTGGTGTTCTTCTTGATTGTTATGCCACTTCTTTTTGGGCGTAAGGAAAAACGCATAGCAGCATTTGAGTCTCACGTGCGAGAATACCTTTCAATACAGATTGATGATGCGCATCGGCGCAACAGCCATGCTGGCCATGTGGTTTTTGTAGATTGCGTCTCACGTGATCTACACGATATTTCGCGAACTGGTTCACCGAGTGATCTCGTTGCCCGGACACCTGAAGAAGTAAAGACGATAGCTTTGATCAAAAATGATTTAATAGAGGTGGGTTCATATCAAGGCATCATTCTTAGAGGGGCAGGTCAGGAAGACAATCTTTATCGTGATTACATTCGACAGGGAAACAGACTTGTTGCATTCAGAGTTGATTCTGAGGTTACTCTTGTAGATAAAGAGAGTAGGCAATTAGTTGATAAGACGACCCTGCTCGGAAGTACTCCTCCGCAAAAGATAGACTACGTTTGGTGTTCACATGGAACATACCAAGTCTTTGGTTCATCCTTTGGGTATGTCACACAACGAGGAACAGAAAGCGGTATTGCTGGTCCGTCACCGTCAGAAGAAGAGATTCTTCTTTTTATAAGACGTACCTACCGACCATAACCAGATAGCGGTGAGGATGAGGTTTTGCTGGAATATGTGTCCGATGGTAGTCCTTTGGGCGAGAGTAGGTCATCGCCCCGCCTTCGTCCATTTGCTATGGCGGGCAGGCAGGATTTATAAAGGCCGGTACCGAAAGGTATCGGCCTTTTCCTTTGCGCATATATTCGTGTATCTACGAGAGAATTTTCTTGAATCGGCGGACAATGATTGGATAATGTGTCATTGAAAAGCGGCATATTAATAGACGCGAGTAAATATTATTTCCGGAAAGAGCAATAAAATGAAAAAAATAGTATTCGCAGTAATGTCTGTAATAGCGTTAGTAGTAGTGGCAATCATAATTATAAACAGACCAAACGGAGGCACAATAGAGCAATGCACCCATAGAGAGGAGTTGGAAGCCAAGATCGCCAAGGCAAGAAAAACGATTCAGAATCGCAATATAGGACATGTCATTGTCGGTCGAGTTGTTCTAGATGGCGAGGGAAATGTACGTGATGTTCATGCACAAATGGAGATTCTCTCCGAAGGTTATTTCGCCGGACCGACAAAAGACCTGGACAGGCCTGTGGGCTTTCGTATGCACCAATATGCTCTGTATGATCTGCAATTAAAAGGTATGGTCAAAGACGATGAGACAGATTTGGTCGATGTTGGCACTATTCATATGAAACCGTTAAGCACAGATGAATTGGTGGATCTTAAAGCTCAAGTTAAATTCGAGGAAGGCGGAGACGTTTCGCAGGCAAAAATAGAATTGAGCCTTAGAAACGGCCCTGTAAATACGCCGTCGAATGGTACCGAACCTCGCCGCTATTGGCCTGATCCTATTAAGATACCAGTACGAAAAGATGGATTAGCCCAGGCGAATGGGTTCTCACCAATCGAATACTGGTGCAGTGTTACGGCGCCGGGCTACCTGAAGAAAGGATTCGCGATCGAATTCAAACCGGGAGAAACGCTTGATCTCGGAACAATCACGCTGGAGGAACCAAAACAAATTGAATTGGCTTATATTGTATCGAAAGAACCGCCATTTAGCCCGGGCAATTTGAAAACCGTTAGAATACCCACTGGGACAAGATGGAAAACGGTAGATGATATATACGGTTGGGACCTCGAATTCAAACAGGAAAAAGGAGCCGTGTTAATGGAGTATTCTTATGCACCGTGCTATCTATGGGACCTGGGCGACGGAGACATTGACGAGTATGTAAATACTGATGCAAGCTCGCTCGGCCAAAAGTTGCGACACGCTCCTAAAGCCATTAATGAACACGTTTATTTGGTTCATCAAAAACACTGGGAACGATGGATTTTATTCAAGATTTCTATAAAATAACTTTGCTTAGCAAAAATGAGAGATTCCTCGCTTCGTTTCGATTTACTTAGAATGACGGGATTATATTGGGCGAGTCCCGATTAAATACTTTGGGATATAATCCGGTCATCGCCATCGTCGGGATTTATATGCCCAGATGGTAAAAATCATCGGTTTTTTCCATTTTTATTACATCAACATCGTCTAAAAAGACGGGTTTTTTAAATAATTTTTTATCTTGACTGAGAACTTACATTTTGTTAGCCTTATGTATTAGGATCGATAGGCCATTAAATTTTAAAAAAGCGGAGCTAACAGAAGCATTTAATTAAGGTCACATCGAGGATTTAGCTTTTTGTAGTGGCAGGAAATTCTATAAGGCAGTTTTTCTCTTTGATATCGGTGCCACCGATTCTATGGTTCAGGCACCTGAACTTGTTGAAAACATCGGTTAAAGAAGAAAGCAAAATGTCATACGAACCGGTCAACGAGCAGGTCATAGAATATCCTTACGGCACTGTCAGGATTGAATTCATGGGTGAAATCACCGCTGACCGGGTGATTTTCGGTGAGCCGTACAGCAAGCCACTCCTTGGGGTAACAGCACTCGAATCTATTCGTTGGAATTATAGTCGATCCAACAAAAAAACATATAGAGACTGCTGGTGATACCACTTAAATAAATGATGGTAATATCCCAGGTTTATCCTGGTAATGTTTATTTTGATATGAATAGCGGGAAGTAGTGTAATAACTAAAGCTAAAATATAAGAAAGGAGGAGGTGGCGATGATTAATTATAAAATATTTACCAAAGTGAAATTCTTCTTGTTTTGCTTCATTATTGTTATCCTATCAGCCCGATGCACATACGGTAATGACGGCTGTCTTCTGCAACCAATTTCAGGCGCCGACGGTGTTTTTGAAACTGTAATTATTGACAGTGTCACCGTGTACCGCACCATTAAAAACAACGGCACGTTCCACCCATACATGTATTTCCAATGTGAACAGGAAGTACATCACCAAACCGTTTATCTTGAATTAACCTATAAAGATATCGGCTACGGTTTAATTGGGGTGCAATATAATTCGGGCACCGCAGATTACAAACAAGCTGATACAGGTTATGAAAACTTTGTGTTGGGCACTGGTCTGGAAAGAACGGCTGTTTTTGAATTGACTGACGCCGATTTCAGGAATACGCAAAATCTGCAATCTGATCTGCGCCTAAATTATAACGATTCATTCGCACTGCACATTGTCTCTGCCTATATTTATTTGGAACCGACATCGTTATTCTTAGAGAAAAATGAAGACTGGATTTCTACTTACGCCGGCCCTGAGTACATCGGTGATAATCTGGTCGATGCAAACACTCTGATCGGTAAAGTAATATGCGGCTATCAGGGATGGTTCCGGGCAGCCGGTGATCCGAGCGGGCAGGGCTGGGTGCACTATGTGGCTGGCGACTTCTCCGATTTAATTGTCGAAATGTGGCCGGACATGTCGGAATTTTCAGAAGCGGAGAAATACCCGGTGCCCGGATGGACGCATTCTAATGGCGATCAGGCCTATCTTTTTAGTTCGGCGAATAAGAAGACCGTGATTCGACATTTTCAGTGGATGGAAAGTTATGGAATCGACGGCGTTGCCATACAGCGATTTGTTATTGCTCTCAATGCCGATCACCCACGTGAGTCCTTCCGGATACCAGGTTATGCCCGAGAAGCTGCCAATCGAACCGGGCGTACTTATTTTATAATGTATGACATGTCGGGAGATGAAAACGTTGAAAAGATAAGAGACGACTGGCATTATCTGGTTGATATAATGAAAATCACCGAGGACGACAGGTATCTTCATCACGATGGTAAGCCGGTTGTCGGCGTCTTTGGTTTTTTTATTGATCGATTTGCTGCTTCTCTTGGCAACCAGGTTCTGGACATTTTCCAGAATGAAGGTCAATATGAAGCTTTTGTTGTCGGCTCAGGTCAGTGGTGGTGGTGTTCTGAAAATGATGCCGAATGGATGAACGTCTTTCGCCGTATGGATGCGTGGATTCCCTGGAATGTCGGTAATTGCTGGGGGAACTATGCCTCTACAGGCTACTGGCGTAAAGATAAATACGAGATGGATTCCTCGGGTGTTTTGTATATGCCGCTGATTTATCCCGGGTTTGGTTGGGATAATCTACTGAACAAGGCTCCCGGAACGACTACAATATCTCGACGCAAAGGAAATTTTATGTGGCAACAATTTCTTGTCGCAGAAAGCATCGGAGCAGAAGCTGTCTATGTAGCCATGTTTGATGAAATTGATGAAGCTACAGCGATTTTCAAAGTAGCCAATGATATCCCAGTCGATCATTACTTCCTGACACTGGAGGGGTTGCCATCCGATTTTTACTTACTTCTGACCGGCTTCGGAACGAAAATTATCAACGGCCAGATTGCTGCACCGTACAACATGCCTGATTTCGCTGCTCTATCGCAGCCTCCCGTCCCGGATATTCTTTCGCCTGTTTATGGAGATGCTGTAGGTAATCCGGTCTTGATATCTTGGACGGAAGTTTCACATTCCTCTGAGATAAGCGGATATGAGCTGATAATTGACGAGATAGTAATTAGCGAAACCACAACGCAGAAGGTAATTGATTTAGAAGAAGGTTCACATACACTCCGTGTGCGGGCAATTAACGGTTTAAGTATAAAAGGTGGGTTGTCAGAAGCGGTTGTCTTTACAGTCATAGAGGAATAATGAATAGTGACCTTATTTCAAGCGATTAGGTCGGTTGATAGTTGCCTGATAGGCAAATTAAAGATTAAGAAGTAAAAAATTAAAATTAAGAGTAATTTATTGCTCTGCTTTTTAGCTTCTGCTTTGGTCATGACTATTCAGGCAAGCAGGATAAGTCCATCGACCTTGCTCTGGATAAATTTATAAAGGCCGATTGGGATAAAAAACCGGCTCATCTTTTATAGGCATCTATAAAGACATAACAAATCGATAGAAGTGTATCATCTCATCTTGACAGTCAAAATCGGTGAGTATATACTCCTATAGCTTTGAAAAAAACACTTTGACGGTAGATAAAATATTGGCCGTTATGAAGAAATCTATCATCAGCAGATACGAGCGTACGGAAAATAACGAGGTGATAGTTGACGCCTCCGTCCGGTCGGTGGAGGATTTGTACAGTAATTTTGACCGAACCGCACCATACCTGAAGAAAGACCTCGACCAGGATTTTGTGGAATACGTAATAGATTGCATGCATGAGATTGGCAGAACCGACTTTGTTATCCGAATTTCACTTTCGAATATGCCTGATAAGATGGTCATGGACCGTGTTCGAAGAAGCATTAGGACTTTTTTTCAGTACCTTCAGGTCACAGAACGTCGAGCCTTAAGAACTATGTTCAGGCGGTCGCTTGTCCTCTTTGCGATTGGAATTGCGCTTTTGGCCCTGGCTATTGCAGCGACACGGCGATTCTCCTCGAGCGAAGGCGTTCTGGCGGAAGTCTTTGCACAGGGACTAACCGTCGCCGCGTGGGTTTCACTCTGGGAGGCTATTGCCAATTTGTTACTGGAATGGCTGCCGCATCGGCAGGATATCAAACGGTACGACCGGGTTATAAACGCTCCGGTGACATTCCGCCATCTTCCTTTGTATAAAAGTGCCGGCCAGAATCATACAGTTTAGCAAAACTAATAGCTGTCACTTTTAAAGGAGTAATTGAAAATATACACAAAAAACGGTTAGTTCCCAGGTTTACCTTGGGGGTATTTATTTTAATTGCCGCGCCTTCGTATAAAGCTTCTGTTTTCGTCAAGACTACGCCGGACAAGTCGGCAGGCGGGATTTATAAATGCCCGCTTGGAAACAGGATGGCCTTTACCTTTACACAATTTTGATATGGCCGTTTTTATTTGTGGTCCAAATAATAGGTTGATATAATGTGCCAAATTGTTAAAGGACGAGCGAGAATGGTATTTTTTAAAGAAAGAAAATGCAAAGAAATCATCGCAAGGCTTAATAGGGTTTTTCAGTCAAACCAAGGAAATCAATTGATCCAAAAAATTGGCGCAATTGATCAAGATTTTATTAATCGGGGACTATTTAACTCAACTGCAAGAATCGCAGAACTCGTTCACGCTCATTACGACTATATATCCAGTTTAAAAAATTTCCTTCTTGAATCAATTGAGAGGGATTATTCCCATTTGTCTCCTATGAAATGTAAGCCACACTTGCGTATTATTATTGAGAGAGAGTATATAATACTTGATGGCAAATTGCCCGGTTGGCTTCATGAGAGTCAACTATATGACGAAGGGATACGTGTGTCATTCGAAAGGGGCGTCCAAAATAAAAAAGAAGAGGCAATGGTCGATCTTGATGATAATTGCAGTTTGTGGGATAAGCGTTGGAGATTAAAGAAAAAGCAAAAAAGGATAGAATTTTCTAAATGGCTCATAGGTCCTGGTATTGGATTTGTGATTATTGTTTGGTTATTTAGGGTATGTTTCCCTCCAGAGGAACAATCAGCCGAAGCTACCAAACCAGTACAAGATAGATTGAAGGTTTTATCGGTTGATCCGAACACAGGAAAAACAGTTCTGTTTGTTAGGACGAGAGAGCGAGTTGATGGATTACGTGAATTCATTATAAAAGAAAAGATCGATCCATGGCTGTTCTTGTGGCATAGAAGTTTTAAAGTTACTAAATTTGATGGTAGTATTATTGAGTATCCTAATCTTGAATATGGCGGAAGTCTTAGAGCGATTTTCTGGGGACAGGATTACATTGATCCATTTCTAAAAGAAGGAATCCAACAAGTCCTTGATGAGACGGGAAAAGAGTGCAGAGTAAATCAAATAAGAGCAGAAGAGCCTGTAAAAGAAGCAGGAGCTTTGCTTGCGGGAATTATACGGAATATATACGATAGGATGGCAGAGGTGGATAGCAAGCTTTTGAAGAAAAGGGAGGGTTCGGAAAAGGTGAGCAAAAAAAATGTCGAGGATAGGATAAGAACGATGGATAAGTATTTGAGAGAGCAGTTACAAGCTGCCTTGGAGTTGTATTCAGGTTCAGCGGGGGAAGTTTAAGTTTGCGAACTCTTTGTGATATTTTTTAGCAGCTCTGTCATATTCCAAAGCTGCGGTGGTTTTGGAATTGAAATAGCCCAGATGGATACGTTTATTATTGTGCCAGATGACAGCGCGATATTTTCTCCTGGTTTTGGCATAACAGACTCCTTTATAACCGGAACGATTTTTACGCCTGAGTGAGTTTCTGGCATTCTGAGCCGGAGTGGCTAAGCGCAAATTCGCTTTTCTGTTGTCCAGGCCATTGTGATTGATGTGGTCAACGATTAAACCAGCGGGAGCATTCATAATAACACGATGCATCTTAATTTTTATTTTTTTCTTTTCGGATTTTAGCCAGGAACTTCTGACGGCGTAAAAGGTATGCTCGTATTTGGCGGCATACCACTTATATCGGGCCAGGCGGTCGAAATCTTCCGGGTCAACGATGGCGAATTTGCCCTGTGTAAGCGGGATTTTTCTAAAGGCGTAGCCGTAGTGAATCCGCCGATATATAAGCAATATCCCAACCAGCAGGTGTTCGAGAGGCCTGGGAATGTTGATAACTATTTTAATGCTCTGCCCCGCATTATTTGTTGTCTGTCATTTGTTTTCCATCATCCGCTATATTCCTCCCCTGTCCCCTAAACGCTCCCCCATAATGGTGGCTACTTGCGCAAACGTGTCGAAAAAAACGGCATTTTTCGAGGTTGTCGAAATGCTAACTCCTTGCGGGGCATGGAATAAAAAAATTTTTTAATTTTTCCGTTTTTGTTTTTAAATACTTGCGCAAATGATGCGAAATTTCGCCAAAAATAAGTTAATTAACACGGCTGGATGACGGCTTTAGCGGGTGGAATAATCAACTTAAAATTTCAAGAATTGTTTGCGAAGGCAACCGGTTGTTCTAAATCAGCTCAGGTGTCTTATTGTTTTAAGATTGATTGTGAAATAATTCCAAAGCGGAGTGAAACTGAGGTGCTCGTGCATTCGAAGATTGATTTTTCTACCTGGTTATGTTAAGATGTATATAATGAGGCATGTGGTATTGAAAACAACGAGAAGATCACCGTTTTTGGGGGTTTTTATTCTATTTTTGTTAACTTCTCCAGCTTTGGCTCAAACCGCCGCGTTTGATGTTACCTATGGGATTGATATATCTGATTTTGCCTTACCGGCTATTGAAAGTAATCAGCTCGATATTCCACTTGTTATTAACGAATTTATGGCTTCCAACAGTAGTGACAGTGGTATAACCGACCCACAGGGCGATTATGACGACTGGATAGAAATCCATAACTTCGGCGAGGCTGCCGTCGATATAGGCGGGATGTATCTTACGGACGATTTAAACGAGCCGACCAGATGGCAGATTCCGGATGATGCACCTGCTCAGACCACTATTGAGGCTTATGGTTACCTGTTAATCTGGGCCGACGATGATACCGATGACGGTCCATTACATGCTGGATTTAGCATATCCAAAGATGGCGAGTATGTCGGGCTGTTCGCTTCCGACGGCGATACGATAATTGATGGGATTGTCTTTGATGAACAGATTGCCAACGTTTCCTATGGTCGTTTTCCGGACGCCGGCGATGACCTGCGTTATTTTGCAACACCTACTCCGGCGGCGGAAAATGACTGGGCATACCTGGGAATCGTTGAAGAGCCCCAATTCAGTCATGAGCGGGGTTTCTACGAATCGAGTTTCAACGTTACCATCGCCACGCCGACAGCCGGGGCGAGAGTGTATTATACGACCGACGGCAGCGAACCAATCGGAGTCGGGCGGGCTTCCGAAAGTGGCTTGGAGTATAAGAGGGCTATCAATATCAGCTCGACTACATGTCTTCGTGCGGCGGCGATAAAAACCGGCTGGATGCCTTCACGAACAGTAACACATACATACATATTCAATGCCAGTGACGCTGTCAAATCTATGCCGGTAGTTTCCCTCGTCGGTGACGAGCATAAAACCTTTTTTGAACCTGATGGAATCATGGCTATCGTTGGTGGCTATTATGACGTGAAGGGGGTGTGGCACTCGAGCGGCCAGGGGAGCTATAATAATCCGATACAACGAGGAATAGAGTATGAACGTCCCGTTTCCTTCGAAATCTTTGATCCGCAAACCGTCACCAATCTTCAGATTGACTGCGGAATCCGCGTCCACGGCAGCGACTACACACGGCCACGTTATACACGCGGTGATGATTGGGTGACATGCTGGAACGGCGGGCCCAGTATGAACAGCAGCAAATTCAGCTTCAATCTCTTTTTTAGAAGCAGCTACGGCGATAACCGCTTCGAATATCCGTTGTTCCCGTTTATTGATGTCTATCGTTTCAGGAGTATCGTGCTGCGAGGGGGACACAACGACGCCTGTGCCCCCTTTGTCAAAGACGAATGGGCCAGACGCCTTTTCAGAGAAATGGGAAGAGTTCAGGTAACCGGCACGTTCGCCAATCTCTATCTCAACGGCGACTACAAGGGCTTCTATAATCCAACCGGCCGTCTCGACGAAGAATTCCTTCAGGAATGGTATAATACTGATAATGACTTTGACGTGATTACCCAGTCCGGACTGCGAAACGGCACATGGGACGCCTGGAATGACCTGCTAAATTACGCAGATAGTCACGACCTTTCCAATTCCGCCGATTATGAGTATGTCGCCGGTAAGTTCGATATTCCGGCGTTCGTGGATTTTCTTATCCTGGAAATTCACATCGGCAACTTTGACTGGCCCGGCAACAATTGGGACGTTCACCGCGAAAGGTCGGACGATGGTATATTCCGGTTCTCGGTCTGGGATGCGGAAGGTCTTGCCGAAGAGTGGTATTTCAAAAGAGATTGTCAAAACTGTGCTGACACAGCGTTCGAGGATTTTCCTAATTGGTCGTCTACACCGGGGCTGAACCATATGTCGGATCCTGTCTCCCGGCTGTACCGAGCGCTGAAGGCCAACTCCGGCTTCAGGCAGCTTTTTGCCGACCGCATCCACAAACACTTTCGTAACGACGGCATCCTAACCGAATCTCATCTGTTGGCCCGCTGGTGGGAGGTTTTCGCCGAAGTTTCCGACGTTCTGCCGGTGACGTCACAATATCCAGTGAATTTTGTACCTGAGCAGTTCATACCGAACCGCGAGGAGCCTGTACTGGAGGCTTTTGCACAGAACGGCCTGTTCAATCTCGATTTAAGCGCACCAGTCTTTAATATCAACGGTTCCTATCAGCACGGCGGTTATATTTCGGCCGGTGACGTCCTGACTATAACCAATCCGAATAGTTCAGGCACAATCTATTACACGCTGGACGGCACTGACCCCGGTATCCCCGGGACGCCAGCCCAGCAGGTTTTCGATGTAACCTTTGTGGCTGAAGATGCCCCAAAGCGCGCGCTGGTTCCGACCGGAGTGGTTGACAATGCGTGGAAAGGGGCGGGGGACTTTGACGATTCCGACTGGGTCTCTGTCACCGGTTCTCCCGGCGGAGTCGGATATGAAAGAGGTTCCGGCTACCAGAATTATATCACACTCGATGTCGAAGCACAGATGTATGATAGACAGCCCGGCTGCTATATCCGGATTCCATTTCGGGTAAACGAGGACCTCCAGAGCTATGATTTTGTGACACTCAGGGTCAGGTATGACGATGGTTTTGTCGCCTATATAAACGGTGTTGAAGTCCATAGGGAATTGGTCAGCGGCACACCGAGGTGGAATTCATTTGCATCAGGAAATCACGAGGCAGGGGGCCTGCAATCCTTCGATATATCCACGCACATCGGCGACCTGCGCCGGAGTGACAACATCCTGGCGATACACGGCCTCAATACGTCACTCAGTAGCTCCGATTTTATCATCTCAGCAGAATTGGTCGCCGGTCGGCTCGTTGACGGTACCGCTGCCAGAATCTCAGATACTGCAATCCGATACACCGAGCCGATTACGCTCAACAGCAGCACGCAAGTCAAGGCCAGGGTATTCTCAGGCGACGTCTTCTCTGCATTGAATGAGGCGGTTTTTGGCGTCGGACCAGCTCAATAGTCCTGCCAGTTATAAATATTTTGTCTCTATGCCGGCGTCTCTCATATCAAATATCTTTATAAAAGCTTATTAAAAAAGCACTTATACATTGAATAAAAAATATAGAGAAAAATCAATTTTTCGTTTGACTTGTAGTACATAATGTACTATAAGTATTAGTACATTTTAATTTTAACATCCACAACGGATGCTAAAGGATAGAAGTTATGGCGTTATGGATACAAATTACAACAGGCTCAAACGACCCTGTATATACCCAGCTTATTAATCAGATCAGCAGGGCGATTGCACAGGGCCGGCTCAAAACAGGCGATAAACTACCGGCGGTCAGAAAACTCGCATCAGAGCTTGTAATAAATCCCAATACCGTCGCCAAGGCATACATGCACCTCGAACAGGCAAAGCTTGTTGTTACTAAAACAGGCTCAGGGACATACGTAGCGGATACTAAAAACCGCTCGGCCGATGCTGCAGAGATAAATGTTCTTACGGAAAGAATGGACAACATAATCACGCGTGCAATTAACCTGGGCCTGAAGCAAAACGACCTGGCCGATATCTTTAAATCAAGGCTGGAAAAATTCGGCGATAAAAAGCGCAAATCAGGAGAGGAAAATGAGTGAAATAATCCTCGAAACCAAAGGTCTGACCAAATATTTTTCAAATAAGGCAGCACTGGAAAAATTCGATTTGCAGATTCCCCGTGGTTGTATATGTGGATTCGTCGGCAGAAACGGCGCCGGCAAGACAACTGCGATTAAACTTATGCTCGGCCTGCTGAAACCGACCGCCGGCAGCTCTGCGATATTGGATTGTGATTCGATGTCACTTACACCGAAAATACGCCGCAGAGTAGGTTATGTCACCGAAGGCCACCGGTTATTTCGCTGGATGACCATCGCCGGGCTTGAAAGTTTTCAAAAACCTTTCTTCGATAATCAGTGGGACGATAAATTCTTTTCTGAAATGATTGATTACTTCGAATTATCAAAAAAGCAAAAGATAAAACACCTCTCTAACGGCCAGTGGGCACAGGTTTCGCTGGCGCTGGCTTTGGCGCCGCATCCGGAATTATTGATAATGGATGACCCTACTCTGGGACTCGACCCCGCCATCAGAAGGCAGTTTTTGCAGGGAATGATAAGGCTGATTATGCAGCAGGGCAGAACGGTACTTTTTTCGAGCCACATCCTCAGCGATGTAGAGCGGGTATCAAACCAGATTGTCGTTATCGACAAGGGCAGGCTCAGGGCGCACTGTTCCATCGAACGTTTTCGGGAATCCATAAAGAAAGTTAAATTTTCTTTTGCCGATAAGGTGCCGACCGATATCGATATCGAGGGGTTGGTTAACTGCAGGATTATCGGTAATGAGCTTGAGTTAATCTTAGTCGAAACACCACAAGAAAAGATTGCTCAGTGGGCCGCCTCCGAAGACGCCGAAAATTATGAAATTGTCCCGATGAATCTGGAAGATCAGTTCATCGAATTTACCGAACCCAAAAAAAGAGGAAAACTCTTCCAGTGGGAGAACAATTAAGATGAGGTTTCTGGCATTATTCAAAAAGGAACTGCGTGAAGCAGTGCCGTGGTTAATCTTGGCGGTTTTATTTCTGCTGGCGATAGGCTGGCTTATAATTCACACAAAGGCTTACGACCAGAGACAGTGGTATTATGGTTCAATCTCAAACGGGAAAGTTATTGACAGCTATATGATATTTCGCACTGATATTATGCTCGAACCCGCCGTCTTGATGTTTTTCACCTCCATCGGACTCGGCCTTTTAGTAGGTATCAGGCATTTCTGGGTACCCGATTTTACAAGGACATGGCAGTTTTTAATACATCGCTCGGCTACGAGGTCACTGATACTGTCGGCCAAACTGACCGCAGGGGCAACGGCAATGTTTTGTTTGTCAATCGCCTGGCTTCTGCTTGCAGGATATGCTCGTGTATCCGAAAGAGTAATTATTCCACCCGAGTCCGGAATCGTTGGTATGGGGATTTTTTACTCCTATCTTGGATTCATCGTTTATCTTGGAATAGCTCTTTGTGCATTGACTGCCGCACGATGGTACACAACAAGAATGTTCGGCCTGTTCTTTGTATTCATCATGTTCATGATTATATTGTCTCAAACGAATTTTACTTTTGTGTTTTGCCTGTCTGTTTTTTTCCTGGCTGTATTAATCATTCAGATTTATGAAAAATTTTTACAAAAAGAGTTTTAAGCAGTGGAGTCCCGATATGCAAAGGCTAAAGCTTTTATATAAAATCGGTCAAGGCTGTCGAGTATTTATGATAACATTCCTGTTATTACTGGTGCTCTTGTTTATTCAAACTTTCGCCCTTGAGATATTCAACAGTTTTTATATATACGGGAAATCCTCACAACAGGTGCAGCAGTCCGTGATAGAGCCTCTGGACCATCAGGAGCGAATTAGTAGTTCCACAAGATTATTTTTACCGGATGGGACCGTGCACCTGATGTACAGAGACTATAAATTACCCGAAAACGAACGTGCCATGATATATGACACCAACGATAACCTCATCTGGAAGGGTGACCCGGACAAACGTCCCGATAGCTATCTTAAATGGCCCGATACCCACGGCCGTTATTTTAATATATATAACTTAAATAAATATACATATCGAGCAATCTACCCGGACGCACGCAGGTCTATTGTGATACCCGTACTTAACGGCAGATATGTAGAAAATCTCTGGCGATACAAGGTTTCCGATAGATATTTCGCAGGATTCGATAAAGACGGCAATCGAATCGGCTATTGCGGTTCTTCCGGTTTCGTACAGGAAAAAACGCAGATAAAACCGCTGGAGCAACCTGTGAATTTCATTGCATGGATGCCGATAAAAGGCGATGGCCCGATTGTATTGTGGGGAACTAAAAATTGTGTGTATCAAATCAATTTTAGAAATCAAACAGTTGAATCACTTCTGAAGCTCCCCGATAAAAAAATCAGCAGAATCGAAGTTCAGGGCTGGATGAAACTCGCTCCAGATAGCAGACTATATGTTGATAACGAAAAATATCGTCCGTTAACTTTATGCACGACAGATGATAAATGTGTGTATGCTATCCTGCGTGACCCGGCCGAAACAATTCGGATTAATCTACCCGAAGAATTAAAAGAGCGAATACGCGGAGTTACCGCTACTAAAGAAAAAATATATATGAGAGCTATAGATTCAAACCTTTTTGCTCCGGAAGAAATTGCTCGAAATCCTGAAGATTATGTAAAATGGCATCAGGAAAGGATTAAAAAACCGATTGAAAATTCCGAGCAGCTTTACGAAGTCGATTCGACAGGAAATTTAACATTATTAAATAAATTCGAATGGACATTTCATGCTGAACAAAAAACGCATTTAGAAGATAATCTTCAGAAAAATTTTCGCAGTTTTTTATCAAAAGCATCTCCTCCATTTTATGATTTATCCAATAGATATTTTTTCAGGTTTTTCGGGAGGTCTTTGTATGAGACCAACAGGGACATCTTTGAAGTTTTCAGAATCTTCATCCATTATGCACCTTCATATAATCCTTTCAGTTATATATTGAGCTTATTGATGGCCGGGATTGTATTTGTTCACGCCTGGCCGAGAAGAAAAAGCATGGTCGGTCTTATAGGATGGATTGTATTTGCTGCGTTATTTAATATTGTCGGTTTACTTGTGTATCTGGCATTGAATTACACACCGACCGTAAAATGTCACAAGTGTAATAAGCGTCGCGGCCTCAGTACAGCCCGGTGTCCCCACTGTGGTGCGGATTTGCCGGTCACAGCTCCGGAGTTGAATATAATAACAGGGACCTGAACCTCTTTTCGTAATTTAAGCAGCTAATGTATTTCATTTCCGATGATATTAGCTTTGCTGGAAAGAACAAATAGCTGATTATTTTTTTAAAGCTTGATTAATTTTCCCTGGTTTTGTACATTATGTGTAATATATAAATTAACTAAAGGGAGCCACGGCAGTGAAATAAAAAAAGTCAGAGAACAGGATTTAATATTTTATCGAACCACTTATATAGATGGGGCGATATTTGTTTGTGCCGATTGAATCCAAATCTCTGTTTATTTTTTTGCCGTGGCTTATATTTTGCGCAAAAATCCACGGTTGCGTTTGAATTTTTAAGTTACTTAAACTGACCATTTTTTAGAATATGATTGTTATAACCAATTATTTTTTAATAGCATAACCCAGATGTCATTCCAGCACAAGCGGGAATCCAGATCATTGAAATCTCTTCTGGATACCTGCTTTCGCAGGTATGACAAATCGAATCGGTCAGTTTGAGTAAATTGCAATACGAACGGTTCTGTAATACCGATTGTATATAGTAGATGCGCTTTTTCGTGTCATTTCGAGCGCAGCAAAGCGGAGTCGAGAAATCTGTTTTGAATAGATTTCTCCACTTTGGGCCACTTTGTGACCCTCCGGTCGGAATGACATTAGGCGCAAAAATTAATTACAATTGGTATAACCTTAAATTTAAGGAATTTGATTATGATAGACACAGGTTTGAATGATAAGGTTGTTATAGTGACGGGGGCTAATCACGGCATGGGAGCGGCGATTGCAGTCGCTTTTGCCAAAGAGGGTGCCAAAGTTTGCGTGCACTATTATCGTGCCGGTGCCGAGGCTTATGGTGACATCAGCGAAGAAGAGAAAAACAATGCAACTGAGCCGGGCCGGGCCTATTATTATAAGATGCAGTCCAAATCAGCCGATGACGTGACAAAGGCAATCCGTGATTCAGGCGGGCAATGTATAGCCGTTGAATCCGATTTGTCGGAACCTGAAAATATCCCGCAACTTTTCGAACAGGTCGAGAAATCGCTTGGTCCGGTAGATATTCTCGTAAATAATGCAGCATACAGTAGATGCGATACGTTTATCCCGGAAGATGAGCTGAAAAAACAAAAGCAATTTGCAGGACAATTCCCCAAAGCAACGATTAGCGCAGAGTCACATGATAAAATTTTTGCCGTTAACAGCAGGGCGGTTGCACTGATGATGGCCGAATTCGCAAAACGATACATCGCAAGGAATGTCACCCGGGGACGAATTATAAATATCAGTTCCGACGGAGCGTTCGGATATTCGGAAGTTGTTTCGTATTATGCCAGTAAGTGGTCGGCGGAAAGCTATTCACGCGGAGCTGCCGTCGAGCTTGGTCCGTACGGTATTACCGTCAATGTTATAAGCCCCGGTGCGGTAAACACAGGCTGGCTTCAAAAAGATGTCGAGGAACAGCTTGCCGAAACTTATCCTTTAAGAAGATTGGGTAAGCCCCAGGACATTGCCAACGCGGTTATCTTCCTCGCGTCGGTTCAGGCCGACTGGATTACCGGCCAGGTATTGTTTGTCAACGGCGGCAACAAAATGTTAGTATAATGTAATAGTGAAAAAATGATAACGGAAAATATAAGGTTACTACTTAACATGAGAGAGGTGTCTATGGCAATTAATAGGGAGGCAGAATAATGAATAAACGCGTTTTGATACTCATAACGGCGACGATACTGCCGGCGATTATATGTCTTGTCGGCAGGGCGGCGCAGTTGCCTAAAACGCTCGAAATAGGCGCATCGGCGCCGGATTTTAACCTGCCTGCTGTCGACGGCAAATATTACAAGCTCTCCGATTTCGCGAAGGCTGACATTTTGGTAATCATATTTACCTGCAACCACTGCCCGACTGCGCAGGCATACGAGAGCCGGATAGTGAAACTGGCCGCCGATTATAAAGACAGGGGCGTGGCGATTGTTGCAATCTCCCCGAACGACCCCAACGCCGTCCGGCTCGACGAGCTGGGCTATTCCGACCTCGGTGACACGCTCGAAGATATGAAGATTCGCGCAGAGCACAAAAAATTAAATTTTCCTTATCTTTATGATGGTCAGACACAGAAAGTCTCGCGCATTTATGGGCCGGTCTCAACGCCACATGTCTTTATTTTTGATAAGGCACGCAAACTTTGCTACGTCGGCAGAATAGACGACTCCGAAAATCCGAAGAACGTAAAGACGCACAATACTCGTAATGCAATCGAGGCCCTTCTTGCCGGCAAAGATGTCCCCGTCTCCAAAACCAGAACGTTCGGCTGTTCCATCAAGTGGTCCGACAAAAGGGATTCGGTCAGGAAAGCTCTGGAAGAATGGTCGAAAGAAGATGTCAGTTTGCAGATGATAGACGCCGCCGGTATCGAAAAAATCGTAGCCAATGATACCGATAAGCTGCTTCTTGTAAACGTCTGGGCCACTTGGTGCGGCCCATGCGTGACGGAATTCGACGAGCTTGTCACCATAAATCGGATTTACCGCCGCAGGGATTTCGAGCTTATCACAATAAGTGCCGACTCGTCCGACCACAAAGACAAAGTCCTCGAATTTTTGAAAGAGAAAGAGGCTTCCTGTAAAAATTACCTGTTTGATTCGGAAGACAAATATGCCTTAATGGAAGCGGTGGATGAAGAATCGCCAGGCGGTATCCCGTACACGATTCTCGTCAGGCCGGGCGGCGAAATAATCTACCGTCGCATCGGCCTGATAGAGCCGCTCGAACTAAAACGCACAATCGTAGATTATCTCGGACGCTATTTCTTCAAACCGGAAAATCAGAGACAATAGCAAAAATCACAAGTGGCAGTTCTGATTTAAGCGACCTCCGGCAGCTCATCCCAGCAGGTGGTAAATTTTTTGGAGCGCCGGCGGAATTTGACGTGCCAGTCCCTGCTCAATCCTTCGGCGGCCCAGTAAACAGGGGTATCTACTTTGGCGTTGACTGCATCGACGGCCCGCATCAATCGGCGTGACTTTTCCCGGTCGGTCTTATCGAATAGATTTCTTTGCACCCGTTCCTGGGGGACAAGGCCGAGCAGGACCACGCCGCACTTTTTGAACTTATAGTTTATGCGGTAGAGCTTCTCGATGCTCGATGTCGCCGCCCGGATAAGCTCCGTCGTATCACTGGTTGCCGTTTCGAAGGCGAAAGTATGGGAATTGAAATATTTGTTTTTGATAAATCTGCTGGTGGTGACAAAGACGGTCTGCAGGTTCGCCGCCAGCTTATGCTCCCGCAATTTTTCACCGGCCCTGTCTGCATAGGTGGCCGCAGCTTCTTTGAGCTGCTCGATAGATTCGACCGGCGCACCGAACATGCGCGAGACGACTATCGATTGTCTGGCGGGGGGGTTGTCCTCCAGCGGATAACAGCAATTGCCTCGTAGTTCATAGACGGTCCTTACACCCAATACGCCGAATCTGCTCCTAATCCAGCTAATATCGGCCCTGCTCAAATCAAGGGAGGTTTTCAAGCCGGCCCTTTTTAGCTTGATGGCCGAGCGGATGCCGATGCCCCAGACTTTTTCCAAAGGAACCTCGGCCAGGACCTGCTCCAGATTTGCCGAACCACTCAAATCCAAGACGCCGTTGAATTTCGCCGAGTGCTTGGCCAGATGATTGGCTATTTTCGCCAGTGTTTTTGTCCCTGCGATACCGATAGATACGGGCATGCCGGTCCACTTTTTGACGGTTCGCTGAATCCGCCGCCCGTAATCTGCCAGGGCGGACCCGAACCCGGCGAGATTCAGAAACGCCTCGTCGATGGAATATATCTCAATCTCCGGCGTAAACGTCGCTAAGGTCTGCATGACCCGGCGGGACATGTCGGCATAAAGGGTATAGTTCGACGAGAAGACCTCGATGTTGTGCCTTTTGATTAAATCTGCCACCTCGAAAGCGGGAACGCCCATGCCGATTTTCAGTTCCTTTGCCTCATTGGAGCGGGCGACAACACAGCCGTCGTTGTTGGATAATACCACGACCGGTCTGCCCGCCAGCTTCGGATTAAAGACCCGTTCGCAGGAGACATAAAAATTATTGCAGTCAACAAGTGCGAATATCTCTTTCATAACTGATGGATGACGTTAGTGACAACGCCCCAGACCTCGAATTCGGTCTCGGCGGTGATTTCCTGTGCGAAGTAATTGTGGTTTTCCGGCTCCAGGGTGATTTTCCGCCGGTTTATTCTAATTCTCTTGACGGTAAGCTCGCCGTCAACAGCGGCGATGACCACGTTTTTGTCTCTCGGCTCAAGTGAACGGTCAACCACGAGAAGGTCCCCGTGATGGATACCCGCTCCGAGCATGGAATCGCCGGTCACCCGGACGAAGAAAGTCGCAGCCGGATTTTTGACCAGGTGCCTGTTCAAATCGAGCCTGTCCTCTTCGTAATCGGCGGCGGGGGAGGGGAAACCCGCCGGCACCACCGCCTCGAACAGGGCATGATGTCCTCCGGCGGACAATTCGGGCCTATGAGTTGTTTGTATTCTGGTCGTCATTATTTATGTCACTGGTTCAGGGCGATTTTTTCCAGTTGTGGATATTCGCGTAAAAGCCCCTGCGGCACCGGCTGTTTTTGCCCGGTCAGAAGGTACCGCAGTTCGAGTGCGTTGGCCAGCTCGGCGCCGCGATAGTGATTGTTCGTAATAACGGTAAGGCTCTGCAGCGCTTTTGCCAGTTTGCTGACCCGCAGCTTAATTTGCGACAATTCCTTTTCGTTGTAGTAATAGTTGTAGGTCTCATCCCTGCCGGCCTTGCTGAACCACGCCGCCGCGTTTCTGCCGTGCATCCGGAAGTAACCGTTTTTGCCGATGGTGCAGTGCCGTAAATCGAACGAGTTCGAGCTCATCGGGTAATCGAGATTGCAGACGCTGACGCCGAGACCATCGAGAAATTCCAGGGCCTGCGGCGTCTGCCAGGATTTGTGCCGGACCTCGAGAGCCAGGCTGAATGCCGCGGAGAAAATCTCCACGATTTTCGATAGATGCCGGCGGTGCGAATCAGTATCGTCAAAATCGTACCTGAACTGCACGAGCAGGTGCCTTAGTTTGCCCGCTTCGAGAAAAGGCTCGAAGCCCTTGTAAAACTGCTTTGCAGTTTGCGTGTCGATTTTTCCTTCGTGCGTAAAATCCTTGTGCAGCTTCGCGGTGAAGAAGAACTCCGGCCTGCCCGAAGTCCTCTCCAGCCAGGCTTTGGTGGTCTTCTCGAAGGGCGGGCGGTAAAAGGTGCTGTTGATTTCTATGCAATCCACGAACCTGCTGACGAATTCGAGTTGGTCGATTTTGGAATCGGTATATACAATTCCCTTCCAGTCCGGGTATGACCAGCCCGCGACGCCGATATAAATTTTACCTGTTGTTTTTTGTTCATTCATAGTTTTCTAAAACATCCCGTGACTTCGCCGATGATGCGGACGTTGCCGGCACCTTTTTTTACGTACATTGTTTTATATCCGGCCGCTTTGTTGGCCGGTTCGAGGGCTATGCGATTTCGCCGGATATATACTTTCTTAATGGTAGCTTCGTTGTTGAGAAGCACCACGCCTATCCGGCCGTTTGCAATCTCTGAGGTGGGTTTGACCACGACGAAATCGCCGTCCATGATGCCGACATCGACCATACTGTCCCCGGTGACTTTGAGAATAAACATCTTGGCCGTTGGTTTAAATACTTCGCCGGGGTCCAGGTACTGTTCGATATTTTCCTCGGCCAGTATCGGCCGACCTGCGGCCACCATCCCTATGACCGGGAGACCTTCGGGTCGCTTTATATTCTCGAGATATTCCCTCGAGAGCCGAAGTGCTCTGTGGCCGGACGAGTCCGCCAGATAGCCCTTTTTTCTCAGATAGCTTATCAACTGATAGACGGAGTTCTGGGCCAGGCGAAAATGCCGGGCGATTTCCCTCTGGCTCGGCGGATTGTTCTTCTCCAGCCGAGATTCGATATATTTGAGCACTTTTTGCTGTTTTTCCGTCAGCGGCTCCATTTAGAAAATTCAAAAATCAAAACTAAAAAATCAAAATTGAGGAATCCCGACCTGGTCGGGATGATTGTTTTTACCTTCTTCTTTTAATTCTATATACCAGATACTATTCACCATATACTATATATGTTCATTTGACCATATGTGCAACAAAAAAATCCAAATATTTTCAGATAAAACCAGGAGGAAAGGAGGTATGCACAACAACCTTCCTTAGTTTCAGTTGACATTGTTGCGGCCGGTAAAGTATAATTCATTCAGCTTTTACCTGTGTGCGAGAAGTTTAGGGTAGTGAGGTATGTTGTCCTATTCGTTCATTTTAGCGAGGTTTTTCTACTGAGGTATCGGTGCACACAATATGCGCAGAAAATACGAACAAAATTCTTGAAAGGGTGGAAAAATGCGAACTGTAAGGATAACAATGCTTTTATTCTTTATCTTGTACCCGGCTATCTGTCTGGGGCAAGGTGAAGAATCAGGATCTGTTTATGCATGGGGTCGTAATGACTTTGGCCAATGCGACGTACCGGAGCCAAATTCTGGTTTTATTGCTATCTCTGTGAATCAATATCATAATTTAGGTCTTAAAAATGACGGTTCAGTTGTTGGGTGGGGTTACAACTACTATAACCAATGCGACGTGCCGGAACCAAATTCTGGTTTTATTGATATCGCTGCGGGTAACTTACATAGTCTCGGTCTTAAGAACAATGGTTCGATTGTTGGGTGGGGTTCCAACCACCAAGGGCAGTGTAACGTTCCGGAGCCAAATTCCGGTTTTATAGCCATAGCTACAGGTTTATCGCATTGTCTCGGTCTTAGAAATGATGGTTCGATTGTTGCATGGGGTTCAAACGACTATGGCCAATGCAATGTACCGCAGCCAAATTCTGATTTTATTAAAATAGCTGCGAGTGGCTGGAACAGTCTCGGTCTTAAAGAAGACGGCTCGATTGCTGCATGGGGTAGAAATAACTTTGGCCAATGCGACGTGCCACTGCCAAATTCTGGTTTTATTAAAATAGCCGCGGGTGGAAATCACAATCTTGGTCTTAAGGCTGATGGTTCGATTATTGCGTGGGGTAGAAATCACTATGGCCAATGTGACGTACCGCAGCCAAATTCTGATTTTATTAAAATAGCTGCGGGTGGCTGGAACAGTCTCGGTCTTAAAGAAGATGGCTCGATTGTTGCATGGGGTAGAAATGACTGTGGCCAACTTAACGTGCCACTGCCAAATTCTGGCTTTATTGATATCGCTGCGTGTGGCAATCACTCTCTGGCAATTAAACAATCTTCAGCTTTTACTACTGCATTTGTTTACAAGGGAATACTGGCAGAGGAAGGTATTCCATTGATTGGAATTTATGACTTTGAATTCAATCTCTACGATGAGCCTGAATATGGAACCCTATTAGCTTTGCCGGTTACTATAGAAGACATTGAAGTTATAGATGGTCACTATACTGCAGAACTGGACTTCGGCAGCGGTCTTTTCAATGGTGAACCTCGATGGCTGGAGATTTGGTCTCGTCCGGCAAACAGCACCGACGATTTCGTTACACTCAGCCCTCGCCAGAAGATATCAGCAGTACCTTATGCCCTTTATGCTTATACCGGTGGTAGTGCTTCCGGGCAAATTAATGGAGGGGAAAGTCAAAATTCACTTGATGCAGCGGATGGCTTTCCAACTGATGCTGTTTATGTAGATAATGACGGCAACGTTGGCATAGGGACGCTTAGCCCTGTAGAAAAACTGCAGGTTGATGGAGCGATACGAATGACGGGTTTCAAGCTGACAACAAATCCGTCAAACGGCTATGTTTTGACTTCAGATAGTTCAGGATTAGGGACATGGAGGGCTTTGCCGATAACATCACAGGGAATTACCGGCAGCGGAACGACAAATTATTTAACAAAGTTCACCAACTCAACCAGACTCGGCAATTCGATAATTTTTGAGACCAGCGGAAATATCGGTATTGGAACAACGAATCCGAGTCAAAAGCTTGAAGTTCGGGGAGGGGCCATAAAAGCAACCGGCGGTCTGATAATTCAAACAGTGGATTCACAATCTGAAGAAAATGCTATGACCAAAGTTACAGGTCAGATTTGGTTAAGAACGGACCTATAGAACAGCGTTTATAATGATTAAACTGCATCCTTCAAGAATGGAGATATAGATGATTCGGATGTTTCTATAATTTGAGGATAAGCAAGAAATGGTAAAGTTTATACAAAGTCAAGGCCTTGATAATTGGAATACAAGTTTACGATGCATAAAATTTAGACAGCGTTTTTCAGGGTTAATCCTTAGTCTGATCATAAGTGTATTTTTTTTGGCCTTTTTGGTTCAGGCAGCATCAGCTCAGATGGCTGCTCAATCACTTCCGGTCAACAAGGCACCTCTAAATCCAGAGTTCATTGCCTGGCAAAGGAAAAGGTCAACATCAAACCTTGAAATGCTTGAGCAGGAAGACAATTTGCAAGGTTGCATTCCGTCTACATTTGACTGGTCTCATTTACGATTTGAAAAAGTCTCAGATGTGTTATTCAATGCAATACCCGCAAGGTTTGACCTGAGGGACTTGGATCACGTTACCTCAGTGAAAGATAAAGGCTCTTGCGGATGTTGCTGGAGTTTCGCCACCTATGGATCATTAGAGAGTTGGCTAAAAAAGAACAAAGAAGAGGAATGGAACTTTTCGGAGAACCATCTTAAGAACCATCATGGTTTTGATCCGGCTCCATGTGAAGGAGGTTATCCAGAAATGAGTATAGCATATCTGACCCGCTGGTCAGGACCAGTTAGCGAATCAGACGACCCATATCACCCCTGGGACGACCGTCCATCTTCAGATGGGCCGTGTCAGAAATACGTAAAAACAGTGTTGATATTTACTACAGAGGATGAGATAAAGAATGCTATTATGACCTATGGAGGACTATTTGCTCGTATGTATTGGAAGGATTCATATTATAATTCTTTTTACCACACTTATTATTATAATGGCAATGAAAACCAGCAACATGCGGTGACACTTATAGGATGGGATGATAATAAGACTGTGCCCGGAGCGCCTGCCGAAGGTGCGTGGATAGCCAAAAACGACTTTGGAAAGGTTTGGGGAGAGAATGGATATTTTTATGTTTCTTATTTCGACTCCAAGGCAGTGCAGTCTTCGAACCCACTGTATGGGAACATGCCTTATGCGGTAGCTTTCTGTGATGCAGTACCTATTTCGACATATATTTCCAACTATCAACACGACCCTCTCGGGCATAAATCTGCCATTGGATCTGGCAACACGACTACCTTTTGGGGCGCAAATATCTTCACAGCTACGGCAGATGAATACCTTGGCGCTGTTGGTTTTTACGCACTTTCTAAAAATACCTCTTATGAAATCCATGTTTACGATAATTTCTATGGATTTCAATTCTACGACCTTTTGGGTTCCGTCTCGGGGACAGTGATGTATCCGGGGTACCACACGGTTACGCTTCCTTCACCGATAAATCTAATAAATGGCGATGATTTTGGCATCGTGATTAAATTCACAACACCAGGATATTTCTATCCTGTGGCTATTGAAGAGCCTATCGAAGACCGCACTTCCGACGCAACAGCAAATCCTGGAGAGAGCTATTATAGTAGTTACGGTGAGTGTTTTTGGGATATTACTGACGAAAGTGACTTCGAAAATGCAAATATTTGCATCAAGGGACTGACCATTCCGGCACCTGCATATATTGATATTGGTCTTCGCGTTTATAATGGAAGAGAAACTATCATTATAGCATGTGAGCCGGAGGGGACATTGACTTCGCCGTTGAGAATAAGAAAGAATGGAGTAACTTACGGAATCGTCTTAGTGGGTCCATCCGATGCTAATGCTTCTGGAATAAGAGTACAAACGACTTCGGGAGTCAAGGCCTTGAGAAAATATTAGTCAATAGGTTGCAAGTCTATGTATTTCTTCTCCGTGCTAATTGAAAGAATCATTGGACGGTATACCCCGCAGTTTGTATAAATTTAATAGGATTGTAATTTTAAGTATGATTATCAAGTTGCGGACTTAATTCAATTCCGTGTTTTGTATCCGGCATGTTAAAAGTTCCTCTGCAGGGGGCATGTCATTTGTTGTGGACTGATAATCTCATATTATATTTTACTTTTCCAGGTTGAGCAATTTCTTAATGTTAATAGAGCGGCTTTTGAATAATTGACGGAGCCGATATATGTGTAAATCGATATTGATTATATTATCAGTAAATTAGTCCATTATCGGAACAATCCCTGAAATTATGGAAATAAATTGTAGTAATTTACAAACTTTACCGCGTATTTGCTCAAAG
Source organism: uncultured Pirellulales bacterium (assembly GCA_964508785.1). Classification (GTDB taxonomy): domain Bacteria; phylum Planctomycetota; class Phycisphaerae; order Sedimentisphaerales; family Anaerobacaceae; genus JAFGPS01. The sequence goes on along the minus strand of CAZDVE010000031.1, from coordinate 20,698 downwards.
CCAGTCTAACAGTCATTTTGATTGCTAATTATTGTCACTATAACTGCCGATTAAGGGAAACGAAGCGAAAACAGTCTATGTGCAGGAAATGGGAATTTTATGGCCAGCAGAAGGCAGTTTATAGACATAGCCAAAACCAAGATGAAGGGTATCTCTACGACCAATTATATGACCTCCCCTAATATCTGGATGAATGTAGATCAGGTGATGAGCAAGGATGTCGTTACAATTTCACCACATGAGACTGTCGCTTCAGCCGCGGTATTGATGTCCGAGAGAAATATTTCCTGCATAATTGCTGTAGAGAATAAAAATGTAAAAGGAATCCTGACTGAGACTGACCTCCTTAAGAAGGCGGTCGCCGAAGGTAAAGATACCCGTAAGATGATAGTGGCTGAGATAATGTCGTCTCCTGTGGAGACTGCTTGTTGTGATATGTCTGTCCTTAAAGCCAGCGAATTCATGGAGACCAAAGACATCAGGCGCTTACCAGTCTTGGATGAACAGAAGTTGGTTGGAATTATAACGCAAACGGATTTAACGCGTGTTATTACATCTTATGGTATGTGGAGAGATATTTCCGAAATAATGAGTAAGGATGTTGCTGTAATACAAGGCCAGGCCAGTGTGGCAGAGGCATCGGAAATAATGGCTTCGCGAAATATCTCTTCTATCATAGTTATGGACGCAGGTAAGGTCACAGGATTGCTTACTGAAAGAGACCTCTTAAAAAGAGTTATTGCATTCAACAGGAGCCCTCACCATACGAAAACGGAAGAGATAATGTCTTCTCCGGTTTTCGGCATTCCCCCGAATTACTCTATTTTTAGTGCCAGCAGGACTATGGAGAATAAGAATATTCGAAGGCTGGTGGTAATGAAAAATAAAAAGCTCTGTGGGGTTGTGACTCAGACAGACATCTTTAAAGCAGTAAAGAATAAGGTTCAGGAAGAAGAAGAGACTATCCTTAAATTTCTGGATGAATCTTCTATCGGTTTTTATATGACCGACTTAAATCATGTCATTGCTTATGTCAATCCCACATTCGTTAGATTGATGGAGGCGTCTGATCCGGAAGAATTCATTAACCAGGAATTTCTTCCTGAACGATTTTGGATTGATCCTGAAGACAGAGCAAGTTTTTTAGAGGAGCTGGACAAGGAGTATATAAGAAGCAATGAACTGTCTATCAAAACGACCAAAGGCAGAAAAATATACATCTCTATATTATCCAGCTTTACCATAGGTATCCACGGGGAAGTCAACGGTTATCAGGGAATCATTTACGACATTACAGATAAAAAGGAATTAGTGGCTCTAAAGAAAGCCGAGGAAGCTATAAAGGAAAGTGAGAAGAAATGGCGTTTACTGGCGGAGAATGTTCCTGATAATATTCTGGCCTTGGACAAAGACGGCAGAATTCAGTTCGTTAATCATTGTGTGACGGGATTCGATTCAGAAAATGTAATCGGGACTACCATTTATGAATATATACCGTCCGACCAGCGCAAAATCGTGACGGAAACCATTGAAAATGTTTTACGGACCGGGGAGCCGGACAGCTATGAAGTTAATGCCTGCGGTGAACACGGGCCAGATACAAGGTGGGAAACGCGAGTTATGCCTATCATGTCTGAGGGTCATGTTGTTGGATTGAATCTGATTTCAACCGATATCACAGAACGTATAGAGACACAAAGCGAACAGGCGGGATATATCGAAAAAGTCAAGAAGATTAACCGTGAGCTTAATGACTTCGCCTATATAATTTCACACGATCTAAAGGCTCCGTTAAGAGGGATAAAGATGATATCTCAGTGGATCTCGGATGATTATGCAGATAAGCTGGACGACGATGGAAAAGAAAAATTGGGAATGCTCTCAGAACAGGTTGATCGAATGCATAATTTGATTGAGGGTGTTTTAAAGTATTCGAGGGTGGGACACTCAGGGGAACAACATGAGCGGATTAATCTCAATGACCTTATGCCGCAGATTATTAGTATGGTTTCCAAGCCTGATCACATCGACATAACAATCGAGGACAAGCTGCCTGTTGTAGAGTGCGAACAAACACAAATTACTCAGGTTTTTCAGAATTTACTGAGTAACGCTATAAAATATAATGATAAACAACACGGGCAAATAAGAATTGGTTGCGTCGAAAATGGTAATAACTGGAAGTTCAGCGTTGCTGACAACGGCCAGGGAATTGAAGAGAAAAGTTACGAAAAAATCTTCCAGATATTTTACACGGTTGGGGCCGAAGACGAATATGAGAGTACCGGCATCGGTCTGACTCTTGTTAAAAAAAATGTCGAAACTTACGGGGGGACAGTGTGGGTTAACTCAAAGCTCGGACAGGGCAGTACCTTCTTTTTCACATTTCCAAAACAAAACAGCAAAGTTGGCGAAGCAGAAATCGAAACCAGTGTTGCTCGTTGAAAATCACATCGACAGCAATTAATATAAGCCGTCGGAGCAGCTCAGATAGATTCTTTTTGCGTGATCTTATATTTTGAGCCACATCGCAAATTTGAATTTTGATTATTGTAGTTATCTGACCGAACTATCCTCAGGCAGGCCGAGCTGTTTGTATAAATTTCGCCGGCCGGCCTTGTCGCCTTCAATGGTTGCTTTTGCGTATTCGGCGACTTCTTTCGCATGCGCTCTCGGGACGACAATCACGCCGTCACCGTCGGCAACGATGACATCGCCGGGCTCGACTAAAACACCGCCGCAGACAACGGGACGATTGACGGATTCAACCTCGTTTCTGCCGGGACGGATGCCTCTGCCGGGCCTTCGGAAGTAAAGCGGGATTTTCTCGGTGATAATCTCATCGGTGTCACGGGCGGTGGCGTCGGTGACTACGCCGACACAACCAGCCAGTTTCCAGCCCATGATGTTGTTCGAGCCGATGGAGCCTACGTCGGCGTCGGGTGCTTCGTCGATGACCAGAGCCGAGCCTTTACGCAGGAGCGGGACAAACGGCTCGCTCGATATATTGTTATACCACCGGCTGACCCAGTTATCGAACGCCTTGGTTTCCATGCGTTGTGCCGGCGGCTTATTTGTGGGGACATATCGTACGGTCACGGCGATGCCGATAAACCGATGGGTGAAATTCCGGGTATCTTTCCAGAGGGAATGGATTTCGGGCGACATCAGACCGATATTGGCAAGTCCGACTTTGTCCATCCCGTCGGAGACATCGGCAACCCGCAGACCTTCGAATAATTTGAGGATTTGTTCGTCCTCCTCGGCGGTGTAAACTTTTGTCGGTATGAAATTTTTGCCGGCCCTTAATTCCTCCACATTCGGTGCCGGGCTCTGTTGGGCTTCGGCCGGCTGTAAATACCCGGCGAGAAACATCAGATAAAATCCCAACAAGACGGATAAAACCAAAACGGTAATTACTGATTTTGTTCTTATGGTTTGCATAAATGAGCTCCTTAATATTTTCAAAATCCCAAAACTCAAATTTCCCGATAATATAATCAAATTACGCTCCGGTTCAAGACAAAAGCAAGTCTTGATTATTTCCGCTTGTTCGAATAGAGTTAACATAAAGAAAAAGGCAGGACATCTAAAAAAAATGATTGAAATTACACATGACTTGATTATTTCCGAAGACGAACTTGAATTCCAGGCCTCTCGCAGTTCCGGGCCGGGCGGTCAGAACGTCAATAAAGTCAATACCCGAATTACGCTTTTTTTCGATATGGCCGGCAGCCGGAGCCTCTCCGATAAACAGAAAAGGAGAATCCTCTACCGTCTGTCGACTCGAATTGATAAAAACGGGCGTCTGCGAGTCGTTTCACAGAAATTCCGGACACAAAAAGCCAATCGAAACGCCGCTATCGAAAGGTTCCAACAGTTACTTGCAGAAGCCTTGAAAACCAAAAAGGTCAGAAAAAAGACGAAGGTCCCTTACGTCGCTAAGCAAGAACGCCTGGAAGAAAAAAGAAAGCGTAGCCTGCTGAAGCGACAAAGGGCCCAAAAGCATGAGATTGAATAAATCCTGTAGAAGAAGATTTTGTATAGATTAATTTTTATCCTCAATACGTCATTACTGTTAGTGAATCTCGATGATTTAGCTAATTAGGCGGCTGTAGATGCTGGAAGACGAGCGTCTGATATCGGAACTCCATAGCGGGAACAGGGATGCCCTGCGCCAAATCTACACCAAGTACAAAGACGGCCTTCTGACAATCGCGGCTTCCTTGCTGCACGACGCTGTCGCCGCCGAGGATGTCTTGCATGATGTTTTCGTAACATTTGCCGGCAGTGCCGGAAAAATTAAATTAAAAGTAAACCTGCGTAATTACCTGGTCGCCAGTGTTGCTAATCGGGTACGTGATATTTATCGAAAGAAGAAGCACCCGACAGTCGGCCTTGAGCAGGCCGGACAAATTAGCTGCGATTCAAGCAACCCCGTGCAGACGGCCATCTTCGGCGAACAGTTCCGTCTGTTGACCGATGCGTTGTTCCAGTTGCCGTTCGAGCAGCGAGAGACAATCATCCTGCACTTAAAAGGCGGGATGAAGTTCCGGGAAATCGCCAAAATGCAGGGTATCTCAACCAGCACGGTACAGGGTAGATACAGATACGGCCTTGAAAAGCTGCGGAAAATATTAAACGGAGAGCGGAAGAAATGAACTTTTCAGATGATATAGAACGCTCAATTGAAAAGTTGCATATATCCACAAAAGCAGAGACGGACGGACGTATACTTGAAGATGCTTATGCAGCGCTCGAAGGAATTCCGAAAGAAAGTTCGGGACAGAGAGATAAAAATATATGGCAAACACTTTTCGCAAATAAAATAGTACAATATACAGCCGTCGCCGCCTTGATAATTGTAGGTTTCGCCATGTTCTTTAAGAGTCTGGCTCCAGAACCAACGGTCTCCATGCGGGTCGATAGTGCTTTGAAAAAGGCCGGCAATATCTGCATATCAAAGTTCCACGCAGACGGCACGGAACCGTACGAGCAGGTATGGTTTTCACAAACTCTAAAAGTCCAATTAGTCAGGACCACAGACAATAATCAGGTGCGGTTTGCTTTGACGGATATTCCGAACAAAGTCAGAATGCTCAACTATTCATCATCAGATTCTGTGCGGAGAGAATCCGTTGACGAGAAAGTGCTCGCTGAGCTTGAAAAATCAATGGTTCAAAATTCCGGCCTGGTTTCTTTCCTCAATTCGAGTGAGTTTACCGAAGATGTCCACTGGCAGCGTGTGATCGACCCAACAGCAATGGCTCAAGTACCCGGCACTAAAATTTACGACATTACCTTGCTGCAGGAGGCGGCTCCCGGAGAAGCTAAATATAGGAAATGGCGTATCTTAGCAGATACCGTCACACATTTACCAAAACGAGCCGAATGGTATGCCAAATCCGAATTAGGACGGGAATATGAACTTGAAAGGTACTCAGTTTTTTCATATCCCGACGAAAAGGAGATAGAACTTCTCGTTCAAAATACATTCGGTCCAGCCGACCGTCGGCCGGACGCGCCGGGATATATAGGCACGCCGGGACGCAATTAGTCGACCTCGGGCTGAAAAAGAGTTTATCCTTCGATGATAATTGAAAACCGCCGTCAATTCTGGTAGAAAGGGGGGGCAGAATAATAATTTCCATTCAGGGACGGTTTTATGGCGGTTCAGTTTATTCTTGGTAGAAGCGGTACGGGAAAGACCAGCTATTGCATCAAAGCTATTATCGATGCGCTGACTGCCCCGGGGGAACAGCCGTTGATTTTACTGGTCCCCGAACAGGCGACTTACCAGGCGGAGCGGGCGATTCTAAGCGATAAGCGGATAGGCGGTTATCACAGACTGAACGTGCTTTCATTCGACCGACTGCAGTTTTTGCTCTTAGGTAAAAATACGGCCCGACCGACACTTTCAAACATCGGCCGGCAAATGATAATCCACAGGATTCTTCAGGACAACAAAGATAAATTACAACTCTTTGATACATCGGTGGCCCGGCCGGGTTTGTCCCGGCAGATGTCACAAACCATCTCCGAACTGCACCGGTATGCAAGGACGCCGGATGATGTTGACCGGCTGTTGAACGAGCTGCAAAAAGATGAAAAAAATAATCTAACCGCCCTGAAGTTTGCCGACATCGGTCTTGTTCTCAGAGAGTACCTCAAGTTCGTCGAGGATGATTTTTTCGACCCTGATGTTCAGGTCACCGCCGCCTGCAAAGCGGTACCGGCTGCGGTTTTCGCAAAAGGGGCGAAGCTCTGGGTCGATGGTTTCGCCGGTTTCGCCGATGCCGAGCTTGCGTTGCTGGCCCAATTGCTTAAGGCCGCCGACGATGCACAAATCGCTCTGTGTCTGGAGCCTTCGAACCTGGATTTATCAAATCCGGATGTGGATAAACTCAATCACGTCAGTCTGTTTAGCCCGACCGAGCAAACTTATTGTGACCTTTTCGGGATAATAAAAAAAAATAAGCTCCTATTGGCGGAACCGATTATCCTGAAGGAGGCGATGAGATTCTCCCATAGCCCACAGCTTGGTCATATCGAAAAGTATCTATTCCGGCATAAGGCGCCTAAACTCAAATCGGCGGATGATATCCATCTTATATCCTCGCCCAACGAGCGGGCGGAGGTCCGGTTTGTAGCTAAGACGATATTGCAGTTGGTCAGGCAAAAAAACTACCGATACCGCGACATTGCGGTTATCGCATCGGATATCGACTGCTACCAGCATTATATCGAAGCATATTTCAACGATTATGAAATACCGTTTTTTATCGACAAGCGAAAACCGCTGAACCGTCATCCTGTTATTCAGCTTATCAGTTCGGCCCTGCAGGCCGTCACGGGCGGTTTTTCCAATGGTGAAATTTTTGCCTGCCTTAAAACCGACCTCGTGCCGATAAGCCGTTATGAAATCGACCTGCTGGAAAATTACTGTATCGCATTCGGTATAACTGCTGGCGACTGGCAAAGTTCCAGTCGGTGGGAATTTGCGGGCAGGGACGACGATGATTTCGATGAACAACGGATTAATCGGATACGAAAAAAAGCAATTACACCTTTGCTTAAACTATTCGAAAAGCTCTGTCCCGGCGGTGATACCGAAAAAAAGATAAACGCGCGGGAATTTACACAACTCGTATTCGATTTTCTCGACGACCTCAAAGTCAAGGAAACTATTGCCGACTGGATTGAAGACGCCGACAAAGGAAATGACGATTCGACCATCGAGGAACACCAGCAGTTGTACAATAAACTTGTCGATATTTTCGATGAGCTTGTCGAGGTCTTCGGCGGCCATACTTTCGCCGCCGAGGATTATTATGCAATTATCGAATCGGCTTTTTCACAGTTGACACTGGCCTTTATCCCGCCTACCCTGGACCAGGTCCTTGTCGGTTCCATCGAGCGCAGCCGGCATCCGGATTTGAAGGCGGTTTTCTTAATAGGCGCCACGCAAAAACAGTTTCCAGTACCCATCGGCGCCGACGGCATACTAAGCGATGACGACCGCCATGCGGCTACATCGGCCGATTTTTCATTAGCGGCGACCTCGGAACGAACATTGGCCGAACGACAGTACCTGGCGTATATCGCTTTTACCCGACCTTCGGAACTGCTGTATATTACATATCCCTGCGTTGACGATAAGGGCGGTGACATACAACGTTCGCAGTTTATCTTTGATATCGAATCGCTTTTTGAAAATCTCCGCGAAGAATCGATTGCCGATAAGCAGATTGACATCGAAAATATCCAAAGCGAGAGTGAGCTTGCCGATTTGCTGTGCGAGCGGCTCGGCAGGGATATCCTTATGCAAGGCACCGATGAGGACGGGAAAATCAGCGGTTTACTGGATGATATCTGCTCGGATGAGCAACTGGCGAGCTTAGGTGCGAATGTTTGTTATGCTATTGATTATGATAATTGTGCGCAGCTTGATACGGATGTGGTCGAAGAATGTTTCGAGAAGAAGATAAAAAGCTCGGCAACAAGATTGAGCACCTTTACGGCCTGTCCGTACCGGCACTTTGCAAGATATATCCTTGAACTGAAAGAACGAAAGGAGTTCAAGCTCGAACCGCTCGATCTCGGAAATTTTTATCACAGCGTTCTGGATGCCCTTTTGAAGAAACTGAATGCCGATAAAAAGGATTTTGCCACAGTTAGCGATAACGACTTGATAAAACTTCTGAAAGTTCAAATTGAAAAAGTCATCAAAGACAGCGCTTTCCTTTCGCACTTTGTTAATCACCGCTGCTATAATGAATTTATCGTCCAAACCGCCTGTGATACCCTTGAAAGATGCGTCCTTGCCATTGCACAAATGGTAGGTGCGGGCAGTTTCAGGCCGAAACTCTCGGAAGTATCATTCGGTCGGGTCAGGGAATCCCATGATACAATCGGTGAATATGAGATTGCCCTCGCCGATGACCGCATGCTGTCTTTGGCGGGGAAAATCGACCGGCTGGATTTCGCGGACATCGAAGGTGTGCAAACCGCCCTTGTATTCGATTACAAACGCAGTAGTACATCATTCAATTTCTCGAAGTTTTACCACGGTCTTGACATGCAATTGCCGATTTACATGCTTGCCGTTGTTAAAGCGAGCGGCGCGGGAGAAACTAATGCAGCAGGAACTCGTGCCATAGGTGCATTTTATATGCCGGTCGAAGCCAATCCAAAAACGGCCTCGTTCGCGGAACTGCCCGGCAAAGCTCAAAGCTTCGAATATAAAGCAAAAGGGATATTCGACGGTTCTGTTACGCAGCAGCTCGATAGAAAAGCTTCCGGAGAAAGCAAATTTTACAACTTTTATGTTACCAAAGACGGCCAACCATACGGAATTTACGGAAACAGAGGAGCATTAAAACCGGACGATTTCGAAAAAGTGCTTGAATTTACAGAGAAAAAAATAGTCGCTATGGCTGAGGAAATTATCTCAGGCAAAATCGATATTCGGCCTTATAGAATCGGCACCGAGTCACCGTGCGGCTTTTGTAAGTACGCCTCTGTCTGCCGATTCGACTGGCAAATCAATGATTACAATATCCTGGAATCTCTTAGCAAGCTTCAGGTTCTCGAAAGGGCGGGGGGATACAATGGCTGATAAGATTCTTTGGACTAACCAGCAAAAGCGGGCAATTACCGCACGCGGCAGTGATGTGCTTGTCACCGCCTCGGCCGGCACCGGCAAGACGGCCGTCCTGTCCGGCAGATGCGTCGATATTATTTCGGGTAAGTCCGACGTCCGGAACCTGCTTGTCCTGACTTTTACGGACGCCGCAGCAGAACAGATGCGGCTTCGCATTGCACAGCAGCTAAAAGATGCATTCGAGAAAAAGCCGGACAATCACCTCCGCTACCAGCTTATACTTCTGCAGGGCGCAGATATAAGTACGATACATTCGTTCTGTAAGCGCCTTATAACGGAATATTTCTACAAGCTCGGCCTGGATCCGACTTTCAGGGTAATAGACGGTGACGAACAGAAACTTCTCAAAGCCGAAATCCTCGAAGAAACCATCAACTGTGCCTGGGAGCAAAATAACCTGCGTTCCGACCTTGAGAAGCTTTTGTACGGTCGAGACCTTCGGACCGGCGAAGGCTTCCCGGCGAAGGTTATAAAGATAAGCGATTTCCTTGACGGTATAGTTTCAAGAGAGAACTGGTACGAAAGGGCGGCCAGACTTTCAGAAATCTCCAGCCTGCTGACAGGCGGCCTCGGTGAAAAACAGAAAAAAATCATCGCAAAAAGACTAAGTGACATTCTCGGCAGGTTACGTCACGTTCAAAATCTCTCAAAAATCACTGGAACGGACACCGCCTGGGCACAGAAGCTCGAAGAAACCCATATAAAACCTATATCCGATTGTCTCGATATTTTGGAAACCGGCCGCTGGGACGAATGTGCAGAAGCGATAAGAAATTTCAACAAGCCCAGGACCTATAAGCCCAAAGGTTTACCCGAAGAGATTGCCGAACTGATAAAGCTATCTGCCAAAAAGGCGGTGGACGAGTTCGATAATCTTTCTCAGCTTGCAGCGGTTAATCCCGATTATCTCGACAGTATCGGCGGCTCTGTAGGATTGCAGACAAGAGTGCTCATAGAATTAGTCAGGCAATTCGATATGTTGTACAGCCGGGCCAAGCGGACGATTAATTGTCTGGATTTTGCCGACCTCGAACATTACGCTTTGAAACTTCTTACAGATGAAAGTTCACCTTTCGATGAGCCGGCACCTTCTGAAACGGCTCTGTTACTGCGGCAGAGGTACCGGCACATATTCGTCGATGAATATCAGGACATCAATTCCGTCCAGCAGCAGATACTCCGGATGCTCAGCCCGGGTGGGAACATCCTCCAGGTCGGCGATGTCAAGCAGAGCATTTACGCTTTTCGAGGGGCCGAGCCGAATATTTTCCTCGAACAGTTGAATCTGGCTTCGAGTGACCCGAAGAATGTCTCTCGCGGCTTGTGCGTTTATCTGAATGCTAATTTCCGCTCGGCTAAAGGAATCCTCGATTTTGTTAACAAGATATTTACCCGCATAATGACGGTTTCGTTTACGGAGATTGACTACGATGAATCGGCTAGGCTCAGACCAGCACTCGCGGAAGAACATGAAATCCAGCCAACAGGTGACAAAAAGGCCGCTGTCGAGTTTCATATCCTCGATGAAACAAATATCGACCCGGACGAACAGGATGAGCAGACAGAGGAATCCGTCGCCGAAGATAATTTAAGTCTTGTCACTTCCCGCCGGCGTCAGGCTGCAATGATTGCCCGCCGTATCAGGCAAATGGTCGGGGCCGACACCGGCAGGCCGGAGTTCCGGATATTCGACAAAGAGCAAAACACCTTCCGTGACGTCCAGTATCGTGATATCGTGGTACTGATGCGTTCTTTGGCAAAAAAAGCGAACGATTATGTTGAGGTGCTTCGCCTGGCGGGCGTGCCCGTGAGTTCCCAGGCCAGTGCGGGATATTTTCAGGCGACTGAAATCAGCGATTGCCTTAGCCTGTTGAAAATTCTCGACAATCCACAGCGCGATATCGAGCTGGCGGCGGTATTACGTAGCCCGTTCTTCAAGCTAAGTGACAGTGAATTGGCTAAAATAAAGATTCACAATAAAAAAGGGCCGCAGTCCGGTGGCTATTATAACTGCGTGCTGCAATATTCTAAAAACGGACCGGATTCGAAGCTTGCCGATAAGCTCAAGGGTATCCTCGCCCAAATCGAACAATGGCGGACGACAGCCCGGCGGGGCAACCTTGCAGATTTAATCTGGCAAATATACCGTCAAACGGGCTTTCTGTCTTTTGTATCGGCCCTGCCTAACGGACTCTCACGAAGGGCAAATCTCCTTAAGCTGCATGACCGAGCCATTCAGTTCGAGGGATTTGCGAGCAGTTCCGGCATACCATCGCTTAGACGGTTCGTCGAATTTTTCGAAAAGCTTCAGGAAGTCGGCCAGGATTGGGCTCCCGCCGAGCCGCAATCCTCTGCCGGTAATGCCGTTCGCATCCTAAGCGTTCACAAAAGTAAGGGGCTCGAATTTCCTGTCGTCTTTCTTGCCGAATTGGAAAGCAGCTTCAATAAAAAAGATGTCCAGGCGGATTGTCTTGTCGATACCGAAGATGCTCTGGGGCTGCAAATCATCGACCGCCGTACAAACAGCAAATTGAACTCGCTTGCACACCAGGTCATCGCCGAACAAAAGCTCGCTAAATCACTGGCCGAAGAAATGCGCATCCTTTACGTTGCTACAACTCGCGCCAGAGACAGGCTCGTTCTTACCGCTTCGCAGAAGCATACAAACTGCCGTCGAATTATAACAAACGGCCTGTTCTTCGGTGACAAACCTGTCCCCGACTGGCAGCTTCGGGCCTGCCGGAATCATCTGGAATGGATTCTCTACGGCCTTTGCGACCAGAAGATTCTGCATGAGGCGTTCGATACCGGCCTGTCGGACAGGGCTATCAATGATGATTTGTTTAGCTTCAAACTTTACGACCAGGCGGATTTGAAACGATTCTCCGAGTTTGTAATAAATCAAAAGGCAAAAATGCCATCACGGCAAACTTCGGCCGGTAAAAAAATGAGTGAAAAGCGTAGGCATTCCGGGCTTCTCACTCAAATTAAAGAATCACTGTCACGGCGATATCAATTCGGTGATTCACCTTCGATACAGGCCAAAACATCCGTCACGGCGCTGACCCATCGAAACGATGAATATATGAAATTCGATTATTCCGGTACGCTGGACCGCCGGCCGCGGATACTCTTGGCGGCAGAACCGGAGACAATCGATATTCTCGAACCGAGATTAAAGGGAACTGCATCGCATCTTGTCATTTCCCGGCTCGATTTAACCAAGCCTGTTCGCGAAACGGCGGTAGCACAGACGATAGAAAAACTTGTTGACGAGAATGCCATATCCGCTGGGGTAGCCGAGCATATCAATGTAAAATCAATCGTAGCATTTTTCAACAGCGAACTGGGCCGTCTGGTATTCGATACTGATAATACTGTTTTGCGTGAATGGCCTTTTACCTTTACAATACCCGCCGGCGAAACCGGCAGTGTGGCAGCCACTGAGCAAAGTGAAGTGGATGGACCATCGACCTCATTACATTCGGTCGCTGCTACCCGGATCAATGACGATATAGTCATCGTTCAGGGCATTATTGACTTGTTGATACGAACGCCGCAGGGGCTTGTGATAATAGATTTTAAAACAGATAATGTAAAAGCTTCCCGGTCAGAGCAACGCGCAGAGTTCTATCGCCGTCAGTTGGAGCTTTACGGCAGGGCGGCTTCGGACGTCTTAAAAGCCAATACAATCGCAAGATGGCTATACTTTTTGACACCGGGTGTTTCTATCGAGGTATAAAGATGAAGATATCCAGGTTCGGGCGGAAAATCGCTGCTATATCCGGCATTGGCCGACTCATGGAGGATTTGGGCAGTGCCTTCTCGGAAAACCGCGAAATGCTGATGCTAGGCGGAGGCAATCCCGCCCATATTCCTGAGGTTCAAAAATATTTTCGAACCAGTATGGAAAAGCTCTTGCAGGACGGCAGCGAATTCGAGCGGGCTATCGGAAATTATGACCCGCCGAGCGGCAATACGGAATTTATCGAGGCGGTTGCCTCGCTTTTAAGAAGCGAACTGGGCTGGGACGTAACAAAAGAAAATATCGCTCTTACAAACGGCAGCCAGACGGCGTTTTTCATTCTTTTTAATATTTTCGCAGGCGCCTTCGAAGACGGTGCCGACAGAAAAATACTCTTCCCGTTGACACCGGAATATATCGGATACAGTGACGTTGGTCTGGCCGAGGATTTATTCATCGCAAATAAGCCGCTGATAAAGCATATAGATAAGCACACTTTCAAATATTATATTAATTTCGACCTGCTGAATGTCACTGAGCAGATCGGTGCAATCTGCGTATCGCGTCCGACAAATCCGACGGGCAATGTCTTGACGGATACCGAAATCCAAAAGCTCGGCGAGCTTGCCGCTGAGCATGATGTCCCGCTGATTATCGACAACGCTTACGGGACGCCGTTTCCTGATATAATTTTTACTGATGCCAAAGCCAAATGGAACAGGAAGATTATTTACTGCATGAGCCTCTCGAAGCTCGGTCTGCCCGCTGTACGCACCGGTATTGTTATCGCCGATGAAGAGATCATCGAGATGGTCTCGAGGGTCAATGCAGTGATTAGCCTTGCTCCAGGCGTTATGGGTGCTGCGATTGCCAGAGATTTATTCAGGTCTGGCGAAATTATCCGTGTGGCTCGTGACATTATAAAGCCTTTCTACTGGCAAAAAGCTCAGGCGGTTCTGGAACAGGTATTCAATGAGCTCGACGGCATCGATTTTCACGTTCACAAACCGGAAGGGGCGTTCTTTTTGTGGCTGTGGTTCCCGGAACTGCCGATAACCGACGGCGAGCTTTATGAAAGGCTAAAGAAAAGGGCTGTCCTGGTTGTTCCCGGCAATTATTTCTTCCCCGGCTTGAAAGAGACATGGCCCCACAAGAACGAATGTATCCGCGTGAATTATTCCCAGGATTCGCAGACCGTCACCGCAGGTATTAAAATAATCGCCGAAGAAGTCAAACGTGCATATAATGAATCGTAAAAACAAATAGTATTGACGCATTCGAAGAAGGAATTTAAAATACCCGAAAACCAATATATTAAATAAATGGCTCTGCGGAGAACAGATACCGTGATAACAAAAGAAGAAATTCTGAAGACTCTTGCCAAGGATAAGCCTGAATTGCAGAAGCGGTTTAAGGTAAGTAAAATGGCGTTATTCGGCTCTTACGCAAGAGGAGACCAACGTCCAAACAGCGACGTAGATATTCTTGTCGAGGTTGATCCGTCGATAGGTTTGGATTTTGTGACATTGGCCGAGAGAATCGAGAAACTGCTCGGAGTATCCGTTGATCTTGTTTCGAGTCGGGCTGTTAATTCCAGAGCGATGAAATTCATCGAGCCGGAGCTTGTCTATGTCTAAACGTCCTATAGACTTATTGCTAAATGATATGCTTGATGCCATTGACAGAATCGAGCAATATACGCGGGGTTTGTCTTATGAGAAATTTTCGGACGACCAGAAGTCCGTTGATGCGGTGGTAAGGAATCTTGAGATTATAGGTGAGGTTGCAAATCGGCTGCCGAGTGATTTCAAGGAAAAACATTCGGATGTGGAATGGCGCAAAGTTATTGGACTCAGACATCGAATAGTCCATGAATATTTTGGTATTGATATTCAGATTATCTGGCAAATTCTATGTAAAGATCTCAAGGTTTTACGCGAGAATTTATCCCAAATATAGGGAAGATGCTGAACAGGATTCAGATGCTTGTTACACTGGCGTAAAAATTATCGCCGAAGAAGTTAAAAGAGCATATAAAACCTGACAAGACAATTGTCCGATTGAGAAAGTCTTCCTACCTATTTAGTTTTCCAGGAATCAGTTCCCACGATAGTCGCGGATAGTCCCGACCTTCATCAATCCACCAGATGTCATCCTCACCGTTTTCTGTCTCACCCACAAAGTCCCAGCCGAAAAAGCTGCTCTGATGTTTCATCTGTATGTCTGTCATTGGTATTCCGAGTCCGTTATATGGACCACTGGTTGCAAGATAATAACAATTATTGATACTGCCGTCTTTGTTATATACCACTAGGCCGCCTACATTGTATATGCCTGTTACATTACCTGTCGAGTAGCAGTTGCTGATGCTGCCATAGTCGTTGTAACCCACGAGGCCACCGACCAAACCTCCACTGACCGCACCGGTGCTATAGCTGTTGTTGATGCTGCTGAAGTCGTTCCTGCCCACGAGGCCACCTACTTCTTCATTTCCTCTGACGGTGCAGGAGCTGTAGCTCGTGGTGATGCTGCCATTGTCGTTGTAGGCCACCAGCCCACCGACACCTTCATCTCCGCTGACGGTGCCGGTGCTGTAGCACTGTTTCACAACGCCTTTATTGTGTCCCACCAGCCCACCGACATGGTAGATAGTTCCACTGATCGCACCAGTGCTGTAGCACTGGATCACACTTCCGTAGTTGTACCCCACCAGGCCGCCGACAAACGAACTGCCATTGACTATGCCGGTGCTATAGCAGTTGGTCAGGACCCCACCCCCGTGATTCAAGTCTCCATTGCGGCCCACCAGCCCGCCGACACAGTGTGAACCCGCTATGTTGACATCGACTACCCCCAGGTCCCTAATCTCAGCACCAGATTCTAAATAGCCAAACAATCCCAGAAAGCTCTCACCCCTGATCATTAGATTCGAGATTTTCAGGTCGCTGCCTTCAAAGACTCCATTGTACGTGAAGTCAGAATCGCCTATGGGGTAGAAATAGAAACCTTTCAAGTCGAGATCCTCGGTCAGCTTGAAATGGCATCTCATGAGTCTTGGGTTGTGTCCAATGCTGTTCAAATCCTCTGCGGTTGAGATCAAATAGGGATCATTGGGTTCCCCATTTCCGCCAGAGAATCTTGGCAATCCATATCCAGGCGGAAGCTGCCACGAGAGAAATGGGTATCCACCACCCTCGGGCTCAGCCCATATATCATGCGGGCCATCTGGTTGACCTACGAAATCCCATCCCTCAGCCATAAACGTTTTTGAGTCCTGCATCTGAACGGTTGTCTTGTCTGTGCCACCTGCACTCGTCGTCTGGCCTGAGGTCTGTTTGTCCCAGAAAGAAGCTGTCACACGATAAGTAAATGTGGTACCGGAGCCCACAAGGCCCCCCACACTGCGCGATCCGCGTGCTCCATTGACCGTGCCGGTGCTGTAGCAAGTGGTAATCCAACCACCAGGATTCTCACCCACCAGTCCGCCAACACCGTCATCTCCACTGACTGCGCCGGTGCTATAGCAATTAGCCACATCACCGCTATTGGAGCCCACAAGACCGCCAACATCCAAGCTGCCAAAGACCGAGCCGGTGCTGTAGCAGAGGGTCACAGAACCTCCGTAGCTGTACCCCACCAGTCCGCCGACACAGTTGCCTGAGCCAGCTATATTGACATCCACAATTCCAAGGTCCTTGATTTCAGCTCCGGATCCCAAATAGCCGAACAGACCTACAAAACTCTCACTCTTAATTGTCAGATGCGATATCGTGTGACCATCGCCATCAAAGATGCCTGTAAAAGCAATCCCTTCATACCTTGGTGTTGCTTCATTCGTGTCTGGGGCTATAACAGCCTTATCAAACACCATGCCGTCGAGTAGATTTGGGTCCAGGTCGATGTCGGCTGTAAGTATGAAATTTTTGTCGTAATCTTCGGGACTTTCACCCAACAAGATAAGGTCATCGGCCGTAACGATTTGGTATGGATCGTTTGCCGTCCCGCTGCCGCCGCTGTATTTGGCAAAGGCTGGAAGACTAAAAAGGCAAACTAAAATTATAAAAGGGATTGTCCGCAGAATTCGTGAATATCTCGCCGTCATTTTATAAACCTCCTTCCCCCCTTTATCGAATAATTGCAAAACAAAAAACTTATCTCGTTTTTCACTAATATTTAATATACAAGATAGAGACCTGCGGTGTCAAGAAATAAGCGCAAAAAGATAAAGTGAAATATGTCAACGTGTCCAAAAGTTAGTTTTCCGGCATAAGCTCCCATCGTATTCATTGGGATCAAATAACATCACATTTTTTGTGTCAGATAATCCCCATATATCGGTGTTGAAGGGCGATTATAAATAAACTTTTGTTTTTCTGCCGGCAATTTCTTGCATCGTATAGGAATATCTCTTAGTTTGATTGATAGATGTAAACTAAAAGGGAATTTGAGTTTTATCAAATGCACTAAAAAAGCGTTGTTGCCGTGCATAAATCGATAATTAATGTCAATTGCTAACTTGTTAAAGAAAGGATTTACAATGGCACAAGCCAAAGCAGGTGACAGAGTAAAAGTTAATTTTACGGGAAAATTAGAGGACGGCAGCATATTTGTCAATACCGCCGGTAGTGAACCTTTGGAATTTAAGCTTGGCGAAGGTAATATAATCCCAGGTATTGAAAATGCTGTGGAAGGAATGAGTGTCGGCGAATCAAGAACAGTCAAAGTCACCCCCGAACAAGCATACGGCCAGCGCCGAGATGAATTAGTCGAAGAGGTCGGCCGTGACAAGTTTCCCAAAGATGTTGAACCACAGGTGGGTCAAAGATTCGAGGTTCCTCAACAGGAAGGTCAGCCTATGGTGGTTAGAGTGATTGATGTTTCCGAGCAAACCATTACTCTGGACGGCAACCATCCTCTCGCAGGTAAAGATTTGACCTTCGAGCTGGAGCTTCTTGAGATTCCCTCACAAAGTGAATAAAAAGCATCTTCGGCAGAGAAAAAGGAATATTGTACTTTTTGTCAAGTGACGGGTGACAGTTGTTGAGCGAACACAGTGAGTGAGTTGGGGGGTATTAAAAGGCTCAAAAGAAATTCCTGACACAAAATCACTGATAATAGCGTAATTCCCCTCAGAAAACTTCGGAACTGACGGGAGTCTTGGAATAGCTTACGAAGAAAATATAGGATCTACAATACTACATAAGCGTATGCACATATACTTATGAGCTGCACCGCTATTTCACCAATCAAAGTGTGACACCTGCTGTTCTAACGCTGTGATCGATCTGTTAATAAGACGCAGGATATGAGTGGATGGTACTGAAGCAAATTATTATAATCCACAACAGAAAAACGGTAATAAGTTAATCCCATAGCAAACTATAGTGCAATGTGCAGTTTTTGAAATCTCCTACAGAAAAACAATGCTAAATGGAGCAATCGTCTGCTGAAAAATATTCGAAAACTACAAGACTCCATAAGTGTATGCATATACACTTATGAAGTACACCGTCACACCAATCATTTATCTAAAATTAACTTTAACATAGTACCTTTAAATAAAATACATAGTGAAGGGAAAAGGGAATGTTGTGATTTTTGTCAGGCTAAGAAAGCACACACATCTTGCTCTGTGGTTTTTCGACAATAAATTTTTGCTTGAATTCCTATTCTGTCGGTGATATAATTAAGTTTATTGAGAGTGAGCGGATATTATATCGATTATTATATTAATTTGTTGACTGGTCTGTTGTTCTTGCAACACATTTGAGCTCACGAAGAATAACGGCCATCAATTGGGAAAGCGAGGATTATTATGGAGCTAAGATGCAATTATTTTAATTATAAAGTAGTTTCAGGATTGGTAATGATTCTTAGCCTTATTATTGCAGGAAATGTCCCGGCTATTGAGTTCGATGGTGGTATGGGTGAGCCTAATGACCCATATTTAATCTCGACAGCCGAGCAGTTAAAAGCGATAGGCGACTCAACACTTTACGAAAAATGTTTCATGTTAGTAGCTGATATCGACCTGGATCCGAATCTGCCGGGAAATGAAATTGTTACCGTTCCTTCTTTTATCGGTGATTTTCGTGGAACCTTGGATGGCAATGATCATAGTATCTCGAATATGGTGATTGAGAGTTATTCCTCTGGCCGTGGAGGATCGGGATTGAGTTTGAACGTGGGATTCTTCAGCTTTCTCAATTTACATGCCATTGTTAAGGATATCCAGCTCCGAAATATCACAATCCGTAGTACGGGTATTACAGTGGGGGCGTTGGCCGCAGCAAATGATGGTAAGATATTACGGTGTAGTGTTACAGGAAATATCACCGGTGTAACATCTGTCGGAGGTTTGGTCGGAAGCAACCATGGCGATATTGTCTCCTGTTCTGCGTTTTGCAACGTCCGAACGGAACAAGAAGGATTTACCGGATCTGCAGGAGGTTTGGCTGGGTATAACGACTTTTTCGGTTATATTTCCAATTGCTATGCAGTAGGTACTGTAACCGGAGTTGAACACGTGGGTGGTCTGGTTGGTTCAAATGATAATTATATTTCCAATTGCTATGCGGAATGTACTGTAACTGGAAGTGAATCCGTGGGTGGTCTGATGGGAAAAAATTCCGGCTATTATGGCGATTTTCATTTTGGCTATGTTTCCAATTGTTATGCGAGAGGTACCGTAACCGGAGAAAAAAACGTAGGGGGATTGATTGGGAATCACGATAATTCTAATGCAACCGCTTCTCAATGTTACGCTGCATGTGAAATTATAGCAGATCCGAACGATTCGATAGGGGGTTCGATCGGCAAAAGCTCAGGACGGACTATAAATAGTTTCTGGGATACTCAGGTCAGTGGTCAAAAATTCAGCGCCGGTGGAGTTGGCCTTCCCACTGCAAAATTAAAGAATACAGAGACTTATCTAAACGCCGGATGGGACTTTGCCGGTGAATCATCTCATGGTTTGGTGAATATTTGGACGATAGCAGAACCCAATGCCTATCCGCAACTAACCAGATTGACCGGTCAATATCCCATTACACAGCTATCCGGCAACGGAACTCCGGATGATCCCTATCAGATTTCAAATGCCGAAGAACTGACTACGATCAACGACTATGATATCAATGCCCACTATGCTCTTGTTGCGGATATTGACTTATCCGGGATAGTCTGGTCCACCGCTCCGATTCTGGTTTTCAATGGGACCTTTGACGGACGTGGGCATACGATTTCCAACCTTATCATTGAGGGAGATAGCTTTCTGGGTCTCTTTGGTAATATCATGTCTGATGGAGTAGTAACCAATCTGATAATTCAGGATGCCTGTATCATCGGTAATAAACTTGTCGGAGCACTTGCGGGGAAGAGTCGCAGTCATGTCGCAGATTGCCATATGACGGGGAATGTCACAGGAGTATCTTATGTTGGTAGTTTGGTAGGTTTGATTGAGTTACGTGGTTGCTATTTAGAATATTATTCTAATTGTTCTGCTGATGCGGTGCTTTCGGGCAACGATCATGTACATAATATAGCAAATACAACTTGTCATGACTAACATGAGTCTGATGTAAATTACTTCCCAGTTGTCTAATATCTGTAAACCGACTGGAACCAGCACGGCGGACCGGAATTATTTACCTTCGATAATCACGAGCCTAAAGGTGGCTGCGATAAGGAAGGTAAAAGTTAAAAGTAAAAGTGCAAAAGTATTGAAATTGGAACTCGATTAGAACATTTTTAATTTTGATTTATAACTTTGCGTTTTGCATTTAAAGTTT
>CAZDVE010000030.1:0-49635 GCA_964508785.1 uncultured Pirellulales bacterium | reverse complement strand
CAACTAACTATCGGCACAAAAGCTATATATCCTGTATTATTCTACGGACGTTATAGTAGGTAAAATGAATGAAAAAGTTCGTCAGATAACAACGGAGGCAAAAAAGGCCTTCAAGAACGGGTATCAGAGTGCTGCCAAACAACAGCCGGCTGCAGCTTAGATTTCTATAGACAGTTTACAGATTCAAAGCTGTAGTTCGTATTAGTTGCTCTCGTGCAGATGCAATAAGCAGAATATCTTGCACCTGAATGGAAGGTTAAAATGATGAATAAGGAAAAATCGGAAAATACCGGAGTTGTTGAAACAGTATCAAGATTTGTGGGAGTATGTGTAGGTGCATTGGTGGTTGGCGGCAGGGAAATGGCCAGCGAGGTTATAGAGATAACCAAGCCGAAGACGAAACCGAAGACCGAACCGGTACCAAAGCCGAAAGCAGGTCCAAAGCCGACGAAAGAGCCAATAATAATTCACGAACCTGAGGAAATACCAAAACCAGAACCTAAGGCTTCAAAAAAGATTGCCGAGAAATCCGCAGGGGGTACATCGGAAAACAAAAGCGGGCCAAAAGCAAAGAAAAAGAAAACATCCAAGAAGTCTAAGATAAAGAAAAAGTAATAAAATTAGGATCTCTTGTCTTGGCTAAAATTACCAACCAGAATACAAAGCTTCTACGAAGAAAAAGATTATAGTTGAATTATCAGAAGCTTAAAGGTCGGTTGCTCAGGAAAATCAATATAGTAGCAAGTCCGTTAAAAAGAAAATATCGAGACCGATTAGATAAGAAAAGCATAGAATCATGGAGAAGGATAAAACAAAGGTTATAGAAGTTGTTGGAACTGCATCCGAACGTGCGGGCAGTTTTGTTGGAAGAGCAGCAGCTATTGGTAAAAGAATCACGAGTGTTGCTGCGGGTGGTGTATCGACTGGGAAAGGGATGCTTGGCTTGACCGGGGAGGAAACGAAACTTGAGCCGAAAGAAGAGTCAAACAGCACCGAAACAGTTGCCTTGGAATCCGACCTTGTTGCTCTGCGTCAGCAACTGGCTGAATCAGAAAAAATTCATTCTCAGCTTGAGTCTCAGATTGAGACATTGCAGCAAAAAAATGACTTTCTTGTTTCCGAACTGGAGCAGGCAGTCAGAGACGTTAAAGAGATAACAGCCAGCGAAGGTGCGGTAAGAGCACGGGCTGCAGCGCTGGAATCCGAGCTTGATGCCGCGGGCCGGCAGTTGGGGCAAGCCCCAGCTAAAACCGGCGGTAAGAAAGGCAAAAAGCATGCTTCGGCCGGCTCCAAAGCAAAACTTGAATCCGAACTTGAAGTAACTAAAAGTCGGTTGGAAAAAATACAGGACGAAGCAATGAAAGCTAAATCTAAACTTGAATCACAAATCAAAGATATGCGGGCAGAGAAGGATTCTTTGCTCTCTGAACTCAAATCAGCGCGAAAAGAGGTTAAAGAAGCTGAAAAGAAAATAAGCAGGGCAAATGCTAAGGCCGAGAAAATAGATACCATTGAGTCTGAACTTTCCACAACTCGAGAGAAATTAACCGAAACACAGAGTAAAGCTGAAGAAGCTCAATCTCAGCTTGAATCACAGGTAGAAGATTTACAGGCGGAAAAAAAGTCCCTGATTTCCGATTTGGAAAAAATAAAAAATAAAGACGGCAAGACAGCATCTCAGCAGGAGGATATAGATGCGCAGATAGCTGCGTTGCAATCCGACCTTGAGGCAACCAGAAATGAATTAGAAGAACTCCGCAGTCAGGCTGAGTCCGAACAGGGCCAGCTCATCTCACAAGTTGAAATGTTACAGTCGGAGAAGGATTCTCTTCTATCTGAACTCCAGACCACACAAAGTTGGGCTGATGAAGCAGAGGCCCGAGAGAATTCGATGAGGGCGAAGATCGCTGCGCTCGAATCCGAAGTAAACGACCTTCGCAGTGAATTAGACAGAGCACGTGAAATCGAAACGGATAATTATGCTGATGCAACTGAGGAGCAAACCGATTTTTCTGAGGCAGAGGAGCTGGTAAAAGAAACGACAGCAGCACTCATCGGTGTCGAACAAGTCGAATCTTCAATTGATACCGCTACCGAAATGGCTGATAACCGGGAAGATGAAACAGACCAGGAAGGGCCGATGGATGAAAATGTTGAAAAAGACGGAGAGCCGGGATCAGAATCACAGGCTCAGGAAGAGTTTGGGATTAATCCCGCCCGGTTAGAAGAAGTGACAATCGAAGATGTGAAAGCGGCTGATTTTAGAAACGGTGCAGAGAAAATAATATTCACAAAAGCCCTTTCTGACTTTACCAGCCAGGACGCCGTGGTGCGTGCAGATGCAGCGAATGCAATAGCCGGTATTCATCATGAGCTATCTATAAGGCTTCTTGTTATGCATATGGCCGATGAGCCGTCGGCGTATGTTCGACAGGAATGTATCAAAGCTCTGACACAGCTTGGGAGCAGGGATGGGCTAAGTACAATTGAACGTGCACTGGACGATGAATCAGCTTCAGTCCGTTTGGCTGCCGTCTGGGGACTGTATCGTTTAGCCGGGGGGGGAAGTATTCCGGTTCTTGTACGAATGCTTTCTGACAGAGATGCAAGCGTTCGCCGGAGAGCCGTCACTTGCATCGGCTGGTTGAGCGGGCATATCGGCAAGGCAGACAATCATAGTGAACATCAGGTGATTTCTGCTCTTGTTCAATGCCTCGACGACTCCGCTGTCACAAATGCCGCTCTTGAAACATTACAAACTGTAACAGGTAAGAAAATGTCAGGACCTCGGAGTTCACCTGAAAGTTTGGCTAAACGGTGGCAGAAATGGTGGAAGGCTGAATTGTTGGGTCAAAGATGAATATAATTGTTTGCGTCAAACAGGTTCCTGATACTCTTGAAGTCAGTGTTGACAAGGAAACCAATACACTTATTCGCGAAGGTGTGGATAGTGTTATCAATCCTTTCGATTTATATGCAGTCGAAGAGGCGCTGCGACTGAAAGAAAAACACGGCGGCATGGTGACAGTTTTGTCGATGGGTCCGTCCCAGGTAGTTAACATTTTGCGAGAGGCTTTGAGCCTGGGAGTTGAAAGGGGTATCTTGCTCTGTGATATAGGTTTTGCCGGGGCCGACACACTCGCCACTTCTTATACGTTGGCAAGAGCGATAAAAATAATCGGCGATTTCGACCTGATTATTTGCGGCAGGCAGGCCATCGATGGTGACACTGCTCACGTCGGACCATCACTGGCCGAAAAGCTGGGTATCCCGCACGTTAGCTGTGTGATAAAGATACATGAGGTCGCAGATAAATATATGGTCACGGGACGTATGACAGAGGAAGGTATTGAAAAAGTAAAGCTTTCACTTCCCGGACTGATTACAGTTTCCAAAGGAATTAATGAACCTCGTCTGCCGTCGTTGAGAGGAAAAATTACCGCTGCCAGGAGTAACATTATAGTATGGACTGCAAAGGATATCGCTGCTGATACCAATAAAATCGGATTGAAAGGTTCTCCTACGCAGGTTATCAAAATGACAGCGCCGGAACATCACAGAGCCGGGCAGATGCTGGAAGGTTCGGTTGCCGAGCAGGTAACTGATTTGGTGTCTAAATTTCGCCAGGAAAAAATACTGCAAAGGAGTGCAACGTGAGCATACGCATCATAGAGCAGAGGTGTACCGGTTGTAAACTTTGTGTCCGGGCCTGTCCTTTCGGGGCCATTACGGTTACGAGGAAATTAGCCAGGATTGATGTAGCTAAATGTAATTTTTGCGGTGCCTGTATCGATGCCTGCAAGAAATTTAATGCTATTGAGTTAATACGCGAGAACACGCAGACTGTCGATAAGAGCAAATATAAGGGAGTTTGGGTATTTGCCGAACAAAAAGAAGGCAAAGTTGCTAATGTCACCTTTGAGCTTCTCGGCCAGGGCAGAAAATTGGCTGATAAACTTGCCGAACCTCTTTGCGCAATGTTGCTTGGCAACCAGGTCGGTGAACTCGCACGAGAGTTAATTTATTTTGGTGCTGATAAGGTTTATCTTGCCGAGTCGGCACAGTTGAATGTCTTTATCGAGGATACTTTCACGGAAGTGATAACCGGCCTGATTAGAGAACACAAACCCAATATTGTTTTGTTCGGCGCTACTACTATCGGACGTTCATTGGCACCGAGAGTAGCCAGCAGGCTGGAAACAGGATTGACTGCGGACTGTACCGGCCTTGAGATAGATCCTCAAACCAGGGACCTGTTGCAGACAAGGCCGGCTTTCGGCGGTAACCTGATGGCTACTATTGTCTGTCCTAACCACCGTCCTCAAATGGCCAGTGTCCGTCCGAAAGTTTTTAAGCCGGTTCAGCGAGATGGGCTGCGTATGGGAAGGATTATTAAGTTTGATTATAAGCATCACACTTTAACGCAGAGGGCGCAATTGCTCGCCGTAGTGAAAGAGTCTGCCAAGACGACCGGCATTGCGGACGCGGAGGTAATTGTTGCAGGAGGATTGGGTCTGGGAAAAGCCGAGAACTTTATAATTGTTGAGCGGCTTGCCGATACTTTGGGTGGGGCCGTAGGCGCTTCTCGTGGAGTTGTGGATGCAGGGTGGTTCCCCTACACTCACCAGGTGGGGCAAACCGGCAAGACGGTATGTCCGAAGTTGTATATTGCCTGCGGCATCAGCGGAGCTATTCAGCATCTTGTCGGGATGCAGTCTTCGGAAATCATAGTGGCTATCAACAAAGACCCAAAGGCGCCGATTTTCAGTGTGGCCGACTACTGTATTGTGGGGGATGTCCTTGAGGTGGTTCCGGCTTTGATTAAGGAAATAGAAAAGATGCAGCCCCGCAAGCGTGCCGAGCATGTTGTACTGGGGGGTGGTGGAAAATCAGAGCATAAGCTTGCTTTGAGCAGTTAAGGTAAGGTTAAAACACACGGAGGTTATTACAGCTTATGGCTGAGTGTGAAGTAATTATTGTGGGGGCAGGGCCGGCCGGGATCGCATGTGGTTACGTTCTTGCAAAAGCGGGCGTAGATGTTGTCATTCTTGAAAGAGGACAATATCCCGGTGCCAAGAATATGTTTGGCGGCATATTCTACGCCGACCAGATGTGTGAACTTATTCCGGAATTTTATACCGAAGCACCGGTTGAAAGATTCGTTGCCAAGAAGCACTACTCATTGTTAATAAACGACTCGGAGATTTCTTTGAACCTCGACCTGGAGGAGCATAAAAAACCGCCTTACAATCATTCATATATTGTTAAGCGTTCTGTGTTTGATAAGTGGTTTGCCGAAAAGGCGAAAGCCGAGGGTGCTACGATTGTCTGCGGTACAACGGTAACGGACTTCGTATGGGATGACGACAGAATCATCGGCGTGGCCGCCGGTACTTGCGATGACCCCGACAACGTCCTGTTGGCTGATGTTGTTGTCTGTGCCGAGGGTGCAAATTCAATTCTTTCGGAAAAGGCCGGCTTGCGTGACAAGTTGTCGATGCGTTCTCGATGTGTCTCCGTCAAGGAAGTGATAGAGCTGGGTAGGGACGTGATTGAAGAAAGATTCGGATTAACAGCCAGAGAGGGTGCGGCTTATGAGTATTTTGCAGATGCGACACCGGGATTGTTGGGCGATGGATTTGTCTATACCAATATGGATTCATTGTCCGTAGGTGTTGGTGTTATTATCAGTGAAATCTATGGGTGTGAAAATCCACCCTCGCCCAACCAACTGCTGGAAAGATTTAAGAACCATCCTTGTATTCGGCCTTTAGTTAAAGGGGGCAAAACACTGGAATATTCCGCTCACATGATACCAATGGACGGCTATAAAAATCTGCCTAAGTTTTACGGCAATGGACTTATGTTAGCAGGCGATGCCGCAGGATTTGTGAACAACAGTATTTGCCATGAGGGCGTGAATATGGCTATGGCTTCAGGGATAATGGCCGCCGAGACAATATTGGAGAACAGAGACAAGAGACGTTACGACGCCGGGGCGCTTCGGCGGTACGAATACCGACTGAAAAATTCTTTTGTCCTGCAAAATATGAAAAGTAGCAGGGATTTCATAGATATCCTTCGTACGAATAAAGAATTAATCAATGACTATCCGCATATTGTCAAAGATGTGATAACAAACTATTTCAAAGTAAGCAATGTCCCCAGAAGCACGACTAAAAGTAACATTGTTCGGATGATACGCGGCAGAATGAGTTTTACAAAAGCGGCGAGAACGTTTGCGGCAATGCTGAAAGGCGGGATCTGATATGATAATAGTGAAAGAAAAAAATCAACTTAGTCTGGAAGACAAGCTTTTTACGGTTCGCAGAAAACCGCTTAGCCGGTCTCATATCACGATTAATAATCAGTTATGCAATGATTGTCTCAACAGAATATGCACTTATATATGCCCGGCGGAAGTTTATGTCTGGGACGAGGATGCGCAGAAAATCGAGGCAAGGTATGAAAACTGTCTTGAATGTGGTGCGTGTCGGGTAGCCTGTGAGGCGATAGAGTGGGTAAATCCTGCTTGGGGAGAGGGGATTGTGTATAAAAACAGTTAACACAAAAAGGGTCTGGTGACATGGATTTATTGACGGGAATATATATTGTATCTGGCTTTGCAATTGTGCCTTTGGTTATTTACGGCTTGTATGCCCGTGTTAAGGTCAATAGATTATTTGTGAAGTATTCGAAGGAGCCGATTAAAAAAGGAGTTACAGGCAGTCACATTGCCAGAACGATGCTCAACTCGGCTGGTCTCAATGAGGTTGTTGTTGAAGAGGTCAGCGGTACACTGAGGGATCATTACGATCCTCGCCAAAACGCAGTCAGGCTTTCACGGCCAGTGGCACGAAATTCCTCAATTGCATCGATAGGAATCGCCGCCCATGAGGCGGCGCATGCAATACAGCATGGAACAGGCTATCCACCGGCAAGATTAAGGTCTAATATCGCTCCGCTTGTGGAGAAGGCCGGATACTTTATATTGCCGCTTTTGCTATTGGGTATACTGCTATCCAGAATTCCACTGGCAATGCTCTTTATTAATATAGCATTGCTTTTATTTCTTGGAATAGTCGTCTTTTACTTAGTGACGTTGCCTGTGGAGCTGGAAGCTTCAGCCAGAGCACTGAGATTTATTAAGGAAAATAATGTAGTTGATGACAAAGAGCTTGAGGGTGTAAAAAAGGTACTCAATGCCGCGGCTCTTACCTACATTATTGCCTTTGCCCTTTCGATAGTTCAATTTCTAAATCTGTTGGGAATGAGCAGGAGAAGATAAAAAAACAAATCAAGGAAAGGAGTTATCCTATGACACTCGGACAATTATTAATTTTAGTGTTGATTGTTGTGGTGTTCTGGCTTGCGAGCAGGCTTAAAAAACACGAGCAGAGAATCGAAGAATTGGAAGGCAAAAAAGACGAATAAGGATAAAGACCTTGAGTATCGAAAAGACCCAGGCTGATAAAAGTCTGAAGCGGTACTATTGGTTGGCCTTTGCAATCGGTGGAATGATGGCAGGCTTTGTGGGTTGCCTTGCATATAAATACATAGCCAAAGGTCATCATAATATTTTGAGTACCGTTGTCGCGGGCAATCCAAAGATTGCTGATAAAGCGATTGTGCAGGCTTCCTTGACGGCAGACGAGGCTATACAGCCGTCGGCCTTTCTCGGAGTAGAGATTATGTCCGTAGATACTTTTGTTGCCGAGCAGTTTGGTCTGTCAAAAGCATGCGGTGTTGTAGTAATCAGTGTAGTTGACAATTCGCCTGCTGATAAGGCCGGTTTTCAAAGAGGTGATTGTTTGCTCTCGGTCAATAACATTACGGTGGAGGATGTAGACGGATTCAGAGAAATTATGGCCGGACTGAGTCCTGGTGATAATGTGAGGATAATATATGTAAGAGATGGGAAGAAAGACACAGTCTATGTGACACTGGCCAATTTGTCTGCTGTTACGGCGATAGCTGAAGATGGAGATGATTTGGATTGGGGAGTATCGCTTTCGGTTCTCAGTTCGGATCTGCGTACCTCCCTGCGTATCCCTGACAATATCGACGGGATTGTAATTCTGTCGGTGACACCCGGTGGCCTAGCGGACCAGGCCGGCCTTCAGTCCGGAGATGTGATTACCGGTGTTGACAATACATCTGTAGCAAGTATGAACGATTTTTTCACGGCGATTGTAAACAATGATGACGACACAGCACTTCTGGATGTCTATAGTAAGGGCCGTTTGCGTTTCGTTGCGCTGGATTCATCGGCTGTTATCGCAACGGCTCAGCAGAGGCAGCCAAGCCTGTTTGACAGAATACTTTCAGTATTTGTCGACGACAATAGTGTAATACTTACGGAACATGTAAATGAAGAAGATGATTATGAAAAACCCGTATGCAAACGACTTGAGGAATTATCAGAACGTTACGAGGACGGAAATTAATATTAAGGTGTACAGATGAAAATTAAAGAATGGCTGTCCAAAAATATCTTGTGGGTACTGGTGGCACTTGTAGTAATTAATTTCCTCATAGTATATTGGGGCACTGTTAACCTGGGTATTTATGGGGGACGTGACTCTCTGTTTGGATGGAATCTGCTTGGGCGAAGGAAATTGCTTTTACAAGAGCAGGCTACAGCGGCTGAGAGCACCGATTTAACGAATCCCGGTCAGCGGCCAGTCGCTGCTTCAAGTTCTAATTTTGTATTAACATGCTCCGATGACGATTTGGCTTC
The DNA here is from genome assembly GCA_964508785.1 of uncultured Pirellulales bacterium. Taxonomy (GTDB): domain Bacteria; phylum Planctomycetota; class Phycisphaerae; order Sedimentisphaerales; family Anaerobacaceae; genus JAFGPS01. The sequence continues at coordinate 40,895 of CAZDVE010000030.1, read as the reverse complement.
CGCATTTGCCTCGGTCAGGCCCGCAGTTGTAAATATTACTGCCGACAAGGCGACACCCAGAAGAGGTGGGCCGGCTTTGGCCAGCACTGTAGCTTTCGATGACCCTTCGATACAATTTGTCGAGGAGGCGTCGTTAGGATCGGGTGTTATCATTGACCGGAGAGGTTATATTATTACCAATGCACACGTTGTTGCAAGCGCTGTGAATGTAAAAGTTGTGACTTTCAGTTCTTCAAGGATGGTATATCCGGCGGTGATAATTCGTAAAGACCTGGAAAATGATATAGCAATTTTGAAAATCGAGCCTGAATCACCTTTGCCGGCTGCTGTTCTGGGAGACTCGGATATGATAAAGGTTGCCGAGTCAGTTCTCACAATAGGCTCGCCTTTTGGATTGGAACAGACGGTAACAGCGGGTATTATCAGCGATGATTCAAGAAATCTTATTATAGATAATCAGACGTACGAAGACATGATTCAGACGGACGCCGCTATTAACCGGGGTAATTCCGGCGGTCCGCTTATTAATGTCAGTGGTGAGGTTATAGGCATAAACACAGCCATATATGCTCCCACGGGTGTATTTACCGGTGTGGGGTTCGCAATACCAATCAATAAAGTAAAACCGATTATCAAAGATACAATCAGGTGAGAAATATGTGGCGAACGATATTAATTGTAGTGGTTGTTTTGATTATCTTCCTGTTTATAGCTGTGAATATGCATACAACTCAGGTGAATTTACCCTTTGGAAAAGGCTTTGAGATAAGGACGGTTTTTCTTTTGATTTTGAGTTTTCTTCTCGGTTATGGCACCGCTTATTTTGTAGGTTTTATTAAAAATTCTAAGAATCGCAGAAAGCAAATTAATCACAAATGAATATAAGTAGTACATATCCAAACGCCAACGAGTCTCTTCATTCGATTTTGACAGGCTTGCTTGGAAACTTTGCACTTGCTATTTTGAAGCTGGGGTTTGTCTTGCTGGGCGGCAGTGCGCTGGTGTTAATTGACGGTCTTTTCTCTCTTATGGCTGCGTCTGCATTCTTGATTCCATGGCAGGCACAAATTTTAGAAAAAAGAAGAGGCGACACGCGTTATCCTTATGGTTTTGGAAAGATACTTTTTGTAAGTATGACCGTTGTAGGTTTGCTTGGCCTGGTTATTGCTGCTCATATGCTCTATTACAGTTTGTGGATAATGACTGGTGCCAAACTGGCCGGTTCGTATACATTGGCGGTAATGATAACTCTAATATCAATAATAACCAATGAGGTTCTTTACCGATACCTCAGAGAAAAGAATAAGGAATCGACGAATGGTATGCATGCTATGTCCGGGCGTTATAATCGGTACGGAGCCTGGATTTCAACCTTCGTTTTATTGCTTTTAATACTTGCCGGTCTCGGAGCGGGATATCTAATAAGAGCGGGAATCGCCATTATCTCTGTCGCTGTTTTTTTTGTGGGGCTGCGAATGGTTTTCCTCGGTTTTGCCGGGATTATGGACAAGGTGCCGTCACCGGCGGTCCTGGAACGAATAAGAGTATGTGCGAAAAAGATAAGTGAAGTAGAAGATATTATAAAAATAAAGGCACGTTATATCGGGACACTGCTGCATATCGATATGTGGATAAGCGTGGATGATGAACTTAGCATGGAGCAAGCTGATAGAATCGCACGCAACGTCAAGTTACAGTTAATGGAAAAGATTCCATTTGCACGGGAAGTAAACATAATTATCGCATGATTATAAAAAAAAGCATAGTCGTTATTATTGTTGCTCTGATTGTTTTTTTGTTTGTGTCCCTTGTGGCTAAAACCGGAAGGTTGGTGTATGCCCATATCGCAGGAACTGACAGTGCCGACGATGGTTTTGTGCTCGTGCTGCCGAACGAAGACGGCTTCTACGAGATTACTGCAGATCAATTGGCAGAGAGAATTAAAGACCAATCCGATAATAATTATATCATTGTAGATATCAGAGATGATTCATCGTACGACGATGCCCATATACCCGGAGCGATAAACATACCGTTAAACCAATTGGGGTATAGCTTATTCGGTCTTGATAAGACCAAAGACATAATCGTGTATTGTTTTACAGGTGTAACAAGTGAGGTTGCCTGCCAGATACTGGTAAATGCAGGCTTTAAGGATGTCTATAACATGACCGGAGGAATAAAGGCATGGGATTATCCTGTTGAAACAAGTGATGGAAGAGTAAATATTTGAAAGAAATTGAAAGAAAGGAGCAAGAAATGTTGCATGTAATTGTAGGGATCATTGCGATTGTGATTGGACTATGGGGGATAATGGGTAACTGGTATATGTTTAAAGATATACTGATTACTATTGTGCCCTTTGCAATGCTTTGTTTTGGAATAGTGGCGATATTAGCCGGTATTCGCAGTATGAAAGCAAAATGGGCCTCGAAAGAAGCAAATGAGGAGGTATAAAAATGGTAAAAAAGAGTCCAACTAAAGATTCCAAAAAGGAACAGGCAGTGCCACTGACTCTTCGAACGCAAAGCTTTTTTTTAAAGCTCAGGGGATGTCTTGATGGTCTTGTCGATGCATATTGCAGTTTGACAAAGATAGAAACTGGTCAGGCAAGGGATCTGGTCTCCAAAAAAGCCGCTACGTTGATGAGTCGTGGACAGTACGGAAAGGCTGTTGACCAATATAATAAATTAATCGACATGGGCAAGGAAGACGCTTCTCTCTATTACAACCTTGGTATTTGCTGCGAGCGAGAAGGTATGGATGAGGAGGCTGAGGAGGCTTATAAGAAAGCCTACGAGATGGATAAAACTCGTGCAGATGCTGTTTACAGATTGGGTCTTCTGGCTATTAAGAAAGATGACTCGAAAACGGCGGTTACTTATCTTGGCGCCCTTGCCCGCAAAAAGGATGTATCTTTCGATACCTTGTATAACCTCGGCGTTGCGCATGATAAGCTCAAAGATTATGAAAAAGCCGTTGACAGTTTTAAGAAGGCTGTAGCAATCGAACCGAACTACTCCAAAGTCCATAAACGTCTTGGTTACACCTATGAGGCAATGGGTAAAAGAGAGGATGCTATGGAGTGCTTCAAGAAAGCTATGGAACTTGAAGAAATATAATCAGAAGGTGCAAAACATAAAGCAAATAGTACAACGTTAGGTAGGTCATCCGCCTTCGGTGGATTGTAAACTTTTTCTTGTTTGATATTTGAGGTTTGAGTTTATGGCGATTCCTTTTAGAAAATCGGCTGAGGCAAAACGTCAGGAGAAGGTGCGGGTTATCCTGGGGCCTGAACATTTTCAGAAGAAACGGTGGCTGCACTCGCTTGGCCAGTTTATCGCTAAACATTACAAGGTCATTTCCATAACGCTGTTTGTAGTTGTATGTGCATATACCAATGTTTATTACTACAACATGCTGATAAGGATGGAACAGCAGGTAGGAAACCTGCGGGCACAGGTAGAAGCGGGACTTCAAATGAGACAGAATGTTGTTGTTAGCCTGACCGCAACAGTAAACCAGTTTATAACTCATGAGCAGGGTGTATTCACTTCCGCAATGGAGACCAGAAAAGATGCTATGGGAGTCTCGAATGATTTGAAGAGGCTTATTCAGAGTGCGAAGGAATTTTCAGGAGATAGATTTTCGTCGGGTGGCTTGACAAGGCTTATGGCTGTGGCTGAGAATTATCCTCAACTGGTTTCAAACCAGCCGTATAATGTCCTTGTTGCTAAGATTGCGGATGTGGAAACTCAAATTTATGACAAAAGAAATGAATATAATGACGCGGTGAACGCTTACAATACACGCCTGTGTACATTCCCTGTGAATATTATCGGAAGGGTGCTGCGTTTCCGCCTGCAGCCCTATTTCAAATGGGGCGACAAGCCCGAGTGGGTGTTTGGGGGTGAAAATCAAAGCATGGGAACAAGCAAGTGAAAATCCCGTTCTCCGAACGAAGGTTAAAAACGAAATAATCCGGAACCGATTGCAGCTATTGTCATGAGGACTGTTCCGAAGTAATTATCCTGCTGATTTAACACAATAGTTACGTAATTCTGCAATTTTGTTTTTTCATATTTAATATTTGAGGTTATCAGTCTGTGGCGGTTGCGTGCAAACAATGTCATTGGTGTGCTAAATATGTCGGTGCTCTGAATCTATTTGGTAATTCTCTTCTTTTCACCATAAAGCTGTTAGGTGGCATATTCGGCAGAAGCCAGGCGTTGATTGCCGATTCAGTACATTCTCTCAGTGATATTATCATATCGTTGATGCTCCTGGTCAGCTTAAAAGTATCTTCTGTTCCGCCTGATGATGACCATCATTGGGGCCATGGCAATGTGGAATACATCGCATCGACCATAATAGGTGTATTGCTTATCAGTGCGGCTGTTACCATTACTGCAGCCTCGATGATATCGATCATTACAGGGAATCTCGAAGACCCCGGTATCCTGGCGGTATGGGCGGCTTTCATATCTATTTTCACTAACGAAATTTTATGCAGGCAGGGTATATGTGTCGGCGAACAGACGAATTCGCCTGTGACGATAGCAAACGCACGTGAAAAAAGGTCTGATGCCTACACTTCTCTTGCAGCATTGATAGGTGTTTTCGGTGCAAGGATGGGGATTACAGTTTTAGACCCTATCGCTGCTATTATTGTTGGTTTTATGATCGCAAGATTCGGATTGAATACACTGCTTGAAGGTATTAAAGGTATATCCGACAGGTCTTTCGATAACGAATTACTTAGTGACGTCAGGAATTTGATTCTGAAGGAAGAAAGCATAAGGGATATAAACCGATTGCGAGCCAGGCAGATTGGCCAGAAGCATTGGATAGACCTTGAGGCAAAATTCGACCCTCAGATGAAAGTCGGTGAAGTAAAAGAAGCGATAGCTAATGTGAAGAAAAAAGTGATGGAGCATTTCGAAGACGTAGCCGACGTTGTAATTATATCCCGTGTAATAGAGCCGGAATTGAAAGAAATATAGGTGGCGGTTGCATGTAAAGAATGTTATTGGTGTGCCAGACATGTTGGCGGGGTGAATTTCTGGGCCAATTTAGGGCTTTGTGTAATTAAGCTTATCGGCGGTATATTCGGAAGCAGCCAGGCATTAATTGCCGATGCAATACATTCTTTAAGCGATGTTTTAGTAGCGGTATTGGTTATTGTCGGTCTAAAGGTATCTTCAACACCACCTGATGATGATCATCACTGGGGCCACGGCAATATCGAATTTATCGTATCTGCAATAATAGGTACTTTGCTTGTTTGTACGGCAATAACCATCACTATAGTATCACTGGCTACGATTATTCGAGGGGATATATATAATCCAAGTATTTTGGCCGTCTGGGCCGCCGCGATATCAGTTGTCGCAAATGAGATTATGTTCAGGCATTCTCTCTGCGCAGGTGAGCAGATGGATTCGCCTGCATTGATAGCGAATGCCTGGGAGAACAGGTCCGACGTTTATTCTTCGCTTGCCGTACTTGTAGGTGTCTTTGGTGCAAGAATCGGCGTTGTAATACTTGACCCGATAGCAGCGATTATTGTCGGCATTATGATCGCCAAAAACGGTCTTAAGACGTTGATGTCGGGCGTTAAAGGCATAACAGATAGCTCCTTTGACAATAAGGCAATGATTTCGCAGGTAAGGGAGTTAGTCTTAAAAGAGGAAGGCATTGTAAATGTAGAAAAGCTGCGTGCAAGAAAGACCGGGCAGAAAATATGGATTGACCTTGAAGCGATATTCAAACCCGAAATGAAGGTCGCGGAGGTGAAGAAAGTAATCGATAGTGCCAGAAATAATGTGATTAATCAATTCGAGAGGATTGGGGATGTCGTAATTGTATCACGTGTGACAGAACCAAAATTAAAGGAAATATAGATATGTTTTGGAAGAAGGATAAAAGGAGAAAGACAATAACAGACGACATGACACCCGAAGAAAAGGAACGGGTCCTGGAATATAAGAAAAAAGTGCTGAGGCGATGGGCTATAGTGATTTTTCTTTTAGCTCTTGCAGCTTTCGGCTTTCTTGCAATGGATTTGCTTGACCGTGTTCTTAAAGGGGCGCCCGGCGGCGGTCTTGAGATAAACTATAGCAAGGTGGAAGAAAAGATTGCCTGGCTCGGCTCCGAAATTCGGGATTTAGACGCTACTATCAGTGACGCGCTCCACTTAACTTCAACGGACGGTGTTCTTGTAAACAATGTCACACCGGGCTCACCGGCCGATCGGGCGGGTCTTGCCAGAGGCGATGTTATTCTTTCGGTCAATGGAACGAAAATAACCGATTCCTACCAGATACAGGACAGGATTCGGGAACTTGACCCGGGGGATACCATAAGATTTGCTGTCGATACCGCAAGCGGCGGCAAAAGAAATATTTATGTCACACTTGGTTCCAAGTCGGGTGATACCGACACAACTGATGGAAATATTAAAAAGGTAGCAAGTGACACTGATACAACAGTTGATCCGGTAATGTCAACGCCGTGGGGAATATCTGTCTCGCCGTTGACCGACAAAGTAAGGGAACAGTTTAACATACCGGATACTGAACAGGGTGTTGTCATTGTTTCAGTTGTCCAGAAAGGGCTTGCCGATTCGCAGGGCCTTGAAGTTGGCGATGTCATCGAAAGCGTCAACCAAATGCCAACGCCGAATCTTCAGTCTCTATTTCTGGCACTTCAAGAGAATGAGAATGTCTTGATGGATGTTTACTCGCCAGATGATGCCAAAAGATTTTTTGTGACACTCCCTGATGAAGGCGGTTCGCCGCCGCAGGTTGTGCTGATGAGTTTAGGCGAAGATGTTACAAAAATAAACAGGGTAATTGTTCCCGCCGATTCTGCAAGTATTGATGGGCAGGTTTATTACCGGTTTGCCTCCGCTCCGTATTTTATTTTGTATGATTTTACCGAGAGCAAAATGACAGCGATTCAGAATCCTTATGCCGCCCAGGTGCGGGGTTTGGGGATCACTGTAGCGCAAATACTCCTTCAGCATGATATTGATTCGGTGATAGTAGGAGGTATAGGCCCACAGTCGTTTGATACCTTCTATCTGGCAAAGATTAAAATCTACGGCCCGGTTACAGGTAGTGTGCGAACTGCGATAAGAGATTACCAATTGGGAAAATTACCGGAATTAAAGGAAGCCAATCTCGGTGGTTACGGTAATTCATCTGTTGCCACAATTCCGACCGGGGGCTCGCCGTGGACCGAGGAGACGGACGATGAAGAAAGTGGCGGCCTTGACGGGAGACCTCAGACAATACCTTCTATGGGAAAACCACTTGAGCTTACTGCTCAAGGCGATGCCAGGGCAAGCAGGCCCGAAACCTGTGTTTGTCCCAATTGCGGCGCGGAAGTAACTCATCCGGCAAATACCTCGTGTGCCGACATGGTATGTCCCATTTGTGGTTCACAGCTTATGACCGCTTCGCCGGGAACTGATTCGATTACCGGTACAGATATGACTACCCAGCTTCCGGTGACGCAGATACCGACCCAGGTCAGACCTGTTGCCTTAACAGTCGGTGGTCCTGTTCAGACTGCTTCTCCGCCAAGCAGAATCAGTGCTATACCTGTGGCGGGCGATCTTTGGGCGATAAGCAATCAGCCTGTAACTACACCGATGCAGCAAACAACAGCTACGACCACGCAGGTCTCGGTGTGTATATGTCCGCTTGATGGTACGACAGTAACACATCCGATAGGGGTTCCCTGTTCAGCTTTACAATGTCCTGTTTGTGGCGGAAGGATGGTAAGCTACACCAGTGCCGCCGCCGGCGCAATAACAAAAACTGCCGGTATACAAACCGGCGGCAAACCGGATGATGTACCGCCGATACAACAGACATTTTACTTAGTGCCTGTATCGAGTACACCTGCGCCTATGGGCCAGCAACAACCTGTAACTCAGTATCAAAAGGTTGCTCTTGTGCCCACATCCGGCGGACCACCTGCAGAAGGTGCAGGTGTTGGGCCATCGGATGCCGGTCCGGCTGTGGATGGACAGTCTCAAGGTGGTGGTCAGGCTGACACAGGCGCGGCCCAAAGCGGCCGTTCAACATTATGTGAATGTCCGATGTGTCATACAACGGTAACACATCCGATAGGTGTTCCGTGTTCATCGCTTACCTGCCCCGTCTGCGGCTCTCGACTTGTCAATGCCGAGCCCGGGGGAACAACCGGTGGTCCTGCAATGCAGACAGGCGGAAAGCCCGATGATGTCCCGCCTATTCAGCAGGCATTTTACTTAATTCCTGTTAGTAGCAAACCCGATGATATCCCACCTGTTCAGCAGACATTTTACTTAGTGCCGATATCAAGCAAGCCTGAAGACGTGCCGCCTTTGGGCCAAACACAACAGCCCGCAGTTCAGACCCAGTTGGTATCGCTTGTTCAGGTATCCGGTGGACCACCGGCGGAAGGTGCAGGTGTCGGACCGTCAGATGCAGGGCCTGCTGTAGATGGACAGTCTCAAGGTGGCGGTCAGAGCAGTTCAGGTGCAGCGCAGAGCGGTCGCTCGACGTTGTGTGTCTGTCCTATGTGTAATGTCACGGTAACACACCCGATAGGCGTCCCATGTTCATCGCTTACATGTCCTGTCTGCGGCTCTCGATTGGTCAATGAAACTCCAGGAGGGACAAGCGGAGATACGCCTGGTAGTAGTATGGTACCAACGGCAGCAATGACGGTTGCTTCAACCTCGAGTGTGGTTCAGGTCTCAGGTACCTCTAATAAGCTGGTTGTTCCATCGACAGGAAGGTCGCTTAAATCGGATATTGCTCAATTGCTTGACGAAGCTCGTTATTTCTTAATGTTCGGTCTCGGAACCTACGATGTGGTGCCTAATCCATATTACAGAGACAAAAGAGCAACCGGTACGGAAATTGGTCAATTTATAGTCTCTGAAGGTGGCTCTGTTGTGATATGTAATAACCTTAGCGCAAGTGCCCTTAAAGCACTCAAAGATTTGAAAGTCAAGGTTTATACCGGCTTCGTTGGTACGGTTCAGCAGGCAATCGACATATACAGCGACGGCCGGCTCAAGGATTCATCATCTGGGATTGTTCTCGATGACGATGAAGAGGAGCATGGGGGTGGTGGACCACCTTCGTCAAAGGATAAGAGAAAAGAAAAGGATGAAAAGGACGAAGCGGAGATATTTTAGTGGCGGAAAGTAAACTTGAAAAACTGAGAAAAAAGAAGAAATGCTCGCCAATTAATGTGGTAATGATTATATTGGTTGTCGGATTCATAGTTCTCATAGTGTGTCAGTTGCTTTTTTTTGGAATCGAGATGCAACAGAGATCCAGAACAACCGACACCTTACAGGATGGCTCTTCCGGGGCCGTTAGTGGCAATATAGACCTAACCTCGTCGGAAGTACAACTTGTTTCGTGTTCCGATGACGACCTTACGGATGCGGTATCAGCAGTAAGGCGGGCAGTTGTAAATATAGATGTTGCCGGAGCCGATGTCGGTTCGTCAAACAGAAGAGGTGGGCCGGCTTTGGATTTTGATATTCCCTCGGCCTCTGCCCTGCAAACGGATGTAGAAACGCTTGGTTCGGGTATTATTATTGACGCTCGTGGATATATTCTTACCTGCTATCATTTAATCAAAGATTACTCAAGAGTCAACGTAACTGTTTTGAATTCCGTTCACCAGATATATAAGGCGGAGATAGTCGATGTTGACATAGCTAATGATCTTGCAGTACTGAAGATAGAGTCGGACAGACCATTGCCGGTGGCGAAACTGGCAAACTCGGATATGGTCAAAGCAACCGATGTAATTCTTGCTATTGGTTCTCCTTTTGGTTTTGAGCATACAGTAACAGCAGGTATTATCAGTGATAACAAGCGAAGTATTGTTATTGAAAATACCGTCTATGAGGATATATTCCAAACCGATGCAGCTGTAAACCGTGGTAGTGCCGGTGGTGCACTAATAAACAGCGAAGGACAGGTGGTTGGTGTCAATACCGCTATTGCCTCACCATCGGGATATTTTTCAGGTGTCAGTTTTGCGATACCAATAAACAGGGCAAGGCCGTTATTGCTAAAGGCAATTGATGGTTGAGCATAAAGCCTATGAAAAAGCTTACTCGTTGGATAGCGGCGAAAACCATTAAGAATCACCAGAAGGTGAATGACCTGAAGGTCAGGGCACGCTATGGGGCACTTGAAGGCTGGGTAAGTATTGTTGTTAACCTGCTGCTGTTTGTTGTTAAGATAGTACTTGGAATTTCGATAAAAAGTGTGTCTTTGATTGCCGATGCTATTCACACATTAGCCGATTCCGGTACTTCAGCGGTGGTTATAATCGGATTCAGGATGGCGCGAAAGCCCTCCGATAAGGAGCACCCTTTCGGCCATGGTAGGATGGAGTCGATAGCGGCCCTGGTCGTCTCTGTGTTACTATTTATGGCGGGCGTGGAGCTGGCGGAAAAATCGATTCACGCTGTTGTTAGACCGCAAAGTTCAACAGCGCCTGTCAGTGTAATTTTAGTAGTCCTTGCAACTCTTGTGGTAAAGGAGTTGATGTCAAGGTTTTCTTATCAACTCGGAGATATTATTGATTCGCAGGCTCTTAAGGCGGACGCTCTTCATCATCGAAGTGACGTAATTGCCACCGGTCTGGTGGTTGTTGCGCTTATCACAACACGATTCGGTTACAACTATGTTGATGGAATAATGGGTGTTTTTGTCTCATTTATTATATTTTATTCAGCATACTCGATTGCCAAAGAAGCGATTAATCCCCTATTGGGCGAAGCACCTTCAAAAGAGACTATTAAAGAAATAGAAAAACTGGCAATGACTCACGAGGGAGTTTTGGGGATTCATGACATAATCTTCCACAAATACGGCCAAACGAGTGTGATTTCTTTACATATAGAAGTATCAGATAAAGAATCTGCTTTTAAGCTTCACGCTCTTGCAGAGCAAGTGGAAGATACAATCACTCAGAAGATTCCCGGCATGGCGGTTGTCCATGTTGATCCAATAAACAAGGACCATCCTCAGTATGAGCAAATCACCGGGGCTATAGAAGATATTGTCTCTGAGGACGGCAGGGTAAGTGCTTTTCATGATTTAAGAATAGTCGGTTGTGAAACGAACAGATGTAATGTTGTTTTTGACATTGTGTTGGAGCAAGATGCCGATGAACAGGAAACATATGATATTATCCGTTCTATTAGCGAGAAGTTCAAAACAAAGTTCCCTGAAATGAAAACGGTCATTAAAGCTGAACCGAAGTACGCATATAATATTTAGAGCTAATATCATGAACCCAATAAGGAAGAAACTGGCCGATTTATTGAACGAAATGAGCAAAAAGGGTATGGATAAGATGGATCCGGAGAGTTCTTGCGCTAAATCTTTAGAGGATTTAGACAAAGAAGCGCTACTAAAAGAGGATATCCAGCGAATTAGCGAAGAGGTAAGTGTCCTGGAGGCGGGAAAAATCTTAAAATTATCTACCAAACTCAGGTGGTCCGGCAAAGCAGATAAGGATGAATATGGAGAGGATATAAAATCCATAGCTTCTAAAGTGTTGAAACGCGTGGAAAAGAAAGGCGGTAAACTAAATCTTCCGGAACAATGTCGAAATTTGTTAATGAATCTGTAGGAGGGTTACCATTGAAACTAAGCCAATATGAGGTAAAGAGCTTACAGGAAATAAAAAAGTGGGAGGTGGCGCAGCACAAGGGAATTCACAAAAAGATTCTTGATGCTACCTCCAGGCCGGTGGATTATGTAGTCAGCAAAATTGGACCTGAGAAGCTAAAGAGATTTGAAAGTGCAATTGAGAAAACCATCAAGAATTTATTATCTACCGCCACCTGTACGGTTGATCCCGAAGAATTGATAAAAAGAGCAAATGCTCATGGCGTTAAGATAAAAAAATTATCGGGACTAAAAAAGTGTGACCTGGCATTACTCGACGAATGTAACCGCAAACATATAAAATTTCACGAGAGAGCAGGTGCCATTCAGGGTGCGGCAGCAGGGCTTGGCGGCATACTGACGGCGACGGTAGATTTGACGACAGTATTGATTCAGGACTTTCACATGATTCAGGAAGTTGCGTTTTGTTATGGTTACGATCCCAATGACATTATAGAAAAAGAGATAATTCTAAGAGTAATGGAAATCGGCATTGGAGGCTCAGAAATAAAATTTAAGGCCTTAAAGGAAATAGACACTTTGAAAAAAATTAAGAACAAGACCATTAAAAAGACGACAAAGAAAGGTGTTGCGGTTCTGGGTTCGAAGGCTCTGGAGGAGTACGTCGAACACCTGACCGCAAATTTGCTTGTACGTTTGGTACCACGGGCATTGCCTGTAATATCAGTGGCCGTAAGCTCTCATTCAAATCATGAAATCATGGAGCATTCAGGTAAGGCGGCTTTTATGGTTTACAGGAAAAGATTCATAGAAAGAAAGAAGAAAATGGTGTGAACAATAATAATATAATTGTATAATAAGTGGAATAAATAGAACAGGGGCATTAACGATGGATACAGGTGATTATTACTGTCCGACGACCGTGACAAGTACACTTGGATACACCATGGGTCGGGGCGTAGGAGCTGTAAGGGTGGTAACGGTAGAGGTTATCAATCCCCTTAAAGCGGGTGTTGTAGTTGGTGCTGTGTGGGGAGGCGTAGCTGCTCTGCTGAATCTCAGGAAGTATAAACGTGGCAGGATAAGCAAACGGGACGCTGTTCTTGACACGGCAGGCGAAGCGGCGGGACTTGGTCTGGCTTCCGGCATGGGATTACTGGCAAGTAATGCAGCAAGAGCTACCACTCTGCTTATTTCTACTTCTTCACTTATTCCTTTTACGGTAGGTGTCGCGGTGACAGCAGGTTCCAAGGCGATATGGGATTGTAATGTAAAGAGACATCTCAAGTGTGAAGCAAAACCGTCGTAGGAAAAACGCACATTTTCTATCACAGCCTTAATTAAATGAGGCTTTATTAAATCCAACATCCGGATTACAAGGATTGTTTTTAATCTTATTTGCCGTTTCCAGTCCAGTTACAGTTAGTTTTATATATTAGCTGCAATATAGTTATAGCTCGAAGATGTTTTTATTTTTAGATGCCGGATAGAACCGACAAGCATAATTCAAAATGAAAGAATGAGGTAATTACGCTGTGGAAAAGAATAAGATAATAGGCAAGCTAAGTGCTCTATGGGCCTTTATATTTGGTATTATACTTATGCTGGTTGTATATATTTTGTTTGAATCAGCACCAAACAGACTGAGATCAGGCTCTACGGATGATACTACGAGCACTACATCCAATGTTATGCAGACAACCAATATTGTGCAAACCGCCGCCGTCGAAGATGTCCCGGTTCAGCCTACAGTCTTTTTGGGTGTAGAGGTTCTTTCCGTCAATTCTATTATTGCCGAGCAGTTGTCACTACCGGGCCAGCGAGGTGTTCTTGTAAACGGCGTTCTTGAAGGCTCTCCTGCTCAAGCGGCTGGGATTCAAAGAGGTGATTGTTTAATCTCTTTGGATGGCAAGGCAATAGAAGATATTGAGGATTTCAGACAGCTCTTAGCTGCATATAATCCCGGCGATAATGTTAGGATAGCTTATATAAGGAGCGCTCAAAAGGATAGGGTATATGTTCAGCTTGCCGGCCTGCCTGATAGTATGGCGAAAGATCAGGGTGACAACTCAGAGGAAAACGACTGGGGTGTTTCGCTTTCGGATATTAGTTCAGCTACGCGGAATTCACTTGATATTCCCGCTGATATAGACGGGGTCGCGATTTTGTCAGTGACACCGGGCGGTGCAGCGGACGAAGCGGGTTTGCGACCGACAGATGTGGTCACAGGCATTGACCAGACTCCGGTATCCAGTATGAATGATTTTTTCAGAGCACTGTCGAGCGACAATGATAATATCGCTCTTTTAGATGTTTACAGCCAGGGCTCGGTACGCTATGTACCGCTGGATTCATCGGGTATTATAGAAGCTGCTGAACAAACGCAAACACAGACAACCCTGCGGCAGAAAATATTCTCAATATTCACGGGCGGGATGCCATTTGCTGATGACGACGAGGACGATGGGCCAAAGGGTGGCAAATTCGCGCAAGATGATGTCCAGCTTACATCAGGTGATAATCCCGCTTTCAACAGGCCCTCAACAGTTCCTGGAGATGAAAATACCGGTGGAACATCAGATTGGACGCCTGGGACACCAGGTGGTACCAGCAGCACTACGGGGATGAACAGGCCTTCGGAAGTGCCGCCGCAGTTAAGCTCAACCAATGATACTGTATTATTCATAGGGTTGTTGGTACTTTTGATTCTCTACCTTGCCTACAGGGAATACAACAGGCCGCCGGAGACAAAAAGCAGCTCATGACCGAGGCAGCGCAAGTAAAAAAGAGTTTATTAAAGAGGATACTCATCGCCTTATTGATAAGGCCGCCTGTCATTCTCATACTGCTTCCTTTGTTTCTGTTTTTATTGAGCTACGGAGATAACCAGGAATCAACGGTTGAGCAGAGATTTGGCCTTTCTAACTCGATAAAATCGCCTTACAAAGATGCGATAAAAGGCACCTATGTATATTCGTTTGCCTTCTGCGGCGATCCGCATATGTATGCAAAAGGTGATGGCTGCTTTGATGACCTTGACAGGGAGATTAAACAAAAACAGATAAGATTTGTTATATTCGGCGGAGACCTGACATACCTTGGTGAAGAAGCTGAATATAGTAATTTCATTGATCATATTAACGCACTTACTTCACCTTCTTACCCTGCAATAGGGAATCACGACATCTACAATGGCGGGTGGTCATATTACTGGAGATATCTGGGACCGTCGGTGTACTCTTTTGACGGAGGCAACGCAAAATTTATTGTAATAGATACCGCCAGTGGCAAAATAGGCGAAGGGCAAATGGGATGGCTTCAGGAACGATTGCGTAATAACAAACAGCCGCTTCTTTTTGTAATAAGCCATATGCCGATATATGGGGACTCGTATGGTGTGTATAAATTTCCCACGACAGAAGAAAGACAGCAGCTCATAGAGCTTTTTGAGAAATATGAAGTAGATTTTGTCCTGCAGGGCCATTTCCATGGTTTCGCTGATGTCACGAACAACGGCGTCCGTTATATTACATCGGGAAGTTTTTCAGACGGACTTCTGGATTCGGGTCAGCGGCATTTCCTTTTGTTAAATGTGTACGGTCCTGAAGTCACTGTAGAGCAGATACCGGTTGGCGAAGACATACCGGTTCAATATATGGATGGGGAAATTTAACATATTTGATCCAGGGGAAGAGGCAATAATGGGTAGGAGGAAATCGGATTTTTTAGAAGTTCTGGCGGAGATGTCTGAATATGCAGGAATTCTGATTGGCACGTCGGTGATCGCCGGCAAAAAGGCAATACGTTATGTTAATGACCTGACCATAGTGGAGACACACATTAAACCGCCTACTGATCCGCTAAAGGACAACAATGAAATTAAACGCGAAAAGAATTGATAAGGGCCGAGCTTTTGAGCAGACCAAATAGAGAACAATTCGACAAATGCCCGAAAAATTATGTTAAGTGGGCCATAGTTGTGGCAGGCATGGTGCTCGCTTTTTTTGTTTATCTGTTTTATTCGAATGTGACGGGCCTTAACCTTAATCTTCCCGGGGCCAGCGTAATCGGCGAATTCACAGATACAATCGAACAGAGAACGATTGTTAAAACAGCCGCTGGTGAGCAAGTATCTCCTTCGCCGTCAGCTTTTCTCGGAGTAGTGATTGTTTCCGTAGATGAAGTTATTGCAGAACAGTTGGGTATAAATGACGGGCATGGTGTTCTTGTGAACAGCGTTGTTCCTGATTCGCCGGCGGAAAAAGCCGGTCTGCAAAGAGGCGATGTCATCGCCGTCATAAATAGCAGTGCTACGAAAGATACAGATACATTCAAAGAGGTTATGGCAACGTTGAGCCCCGGTGAAACTGTCAGAATCACGTATGTAAGAGGTGGCAAAAAGAATCGTACATACGCAGTGCTTACAGAGTCGCCGTCCATCATAATGACTGCCCAGACCACCGGGACTACTTCAGATGATTCTGACTGGGGTGTGTCGCTGTCGGCGATTAATTCGAGCCTGCGGGACACATATAACATACCCAGTAAGGTGGATGGTGTCGTAATCCTGTCGGTGGTACCCGGTGGCGCCGCCGACCAGGCTGGTCTTTCTCCGGGCGATGTAATTGTTGGTATTAATGGAACGTCCATTTACGACCTTGACGATTTCTTCAATAACGCAGCATCTGACGATGGCGATGCCACACTTCTCGACGTTTACACACAGGGACAGTTTCGTTATATTCCCATAGCCTCGATAGAAAGCAGTAGTGCAGTCTGTGGTACCAGCGAGCCGGTTCCTGTGGAACAGTTACCTGCCTATGAAGGTCTGTTACGCGCGGTGCCATTGGTTGGTGTTGCTGGGTTGGGTTTTGCCCTGCTTTGTTATTTTTCTCTTTTCGGATATCCTGCGGGCACGGGAAAAATGCAGGCTATTGCCGAGAAAATACGCTCAGGTACGGTGGTTTTTCTGAAACAGGAATATAAAGTAACCGCGATTTTCCTGGTTATTTCTTTTCTTGCCATTTGCTTTACACTTTGTCTGCCGACAGCCATTGCCTTTCTGGCAGGCTCGATTTGTTCCATGCTTCCCGGCTGGATTGGTATGAAAGCTGCTACTACCTCAAACGTACGAACATGTTATGCTGCTAATAAAGTCGGTCTGGCCGAGGCATTAAACGTCGCTTTTCTTGGCGGTGCTGTTATGGGTATTTCTGTGGCATCTGTCGGTATCATCGGCCTTGGTACTTATTGTCTTCTGGTACTTAACGGCAATAATCCTGATACCCTGCCTTACATCATTGCCGGTTTCTGTCTGGGGGCTTCTTTCTTTGCACTATTCGGCAGAGTTGGCGGTGGGATTTTTACTAAAAGTGCCGACATCGGGGCTGATATGACAGGTAAGATTGAATACGACCTGCCGGAAGACGATCCCCGAAATCCGGCGGTAATCGCTGATAACGTCGGTGATAACGTCGGTGACGTTTCAGGTATGGGCTCGGATCTTTTCGAGTCTTTTACCAGTTCTACAGTGGCTACGATTATTATGGCACTGAGAATGGGCCAGTTAAAATATGTGATACTTCCTCTTGTTTTGATATCTATAGGGCTTATCAGTTGCCTGCTTGCTATATCGACAGGTAAGCTTCTTAGTAAACGTATGGATCCTCAGATATTTCTGCGGAATGTAATCTGTATCGCCAACGGACTGTTCCTCATCGGGGCTTTTGCAGCAATTATTGTCATAACAGGTGAGTTCAGTCTCTTTCTGACGGTTGTAATGGGAGTTCTGTGTGGGATTCTGATCGGCCTTGAGACAGAATACTTCGGATCCGGATGGCCGGTCAGATATATCGTAAATATGTCGAGAACAGGAGCCGCCACGAACGTAATCGCTGGATTAGCGATAGGTTTTATGGGTGCACTTTTACCTATCATTACGATATGTGCGACTATAATCGTAACATTATTACTGGCCGGACTCTATGGGATAGGACTTTCAGCAGTAGCAATGTTGGCAACAATGGCAATCATCATGTCTATCGATGCTTATGGGCCGATAGTCGATAATGCTGGCGGAATAGCGACAATGAGCCGGGCGGGTGTAAAGACACGGCGGATTACAGACAAGCTGGATTCTGCCGGTAATATTACCGCAGCCATAGGCAAGGGATTTACAATTGGTGCCGGAGTCATTACAGCGGTAGCTCTATTTGCAGCTTATATCGGAGGTACGAAGTTGGCCGATGTCGAGTTGTTTACTCCTACAGTACTTGTCGGTTTGTTTCTTGGGTCTGTTTTACCGCTTTTCTTTGCCGCATGGACCATGGGGACGGTAACCAAGATAGCAAACAAGCTGGTTATTGAGGTTCGTAGACAATTCAAGGAAATTAAAGGCATATTGAACGGTAAGGCCGAACCGGATTCTGACAGATGCGTAGATGTTATTGCCAGAGATTCCTTGATGGCTACGGTTGTGGCTGGTGTAATCGCTATTGCTTCTCCATTCGTTGTGGCTTTTGCCCTTGGCGTAGAGGCCTTAGGGGGCTTTTTAGTTGGTGCAATGATCGTAGGTTCGGTATTAGGTCTGAGTATGTCTATAGGTGGAGGTGCATGGGACAACGCCAAGAAATGGATTGAAGCTCATCGCAAAAAGGGAGATGATATGGAAACAGCTTATAAGGCGGCTGTGGTCGGAGATATGGTGGGCGATCCATTTAAGGATGTTTCGGGACCTGCTATGAATATACTAATAAAGCTTATGGTTACGATTTCTCTGGTTTTCTGTGCGGTCCTTTGTTCTGTATAAAGGAGCAGGTGTGAGTTTTACAGATATTTGTTGTAATCTTGCCAATCAATTGGGATTCTTTGCCGGTAAAAGTCGTAATCTGTTGTCATCGACTCGAGAAAAGCTTAAAGAATCCACTGAGTCTTTGAATCCGAAGACACTACCGGAGAAGATTCGTAACGCCATTTTCGAGAAGCTTACTCGTACTTTATATAAGCAAGCTGAATTCATGATGGGCAAGATTTCGGAGCGAATGGAGGTGATTGATGAAGTTGCCGGGCCTTTTTATGAGAAAATTAATGAATTGAGTACTTATGGCCCAGTCACCGAGCGTCAATTATGGCAGGTGTTGAATTCAATTGAAGCGGCCGAGAAGCTAAGCGAGGAGGAAAAGGCTTTATTAGTGGCCATATTCGGGCAAATTGTCGGTGTCCAGAAATCAAAATACGTAAATGCTACCGTTGTCAAAGAAGACAATTCTGCCAATCCTGAATCCGAACTTCGGTTAGACGCCGGCACGAATAGTTAAAACATTGGACTGTAACTATTCAACTGTTTATAATGGAACCAATTAGAAAAAATTAAACATTATGGATTGAGGTCGCCGAAAAAGTAATAAAATCTTGTCAAAATATACTCTTGTGTGTTTAGTCTGCCTGGGGGATAATATGGATTTTAATGCCATTTCTTGCAGCTTGGACCATGATGTGGTAAAGCTCGTGGGGAGAACTTGCCGAAAAAAAGCATTTTTTGGTGGTGGTGGGAAATTACTGTTGACAGAGGTATATCATGATATTTAACTTATTTTGAGGGGTGTGGTTCGAAAAGATTATATGATTGCTACGCGCGAACAAATCGAAGAAACCGTGTGGTATCTAACAGTGATTGCCGAGCAAGCAATGGAAGCAATTATTGTAACCGATTTCAGTGGAGCTATTCGTTTCGTCAACACAGCTTGGGCCAGGATGCATGGATACGAAAATAGCCAGGAATTAATTGGTAAGCAGATTAACGTATTCTATACCGAAGAGCAGATGGAAACAGATGTGATTCCTTTCATTGAAGAGGTCAAACAAAGGGGACAACTTGCCGGACCGGTGGAACACGTAAGAAGGAACGGAGTCCCGTTTTCAACCGAAATGTTAATGGTCATATTAAGGGACCGGATGGGCAAAGCTCAGGGGCTTATCGGTTTTGCTAAAGATATCACAGACAATGAGCACCCAAATGATGAGTTGGAGCAATATCGTGATCACTTAGCTGAACTCATAAAACAGCAGACAGGTGAATTAAAAGTTGCCAACGAACAACTCCAGCGTGAAATCATCGAAAGAAAACAAGTAGAGAAATATATAAAAAAGCAGGTTGATAAATTAAGAGATGTAAATACACAACTCCAGGATAAAATTAACGAACTAAATGCTCATAGCCGTATTGCTGAAACAGATGTGTTTGAAAGAAAAGCTCCTCATGAAACGGCTGTGTTGCTTTCTCATGATGAAGAAGTACTGGTAAATATCTTCAGAGAAAATGTTGCACTTCAGAGACCTGAAAGTGTTAATGATGACGTTGATAAAAGTATCTCTGAAGAAGTATGAAAATTAATATTTTGAAATGGGGGTAATAAACATGGCCAAAAAGAGTTTAAAAAAGAAGGTCAAAAAAAATGGCCGGAGAAAACCTATAATTTCCAGAAGCTCAGCAATTTTTCGATCGAGCAATGTGGCTCTATATGTGGGTATCGACCTGGGTACATGTCGAGCATCGGTATCGGCGAGCAATGGTGTTCGGGAAATAGTACCGACTTATGTCGGTTATCCGAAGGATAATATTTCTGAAGAGTTGTTGGGTACTGAGCCGCTCTTTGGAGAAACGGCACTGAAACACCGTTTGAGCGTGGAGCTTATTCGGCCTTTGGCTCACGGTGTAATTCCGACTAACAGCAGGAGCAGAAGTAACAAGCATCTTACAGCCGCTAAGCAACTGACTCGTTACCTCTTGGAGAAAGCATGCCCTGAACCCGGCCAGCCTGTTTACGGTGTGATTGGTGCACCGGCAAGGGCCAGTATCGCCAGCAGACGTGTTCTTGTAGATGCAGCTCGTGGCGTGCTCGATGCGGTTATGATTGTCTCCGAGCCTTTTGCAGTAGCCTACGGACCGGGGATTCTTGACCAGGCTTTGGTTGTTGATATTGGAGCTGGAACCATTGACTTATGCCGTTTACACGGGACTCTGCCGAATGGGCAGAACCAGATCACATTAGATAAGGCTGGCGATTATGTTGATAATGAGTTATCAAAGTTGATACACAAAAAATACCCTAAGGCTCAGTTCACCATTAATATGATTAGAAAACTCAAGGAACGCTATGGTTTCGTCTCAGAAGGCTCAGACCGGGTAATAGCAACTTTCCCGGTAAAAGGCAGACCCCAGGATTTTGACATTACCGAGGAATTGAGGAAGGCTTGTAAAAGCATTGTGCCTGATATAGTCGACTCGATTATCGACTTAATCGCTTCTTGCGACCCGGAGTTTCAGGAAGCTGTTCGTTCTAATGTGATATTAGCCGGTGGTGGTAGCCAGATGATTGGCCTGCCCAGACTTATTGAAGAGGAAATGGCCGAGTTAGGTGGTGGCAAAGTGACTTGCGTAGATGAGCCGTTATTTGCCGGCTCGAACGGGGCGTTAAAAATGGCACAGCGAATGCCAAAACATTTTTGGGAAGTATTATCTTAATTGAAGAAAGGGGTGCGATATGAAGGAATGGTCAAACAAACCTTCTAAATTGGTTGAGGTAAGTTCCTCACCGGTGAAGACAGTATCTTCCAGTCCGGTTGTCCGTACAAGCTCGTCGGTTGTCAGGACCTCAGGTTCTGTCATCCAGACCAGCTCGTCACCTGTGACTTTGACCAGCGGCAGTTCGACTACATTGACATCCTCGTCATATACAGGTACCAGCCTGGCGCAAAGAGCTGCGACGGGAGCGGCTGTTGCCGCACCTCTGGCGACTGGAGTAGCTGTAGGTGGTGTGTCGGCGGTTTTCTATGGTGTCTCGAATACAATAAAGTATGTTAAGAGTCAAAAAACCGGTGCAGAAGCAGCGAAAGATACGGTAAAAGGTTCCGCAGGTTTGGGCGTGGCTGCTGGTCTGGGTGTTGCGGCGGCTCACGCTGTTGCAGGAACAACCCTGGCCTTAGGGACCGCCGTTGTAGTTCCCGTTGCCGCCGGAGCCGGTGCCGCGTATGTCAGTATGAAAATCTGGAATAAGATTTTTTTCAAGAAGCCAAATATCTCGAAAGCCAAAGCAAAAACCAAATTAAAAGCAAAATAAATTGTATTTAGAAAGGATGGACAATGAGCTTGAAACTTAAAACAGGTTCGGGGCTGTCTTTGGGCAGCGGATTGGGACTTGGATTAGGAAACGGCCATGCATACGCAGCTACGGGTACACTCCTTGGGTCGCTTGGAATAGCAGCGCTGGCAATCGGCGGGACAGTTTTACTTATAGTGGGAATAAAGAAATTGGCCACCTCGAAGAAGAATTCAAAGTGAGCGGCGTCAATTTTAATGTTCCTTCGTAGTCCTGTGTGTTTCAACCTATGGGGGGATGTTCCCTTTTTTAGAT
This sequence comes from uncultured Pirellulales bacterium, assembly GCA_964508785.1. Lineage (GTDB taxonomy): Bacteria > Planctomycetota > Phycisphaerae > Sedimentisphaerales > Anaerobacaceae > JAFGPS01. The sequence goes on along the minus strand of CAZDVE010000030.1, from coordinate 18,817 downwards.
AGGGTGTATTGGGAATTATGCGAGAAGATTCTTCGTTCTTACGGTTAGAATAACCGTGGAAGCTATAAAGAAATACATAGAAATGTAAGGCAAAGAAGGCAGCGGACAAGCCCTGCATGAGTTCTAAAATGCCACTGATTTTAATCCATGGTTGTTTATTTATCTTTGAACGGTGTAAATAATTGTAACTTATTATCAAAGACTAAATAGCTGAAAGGAGAAACGGAATGACTCTTGGCACATTAATTTTATTAGGGCTGATAACCGGAGAAATTGTGGCTTTGGTGAAAGTTGGAAAACAAAATGAGCGTATCAAAAAGCTCGAAGAGAAAGTCACTAAACAAGAGAAAAAATAATAGCAGGTAAACTACAGAACTTGAAAGGAATCGTCGAATGATTGGCGCATTGATTTTATTGTTTTTGATTGTTAGTGTAATTGTGCTTATGGTGAAGTTGCGTGGGCAAAGAAAGCGTATCAGTAAACTTGAGCAGGCAGTGGATAAATAAAAACAAAAAACACTTTTGATTTGGGGGGGGTATTCAGTGTGAAAATTGGGCAAGTTGTTGTATTTCACTGATGGATTCAGTTCTATTTTTCTTTTTGTTTACAGGTCTTACAAATACCGAATAGCCTCATTGTAGTTCTGGTAATAGTAAAATCATGTTTTTTTGCTAATTGCCTTTGTATTTCCTCAAGCTTGTTGCTGGTTACCTCGATAACCTTGCCGCACTTAAGACAGATCAGATGGTAATGATGCTGATGTTTGTATTTGTGCTCGTAGTGTTTGATGCCATCCCCGAAGCCGACCTTACTCGCCAATCCTGCATCGCTTATTACCTCCATTGTACGATATACAGTGGCGAGGCCAATTTTAGGGTCTTTTTTTTTGACCAGATCGTAAAGGTCATTAATCGTCGGGTGTTGCTCGGTCTTAAGGAATATGTCCAGGATTTGCTCTCGCTGTTTGCTGTACAGCTTCCCGTTTTTTCTAAGGTATTGACGGAATACGGTTTTTGCTGGTTTCATCTATGTTTACCTTGTTTGAAATATGATTATCATTCTCATTGTTTTCGATAAATTCTATAATATTTTGAAGCCTTGTCAAAAAAATTAAAAAAATCTCAAAAAAATGATTGACAACATTTCAAGCCTGGTATATTATCGTTATATGAGAATGAGAATCATTTTCATTTCATATATAATACAGCTATAATACAGCCGTACTATAAGCAAAAGGATGATGATTGAAGGAAACAGGTAACCATAAAATGAGACTTCTACAAAACAAATGTTGTATAGAGAATAATAAAGACTCTACATTCCCGCAATTCGGAAATGCTTAGTTTTACCATGATAAAAGAGACTACATCTGACAATTGGGCCAAGATACAGAAAGGTTTTTTGACAACGACTCAGCTTGCGAAACTTTGCGGTGTTTCACGTTTCACCATCATCAGTTGGATCAGGCGAGGTGAGATTAGAGCGATTAAGACAATTGGCGGCCAATACAGGATTGCCAGGTACGAAGTTATATCTTTTCTTGAAACCTTAAAAGTGTAGAAGAGCGAATTCAGAAAGGAGAAAAATTCAATGGAAGCTATCCTGACAGTTGAGATCGTTTTACTTGTGGCTGTAATTTTCCTGACTACTTTATGGGCATGTATAAAATTTAGATGAAAACATTGGTCGAAACTGAAACTTTATTCATATAATCAAAAACTTTACGCATGTTTGTGACACCGTACAGCCTGTAAAGTAAGCAATATGTTGGTTAGATAATATTGACCTCATTTTAGCGTTATGCTTCAATGTAATGCATCTTCTTGTGGTGTATTGACTTACAGACTTTAAGGAGCGACCTGTTATTTCGTCGGATACGAATGGTGAACCTTGAATAAATCTGCTTAAAAGTATTTTAAAAATCTCAAAAAAATGATTGACAACCTTTCGGGCCCGATATAACCTTTTAAGAGTGAGAATGAGAAATATTATCAATCTCATGTATTAGGAGATTCGTGACAAAAAAGGAGTGAAAGATGAGCAGGACGAAAGTTGTTTTAAGTATCGTATTTTTGTTGGCTTTAGTCGGGATCTGCCATGGGAAAGGCGACAGTATCTGTGAGCAAGAAACCCTCACCGACGGTTTCTGGGGACTCAACGACCAGTTGGCGGACAGCGGTATAGAGTTGGGTTTTGGATTAACCAGTATCTATCAAATCAACGCTCGCGGCGGGATCAGCACAAATGAGCGTAGAGGCAGACATCATGGCAGATATGAGGTGACGATGGATATAGACATGGAGAGGCTGTTAGGTATTGAAGACGGTTCTTTCTTCGTAGTCGGCTGGGGCGGCTGGCCTGATACAGAAGGCATCGACGGCCATTCGGTCGGCAGTGCATGGGGAATAAATGCCTTGCCTTACGGCAATCGCGGGATGGATATTGTTGAGTGTGCTTATGAGGGGCCTTTATTCAGTGACGATCTTACTATAGTGGCTGGTAAGTTGGATTTCACTGCTATATTTGATGCAACTGCATATGCTGATAACGAATGCGGCGAATGTGGTCAGTTTATAAATGCAGCTCTTGTTGATGACCCGACAATACCATTTCCGCAACAGGGACTCGGAATGGTGCTCGCATGGGACATAACCGATTTGTGGTATCTCATGGGTGGTGTCGCTGACGCTCAGGCTGATAGCAGGGAAACTGGTTTTAGAACAACTTTTCATAAACAGGACTATTTTTTCTATGCCCTTGAGACAGGCGTAACGGCACAGCTTGATTCCGTCAACGGTCCGATGGAGGGTACATATCGTATAGGTCTCTGGAACGATTCTCAGCCGAAAGCCAATACCGACCTAACCGCTGTCGGTAAGAGTTACAGGGACGACATCGGTTTTTACACAAGTTGCGACCAGATGCTTGACAAGGAAAATGACAACCCTGAGGACAGCCAGGGTCTTGGTATGTTTTTCAGATATGGATATGCAGCCGCCAGAAAGAATGATATTACAAATTTCTTCAGTGTCGGTTTTCAATATCAGGGGCTGCTTGACGGCCGGGATGATGATGTTTTAGGCGCAGCTTCAGCTTGTGGTTTCTTTAGCGATACAGCAGATTCGAGTTATCCTGAGGATTATGAGAGCGATCTGGAGGTTTACTACAATGCTCAGATTACGCCGTGGTTTAATTTGAGCCCGAGTGTTCAGTATATAGCTAATCCCGGCGGTGTTAAGGCAGCAAAAGATGCCGTTGTGTTTGGCATTAGAGCACATATGATGTTCTAAGATTATCTTGACTCCTCTAATTGGATCAACTTCCTAAAAGGATATTTGAAAGGCGAAAAGGAGAATAGAATGAATGATGCAGAAGCTTTCAGGGTTTCTCTGGTTCAGATGCGGGCGGGCCAGAAAGGTAAGATTGTGGAGATTGATGGAGGCTTCGGTCTTGCTCAAAAGCTCGATGCCTTAGGAATCAGAACGGGCAGAGAAATCACGAAGGTAAGTGGCCAATTAATGAGAGGTCCCGTCCTTTTGCAGCATAATAATACACAGGCCGCTGTTGGATTTGGTATGGCCTCCAGGATATTTGTGGAAGTTCATGGTGAGGGCAGGACATGAAAATTCTCCTTATGGGAAATCCCAATGTCGGCAAGAGCGTTGTCTTCAACCGCGTTACCGGCACGAGTGTCATAGCTTCCAATTATCCCGGCACAACGGTTGAATTTACCAAGGGGAGCGTAAAGCTTGACAACAAGCTCGTAGAACTTATTGATGTCCCCGGAACGTACACTCTGGAGCCGACCTGTAGAGCAGAACAAATAGCCGTTGAGATGCTTGACGAACATGCCGATGGAGATATAGTCATTAACGTTGTGGAGTCCACGAATCTGGAGCGCAGTCTGAATCTGACACTTCAACTGCTTAAACGCAAAATTCCCACTGTTATAGCATTGAATTTCTGGGATGAAACAAAGCATAAAGGTATATTGATTGATGATAGGAAATTGGAACAAATTCTTGGAGTGCCTTGTGTCCCCATTTGTGCCGTGACAGGTGAAGGTGTTAAACAGTTGGTAGAAAGGGTCAAAGAAGCAAAGCCTTCTGAGTATGACTATGAAGATGAAGAGAGATGGCATGAAGTTGGAAAAATTGTAGATAAAGTGCAAAACATCACCCATCGACACCATACGTGGCTGGAAAGGCTCGGAGACGCCTCGGTCAGGCCGCTCACCGGCATCCCTATTGCAGCCGTAGTGATGTTTTTGGCCTTTAAGGTGATACGCTTTATCGGTGAAGGACTTATAGGTTATGTAAGTGAACCCGCCTTTGAAAAGCTCTGGATGCCTGTGGTAATGAAACTTTCGGCTGTTATGGGTTCCGGGGGATTTCTTCACGACCTTGTTATAGGCCAGTTGATAGACGGTGAAATAGATTTTGGACAGTCTTTCGGCCTTTTGACCACAGGGCTTTTTGTCCCAATTGGTGCGGTTCTGCCTTATGTATTCGCGTTTTATGTGGTTCTGTCCCTTTTGGAAGATTTGGGTTTTATACCCAGATTAGCTGTTATGGTCGATACGCTGATGCACAAACTGGGACTACATGGCTTTGCGATAGTACCCATGCTGCTTGGGCTTGGATGTAATGTTCCGGGTGCGCTGGCAACCAGGATCCTTGAGACCAGAAGAGAAAAATTTATTGCCGCCACTCTATTGTCCATTGCAGTACCATGTGCCGCACTACAGGCCATGGTAGTAGGCCTGGTAGGGGAATATGGGGTTGGCTATCTCGCTATTGTATATGGAACTTTGCTGGCAGTATGGATATTCCTTGGTGTTATATTCAACAGAACTGTCAAAGGTGAATCACCGGAGATATTTATAGAGATACCACCTTACAGAATTCCGTATATAAGGAGTCTTTTAAAGAAGATATGGATAAGGATAAAGTGGTTTCTTAAAGAGGCAGTTCCATTTGTATTGCTTGGAGTGCTGGTTGTAAATCTTCTTTATACATTCGGAATAATTCAATTCATAGGAAAAATCACCGCACCGGTTGTTACCCGTGTTTTAGGGCTTCCTCAAGAGGCCGTCGGCGCATTGATAGTAGGTTTCCTTCGTAAAGATGTAGCTGTGGGAATGCTTATTCCACTTGGCTTGACGGTAAAACAACTGGTAATCGCATCGATTGTTTTGGCAATGTATTTCCCGTGTGTTGCTACTTTTACAACGCTTATCAAGGAACTTGGGGTCGTGGACATGCTCAAATCTGCAGGGATTATGATTTTGTCCAGTCTGATAGTGGGAGGATTGTTAAATCTAATCATGCCATGATACGTGGGAAGCAGGAAATCGCCCGCTTAAAATCTCTCCTGATTTCCTTATACTCCATAAATGATTAAGTTCTGGCCGTCATTGTAAACGACGTAAAGCAATCTCATTCTTCTTAGGCGATTAATATTGCCACGGCCTGTTTTGTAGGCCTCACATAGTCGAGACTCCAGGTTGCATCTTAAAAAGTGCCTGAAAACTATAAACAGCTATTCTTCATTATCGCAGAATTTCATCAGACCGGATTTAGGAGTATAGTCAATTGTTGGCACAGAAATTTGTGAGTAAAGAAAAGAAGGTGAAAAAGAATGATTCAGGTAGATGTCACCCCGTTAAGAAAATCGCTATTGTTGGCCTGCCGAACACGGGTAAAAGCCAGGTATTTAATAATCTTACCGGCGAATATACACTGGTGGCCAACTATCCGCTTACTACCGTTGAGATGAAAAAGACCAGGTGCCGCATTGACGGCGAGCTTTACGAGGTCATTGATACGCCCGGCCTGCATTGTCTTTATATTCATTCCGAAGAGGAACTTATAGTCCGGGATATGATATTGTCGGATAAGCCGGACATAATCATCCAGTGCATTGATGCAAACCAATTGAAGCAATCATTGACTCTTACTGCGGATCTTTTGGAATTAGGTATACCTATGGTAGTATCGCTTAATGCCATAGATGAGACTTCGAGACGAGGTGTATGGATTGATTCCGACGGCTTGTCGCGGCTGTTAGGAGTTCCAGTTATCGAATCAATAGCCGTAAATAGTTTAGGCACAAACCAGCTAAAAGCCGCCATAAACAAGGCTCGCATTGGTAAATGGCCGGTGAAGTATGGTGACATCATAGAAAACGGGATATCGGCTATTGTTTCTATGCTGCCCGAGGGGATGAGTTTCGAGCGTAAGATGGCACTTTTGTTATTACTGGATGATCCATTCTTGTTGAATCATTTGAGGATACAGTATGGCGATGAAAAAGTAAATTCGTTAAAAGAGCGGGTAGAGAAAATCCATCAACAATTCAGAGGAAATCTCGGTCACGTATTGAACAATAAACGAAGTAACTGGGTGGAACAAACGGCTGAAAATACAACTAAAAAGCAGAAAATAACTCCGGGAGAATTGTCAAAGAGTTTTGGGCGGTTGTGCCGTCACCCGGTTTTTGGAATCCCGATATTAGCGTTCTTTCTGATAGTGACATTTTTACTTGTAACCCATGTTGCCGGATTTCTGGATGGATTACTCAGTGCTACTTTACTCGACCCAACGATAGGATTTATTGAAGGATTCTTTAAAGCAGAAAACGGAAGCATAAAATCGCCGTTCCTGTACGACTTTCTTGTGGGATCTTATGGAATTCTGACACTGGGTTTATTCAATGCTATCGTTACTGTGCTTCCCATACTTTCTGTGTTCTTTCTTATGTTTGGTTTTCTCGAAGACATAGGCTATATGCCGAACCTGTGTGTTTTAGTAAAAAGAATATTTGAGAAGATAGGCTTGACCGGAAAATCAATGATGCCGCTGGTCCTGGGATTTGGCTGTAAAACCATGGCAACGCTTACTACAAGGGGCCTGCAGTCCAGGAAAGAGAAATTCATAGCTGTTTACTTAATCGGCTTTGCTGTGCCATGTGCTGCACAAATGGGTGTTGATATGGGCATATTTGGGAGGATTGGATTTAAGGCCTTTCTGATTGGCTATGGGGCACTGGTTTTTGTTGAGATATGCGCAGGGATGTTGCTTAATAAATTTATTAAGGATGATAATAAAAGCAATTTTCTTCAGGAACTGCCTGCGATTCGTGTTCCTAATATCAAAGCCATATTAAAAAAAACCTATTACCGATTACTCTGGTTTTTGAAGGAAGCCATCCCTATTTTTATAATTGCGGCAGCAGCGTTATTTTTGCTGGAAAAGACAGGCGTCCTCGATTTTACGAAAACGTTAATGAGCCCTATTGTTGTTAAGTGGCTTGGATTGCCTCGTGATATTGTGGATGTGCTTATTCTTGCAATCGCAAGACATGAAGCGGCGGCCGGCCTGACATTGAGAATGGTCAATTCAGGAGCACTCACTTATATACAATGTATAGTAACTGTGGTTATTACCACGATGTTTGTGCCCTGTTTTGCCAATGTTGTGGCAATGTGCAGGCAAATGGGAGTGAAGACAGGCATATCTATGGCTTTGGCTATTAACATGTCATCTTTTGTCTTGGCGGGTATCTTACACTGGATTTTGGTATTTACTATTGGGAGATAAGTTTTATGAACAAGCAAAGAGAGAAGGATGAACACCTTGAACAGTTATGGCACATGAAAGAGCAAAGCAAGGATTCAATAGAAATATTAAAGAGCGCTTTGGGCAAGGATTTCGATGCTGCTATAATTGATGCATTCGTGTCTGAAGAAATAGTGAAAATGGAAGCGGATGATAAAGTTACGCTTACCGAAAAAGGCCAGGTTTATGCGCGTCAGATAATCCGTGCTCACAGACTTGCCGAGCGTTTGCTTTACGATGTTCTCGGAGGTGACTGTGAATCAGGTGCCTGTGAGTTTGAACATATTGTTACTCCTGAACTGGTCGATAGCATTTGTATCCTGCTCGGCCATCCCAGGTTATGCCCTCATGGAATGCCGATACCGGAAGGTCAATGCTGCAAGGTTTCTTCTCGTATCGCACGATGTTCCATAATACCATTGGCTGAATTGGAGGTAGGTCAGTCTGCAAGAATTGCCTATATTAATAGCAAATGTGACCAGCAGCTTCATAAGATGGACAATCTTCGTATAAGACCGGGAGTGGTTGTTACCTTACACCAAAGATATCCGGCCTATGTGATTGAGTGTGAGGGTAGTAATATTGCGATGGATGAAGAATTAATTTCCAATATCCGTGTGTGGCAAAGACCCGAACAATTGCAAGCGATCAGGGAAGAAGTGTTGCCCCAACAAGGCAGAAAAAGTAATCACTGGGGCAGATTAAGACATAGAAGGCGGGGGGTTTACAATTCATAGTGATATCATCGAAGGAAAAGAATAATTCGATTTTTATTTCACTTGTCTGCAATATTTTGCTTGTTATAGGCAAAGGTGTCACCGGTATATTAGCAAACAGTAACGCCCTCGTAGCTGACGCAATCCATTCCACAACCGACGTCTTCGCTTTTTTTATAAGCTACCGTACATGTGAAAGTTGCCAAATGTATAGCAGAATTGACAGTAAGAGAAGAAGTAAGAAAATCAGCCAAAAAGTAACCGAGATTGAGGCAAAGGCGATGTACCACAGCGGAATTTTTCTTCTCACTGTCGGTTTGGCTATTTGTTTTCATAATTTTATGATTCTTGTGCTTGATAGAACGGAAAGACCGGATTCTATAAATGTTGTAGTTGCTTTTGTAGTTTTAGTTGTGTATTCAGTGCTGTATAAATATTCACACAGCAACCAAAATAAGACTGCGAAAGAGTGTGTTATTACAAATAAGAATACACACTGGCAAAATAAAATGAACCTGGTTTCCGGTACTGTAGTTCTAATTGGATTGATAGCTTCAATATCGGGCTTTATTTTTATGGACGAATTAGCTGCCACCGTTGTTGGCAGTATTCTTGTGGCAATGGGGATCAAATTGATTATTGAATCCAGGCAGAGTTTTAGCAGGGTTGCCAAGCGAAATTTTAAGCCAGTGGTTCTTGGTATTATCATGATATCAGTGGTCTTGGCTGCTGTTTCCCTCTTGGTCCAATTATAGAAGCAAATTATGCCAGATACGAGAAAACAACCCAGAGCAAACATTTTTATATTCTTTATTTTGGTCTTCTTATATATAGCACCTGAATGCTTCGCTGAGTTGGTGACTAAAAGTGATTTAGCAGATGTTTTACCGGATGCAGATGCTTTTGCAAAAAAGACAGAACCATATCCCCATTTCCTCGGCTACACGACTGAAGGCGGATATCTTATGGGGGCGGTTTTTCTGACCACAGAAGTTGTTCCAGACGAGAGTTGGGGCTATCGTGACCAGATAGCAACTTTGGTCGGTGTAAATACGGAGGGGAAAATTACCGGTGTTAAAGTGCTCAGTGAGTTTGAGAGTCCCAGATATACAAAGGGACTTTTGGCCGACGGAAGCTGGTTCCTTAAACAGTTTGAAGAAAAAGATGCAGGTGACAACTTCATCCTTGAAGGCGATGTCGATGCTATAACAGGCGCTACGATAACCTCCAGCGCGGTCACCCGCTCAATAAAAGCAGGCCTGGAGTCGGTCACAGAGCAGGTTTTAAGTCGGCACGTGGATAAAGATAATCCCGTAGAGCATTTATTTTTCCAACATCTATATTGGCAGATAGATTTTATATTCTTGTGGATTGTGGTTGGCCTTGCGTTTTGGTCATTTTTCCAAAGAAATGAATCCTTACGTTATTTTATATTAGGATTGAGCTTTGCATACCTGGGTATTTTCATGGGTGGTGGTTTTTCCATAAACGATATTTTAAGGCTCTTGTCTTTTCACAATCCTGTGTTCTTGAACAACTTGTATTGGTACAGCCTTTTTGTTATCGCAATAGGTTTAACAATTATAGCCGGGAGGTTCTACTGTGGCTGGCTTTGTCCGTTTGGGGCCTTTACTGAGGTGCTGTATCGCCTGGTACCAATAGAATGGAAAATTACGGGAGATGCTGACAAATATTTGAAAATTGTAAAATACATCAATCTTGGGATTTTACTTATAATTGCTCTTTTGCTTGCAAACAACATCCTTGCGATTTATTTAGCAGGCATTATAGAGCCATTTGCTACATTTTTTAATCTGCATGGCGATCTTATTTCCTGGATATGGCTTATGTTGATGCTGATTTTCTCGGCTTTTATTTCGAGGTTTTATTGCAGGTATTTCTGTCCGTTGGGCGCGTTTTTTGCGTTGTTAAGCTGGATAAGTTCTCTCCTGCGAATAAGGCTAATAAGTGTTGATTTGCCGGTGGATAATTGTAAAGGCTGTAAACTTGCTCAGAAAAAATGCCAGATGAATGCTATCAGCTATGATGACAAATTAAATAAACCCGCTATAGATGGTAATGAGTGTTTTATGTGTAATACCTGCGCAGCAATCTGCCCGGTAAAATCGAAAAAGCTCTGAAAAGGTTCGATTTGGGGAATTTTATAAGAAAAAACTGGTTAATCATTGTGACAATTATATCGTTGTCGCTGAACGTCATTGCAGCATTTGCTCTTTATCGAAATTCCGAAACGATTGCCGATAGTCACCAGAAAACTCTTATTAAGGCCGAGCCTCTGGACTTTGAAACTTTCAGAGAGCAATGGGGCAGCGCATGGCTTGGATTGGAGGTTTCTGAGGTTACTCCGGAAATAGCAGCGGCGGTGCGTCTTGATAAGGTACAGGGGGCATTGGTCGAAACCGTAGTGCCTGCCTCTCCAGCGGATAAGGCTAATATAGAACCTGGGGACGTAATAGTCTCTTTCAATGGCAGAAAGATAAGAACGGCAGGGCAGCTTCAAGGTGATTTATTGGGCAGCGAGATAGGCAGCGAAGTTTATATGTGCGTGGTTAAAGGTGATTATACAATTACGGTGTATGCGGTTCCGATAGAAAGACCATCGTACCTGCCGCCTGTTGACAAAGCGTTGCCATGGTTCGGTGTCAAAGTCAGTGAGGTTCTTTTTGGTAGCGATGAGGCGAAAAAGCTTGAAGAAGTTGGAAAAGCGGGGGGTATTTTAGTTGAAGAAGTTATTCGTGGTACTCCTGCGACAGAAGCGGGCCTGCAGGCTGATGATATTATCATGTCTTTCGATTCCCGAAAAACAAGAACCATCAGGGAATTCCTGTCTGATCTTGCCGGCTCAGAGCCTGGTGACGAAATTCCTATGTGCATAATAAGGGAAGATATACGCAAGACGTTATATGTTACTCTGGAGGAAAACCCGAGGTTTCACGAAATATAAAGATTCTAAGTGCGCTCTTATGTGACATATCCTGGTCTTGACCTGATTGCACGTTCGTTTTTCTTAATGTAAAGATTTGCTGGCAAGAGGATTTAAATCCTAATATAATTTCAGGACATCCGGCCTTTAAAAAACATGCTTATTGAAATCGGGGTGATAGGATTCGAACCTACGGCCTCCTGCTCCCAAAGCAGGCGCTCTAGCCAAGCTGAGCTACACCCCGAATAAACCGGTCATACGGTTTTGGAAAACGCATTTTACACAAAGTCCGACGGTATTGCAATAACCACGTTATCTCATATATCAGGTGTGGTAGTCGGCGTTGATTCTTACATATTCTGCGCTTAAATCACAGCCGTAGCAAAAGTCACTTTTCTTTCCCGCCCCTAAATCCACCGTAATTGTATGTTCGGTCTGTGAGACGATACGACTTACTTTTTTGTGATTGAATTTCACAGGTCCACCATTTCGAAAAACTGTCACCGGGCCGATTTGACATGTCAGCTTGTCCGGATTCAATTTTACGCCCGCCGAGCCGACGGCGCAGATAATTCTGCCCCAGTTCGGGTCTCCACCATGGATGGCACATTTGACTAAGGGATAATCTGCTATCGCTCTGCAGGCCTTCGCAGCGTCGGTCTGTGTAGCTGCCCCTTGAACAACTACCTTAAACATCCGTGTTGCTCCTTCGGCATCAAGAGCCATCTGCTTTGTTAAATCGTCACACAAATCCGCCAAAGTCGCGGAGAACTTTTTATATCGAGGACACTGGCTTACAATAGGCCGATTCCCCGCCGAGCCGGAGGCAAGAATTATCGCGGTATCGTTTGTACTCTGATGGCCGTCAACGGTCAGCTTGTTTATGGAATTGCCGATTGCAGCTTTCAAAGCTCTGCTTAGCAAAGCTTTGGTAATAGCGACATCGGTTGTGATAAATAAAAGTGTCGTCGCCATATTTGGCGCAATCATTCCGGCTCCTTTGACTGTACCGGCTATGGTGACTTTTTTGCCGGAGATAGTAATTTGTCGGACCGATTGTTTTGGCTTTGTATCGGTTGTCATAATTGCTTTTGCAAAGTCAAGTCCCGCATTTGATGAAGCAGAGAGTTTCGCCGCTGCCTTGGGAATACCCGCGGTTATTTTCCGAGTGGGAAGTTGTTCTCCGATTATACCGGTCGATGCAACGAGCACGCTGTGTGGATTCTCTTCAATCTGCTTGGCGATGTCACTACACATCTTTATTGCATTTTTAATTCCAGCATGACCCGTACAGGCGTTCGCACAGCCTGAGTTGACTACGACAGCGAAAATTGAGGGGCTTTTTATGTGTTTTTTACTTACCTGAACTGCTGCTGAGACGATTTTATTTGTCGTGAAAACCGCTGCTGCTTTTGCACCGCCCAGACAAACAATCAGACCCAAATCATTTTTGCCTGATTGCTTAATCCCACACTTTACCCCCGCTGCAAGAAAACCCTTCGGTGTTGTTATAGTATTATTTGTCATTTACTTAAAACCTTCCGGATTATCCGATTTATTGTTTAAGTAGACTCTGAAATTTCTTCAAGATCCCTTTATGTTCCTGAATTTTATTAAATTCTGAGAGCCAGTCCTGAATGTATTTGATATTGATGGAATCTTTGTTTTTAACCAATATACTTCTGACATCCTCCTCATCGATGGCTCGGCCTGCAACCATTTTGTGGATAATAACATCCTCGCAGGAAGCAAATTTCACAGGATAATTATCGACGGTGACTTTCTTTGCCTTTTTAATGGCCTGCGCCTCGTATGAACTAAAAGAGAAGATAAAATCCAAACGAATTTTCGATTTTGAATCTTCAGCGGGAAGGACTTTTGTTTCATTTGCGAAGGTCTCCGGGTTTTCCGGCAGAATTCTTAGTCCAAGTTTTTTGCATACCTTCTCTATTATTTGGAATTTATCCGTATCAATTCCCAGAGTAATATCGATATCCTGTGTTAATCGTGGCCTGCCATATATAAGAACCGCCTGACCGTCGATGAGCATATAGGGAATCTTATCTTCGTCTAATCTTTGAGCCACTTTTTTTATTAGCTTTTCTATCACATCTTAATCCATTTATTGCCTTTGCGATACGCAAATCGACTTCAAATCCGTCCCAGATGTTCTCGTGACTTATTGCACCCAATGCGAGGGCTTCTTTGTGCAGGGCATCGTATATTTTCATCGCTTTTTTGTAAGAGAGATTTTCCTCTGCATTCAGATTGCGATAAAACTCTTCTAATTTGCGTTTGTTTCTTATCATTATTAATCCAACACGGAATTATAACTGCGAATAACTTTTTTCACCAGTCATTTTTAGTGAAGGTACGCAGCCGTTACCTAAAGGGTTGTTGTATTCCTTGACCGCGGGTCGTTGATTTTTTTGGAGCTGTTGTCAAGCTTTTCGGCGATTGCAGTATTTCTATACTCTTTCATCGGGTCGTAAAATTTTTTCCTCAAATCGATGGTATTGACCATAATACCGGGGTGATTTGTTCGCAATTGTCTGACAATTTTGCCGTCCGGCTGAATAAAACACGAGGGATATGGTGAGTAATATCCACTGGAATTTGCCATACTAACCCAGAAATAATTGCATGCAGCGTGACACTGCATCGTCTGGCGCATAATGTGCGTATGGATACTGGGACCGGCCTGTTTGGCGTTGTAGAATGATTGCAGGATACAGTTGACACCTTCTTTATAAAGCTCTCGATATATTTCCGGAAATCGCAAATCAAAGCAGATAAGTAACGAGCACTTTACGCCTTTGATTTTGAAATTGACAAACCGGTTGCCGGGGGTCATTCGCCGAAGATCACCCTGTGTGCAAAATCTTTTGTCATAACGGTCAACTATTTTGCCCCTTGGATTGATGAGATACAGGCTGTTGTGTGGCTTGTTCGGCTCGGTTAATTTGTGAGTGCTGCCCAGAACGACCCATAGATGTAGTTCGGCGGCGAGAGCTATTATCTTTTGTGTTTCTTCTTTTAGAAGCTCCCAGTCATATCTATTGAAGTTTGGAAAGTCCGTACCCACGTAGCCGCTTAAAACGCATTCGGAGAAATGCACGAGGTCCGCACCGGCTTGGCTCGCTTTCCGCAAATATCTGCAAATAGTCCGCGAGTTTTGCTTAACAGAACGCCCCACGGCAAACTGACATGTCGCTATTTTCAATATGCCTTTTGTCACTATTATCCCTATATAAGGCCCATTGTCTCTTCGAGATCGAAGATGATATTCATATTCTGGACGGCCTGGCCGGATGCACCTTTAACAAGATTGTCAATCGCGGAAAAGCTCACAATCTTTCCCTTGACGAAAGTCGGGAAGATATGGCAATTGTTCGTTCCGGCGACATCTTTGACGGCAGGGGGATTTTGGCATACCTGGATGAAAGGCTCGCCATTATAAAAATCACCGTAGAGCTGGATTAGCTGGTTGTTGCTGACTTTTTCCTTCGGTTGGCAATAGACGGTGGAAAGGATTCCCCTGTCGAAAGGTCCGACGTGCGGCTGGAATAATACAGTGACATTCTGACCGGCTAAGTCACTTGCGATTTGCTCGATTTCCGGCATGTGGCGGTGATTTCCAACGCCGTAGGCGAAAAAGTTCTCATTCATATTAGGAAAATGAAATTTAATCGATGGTTTATTGCCCGCTCCCGATGCGCCTGTTACGGCATTAACAATCACCGAATCTGTCTCAATCATGTTTTCCCTTAACAACGGTGCAATTGCAAGTGCTGCACCGGTCGGGTAGCAGCCGGGATTGGCAACGAGCTTGGCACCTTTTATCTTTTCTCGAAAAAGTTCGGGCAGGCCGAATGCAGCATGTTTTATATTTTCAGTATCGGTGTGCTTGACATAGAACTTTTCGTAAATATTTATATCCCTGAGCCGATAGTCCGCACTAAAATCTATCACTTTCAGCCCGGCATCCAGTAACTTCGGCACGAATCCCATTGAGACTTTATGCGGCAGACAGCACAGTGCCACATCAGCCATACCTGAGAGCTTGTCCATATCCAAAGGTTCGATTTGCATTGTGAAACGGCCCTTAAACTGCGGGAATATATCTTCCACGGCTCCGCATTCTTCCGGCAGGGCGGTCAGGTAAGTCAATTCCGCTTCGCTGTGCCGCAGTAGAATCCGTATGGATTCTGCGCCGGTATATCCGCTTGCTCCGATTATTGCAACTTTTATCATATTGTTCCTTTTACGAAAAAAGCCGCCAAGTTTCTCTCAGCGGCTATGTTAGTAATCCCAAAGTAAATATGCAAATTAACGCTTCGAGAACTGGAACCTTCTCCTTGCACCTCTCTGTCCGGGCTTTTTCCTTTCAACCATTCGTGGGTCACGGGTCAGATGCCCGCCGTCACGCAGTGCCTGTACATAGCTTTGGTCATAATTTCTTAACGCTCTGGAAATCCCCAGCAGTGATGCTCCCGCCTGGCCTGTGGTTCCGCCGCCTCTGACATTGATATAGACATCGAATAATTTTTCTGCATTGACCGCCTTCAGTGGAGCCATGACTGCTTTTCTATCCTGCTCATGAGGGAAGTAATCTCCGAGCTCTTTTTTATTGACAAGCAATTTTCCCCCGCCTGGCTTGATTCGGACACGGGCCACGGCACTTTTTCTTCTGCCGGTGCCCCACCAGTAACCGCCCTTCGGCTCATTGGCCGGACGTGGTGCCTTTTTAGTCTTTTCACCGATATTGACATCAGGTTTATTAGTTTCGTTCTCTGCCATAATTTGCATTCTTTATTTAAAAAGTTCAATCTTTTCAGGTTGCTGGGCCTGGTGCTCGTGCTCCGGGCCGCGATAGACCTTCAACTTTTTCAGCATTTGTGTACCGAGCTTATTCTTCGGCAACATTCGCCTGACTGCTAATTCAATCACCTTTTCAGGTTTTTTTGCCATCATATCTGCGAAGCTGACGTATTTATGCCCGCCGGGATGATGCGTATAATAATCGTATTCCTTCGTCTGGGCCTTTTTGCCGGTCACTTTTATTTTCTCGGCGTTTACCACAATAACGTAATCGCCTGTATCGACGTGCGGCGTGTATGTGGGCTTATTTTTACCCATCAGTATCGGTGCGATTTTAGCCGCCATTCGACCTAAAACAGCCCCTTCGGCGTCCACGAGCAGCCATTTCTGCTCGATTTGATTTTTCTTAGCCATAAAGCTCTTCATAGAGAAACTCTCTTTCACTACATAAAAACCAGCATTCTACCGGATTTAGAAATTCTGTCAATTTTTTTGTATATAAAAAATTCGAGATTTTAAGCCTAATCCGTCCAATAAATTAACATCGGGCTTCCGTTCTATCCCTTTTAGTGGGAAATTGGTTTTTTTAATAATCATCTGGTAAGCGTCTCCTTTAGGCATGTCATTCCGCACTTGATGCGGAATCCATGATCATAAAAAACTGGATTCCTGCTTTCGCAGGAATGACAAATCATCATTTGATTCCCGGCAAATTGGCTTCTTTTGGGTTCGTTCCCTTGTCCGGCATAGTCATAGACGACGCCGGATCGGCTCGTCCGAATTCCAATAATTTCTCATAATATCTTTATTTCAAAGAGCTTATGCTCTTTTACGCAGAACGCCGAACGCAGTACGCAGTACGAAATAATTGGGTTCGTTTTGAAAAAAAAGGCCGATTTGTAGAGAGTTCTCGACACTTGTCGAATAAGTTGGGTATATGCGTAGATGCGTATATGCGTTAATGAGTGCGTATTTTTCCTCATTTACACTTTTACTCATGTACTCATTTCCCCCCGCGGGGTGAACTGTGTTTTGCCTTTTAACTTTTCACTTTTTCCTTCTCTAAGCTTACGCTTAGATTGTTGCGTATTATACCCAAAATCCGCCGTAATGCAACTGAAATCCCCGGAAAATTTAGGGTTTTGCCTATAGGGTTTAGTGCGTAGGAATTTTCGGTCATTTCTGCCTATGGCACACCCAAGGTGGACCGGAGCTCCATGGGGGGCGAATTGGAGAAATCCAATGAAAAAATACCGTTGCTAAGGAGCTCATTTGTTAGGGGCAAATAGACATGGCAATCTAATGCTCGATTCTTGCCTTTAACAAAAGATACTATTGTATTTCATAAGTATATATACATACGCTTATGGAGTGGTGTGAATTTGATATTTTTTGAAGGCGATTGCTCTATTTAATACTATTTTCGCTGGAGATTTAAAAAATCACGAACATTGGCACAGAAGGCTTTAGCCAATAACAAAAGGTGGAGCGATACCGTAATGGCTTGGCCATGCCTTAAGGCGGGCATCTCCAAGGGAGTAAACTTAATGCAAAAATAAGAGATCATGTCATTGCGAATGTAATGAAGCAATCTTCTAATAACATAATTATTTACAATACAGAGTATAAATCCAATATTGTTTTAAAATTCTTTTATATTTTTGGAAGATTGCCGCGTCCACCTAAGGTGTCCTCGCAATGACGGAGGGCATAGATTATCCGATGGAGTTATGAGCAGCCCATTGAATTGCCGCAGTTGAAGCATTTGTAGCATGTGCCGTTGCGAACTGTAATTGAGCCACAGATATCGCAGGCGGGGGCGTCGTCGGGGAAATGGGCGAACTGGGAGCTGAACTGCTGCATAATCTTCGCTTCGGACTGCAACTGTCCGGATTCATCGGTAATAGCGGAGCCTACCAGTGAGCTGACTCTATCGGTCGAGTCGGAGAATCTATCCGATAAAGATTGCGGGATTTGTTTGGTTTTGCGTTTTTTGGTTCGGGATTCTTTTTTTGTTTTAACAACTACTTCCGGCTTGATTTTCACATCCGCCTTGACTTCGGCTATTTTTCTCGCCAGGTCCTTGGTCTTTTCAACTACTTCTCTTGCGGTTGTTATATTTTTGCTTTCCGGTGTGCCGGGCACCGCAACTCGATTTGGAGTGTTCTTTTCGGCGTAACCCGGTATAAACTGACAGCCCAGCCAGCAGAAAATATAATCAATCAGACTCTTTGCGAAAGGAATATCCCGATTCGATGTCATCCCGGACGGCTCAAAGCGGGCGTGCCGGAATTTGTCCACAAGCGTGATTAAAGGTACGCCGTACTGTAATGCCATTGAAACTACGGTGCCTATAACATCCATGAGGCCACCGACGGTGCTGCCCTCCTTGGCCATAGTGATGAATAATTCACCAGGCTGAGCATCCTCATATAGCCCCACCGTCAGGTAGCCTTCATGTCCTATAACAGAAAATTTATGTGTAATACTATGCCTTGTATCCGGCAGTCGACGCCTGAACGGCCTGGCCGGTGCGGGGACCTCGGCCGTTGTTTTGGTCTCTTTGTGCTTTTTTGTTGAGACCGGTTGGAGTTTCTTTGAACCGTCGCGGTAGATTGCGACTGCCTTTAGGCCAAGCTTCCATCCTTCAATGTAGGCTGCGGCAATCTCTTCGGTTGTACTTTCCTTCGGCATGTTGATGGTCTTGCTTATGGCG
>CAZDVE010000029.1:0-50790 GCA_964508785.1 uncultured Pirellulales bacterium | reverse complement strand
GAGCAACGGCCTTTTAAGCCGTAGGTCCTGGGTTCGAGTCCCAGCACTCTCATTTGTAACACTTCCTTTAACAAGCACTTCCGTTTCTCTGACCGGTACGGTTTTTGGTGTAATATCGTACAGAATTAGTTTACCGAATAGCGCTGTTCCTTGCAAAAACAAGATTCATTTTCGTTACCAGATGCAAAACTGCTGCCTTTGATATATAGAAAGAGAAATAAAATGACTGAAAAATTGAAATATAAAAAAAATAAGGAGGCCTGGAAAATGAGAGTAATAAGAAACATTCATAAATGGTTAAAGAAACTACTGGACTCCGGTCTCAGTTTGCCTACCGGGATTGATTCCCACAAATGGGAAAGCAAAATTGAGATTCTACGTAATTTCTCAGGCGGACATTGTTAAACCATTATGGAATAAAAGAGAAGCTTTTCTTCCACCCCGCCGGACAGTTATTCCCGTAATCAAGAGCAGTTCATACCTTCCAACTACTATGCAAATATGTCACAATTTACACATTATGATAAAATTCTGTACTGCGGATTTTGCATAAGCCGGGAAAAATTCCTATCGTGGTTTGGTTTTATTTAGAGTATTATATTTAAGATGAAAAACCTGTTCGGCTCCGAATATTACTGCACCGTGCAGATTAACAGAGGCAGCTTTGCTACATGAAAAAATATCTTAAGAAAACTCTCGGAATCGTTCTAATTATTTTGGGTTTCCTTGCTCTAATTACTCCGCTTTCGCCCGGCTCATGGTTAATATTGGTTGGGCTTGAATTATTGGGACTTCGGTTCCTGTTTGAAGATAAGCTGCCCGTTTTCTTCAAAGCAGGCTATAAGGGCAAGTTTATAAACCCTCTCAAAAAAAATAAACGAAAGCACTCAAATGAACCAACCCTGCATAAGTGACGAACATAACCGGCAATATCTCTGTATATCGAATAAAGAATGAGCAGCATATTCTACAATCTTGGCAAGAAGGCCGGCCCGAAAGTTCGGAAAGCTAAATGGATTTGGCAATCAATAACCGGCAGCGAAGCCGACACCATCAAAATAGAAAACGAAGTAGGGCGGGACCTGGCATGTGAAATCAGAAATCAGGTAGAGCTTGACAAGTATCCAAACACAAAACAGATTTTGAACGAAACAGGACTTCATCTTACCAAATGTGTGGCCAACAGATTCCGTACTTTCAGTTTCGAAACTATAAAAGGAACCGAACCTAATGCTTTCGCTTTGCCGGGAGGTTTTATCTTCATTACAACACCGCTGGTGGAACTTTGCGGCGAAGACCGGGACGAGCTGGCATTCATACTCGGGCACGAAATGGCTCATGTCATACGTGGTCACGCTATGAAACGTATTATAAGTGACTCCGCTATCAACATAGCTTCACGTGCCGTACCTATACGAGGACAACTTTCCAGTTGGTTGCGGAAAGTCGGTATTCAATTCCTTGAAAACGCTTATTCTCAGGAGCTTGAAACCGAGGCTGATAAACTCGGAGTACGATTGTCTGATGCCGCCGGATATAATCCTAACGCCTCTATGCAATTGCTTCAGCGTCTGGCAAAAAATAATTTGTCAGAAAGCCAATCAGAACTGGGCAGCTATTTTTCCTCGCACCCACCTTTCGAAGTACGAATCCGCAATATTAGTAAAATGTTGTCAAAATGACGTGTAAAACAAAGCTATGAGGCCATGACGCTTTCAACAACCAAATCAGCAACAGTATCGGCAGTAGCAGTCTGGTCGAGTTGCTTTTGCGAATTTAGTAAATCCTCCGGTGTAAGTTTCTCCGCCTTATTGAAATGACTACGAACTTTTTCAATCCACAAAACTAATACTTTAACAACATCGGGATCAAAATCGTATCCGGATGAATCAGCTATAATTTTTACTGCTTTGTCAATAGACAGTGAATTATGATAAGCCCGATCTGAAGTCAGAGCATCAAACGAATCCGCAACAGCCAAAATGCGAGCACCAAGCGGTATCGAACCATGGGACAGGCCATCCGGATAACCTTGACCATTCCATTTCTCGTGATGGCATCGAACTATAGCAACTTCCTGCTCCAGAAAATTCATCTTTTCCAGTATACGAACAGCTATAAGCGGATGCTGTTCAATAATGCTGCGCTCGCGCAGTGTAAGTCTGTTTGTCTTTGATAGAATCGCATCAGGCACACCAATTTTACCGATATCATGAATCATTGCAGCTCGACGAATTACTTCAAGTTGTTTGGGAGGAATATCCATAGTCCGGGCAATGCCGACGGAATAGTGCATAACGTTCTCAGAATGTTTCTTTGAATATTTATCTTTCGCCTCAAGAGCCTGCACTAATCCCCAGATGCTCTGGATAAACATTTTCTCCGCCTGCTCTGAGAGGCCGGCAATACGTCTCTTGAGTTTCTTGATTTTTTCAACCTCGATGTCACCTTTACTCAGAGCCTTCGACATAGTTTTGTCCCAAAGCTTAACACAGTTCCGACCGGTATTTTTTGCTTCATACAAGGCCAGGTCGGCTCTGCGAATTATCTCACTGGAAGCATCTTTGTTACCCGGCAGGCTTTGTGCTACTCCACAACTAATCGTCATAGAGATGTTCTCCGCCACAGCAATTTTCTGGACCTCCGCTCGAACACGCTCTAAAAGTTTAACTGCTTCATCAGCCTTGGTTTCCGGCATTAATATGACAAATTCATCACCGCCGTAACGCGCCAATATATCAGGTTCTCTCTTCTGGCTCTTCATACACTCGGTGAGTTTGCGCAGCGAATCATCTCCGGCGGCATGTCCCAATATATCGTTGATTGTTTTGAAGTTATCAAGATCTATTATAGAAACGGAGAACGGACGTTTGTACCGTTTTGCCAGTGCCGCCTCGGTCTGAAGTCTGTCCTCAAGAAGCTTCCTTGAGCCTACTCCGGTGAGTGCATCAGTCAGTGAGGTAAGCCTTGCATGTTGATAAAGACTGGCGTTGGTTAAATGGGAAGTAAGAATCTCTCTTGTCAGTTTAGCTTTATAACCGGTTAATTCCCTGCTAACGGCGTTCCAGTTTTTTAGTCCGCACATGCATAAATAACCAGATAACACATTATTTTTTACAGAATACTTGGTGTTTACAGAAGTTTCTTCTTCTGTTTTGCCCAACATAATCGAGGCCTTAGTGATATTCTTCCGGTCGGTCTTAAACCCCGCAATCGTCAGAGGAATAACCAGCCGCGGTCCTTGTGCACCAAGCTGATGACACACATCAGGAACAGCGTCATAGGTGAATTGTCCTTCATCATGCAAGTCACCGCCTGTAATTTCGCCGGCCAATTTTGTCTGTGCATCCCGGAGTGCAGGTAAAATATCAACTTCAGGCACCTGACACTTAAGACTTCCTTCAGGGCAAAGACAATTATTGTAACTTATAAGTTCGGCCTTCTCCGTATCGCAGTCATTCTTAAACAGACACAGGACACATTTTTCGGCTTGAAAAAGCTTTGGGACTTCTTTAGTGACAATATCAGCCGCTTCATTCAGCTCGATACTTTTGAGGCATTTTGAAAGCATCGCCACCTCTTTCGCAGCAGCACGATCTTCAAGAAGCTGTTGTTGCATCAGGTCCCGAACCGAGAGTATTCCTACTACTTCTTCATTTTCAACTATCGGTAGATGACGTATCTTGTTTGCGGTCATAATCTCTCTGGCCTTGCCGGCTGGAGTACCGAGAGGACAAGAGACAACTCGTGCAGTCATGATATTGCCAACAGCGATTCTTTCAATATCATCTGAAGAGACAGCCACGTTATTGGCAATATCTCGCTCTGTTAACAGGCCCACAAACTTTTCATTTTCATCAATTACAATGAGACAGCCAATCCTTGCATTTCGCATCTTCTCGGCAGCCGCTTTTATGCTATCACTTTTCCTGATAGTGATTACTTTTGTGGGTCGCGCAATGGTTTCTTTCATTTTTTTTGCCCTTTTGAACTGTTTGCCTAATCTGTAAAGCTGTTTGAAAGAAATCTTGTCAGGTCTGCCTAACCGGTTATTTACTCAATGCTTTACAGAACCAATCTATCGGCATTTGAAATAGTCAACTTAACGGTTATGCCACTTTAAGTCATATCTTCATATACCGTACAAGCATTTGCAACATCGCACGCTGAGCCATACTAGCGGCAACCGCGAGTCGAAATTACTCAGGTCACTCATTGTGGCAAAAAGGCGGGATTCATATCAAACTTATAGGACACCATTTTAAGCTCGAAACTTTTTTTCCATTCGGAAATAATAATTCCGATAAAAACCAACTCACACGGTCATTTCCTCATTTTTATCCCAGCCTTTTTCTATCTTTTTTAATAAACGATAACAAAGAACTTCTCTTAAAAAGCCAATAGTTTTATGCCGAAGAAGCTTTCAATACAAGGCAAACTCTATGCAATTATTGATGATGAAGTATAAAAACACAAAAAAATGCTCATGCAGACTATTTCGAGCATCGAGAGACGGTCTTGCCCTAATGAAAACGGTCATCTCACTATCCATCATAACCATCGTCTTTGCATCAGTATCGCCATCATTCAGGCAGATAAGAAATAGCTGCTATTCCAAGCAAGTCATTGCTGAGACATTGCGGAACGGCGGGATTCTAATAGAGAGCTTAAACTGCAATTTTTCAAAGGCCGTCGAAATAAATTTTTATTGGTAATAATGAAAGTCCCACAAAAATGTTAGGATTATTTAAGTCAAAACAAAAAACAGACCGAGTGAAAATACTACTTATCGATGACGAACCTGACTTAGTCGACACAATCCAGTGCCGTCTTGAGGCAAACAGCTTCGATATTGTTACCGCCTCCAACACACAGGAGGGACTAGAAAAAGCAGCCGACGAGAAACCTGATTTGATACTTTTAGATGCTAATTTGCTGGTGACTAATGTAAACAAAACGCTCGAACAATTAAAAAAACGTCAGGACTTAAAGGAAATTCCTGTAATCATGTGCACCGAACTGTGTGAGCCTCAGGATACAGTTACAGCTTTTGCCTATGGAATCGCCGACTATGTGACCAAACCTTTTAACTACACCGATTTAATTGAAAAAATCACAAGTGCGTTAAAGAATGGAAAATCATAATACCAGACAAAGGCGGTTGTTAACATTATGGAAACTTCCAATTATAAAATTTTGCTGATTGAAGATGATAAGCTCGACCAGATGGCTTTTAAAAGGTATATAGAAAGCGAAAAGCTTCCCTATGAATACACAATGGTATCTTCAATCGCTGAAACTCAAAGCGTATTAGATTCAGAAAAATTCGATATTATCATCGCCGATTACACACTCGGGGATGGAACCGCACTTGATATCCTGGATTCGGTCAAGGATATACCAATCATACTGACCACCGGAGCCAACGATGAAGATGTCGCCGTTAAAGCCTGGAAGGCGGGTGCGTATGACTATCTATCGAAGGATTTAGGACAAACCTATCTCAGAGCTATTCCAAAAATAATCGAAAATGCCATCAGACGCAGGGAAATAGAAGAAGCACTCGATAAAAAGCAAAAGAATCTGGAAGCAATCTTCGACGCAGTGCCCAATGGTATGTTCTTAATAGACGAAAATTTGTCCATCACCCGCGCCAACGATGCCATCAGGCAAATGTTTCACAAGGAATATTCGGAGATTATCGATCGGCAAGTCGGCGACGTGCTTGGTTGCATCAGCTATATCAGCGATGATCAAGAATGCAGACACACACCGGATTGTCAGGGGTGCTTATTAAGAAAGAACTTTCAGGAGGTGCTGGATTCAAACCAGTCCATTTGCGGTATCGAGATTCACCCCACTCTTAGAATCGACGAAAAGGAAGTTACACCATGGTTCCATATCAGTGCCAAACCGGTGACTATAAACGGCAACAGACATGTTATTGTCACAATCGAAGATGTCACTGAGCTCAAGAACGCAGAAAAAGAACACGCTATAGCCGAAGAGAAGTACCGGATGATTTTTGATAACTCCGCGGCCGCCATCACATTAGCGGACGAGCAGGAACGCCTCATCTCCTGGAACTCCTACATGGAAGGTCTTCTCAATTACAACGGGGAAGAACTATACCTAAAACCGGTCCAGTCACTGTATCCACCGGAAGAGTGGAAAATATTAAGGACCTTTAACGTTCGAAAAAAAGGAATGCAGCACCACCTCGAAACCAAAATGGTCAGAAAAGACGGCAGCGTTATCGACGTCGATATTTCGCTCAGCGTTCTGAAAGATGCCGACGGCAAAACTATCGGCTCAATAGGTATCATCAGAGACATTACCGAGCGGAAGCAGGCCGACGAGAAATTCAAAGAGATGATGGAACTAAAGTCACAGTTCATCTGCACGGTTTCACATGAGCTCCGAACTCCGTTGACGGCTCTGAAAGAAGGCCTGGGCATTGTCCTGGATGGAATCGTCGGCGAAATCAACGAAAAGCAAAAAAAGTTCCTGGAAATCGCAACCAGAAACGTCGACCGGCTCGGCGCTCTGATTAACGATGTCCTGGATTTCCAGAAGCTCGGAGCGGAGAAAATGAATCTGGACTTACAGGAAAACAACATAGGGCAAATTGTCTCAGATGTTCATGAAACAATGGCTCAATCCGCAAAGAAAAACAAAGTAGATCTGGTTACCGAGCTGCCCGAGGACCTGCCCAAAGCGAAATTCGACCGTGACAAAATCACTCAGGTCTTAACAAATCTTCTCAGCAACGCTATCAAATTCACACCCGAACAAGGCATGGCATCAGTTAATGTCCGACATAAAAACGAAGAGCTGGTCATCTGCGTCCATGATACAGGTATGGGAATACCCAAAGATGAGCTGCCGAAAATCTTCGAGCGTTTCTACCGCGTCAAACGTCCCGAAAAACAAATTCCCGGAACAGGACTGGGGCTCGCCGTCGTTCATAAAATCGTAATGATGCACGGCGGAAGAATCGAAGTCGAAAGCGAGGTTAACCAGGGAACAACATTCACCGTCTTTCTGCCGTTGAATCCGAAAATCCGGGTGGCCGATTCATCTGCAAAAAAGGAAAATTTACAGGAAAACTCCATCGACAATCAGCCATAGAAGAAAAAAACCGCCGCCGTCTTTTCCATAATCTTTTTATTTCAAAGAGCTTATATTCTTTTTCGCAATACGCATAACGCATTACTCAATACGAGACAAACCTGTCCTGAGCCAAGCCGAAGGATTGGCTTCGTTTGGGTTCGTTTTGGCTTCGTTATGGGTTCACTTTAGCTTTGTTTTTTAGCCCATCCGGAACCAGCATTATCTCGTATTATATTGTTGTCAAAGAACTTAAATCCTTTTACGCAATACGCAGTACGCGGCACGCAGTACGAAATAATTGGGTTCGTTTTGTAAAAAACACCACGATTTGTCGAATACTCTCGACACTTGTCGAACAAGATGAGTATATGCGTTTATGAGTGTATGTGTTGATGAGTATATTTTTTAACTCATTTACTCTTTTACGCATGATCTCATTTACCCAGAAGAGGCAGCTACCTGCGATAAAATATCAAATATTAAAAATAGAACTGTAAAACTACACATCAAAACTAAAAAATAGAGCCTCGCAATGCAGTTAGACTTGAACTCGGCCGATAGGTCAAAAATTTTTGATTTTTACGTTATAGTACCTATGGCATGAATTTTGCTTTTTTCACTTTGATTTTTGATTTGCTTGCTCTGCTTCCCCCATTTTGATTCGATATTCATTATTCAATTTTAGGGTCGGTATTATACCAAAAAAAGGCGAAAAAGCAAGCAAAATCCCCGAAAATTTAGAGTTTAAGGAATAGTCAATTTTGGATGCCACAGGCAGGTATGGCTTATAGAATGCTGCTTATAGCGTTCAGGAATTCTCGGTCATTGCGAGGAATAGCCTACCCTGAGCGTAGTCGAAGGGATACACGCCGCCGTCATCTCGACCGAGGCGCAGCCGAGCGGAGAGATCTAATAAAACAATTCACCCCGTGAGATGTCCACCCTCCGCAGTAGCTATGCTACGGAGGACGGGGGCGGCCTTTTGCCTATCCCATGGGCAAAAATACGTAGTCACCACAATAGACAGATATATTTCATCGGTATAACGTTGCTTCTGTACATCTGGTATTACCAAGTATCCGGAGTAACTGAACAATTCTAAATGGTAAATATTAGATTAATGAAAGGGGACAAAAATGAAAAAGATATCTCTCATCAAATCATTTTACATGAGCCTTGTTTCCCTTATGGTTGTGATTCTTCCATGTGAGGCTGCCGTAACACTAACTTCAGGAGTGTACTCTGGAGAGTGGAATTATGAGGGACAGCAGGTCCTGATCCCTGCATATGCTCAGATTCTGGTTAAACCATATAGAAAAGGCGGTGATCTTAATGCAGGACGGTTGACAATCATCGCAGATGTGATTATTGTGCAAGGATCCATCATTGCAGAGGGGGCTGGGTATGGAGGTGGGGGTGGGGGTGCCGGAGCCCATGGTAACTGGCTTTCAGGCAGTGGGGGTAGCACTGGAAAGAACGCAAGTATTCAAGGCGAACAGGGAGGTAATGCCTCTAGCAACAAGGGCGGTGAAGGTGGTGCTGGAGGAGGTTACGGAGGCGGAGGTGGGGGAACAGGGGGGGCCTGGAGTTCGAGTCAAGCCACAGTTGGTACAGGCTCAGCAGGTGGAGGAAATGGCGGGAGAGGTTCTGATAATGATCCGTTCCAAGGAGGGGGTGGTGGCGGCGGTTCCGGTAACGGCCAAGCAGCCGAAAACGGGAGCGTTGTAACCGGAGGTGATGGCACCGCTGGAGGAGGTAGAGGGGGTGACGGTGGAAGCGATTCCAAACGATATTGGGATGGGGGGGGAGGTGGTGGTGGTGGAGCGGGACCTTTTGGAGGTGATGGAGGATTCGGTGGGACACGCGCACATATTGATGGTCACCCAGGAAAACCAGGGGGCTACCTTGCCAGTGAGTCTAATGGTGATAGTTCCACAGATTTTTCTGTGTTCTTGGGAAGCGGTGGTGGTGGTGGGGGCGGAGGTGATCAAGGAGGACAAATTGAGGATTCATCAATGCCTCTATCCAAGGGTGGTTCCGGTGGCGTCAAAGGTGGTAATGGCATTCATGATGAATTACATGGGGGTGGAGGTGGAGGGGGCGGAGGCGCAGCCGGCGGTGGTGCTATTATTCTCAAGGCCACTACACGTATTGAGATTATGGGGCGACTGGATACCGATGGAGGTGGAAAGGCCCAACTGAACGCTGGCTATGGTGCTGGAGGGGGCATCCTCCTAGCAGCGCCCACTGTGACTATCACAGGTCACATTTCGTCCTTGGGAGGGAACATGACAGGTATGGGTACTACATTTAATGGGGGAACTCTCAAGATATTTGCTGACCAAGTGACTGGTGCGGAAGAATTGCGGTCTAGAGTTGGACGACTGTTCATTGACCGTTATAGCTCTGTTCAGGTTAAAGATCTCGAACTTGTCTCCATCAACGTTATAGGAACACCCAAACAAGGAAAACACACTTACGTGGCGCTTGTCATTGCCAACAATGGCACTACCGCTGAAACGGGGATAATATATGGCATAAACCCAAAAGAAGAAGGGTTGACGCACCGTGAACCCGAACCTATTAGAATTAATCCTTCTACACGGATTACAAAATTTGTCAATTGGACGCCATTGCGAGAAGGAAAGATTACGCTTATTGGTCATGTTAGAGAAATACCTGGGGAAGGGAATGTAGAGAATAACTACAAGACTATACATGTTGAAGTAGATCCGCCAGATGAATATCCAGTCCCGGAGATAGCAGATGTTAACATCGTTCAGGCTGTAGAGCATGTCAATCACTGGGTCAGTGGGAAGACGACCATCGCGAGGGTATACTTCAGAGACCGAAGTATCGATAACGATCCCAATATCTATATAATTACTGTTGGACTGCGAGCCATCGACAGACAATCGGGGGAATCGACTCCTCTTACGACAAGGAATTTTGAATGGAAACACCCAGCCTATACAGATATGAGAAAGTTGGAAAACACGGCCAATTTTTATCTGACCGAGGAACTGGGAGCATCACATACTAAGCCTAGTGGGACATTCATATATCAAGCCACCGCCAGCATTGGTGAAGGACCGAAAAAAAGAGAAGACGTCAATTCTTCAAGAGAGATCACTTATGAGCCGACCAAGAAAATATCAATTTTGGCGGTTCCAATCTCTGTAATTGATGACACATTGATTCCAAAACTCTATGAGGCTCCAGAAATCGACACAAACTGGTTCTCTATGCTCGAGCGGTCTTATCCCATTTCAGATGAGAGTATTGATCTTTGGGTATGGGTCCCATGTTTCGTCTATATCCCCCCTAATATGTTGGTTATTCGTGACAGCTACCTAAAATGGATAACAGCGGCGGCAGTATATCCTATCAAATTGACTACTGGTTACGACTATGGTGTTGGGTTCGTTGCATCAGATGTTGGTATTGAGGAATTCGGATGGACCCCACAATTTGGCGTGTCCATTACAAAAACTTGCGTTGTGCAAGCACATCTGACCCCTCCTCCTCAAGCGACTGTTGCCCATGAGGTTGGTCACCTTATGGGTTTAAACCTAGATCAGGAAGAATATATAAAAAATCCACCCAATGGTAACAACATAGCAAATTTCCATCCTATTGACCTCTGGAATAAAATAGAACTTATTAATGCGTATTCATTCATGGGAAAAAACACTGGCGAAAATTGGATATCACCAGAGAACTTCGACAAACTCTTCAATGTACTCCGGCTGCAGGAAGCCAATCCATCTGACAACCTTCTAATGGGAGCTGCGTTTCAAAATGACATACAGACAGGATTAGATGTCCTCCTAGCGATCACATCCGATGATAATGTACCACTACTCCATGTTAAGCCTACTTTGATTGATGCTCCCATAAGCAATATTGGGACATTATATAGCTGTACGCTTCTTGATGCTACTGGCACATTGCTTGCTAGAATCTTCTTCGAACCCGACTTCACTACTTTTGATCCATATCCCGTAAATCTTAAAATACCCTTCACTGAAGTGGCGAGCAGCATTCAAATACAAAAAGGCAACCTCGTGCTCTTCGAGCGTACAATCGGGCCTGCTTATCCCACAGTCGAGGTCCTGAGTCCCAATGGCGGGTATTTCGAAGATCCAAATATTCCTGTCCAATGGGTATCTGATGACGCAGATGGGGACCTGTTGTCTCATGACGTTTATGCAAGTTCGGATAATGGTATAACGTGGTTTCCTGCTGCACTGGGTGTTGTGAGCATGGATTCTATTCCCATGGACACCTCACATGCTCCAGGTGGAAATCTCTGGCGAGTCAAAGTTACGGCTACCGATGGATTTCACACGACCGAGGCTATTTCTGCTACCTTCTCCACTCCGACAAAGCCTCCTATTGTCATGATTGAATCGCCCGAGCCTAACACAGCAATCTTGGAAGGTCAAGAGATATACTTTTCCGGGTCTGCCTGTGATCCGGAACAAGGTGTGATCGATCCTAATACTTTGCTCTGGGAATCTACACTCAGCGGTTCCCTATACACTGGTCCATCTTTCCGGGCCACTTTACCTGCAGGCGAACATGTTGTTTATCTCGAGGCAAAGGATAATGAAGGTAAGATAACCAGAGAATTCAGGACTATAACTGTTAAGAGGGATTCTGACAATGATCGAATGGCTGATGACTGGGAGAGACAGGTTGGACTAGCTGTTGGTCTAAACGAGTCTTTGAACGATTACGATAATGACGGTCTGACAAATTCAAACGAATATTACTACAAGACCGATCCGTTCGAGGCCGACACAGACAACGATGGATATCAAGATGGAGAAGAGGCTAATACAGGAACCGATCCTCTGAACCCTAACATTTATCCCGTATAAAACCAATAGGTTAGAGCCAATACCCGGGAAGATTAAGGACATTTACCAATATAAGTGTGCTGGGAGAATTAAATGTGTCCACTTGCCCGATATGGGGTACTTTTTTGAGATTACCACGCTTTCCGTGGGGGATGTCCTACGGCGAAGGTACGAGAAAGATTGTAAGCCGTAAGGGGCTTAAAGACATTGACTTTACTGCCGTTTTTATGTTAATATAAGCATAGTTGAAATAATACGATAGAAGATACCGCCGTTCGTCTCCCATGCCATTAATGGGGAAGGGTTGAAATAGTATGCTGCAAAATATGAGATTTTCTGCAATCTTTTTAGTATTCGCTCTTTCTCTGGCAGGTCCTCCGTTATTAGTCCCCAGCACCGCAGAGGCGGCCGAGCCGATTGTTATCAACGAACTGATGGCGTCCAACTCCGGCTGCATTCAAGATTCACAGGACCAATATGACGACTGGGTCGAGATATATAATTACGCTTCTTATCCTGTTCATATAGGCGGGATGTACCTGACGGACGATTTATCCGAGCCGACTAAGTGGCGGATTCCCACGGCAACTACCGTCCCGGCGGGGGGGTATCTATTGATATGGGCCGACAACGATGTAGGAGACAGCGAACTGCACGCAAATTTCAAGCTCGATGCCGATGGCGAAGAAATCGGCTTGTACGAATCCGATGGTATTACACTGATTGACAGCATCACATTCGGTAAACAGACAACGGATATTTCCTACGGCCGGTTCCCCAACGCAAGTGACGAATTGTATTTTTTTAGTATTCCCAGTCCGGGAGCACAAAATGAAGCAGGCTATCTCGGCGTAGTAGCAGATACGAAATTCAGCGTGGACCGCGGTTTTTACGATACGCCTTTTTCCGTTACAATCACAACTGAAACGGTGGGAGCTGTGATACGCTATACGACGGACGGCAGCGCTCCTATCGAGACATCCGGCCGGATATATACCGGCCCGGTCCAGATTTCCACAACCACATCTCTGCGGGCGATGGCTTATAAACAAGGCTGGCTGTCAACGAATGTGGACACCCATACCTATATCTTCCTTGACGACGTAATCCAGCAGCCACAGTATCCTCCCGGCTTTCCTACCAACGGCTGGGGGCACGCTGGTCCCGACTACGAAATGGACCCTGTCGTTGTCAACGCCTACAGCCGTACTATCAAAGACGACCTGAAGTCGATACCGACAATATCCTTGGTAATGAATACGGACGACTGGTTCGGAAGTAAGGGTATCTATATTAATGAATCCCAGGATGGTACCGAGCGAGTAGTTTCGATGGAGTATATTGATCCCAACGATAGCGGCCGGTTCCAAATCAACTGTGCCATCTCGATGCAGGGAGGTGTCAGCGGCGGAGGCACAAGTCTCGATAGAT
This sequence comes from uncultured Pirellulales bacterium, assembly GCA_964508785.1. Classification (GTDB taxonomy): domain Bacteria; phylum Planctomycetota; class Phycisphaerae; order Sedimentisphaerales; family Anaerobacaceae; genus JAFGPS01. The sequence goes on along the minus strand of CAZDVE010000029.1, from coordinate 37,381 downwards.
GGAAGTCTGATAAGCTCTCTATGCGACCCAGATTCAAAACCACTACGGACGATGGCACTCCCACAGGCGGACCAACAAAGCTTAATTATAAAATCCTTCGCGATTCTCCGGTCGAGAACTTTGATACGCTCGTGCTGGATGCCCGGTTGAATAATGCCTGGAACTACGGCAATAACGATACTCAGCGACGAAGGGCACAATATACGCGAGACCAGTTCACTTCGGATATTCAGAACGCTATGGGTGGATACGGACATCACGGCCTGCACGTTCACCTGTATCTTAACGGCCTGTACTGGGGATTGTATAACCTTCATGAGCGGCCGGATGAGTCTTTCGCAGCATCGCACTTAGGGGGTAACAAAGATGATTATGACGTGCTAAAGCATGATGAGAATACCGTTGTCAATGGTTCCAATACGAATTACCGTGAGATGTTCGATGTCGCCGGGGACGGGCTGTCCCTGGATTCACAGTATCAGCTCATCCAGCAATATCTGGATATACCCAATTTTATCGATTACACAATAACGAACTTCTATATCGGCAATTCGGACTGGGCGCATAAAAACTGGTACGCATCGCGGAACCTTGCCGATCCCGACGGCCTATGGCGATACCACTGCTGGGACGCAGAACACGTGATGGAAGGACTTTACGACAATACTCCACAAAACGGCAGAAGACCTAATGGCAGTCCGCTCTATCTACATGACAAGCTTATCAGAAACGATGAGTATCGAATGCTATTCGCCGACCACGTTCATCGGCACTTCTTTAATGACGGCGTGCTGACTGTTGACAACGCCGCTGCTCTCTACCAGTATCGACTGGACGAGGTTGACCGTGCGGTCGTCGGCGAATCGGCACGATGGGGTGACAATCGAATAGATCAGGGAGGCATAAAATATACACGCGACGAACACTGGGTCAACCAGCGGGATTGGCTCCTGAACACTTATTTTCCACGGCGCACGGGAGTTGTCCTTAACCAATTAAAATCCGAGGGCTGGTATCCAAATATCGAGTCACCCGAATTTCGTATTAACAGCTCATATCAGCATGGAGGCTGGGCTGCCGCGAACAGTATGCTATCAATAACATCCGGTTCCGGCACGATATTCTACACGCTCGATGGTTTCGACCCGCGTTATTATGGAGGTTCTATCGATATCAGCCATGCCCGGGTATATTACGGGCAGTTTGCCCTGACCGAGAGCGTGCATATTAAGGCCAGAGTATTAAGCGGCGGTACATGGAGCGCGTTGAACGAAGCAACTTACGCAATAGGGCCGGTAGCGGATAACCTGCGTATCACCGAGGTTATGTATCATCCGCAAAACGACCCGAACGAGGAGTTCGCTGAGCTGACAAACATCGGAGCCGAAGCAATAAATTTGAATCTGGTAAAATTCACAAACGGTATTGATTTTACCTTCCCCAGCCTCGAACTGGCACCCGGCGAATATATTGTAATTGTCCAGGATAGAAACGCCTTCGAAAATCGATATGGTACAGAGGTTAATGTTGCCGGCCAATACTCCGGCAGACTGAATAATGCCGGTGAAAAAATCGAGCTGGAAGATGCCATCGGGCAAAAAATCCTGGAGTTCGACTACAAAGATGGCTGGTATCCAACCACCGACGGCGACGGTTTTTCTCTGACAATTATAGATCCTGCAAATCACGACCCGGACAGTTGGAACAATAAGGACTACTGGCGTGCAAGTACAAACATCGGCGGCTCACCAGGCAGGGACGACAACAGCCAATAAATATTTGTGCCTTCACTTCTAATCCGGATAAATCCAAAACGAAATTCACAGACATATTCATTCAAGCTCAAGCTGCATGAAATATATCAATCGCAATATGGCAAAATGATTATAAATATATTACCATTTCCGTTAAAGTGTATGCCCTATATAATATAGAAACACAAAGTTTTACAAAAATACTCTGGCTCATAGCCGAGTGAATGGAAGAGTGACTAAAATGATAAGAGTTGGAATTATAGGATTCGGATTCATGGGCCGGACGCATTATCGATGCTGGAAGGCTCTGAAAGATGTCGATATTGCAGCAATCTGTGAAACAAATCCAAAAATAGCGGAAGATGCGAAAAAGTCGATTGGAAATATCGGACGGACGCAAGATGAAGTTGATTTCAGCAGCCTGGAGTTATACACAGACATCGAAAAGATGCTCGAAAAGGAAAAACTCGACGCCGTTTCCATTACGCTGCCCACTTATCTGCACGCGGATACCTCCATACAAGTGCTCGCGGCCGGAGTACACGTCCTGTGCGAGAAGCCGATGGCACTGAATATCGAAGACTGCCGACGAATGATTGACGAAGCCAACCGCAGCGGGAAAATTCTGCAAATCGGGCATTGCGTTCGTTTTTGGCCTGAATACGCTACAGCCAGGGACATTATCGAAAGCGGCGAATACGGCAAAGTCATCGCTGCATCTTTTCAGCGCCTGGGGGCAATGCCGGCCTGGAGTGCGAATAACTGGCTCATGGATGAAAAACGAAGCGGTGGAATGGCACTGGACCTGCACATTCACGACACGGACTTTATTCAATATCTTTTCGGCCCGCCGCACGCGGTTTATAGTACCGATGCAAAAAACGAGAACGGTAAACTGGTGCATATTGTCACTCAATATCTTTACGATGATGATAAGGTGGTGACTGCAGAAGGCGGCTGGTCGATGACACCGACATTCGGTTTTCAGATGAGCTTCAATATCGCTTTGGAAAAAGCGACGCTTGTTTACGACCTGACGCGTGAGCCGACCTTCAGACTCTGCCCGGCTGATTCAGAGGCATTCACCCCGAAGTTCAATGAAGGAGACGGCTGGTCCGTGGAAATCGGGCATTTTGCAAAGACTATACGCGGCGAAAAACCAGAGCAGGTCACAACTCTGGCACAATCAATGAATTCAGTTAAAATCGTGGAAGTGGAAAAGGAATCGGCGGCAAAAATGGAAAAGGTAATTGTTGGCTGACGTACGAAAAAGAAATCCAAAAGGGAGAATCGTATTATGAAATGCAGGAATTGGCCGATAGGTGTTTGCAGTTGGTCTCTCCAGAAGGATATCACCGGTGTTACCCAGGCAATGGACAAAATAGGAATCGAACACGTACACCTGGCAATCAGACCGGCTTTGGAGGAAAACGCAGAGGATTACCTCGCGGATTTGCAAAAACAAAACCTGACCATAAGCGCCGCAATGATTGACTTTCCTCAGGAGGACTATTCGACTCTGGAAACCATCAAAGTCACCGGTGGCATTGTGCCGAATAACTTCTGGGAGCAAAACCGCCAATTGTTCATAAATGCGACAGAAGTCACGGCCACGCTCGGCGTTAAATACCTCTCGATGCACGCCGGATTCATAGATGAGACTGATACGGCATACGCGAAAATATTCCATAACCGCATTCAATCTCTGGCCGACACTGCGTTAGAAGAAGGAATTGTACTGCTGCTGGAAACAGGTCAGGAGACAGCACAGCAATTACGGAATTTCCTGAACGAACTGAATCATCCCGCTGTCGGAGTCAACTTCGACCCGGCGAACATGATTCTTTACGACAAGGGCCAGCCCGTTGAAGCAGTCAGGATTCTTGGCCCCTGGATAAGGCACATCCACATTAAAGATGCAATCCGGACCAGCCGGCCCGGGACATGGGGCAAGGAAGTGCCCTGGGGTGAGGGCCAGGTCGGGCCGGAGGAATTTTTAAGTGTCCTGGAAGAGATTGAATACGACGGAGTTCTGGCGATTGAGAGGGAAGCAGGCGATGACCGGTTCGAGGATATCAAACTGGCGGCCGAAAGGCTTCAAAGCATGGGTCGTTAGAGCAATTTAAGGCAAGGAGAAAAATATGGACTGGCAATTGTATTTCAAACTGAGTGTCATGATGTTCCTTGAGTTTGCGATTTGGGGGGCATGGGCCCCGGTCCTGGCTTCGCATCTGGTCGGGCCTTTGAAGCTCAGCGGCAAACAAACCGGATGGATCTACGCAACCTTATGGTTAGGATGCATTGTTGCGCCGTTCATAGGCGGGCAAATTGCCGACCGCTGGGTCTCGACGGAACTATTCCTGGCAGTGGTTCATTTAGCCGGCGGTTTTGTAATTCTTCTGGCGTCGCGGCAGAAAAAGTTCCTCAGTTTGTTCGGCCTGATGGGACTTTATGCTTTGCTCTATGCCCCTACGCTTGCGCTGGTTAACGCTTTGATGTTTTCGCACCTTACCAATGCGGACGCCCAGGCGGGCGGAATTCGAGTATGGGGCACCATCGGATGGATTGTTGCAGGTTTACTTCTTGCCTTGTGGCGTCGGCTGGGCCGGCCTAAGGTAGAAGGTAGTGACGCCCTGACACTGGCGGGGATTCTGTCGTTGGTAATGGGTGCATTTTGCTTCTTCCTGCCGCATACACCACCACCTGAACAGCCAGCAAATCCGCTGGCGTTTGTCGAAGCGTTCAAAATGATAGGGGAATCGAATTTTCTGATATTCCTGATTATTTCATTCATCGTGACAACCGAGCTCCAGTTCTACTACGTCCCGACTGCTCCGTTTCTGGAGGACATCGGCGTACAAAATAAAAATGTCTCCGCCGTGATGACACTGGCACAGTTTGCCGAGATAATCGCGATGGCGGTGTTATTGCCTTTGCTGCTGCCGAAGATTGGTTTTCGCTGGGCCCTGGTGATAGGCGTAATAGCCTGGCCGATGCGCTATATTATCTTTGCGATGATGCGACCTCTCTGGCTGGTAATCTCATCGCTGACATTTCACGGCCTGGGATACACATTCTTTTTCTTCGTGGGCCAGATGTACGTGGATAAAGTCGCGCCGCCCGACATCAGAGCTTCGGCCCAGGCATTAATCGCAGTCGTGACATTAGGTTTCGGCAACTTCATCGGGACACAAATCACCGGAGCGATTATGGACCTGTTCAAAAAAGAAGGCAGGTTCCAATGGCGTCCGATTTTCCTGGTCCCATGCGTCCTGACGATTGTCTGCGCTGTGGCGTTTGTACTGTTCTTTAAAGGATAAAACTGCTAATCGCATCAGGTGGGAATTGTCATTTAGAATCGTTTAGTACGTTATATACTTTTTTGTATGCCTTCAGCAGTAATGGGGTGACATTGCAGTTTTTACAGGCCCAGTGAAATAACATCTTCCTGTCCTCTTCCGGCAGGTCGTTCTCAGAATAAGGGCTGCGAATATACTCTTCAATGCAGCAGGGGGGGTAACCGAAAAGAAAACCCTCGAATCGCTGGGTTTCGGCGGATTTATCAACGGGTGTATTTTCAAACTGCTGTTCGTATAATCCAATACAGGCCGGCGAACGGCCGAAAATAATCTCAACAACCTCATCGCCCGTTTTGACCGTTCGACAAATCCGTGCCGTCAGCAATCCCATTCGATGCAATAATTCAAGACCATCTTCGTCCAGAGGTTTTTCCCACCGGCTCAATGGCTTGAGTCCTTCACGTGTCAGCAGTGCAAGATATGCCAATTCAAAATCGATTGCTTTTAACGCTCGAAGGTCGGATTCCAAATTCTCCCCATCCCGTGCGGGATTCCTTTCGGCACTGTATTTATCGCCCATCTCATTCGCTCCCGGCCGTTAATACAGATCGGAATATTGAAGCCACATATCGAGCAGTTCGGTTAAATCGGCGAGATTTACCTGGCAGTCCCGGTTTGTATCGGCCGGTCGATATATCGTTCCCAAATCACCACAGCGATTCGGCATTTCCAGAATTTTAGCCAAAAGGGCGACGTCAATTCTGCTTTTTCCATGAACGTCACCGGCAAAGCTAAAAGACCCGTGTCTCATATAATGTAATTCGATTTCAGAGACCTGCATAGAAAGGCCAAGCCTGGAATTTTCAATCTGCCAGTAACCCATATTGACCGCCGTGCCGCAGATGTCACAATATTCAAGGCCTCGTTGCAAAAAGTTCACCTTATATAGTGCATGTAGGATTTCCGGCCCATTAGGGTCCTGAATAGGCAGAGCATCCAAACAATCGGCACATTGTTTCGCCAGCTCGATTCCATCGGGAACGAGGTCTTCATCCTGGTCGGGATTGTATAGATTATAGCCGGCCGCCAATTCTTCGCCGTCTGTAAGTAAATCACCGTCGTAATCGGATTCTTCGAAAGTCAACTGGTGCTCATTCGGATCGTAGGGAAATTGCAACTCAAGCACTCTTAGCAACCGCGGAATATCGACTCTGCCCTGATGCACATCGCCGAAACAATCGAACGAGCCGTGTTCCATATAATGCAATGCCAATTCCGGGACAAACGCACCTTCCAAAGCATCGTTTGGATCGGGATACGACAAATCAAGCGTTGGATTGATAATCTGGTAACCACCCATATTTACCTGCTGGCCGCAGATGTCACAACGTTCGAGGCCGAAAAAGGCGTGCTGTATTTTATATGCTTGGTTCGGAATCGGCATGGAAGTGCCGGGAATATAGAGTGGCAACTCGTTGATTACAGCGGCGGCTCGTTTGGCCAATTCCACACCTTCCGGAATTTCATTTCGATTCTGGTCCGATACGAACGAGCGATAGCCGATGGCGAATTCTTCGGCATTGGAAAGCAGGTCGGCATCCGCATCCTGGCTGACGGGTAGTTGGTGCTGATCCGCCGAAAAGGCGGCAAGGACTTTATTGAATCCTGCCGAACCGAGCGTAATCGCGGCAGCAGTGCCTGCGGAGATCACCTTAAGCCGAAGTTTCCGGCTCTTTTTAATACGCCTTTGGTGTACCCTTCTTAGTCTTTTCATGTGACCTCCCAAATTCTTCGGATTTATATATAAAATTGTACCAAACCGGGGCTTTATTGTCCAGAAGTAACACCGACACGGACACATAAAAAAAGCCGAGCCAAACCTTCCATTCTCGATAAGTTAAACACTTCCGCTTGTCGTTCCAGCAACTTCGCAAGTCAGCCGGCTAATTTTCGCTGCAACTGAGCGGATCTCGAACGCTCATCAAGACCGGCTACATATCTGTAATTATAGAGGCTCCGAGAAAAAATATGTTTACAAAAAGGATCACATATAACCAACAAAATTTTCAAAATAAGCAGTGCTCTCCAAAGTAAAATAATATTTGTAAAATTTTTTTGTTCCGAATTAACCGGCTCGGCAGGTGATTTTATTGGACATTTGAATCAGCAATACCTGAATTTTCACAACCAAGACTATATATAGTAGTTTAGTTGACGATGATTCTTCTATGTAGTGGTCCGGGTTATAGGACAGAAGCTTTTACAGCCGGTCTGTCGGTTAAAGAAAAGATGTTTACCATGTCGATATTCCGTAGGTCTATAAAAAATAATACCAGTTTTGAAGGATGTTGACGTATGGATAAACGGGAGTTGATAGACTACATTTGCAAAATAAACAAAACTGCCAAGCCGGAGTTTCTCGCTACCTTTTCTCAAGAAGAGCTTAATGCCTACCTTGAGCATTTGATGGAACTGGATTTGGAAGAGCTGGTTGTGTGCAGTTAATTTATTAAATAGTTTGTAGTGTACTATTCGTACTTCATGAACTATGAACTTATAACCACAAAGTGATTATTGATCTTCATCAAGTTGCACACCGGTGATAGACTCTGTTAATCTTTCCACTCTACCTGGTTCCGAAGCATTGTCACTTGATTCCTGTGCTTCCGATTGGCCTTGATCTGTTTCTTCAGAGGGTTCCTGTGGATTCTCAGGGGTTTCGGGTTCTTGGTCTTCTTCATCAGGTGTTCCGGGGACCGACGATGGACTTGAACCAACCGCCGGTGGCGCCTCTGAGGCATCAGTCAATATGGCATTTGTCGGGATTTGGACAATATTATTCAATTTGAATCCAACAAAGACCGGTTGCAAACCAGAGGGTACTGGAAAAATAAAATCGAAGTCTTTAGTGCCGGCATTGTTGGTAAAATCGCTGCGTTCCACCTGAATTTTGAAGTTTGTCTCTATCTCATCAGCAGCTTTGAGATATCCAAGCGGATAAACATCCTGTCCTTTTCCTGCAAGCGGCTCACCTTCGTACCCTCTTTCTTTGCAAATCAACCTTAATTGAGAAAGTGTAAATATGCCGGCATTAATTTTCGAATCCGTCTTTAGTGCCATCCTTTTTATTCCCACCCTCACTATCATAGGCTGATAATTTCCTATCGGCTTTCCCGGCGTGCGGGCAAATTTGCCCTGACTATTGAGATCTTCTATTTGTGTTTTAAGAGCATCAGGAGCCGGCCAGGCAGCTTTGTCCCGCGGTACTTCTATAGCCGGCAGTGTGCCGCTAACAAGCGAGACGTCACTATCAAGTCGATTCAGATAAAGCTGATCCAAAAAATTCGGGCGCAAGCTGGCAAAACTTCTTTTGCCACTGAACGAGCCGTTACTTACAACACCGAACAAACCCGTGACAAAGCCGTCAACGTTTAGTAATACTTTATTGGGATTATCGACTTTTATATTCCTGGACTCAAAACGCTCGTAAGGATATTGACTCGGTAAAGGTGCCATGGCGAGAAACGTCATCAGGACGCCCGAAGCCACAAGGCCCAGGACGATACCCAAGACAACACGCCCAATACGTTCGGGCAGAAATCCTAAATCGACCGGCCTCTTATGAGTCAACTGGACAACGGCCGTTTGCAAGACGGCAAAGACCAGAACGAAGATAAGTAAAAAACCAAGCGAATGCGCCCAGGGTACAAGGGCAAGCATACTGCCGCTATCTCCTCGTTTTATCAACACTGCCGCCAATATCTCGAAGAATCCGAAGGCAACAATACTTGCGAAAATTGCGATTATTATCGTAGCAAACGCCCGGACTATTGTACCTTTGAAAAACTGAAAAACAGCACAACCAACAATGATTAACAAAACAACTATACTGGTCATTAAAAATCTCCGGTTCCTTAAAGTTCGTTGTTTTCTACAAAATGTCTCACGGCAGATTAACGAACTATAAATTGTTTATCATGTTGACTTCTTTTCTTTCCCTTTAAGCGCCCTAATCATTTCATTTATAGTTGTTGTTCCATTAATGACTTTTCTTAAGGCTTGTTCCTGTAAATAGAGCATTTTGGCACGCCTGAACTGCTTGGCAATCTCAGGCACCGGCTGTGATTGTATAATCTTTGCCAGCTCTTTATTAATTGTAATCATCTCAAAAACGCTGGTTCTGCCCAAATAACCGGTTCCCTGGCAGTTTTCACAGGTCGAGGGCTTCCCTCGTTTGTCATATTGAACCTTACCCGCCCGATAGAGTACTTTTGTTCTCTCAGCGGAGATATTAAACTTTCTGAACTGTTCCTTATCAGGCGTATAACCCTGCTTGCATTCATCGCAAAGCTTTCTGAGCAGTCTCTGGTTACTTATGCCTAAGAGAGAGCGGGCGACGAGATTTCTGTCACCGATAAGTTTCAACCATTGGGCCAATGCCTGCATTACGCTGTCCGCTTTGAGTATTATATAGATGAGTTTTCCATCTTTTGCCGCCGCACAGGCAACCTGAGCAGTCTGAGCATCCTCACAACTGGAAACACCAATAATATCCGGGCCCATTCGAACTACGGTCTGTAGTTTTTTGGCGAACGTTGTTGTGCCCGTGTCACTGAGGTTGAAGACGTTTTGAGTAATGTTCGGCAACTGGTCGGACGGCTGCTTTTCAAGCGTGTTAATATTATTAAGAAAAGCATCATGATTTCGCAGCAGAGCATAAAGCGTCGTTGTCACGCCGCTTTTTTCAGGTCCACTAATAATAAATACACCTTGCTTTACCTCGCGGAACTTACTAAGCTTCTCATATTGTTCCGGCATCAAGCCCAATTCACCTAATCTTGCGACGCTTTCTTGTGTGAGTTGTTTGAGTCTGACTTGTTCTCCGGCAGTCGAACCGGCGGTAGCAACTTCCCAATCTATATAATTTTTTCCCTTGGCCCGGTGTATCATGAATTTACCTTTTTGAGGTTTTCTTCTTTCATCGATATCTAAATCGGATAAATGCTTGATAAACCGAATAAAATATTCAATCTGGTCTTTAGCGATATTGGGCTGTTTTAAAACGGCACCGTCAACGTTATAAGCTACCTGATAATCCTGCGGCGTTGGAGATAAGGCAATACTACTTGCCCTTCTCCACATGGCGTCTTTGAGAATTTCATAAGCTATCTTATAACCGAAAAAGTCCGGTGTCCTCGGCTCAGGCACAGGAACTTCGTTTTTATTTGCCGTTATGAATGTGAAGCTTTTTAAACCCTCAAGTTTCTTTTCATCGCTTACTAAAACACTTTTAATGTGATCGACGGTCAGGATACGATCAAAATCCAAAACTCTCGCGTTTCGGAACTTCACATAGGCTAACGATGTCACACCAACAGCTATTACATAAAACAACATTGCAATAATAAAGATAGGTATAACCAGCCAAACAAGTATCCCTATTGCTCCTGCGCTTAGAATAATAATTGTCCAGAAGGGACCTTTCGTTTCGAGAGCTTTAGCATCATCGTGCACCCATACAAGCAATGGGAGCCATCCCATAAACATGGCCAGGAATAAAAGAATCTTAATTATGGATATGTAACCGCCGAAGGCGACAGAAACTGATAATACCGGCATAGAATTCTCCATTCAATCTCACAAAATACCACCAGAAGTGGATTTGATCCCTTTCAGCGCCATTTTGAGCTCTTCAGTATTTGGAGCATATTTATATGCTTCCTTAGGATCGATAGAACCATTTTTGACCAGCTCACACAGGTTATATGTAAGGTCCTGCATACCTTCATGCTGGGAACTTCGTATAACGCTCGGTAAATCGGCTTCGCGTCCTTCGGAAATAAACTTTCTGGCGGCAGGATTTACAATCAAAACCTCCATAGCAGGTATCCTGTCTACTTCTTCTATTACGCACGGCAATAATACCTGGCTTATAACCGCCCTTATTGCCAAACTTAAAGTTTGCCTTACAAGATCCCGTTCAGTTTGCGGAAACAAGTCTAAAAGTCTATGAATAGCCTGTGATGCATTCGCCGAATGTAAAGTTCCAAAGACAAGATGCCCGGTCTCGGCAGCCCTCATTCCCGCATTTACGGTTTTAGCATCCCGCATTTCTCCGACAAAGACCACATCCGGGTCCTGTCGCATCAGATACGTAAGGGCATCCTCGAAATCTTTGGTATCAATCCCTATTTCCCTTTGTGAGACTATTGCTTTTTCATCTTTAAATAGATACTCGATTGGATCCTCTATAGTAATTATATGACAGGAGCGTGTATGGTTTATATAGTTTATCATCGAAGCAATAGTTGTTGTTTTACCACAGCCTGTCGGCCCGACAACAAGTATTAATCCCTGCCGGCATTCACATATTTTTTCCAGCACCTTTGGCAAGTGAAGTTCTGTAAACCCCGGTATCACAGAATTAACACGCCTTGCAGCAAGGCTTATCAACCCGCGCTGGCGAAACAGGTTCATACGGAAACGATGTTCACCCTCAACTTCGTGGGCAAAATCCAATGTTCCATGCTCCAGAAAAAATTCCTTTTGAGCCGGGCTGAGTATCTCAAAGATTAATTCCTCCATCCTTTCGGCAGTTATTACTTCACCGGTAGTATTCTTCAATTCCCCAAAGATGCGTAGTTTGGGTGGTTGTCCTACTTTCAGGTGCAAATCACTTGCCCGAGTTTTAGTTGCCGCTCGGAAATATTTATTCAACGCCGGATCATGTCCAAGGCTCGTTCGATCATCAATAGGTTGTTTCACGCCCATATTTATTACCAATTCCAAAGGTGAGAATTTTAGCTATTTTAACAATAACGATGTCCCTATATTGAGCTGTCATAATGAATTTAACGCAACCCGGCCTTTTAATCAGAGTCGCTTTTGATTCATAAGTATTTGAAAATAAACTAATGAACGAAATATATCTGAACTCAATGCTATATACTCACATCCTAATATTACTGCCACCAAAAGGCCAGTTTAATTATAGTATGTGGCTTGGTAGATTAATATTGCTACCATAAGATTTGTAAAGACAAACCCTTAGATAATAATATTATAAGATTTGACAAAAAAAATGTCAACTACGATGCTCGAACAATCATAATTTTTTAGGACAAATAACAAAATAATCCACATCGGCTTTAGTACCGACAGCCCCAATAACAAAAGTAGATTTTAATAATCTCATATTTGTCTGGTTTTTCACATCCAAAATAGATTATCGCATCAATTTGGTCCTGGAAGCCCGCCAAACAAACGATAATCAGGATTTCAGGAGGGCTGCTAAGCAGGCGAATCAGGTATATAAAGCGGTAAATTCACTATAGCAGAAAGTGTATATTTGCCGATATATTTAGGGGTATTTCCATGGAGTCAGGTAAAAGAAAAATTTCAGGCCGTGAAAAAGATGAAGCTTCAATACAGCTTCTCGAAAAACTGCAGGAACAATTGCGCTCGAGTAATGCATCAATCAGGCGGCGAGCGGCTTTTAACCTATCTTGGATGCAGGAAGACGGTCTGGATATCTTAAAAGGAATTCTGTTCGGCGACTATCAGGTAACGACCAAAAACGCTGCAGCTTATGGATTAAGAAAGATGCAGGGCAGAATGAAAAAGATGGCTCTTGAAGTCCTCAAGCAAGGTTTAACACAACACAATAGTGCAACCGCAGAAATATGCAGAAACGCGCTACAGCTTTTGGGACATAAGATACCGGCCGAATATCTTCCGAAAAAACGGGTTGCGAAAAAATCGAGAATCAGAGAGATCCCGAGAAAAACCAGACCAAGAAGAACGATTGGTACCAGGTGAACCCGGTGCAAACAATCACAAACGCAAATTACCAAATCCCAACAAGAAACTCCCCGGACTAATCTTCTCGCTGTTGGTTAAGGTGCTAATAGAAGTGTCAGAGTCATATAAATTGCAACACTTATCGAATCGTTTGCGGTCGTAACCAGCGGGCCTGAGCTAATAGCCGGGTCTATGCCGATTCTGCGAAATAAAAAAGGCAGAAATAATCCCAGCGTTGTAGCAACCATTATCGCCGAGAACATTGCAGTACCAAAGGCAAAGACAAGCCTTACAACAGATAATGCTTTTTCCGCAACGGCCTCATTTATAGAAATAAAAATGGCGCAAACTACCCCGCCTATAATAGCACATGATAATGCAACAAGAAGCGCTATTCGAGTTTCTCTTGAGAATACCTGGCTTAGTTTTAGTGCTGCAAGGTGACCGGTTGCCAGCCCCGAGACAACTATTGCTGATGTTTGCAGTCCGGCATTCCCGCTAATAGCTGCAATCATTGGAACAAAAGCAATTGAGGCGGTATATAAAACCGATAATTGCTCGTCAAATTTTTTGTGGAAAAACATCAGGACCAAAGCCGTAACACCTGTTCCAATCAAACATGGTAACAACCAGGTCATTCGAATGCGGGCGGCATTAATAGCGGAAAAAGTATCCAGTTCCTCAGGATCGGTACCAGCCATCACATACAAGTCTTCCGCAGCTTCCTCCTCAGCTACTTCGATAACTCTGTCGGCGGTAATTCTACCGACTAATTTATTATCATCATCCAGAACCGGTACAACAATCAGGTCATTTTTACTGAATATGTTTCGGACTTCTTCCTGGTCGGTATCGACCCTTACAAAAATCGTATCGGGATCCGTTAAATCATGTATCTTTGCACTTTCGGGACGGGTCAACAGAAATCTGATACGAACATCTCCAAGGAATCGACCGATCTTGTCCACAACATACACACAATAGAAATCTTCATCGATCTCCGCTGCTCTAATTTCATTGATGGCCTCTGCAACGGTAGAATCCTCGTACACACTTATTACAGCAGGATCCATAATACCACCGGCAGAATCCTCTAAATAGCCCATCAACTTCTTAATCTCCGTCAATTCTGCTGGGGGCATTTTTTTGAGCAACCGGATTCTTTCTTCTTCGGGAAGTTCGGATAGAACATCGGCTGCATCGTCGGGATCGAGCTGCAATATAATACTGCTCAGCTCCTGGGTTTTAAGTAGTTCAAACAGTTCCGCTCTGGTCGCTTCATCCACCTTTTCCAAAACTTCCGCCGATGTGGACCCGTCAATAGCGTCGAAAATCGCGCGTTTATATTCGTTATCAACAAGCTCCACAACTTCGGCGACGTCACTGGTTCTCTGATCGCCGAGCAGTTGCCTGAGAGCTGATATGTCCTCAGAGCCAATCAAACTCTCGATTTGTTGCAATAACCGTTTCTGTTCGTCCGCCATAAACTTGCACCTGCTGTTACTCTTAAACTCATGATTCAATATGCATTTGGGCCACTTACAGCACAAAATAGTGTAATTTTTACTCCCAGGCAACAATTTTATCTGCCGGATTACGCTTGTTCTTGAAAACATTGAGTAAAATGTTCTTGGTTTTTAAGTGGTTTTATAGTAAAATAATCTTTGAAATGCTGATTTTAGTTTCGTAATTAGCAAGACATGTATTTCCTGACGAGGGCTGTAAGATGAAAAGGTCTTTATATGGGATAATGATAATCTGGGTTTTAGCCGTAAGCACATCTCCGGCAGCACCTGAGCCGGCCATCGTGCAAGGTTCGAATCAATGGACAATTGATACAGAATATACCCATCCACAGCAAATTATTCTACAAAACACCGCCAATAACAAGCCAATGGTGTACTGGTATATAATAATTACTCTTACCAATAACACCGGTGACGATGTCAGCTTCTATCCTAAGTGTGATTTGATGACGGATAATTTTCAAATCATTCCGGAAGGCAAAGATGTTTCGCCGGCGGTTTTCGAACAGATAAAACAACGCCATAAAAGCAGATACCCTTTACTCAAATCCTTAAACCAGACCGATAATAAATTGCTCCAGGGTGAAGAAAATACAAAAGACATTGCCATAATATGGCCGGATTTTAATGATAAGGCCAGGAACATTACATTATTTATCACCGGTTTAAGCAATGAAACTTCGGTCGTTGACCATCCGATTGCAAAGGATCCGATAACGGGCCAACCTCAAAAGGTCTTTCTCAGAAAGACCCTCGAATTAAAATATGCTGTCAAGGGTAACTTGACTTCAAGATACGGTATGAGCACTGATTTTCAAGCAAAGTGCTGGATTATGAGATAGGACACATTATCTTGTGAGATCCCGCTTTTAAGAGATTTATAATTTTGTGGAGGAGGATAAAACAGCTAATTTGGGGGCATTAGGAGAATGTGGTTTACGGTTGGCAAGGCTATATGTATCAAAATCGCCGTGGTCAAAAAAGTTCAATTATATATTTTGTTTAAATCCTTTTCCTAAAATAAGTAAATTGATATAGAAGATACTAACAAGTTCAACAATGCCTTTTGAAGAATCACCGTTTCTTATCATGAAAATTGATATATCTTTACATAAGTATTGCCATCCCGTTTCTTGTTGAAAATGCCTATTTATAGTGCTGTTATCGAGGGAAAGTGAATATGGCTTGCAGTCTGAATTACTAAGTGTCCAATTGATAATTTATTTGCCAAAAAGGCCTTAATGCTATATAATAAAATTGATTTGAAAGTTAACAGATTATAGGAACAATTCCTATGGGTAAAACAAAAGACATACAAAAGCTTCCTCCAGTCGAACAATTAAGAGGCAGAACGCTCGGAAGAATATTGATAAAGATGGGTATTCTCAGTCGAGAGAAGGTCCATGAATGTCTGAAAATCCAAAGCCAGCGGCATGGGGGCGTGAAAATAGGTGAGATATTTCTTGAGCTGGGTCTGGTTGATGAGGGCCAGTTACAAATGGCACTGGCAGCACAGCGTGGAATGGAATATATGAACATAGATGGCATTGACATTCCACCTGATGTAATAGAAAAAGTGCCGACACAAATGGCCAAGACTTATCACATCGTACCAGTCGAATATAACAAAGAACAAAATGAATTGATTGTGGTTCTTGATAGTCCCGATAATTTCAGAGCTACCGATGATCTAAGCACGCTGATGGGTTTCAAGATTACCGCCAGAATAACCGATCCCGATGCTCTGGAGAAGGCTTTAACCAAATATTACGAGGAGCAACAAGATAATAATATCAACGAGCTAATAGATGAGATACAAGGTGATAGCTTCCTCGCTGAATTCGAAGGCAGAAACCAAAGTATCGACCTTGATGAATTGAAGGAGCTATCTGAGTCGAATCCCGTCAAAAAATTACTCAACCTCGTGCTTCTACAGGCAATCCGTGACAAAGCTTCCGACATTCACTTCGAGCCTTTTGAGGATGAGTACAAGATGCGCTATCGAATCGACGGTGTGCTTTACGAAATGATCCCTCCTCCGAAATATATTGCAGCGGCTCTGAGTTCACGTATCAAGGTTATGGCAGATCTGGACATCGCCGAAAGACGTCTGCCGCAAGACGGCAGAATATCCTTAACCGTCCAGGGCAATCCAGTCGACCTGCGAGTCAGTGTTCTTCCCACAATGTTCGGAGAAAGTGTCGTATTGCGTATCCTTGACAGGTCCCAGGCCAGTTTTAATTTGGGAGAACTTGGATTAAGACCGAGAGAGCACGAAATAGTCCGCCAGCTTATTCGCAAGCCCAATGGCATCATTATTGTTACCGGTCCAACTGGGTGCGGCAAAACTACCACTCTATACTCGGCGTTGGATGAGCTCAATGATATCGAAACGAAAATCATCACCACTGAAGACCCTGTGGAATATGATGTTGACGGTCTTATTCAAGTTCAAATGAAATCCGATATAGGACTAACATTCGCAAGGTGCCTAAGACACATACTCCGTCAAGACCCCGATATTATATTGGTGGGTGAGATTCGTGACCTTGAGACGGCAGAGATTGCCGCCCAGGCCTCTCTGACAGGACACATTGTGTTCACCACATTGCATACAAATGATGCCCCAAGCTCGATAGCGAGACTTTTGGATTTAGGAGTTGAGCCATTTCTTATTACCGCAACGATCGAAGGTATTGTTGCTCAGCGATTGGTCAGAAGGATATGTACCAGTTGCAAAACTCAATTCGAGCCAAACGAAGCTCAATTGATGGAGTTACAACTTACACCTGAAGATGTCAAGGGTAAAAAGTTTTACTATGGCCGTGGTTGCGGAAACTGCAATGGGACCGGTTATAAGGGACGAATCGGTATTTTTGAGATTATGGTATTCAATGATGAAATACGAGACCTGGTCATGAATCAGGCTTCGACGGCAGTCTTGCGTGCCGCGGGCCAAAAAGCCGGTATGAAGTTGCTCCGTGATAACGGCCTGAAGGTAATCTATGATGGTATTACAACTATCGATGAAATCGTGAAAGAAACGATGATGGAGGAGTTGTAAGAAACAAAATTTGCTATGATAACCAACTTAATTATAAATCTGGAATTCAGAGGGAGTATTTAAAATGGCTGTTTTTCAATATACAGCTCTTGACTCACAGGGCGTTGAAATTAAAGACGAAATCGAAGCCCTTAGTCAAAAAGAAGCAATAAGCAAGATACGCAATATGGGCTACTTCCCCACAAAGGTCACGACCGGAGGCGCGGGGAAAAAAGCCGGTGCAAAAGCCGCTGCAAAACCCAAAAAAAGGCGAGGGGCCGGCGGCAAAGTTAAAGTCAAACTCACTACCCAATTCGCCAGGCAGCTCTCGACACTTCAGGACGCGGGTTTGCCTATTCTGCGATCGCTTAGGATTCTTGAGGAGCAACAAAAATCAGGAACATTCAAGAGGATAATTGGTTATGTAGCCGATGACATCGAAGGCGGTTCCACGCTCTCGGAAGCATTGGGAAAATACCCAAGAGCTTATGATCGACTCCTGGTTAGCATGGTAGCCGCCGGAGAAACCGGCGGTGTGCTGGACCTGATTTTATCACGTGTGGCCGACTTTATGGAAAAAGCCCAAAAGCTCAAAGCCAGGGTTAAAGGAGCGATGATTTATCCGATTGTAGTATTGACCGCGGCGTTCCTTATTCTTCTCGGATTGATGTTGTTCGTCGTACCTTCATTCGAGGAAGCTCTCACAGAAATGACCGACGGCGGTCAGTTGCCGAAAATCACCCGCGTGGTACTCGCCATCAGCGGCTGGATCGCACTACAATATGGTTGGGCAATCCTAATGGGAGTGCCTTTTGCAATAGTATTTTTTCTAAGACTCGTCAAACAATTCCGAGCCGGTAGATATGTTCTGGACACTATCAAGTTGAAAATCCCGGTTGTAGGCCAACTTACCAACAAAGTCTCAGTTACACGATGGACCAGAACGCTGGGAACCCTTATAAGCGCCGGTGTGCCTATCCTCGATGCTATCAACGTTACACGTGAGACGGCAGGAAATGAGGTTTTTGCCAAAATGCTCGGCAATGTTCACAATTCCATCAGGCAGGGTGACACCTTTGCCGGTCCGCTAAAGCAATCCAAAACCGTTGACTCAATCGTTTGTAACATGGTTGCAGTAGGGGAGGAAACAGGTGACCTGGATAAGATGCTTATGAAAGTAGCCGAAAACTTCGACGAGCAGGTGGACGTGCTGGTAGGCTCGCTGATGTCAATGCTTGAGCCGATTATGATTGTCATCCTCGGCTCGATGGTTATGACTATCGTTCTGGCAATATTCGCACCCATGATACAGATTATTACGAACTTAAGCGCTGCAGCTTAAAAATAAACAAAATGAAATATTTAATTAAAAAGTAAAAATTAAGGAGTAAGAAAATGAAATCAATCACAGCGAAACTCAATAGAAAAGCGGCATTCACCATTGTCGAGCTTCTGACCGTTATGAGTATCATCGTCATCCTCATCGGCCTGCTCGTGCCGGCGCTGAACCAGGTCAGAAAGTTTGCCCGCGAAGTCAGACAGCAGGCACAGTTTAACAGCATCAACGTTGCGATAGAACTTTTCAACAGTGAGTTCGACAGCCTGCCGGACTCAGGTGAAAAAGACCCGGCAGACACATCATACTGCGGAGCAATGAAGCTCGCCGAAGCTATGGTAGGTCAGGATTTGATGGGCTTTCATCCGGATTCCGTTTTTATGAGCAACGGAAAAGATCTCAGCGGCGATAAGCAACTATATTATGATGAAACAACTATTGTGCCCGTTGACACAAGCGCCAGGAAAGGCCCATACCTGCCGATTGAAAATGCAAACGCTTATCGAATTGAAGATATCTATGATAATCCCGGGCCTTTCGAGCCCCGTCACTTCGTCTTATGCGATGTATTCGGGCGGGTGACACACCGAAACACCGGGAAAAGAATCGGTATGCCCATACTTTACTACAAGGCAAATACAGCAAACACCATGCACGATATCGATACTCCCGACAACCCTGATAACATCTATGACTACCACGACAACCAGGAACTACTAATGCTCGGCAAACCGTGGGACCCGCCAAGTAAAGGGGGATTACCACCAAAGCTTGCCGTCGAAGAGGGTAAAATAGGTGTAAGGTTTTACATGAACACCTGGAATGACCAGGTAACCACCAGGGATAGACCGTATCGAGCTGATACTTATATTCTGATTTCGGCCGGCAACGACGGTGAGTATGGCACTGCCGATGATATATGTAACTTTGACTTGAAATACCGGGAGTAGTAATAGAACTAATCAACCTTCTAAGAAGATATAGATATAAACAACAATGTAGTTGGAGTGATTGAAAATGTAGCATTATTAAATAGTCGTTTCTAATATTAACCTGGGGGAGCAGGAGAAAATGATGATTAGAAACATGATACTTATTGGAGTAACAATGGCTATGTTGTTTGCCGCCAATCCGACACAGGCCTTCATCTGCGAGATTATCAACGGGAGTTTTGAAGATGACGGCCGAATAAATGATATCACAAGCCAAGACCCAAACGGCTGGACTGCGAGTGTACCGACAGACAAATTTACTGCAAAGACAGATAACTCGTGGAAAACCGATGGAAACTACAGCCTGAATATCTTTTCACAGTGGTTTAAAGACTTCACCGCAGGAGATATGGCAACAGTTTCACAGCAGGTCTATCTAACGGACGTTAACGAGATAATATTCGACTTGAAACTGGATACATATACCGGACTTGGGTGGGACATTACTTATGCAACCGCCGTTGTGATGATAGATGACGAGGTGGTTTGGGAACCAAACAATACAGACCCGGATCTCAGAGACGTGTATCTTGACGAGAGTTTTAAGATTGATAGTAAATACAAAGATGACAATCCGCATACATTGTCACTTGGGCTAAGAATAAATGTGGATACCGAAGATGGCTTCTTCGAATTCTACCGCACATGGTGGGACTCAATAGAATGCACTCATATTATATGTGATGGTCAAGGTCTGCTGGATGGAGATTTCAACCAGGACTGCTACGTCGATATATACGACTTACAATTAGCTGCAGATGTATGGCTCGCCGAAGTGCCTGCTTCTGATATTTACAACTTATATAAAGGCGATGACATCGATGCCAATGGTATTGTGAACTTTCTGGATTTTTCAATCTTTGCCGGCAACTGGCTTCTGAGCAGCTATCCGGAATAACAAAAAACATAAATAACATTAAGATAAAAGGGATTAAAAGTGAAGTGTAAAAGAACAGGACTCACACTTGTGGAATTGTTGGTGGTGCTGGCAATAATAGCATTATTAGTCGGGATACTTATACCGGCGCTGACTATAGTGCAACAAACCGCAAAGGAGACAAAGCAAAAGGCCCAGATAAACCATATCGAGCTGGCTCTTGTAGCATTTAAGAACGATTATGGCGATTACCCTCCGTCGGATTTATCCGCCGGTAACTACTGCGGTGCACAAAAGCTTGCCGAAGCACTCTTAGGCCGGGATTTGTTAGGTTTTCATCCAAGGTCGGACTTCAGGGCGAATGGCCGTAATGATAATGGCGTTTTTATTTATAATGCCGATGACCCCAACCTGTTCGACCAGAGAAAAGGTCCTTATCTGGATTCTCAGGCGGCCGACGCATTCAGATTAGGTAATATCTCTCCCGACAAGCCCGGTTTGTACAATAATATCACTCCTTTGGCTGCGGATGCTGCGGATACTTATGTTATCTGCGATGTATTCGGTAACCAGAGAATAAAATTAATAAACGGAAAAACCGTCTCTGCCGGCGCGCCGATTCTTTATTACAGAGCAAATACCTCCGAGAATACGATAGAAGGCAGATACAATCCCCTCGATAACGATGCCATTGTTCAGATAAAGGAAAGGGTGGATGGCAGAGAACATCCACTGGGCATACTGGGCGGTAACTATGAGGTTTTCTACAATTTTATTAGAGACCCGAAAATTGACGCAAGAGACTGGCCATATCGGCCTGATTCCTACATATTGATTTCAGCGGGGGCGGATGGTCTTTACGGGACGAGCGATGATATTCGTAATTTCGGCAACTAAACGCCTCCATCCACACCCGATTAAACAAACTGAAGCTATGAGAAAGTATAAATATAAGCTCGGCCTGACCCTCATCGAGATGGTGATTGTTCTGGGTATCATTGCGCTGCTGGTATCAATGATAATCACTCTGGTTTCCCGATTCGATAATCAGGCCAAAGAAAAAGGACTCGAATGCACTTTGGTGCTGCTCGAAAGCGCATTGCAGGAATATTATGAGTTCACCGATAGTTTTCCCCAGCAGTCTGAAGACAATTATTCAAACGCAGCGGCACACTCGGAATATCTATATCAGGAGCTTCTCTCGATACCTCAGTCTCGGACGATGCTTGATAAAATCAAGGATTCTTTAATAGAAAATAAACATGGAGCGTCTGATACACCGCCTGAAATATATGATCCCTGGGGGACAACACTGGATTACATATATAACCCGGGTGATAACTTCCCGCTTCTGGTATCGGCGGGGAAAGATAAAACTTTCGGAACCAACGACGATATACTCAGTGGAAAATAAAATAAGGTCACCTCGTCGAAGGCTGTTATTAGTAAAAAGAGCATAATGACAAGAAGATATAAATATCACGGTTTGACACTTACTGAGATGGTGGTGGTTATCGCTACGATAGCTATACTTGCCACATTCGGTTTACCCGCCATCCGGGCCCTTCTCGGTTCATTCGAGACCGACAGCGGTGCCAGGGACATTATAAGCACAGCTCTATCCGGCGCACGTGCCATAGCAGCCAGAGAACAGCATTACGCCGGTGTACGGTTTCAGATGGATTCGGCCGGCAATCAATATATGATTCACATAGTACACGATCCTGAAAAAACAGGTTTGAGTTCGGGCTTTCGGGCAGTCAAAGGCCTAAAACCTATGAAGCTGCCTGAACATACACGTGCTGTGGACCTGATGGTCAGGTCCAATCATAATCCCAGTCCCGCAGGCGCACAGGATCCGAACTATGTCCCCCTTGCTGCAATTTACCTCGACGATACAAATCAACAAAATTTAGGACCGGATGGAAAAAATATATATATCACAGATACTTCTACCTTTTCGATTATTTTCTCTCCGACCGGCAAGCTGATAATTCATGATGTCCGTGTCAGAAACAAAGATGGTATATACCAGCCTGATAACACTATAACTACTAAACGCTCAGAGGATGATATTTTCAATTCTCTTGAAAACATTAAAAACCTGGGAGTAGGGATGTTCGTTCAGGATGACTATGCCCAATTGGGCCTGGGTGCAGAACCGAGCAGAAACAGGATAATCATCTATGATAAAATCCAATTCGACAAACTGGATGCACGGGGGAGGTTCGATTACCTAAGCACTCTTGAGCCGATATACATAAATCCCTATACAGGGACAATAATAAGCTCTCGTCCATAGGTCGTATGATAAAATGAAGTTAACAGCAAAAAAAAATGGCTTTTCTTTGACCGAGGTTTTATTGGCTATCGGTACGCTTGCTATCGGGATGACATTCATCAGCGGGACATTCATTGCAGGTATTTATCTTTCCACGATTTCCACCGAACGGACTATTGCCGCGGTTGTTACCGATGAAGCCTTCGCAAAAATTAAACTCTATGGAATTAATCTTTCGGCTTTTAATCTGCCTGTTAACAGGTTAACACCATTTGAATCACTGAATACTATAATCAGCCCCGACGAATATGCATACCCTTCCACCAGGACGCAAACCGACAAGCAATACTACTGGTCCGCCCTTTGCAGGCCGGTGAATTCGAAACCGGATAATCGGCTTTTACAGGTAACAGTTTTTATAAGCAGGAAAGTAGGCAGCGGAACCACGTATCCCGGCGGCTTGAACAGACCTGTGCCGGTCGAGGTTGGAGTTTCGGTTGTTGCCGGCAGTGGAAATGAAAATAAACTTACGATAAACACAACGGCGGATCAAACATACATAAATGACGGATATAAAATCGTAGATAATCGCACGGGCAGGATTTATCGAGTATTGCAGCGAGATTTCGATGCACCCGAGACAATCATTCTCGACAGAGACTGGCAGGGCGCAGCCGATTCTGTATGGGTAGTCCCGCCGCCTATCGGTGGCGGCAGAAATCCCGGCATAGCAATATACCAAAAAGTAATAAGGTTTTGAGTTAACAACAGAAGAACTGATGACTTATAAACAAAAAAATAAAGCCTTCACGCTCATAGAGCTCATGGTTTCCATGGGGATTCTGGTCATCATTTTGTTATTTGCGGGCGTAATTTTCAGAGTCAGCATCAATTCCCATCGCACTGCGATGGCAAATGCAGAAATCATGCAGAAGTTACGTGCTATCACCTGCCAGCTCAATTCCGACTTCGAAGGTCTAAATAAAGATGGCGAGATTTTCGTAGTCTGGGAAGCCAGGCAGTTGCAGGACACTGAGTATAGGGACAGTGACCTCGATGGTTATGAGAGATTTGACCGTATAATGTTCTTCGCCGACGGTGATTTCCAGTCGTATGGAATCAATCCGATGGTTCGAGGTAATACAGCAAGAATCTGCTACACTCTCGCCAGGGACAGTGAATCCAGGCCGGAAGAGCAGGACAGAACAAAACGAGTGCTTGCAAGAACTCAGCATATATTGACCTCAGATACGAAACTTAATGATTTTCTCAATCCCGGCGGTTTCAGTAATGCACAATGGCTCGAATGGAACAACATTTACGAATATGACAAGACTTCTCTGGAGCAGTGGAAGAGAATTCCGTGGGAATATAAAATGAATATGCTCTCTGTCATCTGCGATGTCCAGGTATTCGAAAGCAGCGTCGATGAAGATTTAAGGGGAGCGATAGTTGAACCAACAGATGCAAATTCAATTCACATGCTTTTATGTGAGGGCGTGGGTGAGTTCAAGATTCAGGGCTGGTCCGACACATACAGGCGATGGGTGCCGGAGGTCGACCCGGATGGTGACGGGAATTTAGCTGATACCCACTTTTATTTTGCTGATTCCAACGATATACCTGGTTTGCTGTATCCTTATCCTCCATACGGAGGCTTGTCAATCAATAATATCTTATATGACAGGGAAGATGGTATAGATAAAACACATTTTAATGAAATCCCGGGACTCGGGCGGGCTCTGAAGTTTACTTTCACCCTGTATGACTCAAAAGGCATCATCAAGGAAGGCAGAACGTTTACACATATTGTTTATTTGGACAGCTAATCTTCAGAAAATGAGAGCATTAAATAAAACAATCTCAAGAAAGAATTCCATTGGTTCGGCTCTTATCCTGGCCGTTGTGCTGAGCAGCCTGCTGGCAATGGTCGGGGTGTTGTTCGTTATGGCTGCACGTATGAATAAAATGGCCACATCGGCCGTTTCTGAAAATATGGAGCTGAACTTAGCCGTCGATACGGTAGTTGCAAAAATATCGCAGCAATTAGCTACGGATGTCCCCCATATAACAATTCAGGAAGTAATAGAACCAAACCAGACAGACCCGAATACAGCAGACCCAAATGATCTGGAACCAAATTTCATAAGATTAGAAGAAGAATATTACGACTATCCCGATGCTAATAACTTATGGCTGGCCGACCTTGAGCCTTATCAATCGGGAATCAATTATTACTGGAGACAAATAAGCGATATCACAGGTTCTCTGGCGGGAGCAAATCGAAATATACAGGCGGTTAATGTAAATGAGTACGAATCCGTAACCGATGCCAATATCTTCGTTGCCAATGCAGACGCCGACGGTGACGGCGTGAGTGATTCGAAGTGGGTTAAACTTGATGAGATATTCTCCGCTCAGGGCAAAGACATTTATGCAGCGGTAAGGATTATCGACAACGGCGCGATGCTTAATGTTAACACAGGATATAAATTTAATATGAGGGATCCCAACGCAGCCGTCTCCGATTTAGACGGAACAAACCAGTTGCAGATAAACCTCATGGCACTAGCCGACAGACCTGGAATCCCACACACACAGACTGACGAGATAAATCTGCTCCTGGAAAGAGTAAATAATGATGTCAATTACTGGGATTTGCGTGCATATACACAGAAGTTTATCTGGAATTACGGCGATTCCAACGATTATACTCCTTTTGACCTTTCCGATGAGCTGGAGCTTCGTTACAGATACATATTAAATCATACCGGCATAGATACACGCCTGGAAGAGTGGTCTGATCAGTTCAGAACGGGAACTTTATCCACTCCGGTGACAACCGGCGGACAAGAACTGGACGCCTGGTTTACAAAAGCCACCTGCAATAACAGCGTAGATCCGAATTATACTTATCGACATATTGCCACAACATACAACATGGACCGAATTATTAATCCCGTCGGTGCCGAACTGAATACTGGAAAGATGATTAATGTAAACCGTGCGAACAAGAATTTGTTGTATGATGCGATACGAGCCGGATTGCGATATGAAATAGATCCCAACGACCCAAATTCATTCATGCGCACTGATGAATTGGCTGCTCAGTTGGCGGTTAATATAATCGACCTTCGGGATTCCGATACAGATACAACTACACTAACTGTAGGCCCGAAAACATATTATGGCTTCGAGGCCCAGCCGTTCATAAGTGAGATAGCCTTCAGGATTAGCTCCAGCAATCCGGATACACCAAGTAATAATTATTTCGCGATTGAACTTTATAATCCGTTCAATGTGGATATTCCACTAAGCAACTTCAGGCTGGAGCTTGGTGACGCAAACAACTTCATCTCTAATACGGTACCGCTGACTGGATATGTCATGGCCGCCGATAGTCGATTCGTTATAACCAACAACTCCAATGCTTCGAGTGAATTCGGTCTCAACACTGTGATGTCAACAGGCAGCGGCAAAGAAGAACCAAATCTCGTTTTAGCCAGATACATTAAAATCAGTGACGATCCCCCGGAATACGAACTAAGTGAAAGATATAACATTTATCTTCTTCGCAGAACAACACAGAATGAACAGCTCTATCTCGACAGACAATTCACCCAAGATAGCTGGTTTTCCTGGAATGATGTTCAAGACATCCCTCAGTTCTACTGCAGAAATGACGACAACTGCAATTTCATATACCAGGATTTATACGCCGCGACCAATACCCTTGGTTCGGCCAACGGAACGACAGGGACAAAAAAGAACTACAATCTTACAGATTCCGGATACTTTATTTCGGCAGGAGAAATTGCCAAGGCTCTTACCATTGGCCCGAGTACCGAGCCGAACGATATGCTCGGTCTCAGGCTGGCGGCCGAACCTCCCGAAGAACAAGTTCGAGTCGATTTACTTAGTCCGGTCTATACGAATATTTTTCAGTATCTGACTGTCATCGACCCAAACAACTACGGATTACCTTATACCGAAACAAGAATCAAAGGCAGGATTAATATCAACACCGCTCCATGGTATGTAATAACACAACTGCCCTGGATGTTTCCTGTAATAGCCCAGGATATAACAGCTTATCGAAATGCAACAGGAGCTTTCGAGAGTATCGCCGAGTTAATGTATGTGCGGCAGATGGGCTTATACAGCCCCTATGCGAACGACACCCTCGATTTGAGCCGAATGCCGGATCTTACACCGAACGATGGAGCCGTTGATGATTTTGAAGAGCGGGACATTATTTTCTCGCGTATAAGCAATCTTGTTACCGTGCGAAGCGATGTCTTTACCGCCTATATCCTCGTTCGTATCGGCATCGACGGCCCACAAAGAAGAGTCATAGCAATCTTCGACAGAAGCCGGGTATCTTCAAGCTCCGACAAAGTAAGAATTGTCGCAGTGCATCCTGTCCCCGACCCAAGATAATAACTCCGACTAAGAATTTATCATTTCTATTATTTGTGAGTGTACTTTTTGGTTGGCCGCTATCGTAAGAAATGCATTGCCTTCATAGCTATCCAAATCAACCGGAAAGATTTTCCGCCCCTGCCAATCAGTGACTTTCGCTCCGGCGGATTCAGCTATAACAGTCCCCGCTGCGATGTCCCATAGCTTGGGGGTATGGGCAATTGTTCCGACGAGACTCCCTTTTGCCACGTATGCCATCTGCAGAGCCGTTGTGCCAAGATTCCTGAATCTCGTCCTACGCATAATCTCACAGGTCCAGTCGGGGACACCATCTTCATAATGGCTGTCCAGGCCGACACTGGAAAATTCATCCAGTGTATTTTCACTTGCTGTTATTTTTCTGCTGTTTAGTTGTGCCTCACCGTCTTTGACAGCGGCAAACATCGATTCCGTGGCCGGCTCGAAAATCACTCCAACTATCGGCTCTCCCTCGTGCATCACCGCGACGCTGACTGTGAACAGAAGCAGGTTGTGAGCAAAATTATTTGTTCCGTCTATCGGATCAATAATCCACCAGAGTCGCTGGTCGCCTCGCGGAGTCCGCTTGAATATTTTATTTGCCTCGCCTTCCTCTGCAATAAAGCCGTGGTCGGGATAATTCTCCTTAATACGATCCATGATGATTTTCTGGCAGTGAGTATCAGCTTGTGTCACCAGCTCCCTGCTGTTCTTGACAGTTGCCTTGGTATAGTTAATTTCTTCCATTGCTCGCTGGCCGGCCAGTCGTGCCGCCACGACCGCCGTTTCTAACATACTGCTCAAATCTCTCTGTTCCAATGTCATATTTTGCCGTCCGGAAGTTCACTTGACATACCTGTTTAGTTGCCATATTCTAACGTAGTTATGCAGACAAGCCAACAGTTAAATAAACCGAAACTTTTTCTTCGCGCATCTCAAAGTCAGCGGCTTACCGCAGCGGTTATTTGCATTGTAATTGCCGGCTTTTTTAGTGTATTCGCAATTGCCGGCCACTATCAAATCGATATGGGTTTCTGGTTAGGCCGTTGCGGATTCAAGCAAAATACCGGCCTGCCTTGCCCAACCTGCGGAATGACCACCGCAACAAAGGCTTTCGCTCAGGGTAAAATCCTTCAGGCTTTTTATATCCAGCCAGCCGGTGGCCTGTTTTGCACAATTGCAGCCTTTGCTGGAATTTTAGCGTTCATAACAGCAGTATTCGGTGTCCATTTCCACTTTGTTACACGTTTCTTCGCCGAGGTAAAAGTCAGATATATTATTTTAGCTGTGGTAATTGTTATTCTATCCGGCTGGGCGGTAACATTAGCCCGCGCAATGGCAATAAAATATTCCTGACACTCAGCAGGATAATTCAAAATTCAGGATAAACAACCAACAAAATGAGTGAAAATCAGGAATTATATCTTAGCTTTATAGTAAAGCCGTTGATTTTGTGCCTTTGCTTCGACTTTACCTTCAGAACATAATTCCTCCACATATTTAATAACCTCATTTTGATGTAGGCCGAGACCAACAGCAATGTCTTCGATAGCACAAGGTCGGCGTTTTAAAAGTGACAAAATGTCCTCACGCCTGATTGAAAAATCCTCCTGTTTGTGAACACCGCTGTAATCAGCAATAACTTCTGCATTTTCATATAATTTTTTCGATAATGCTTTTAACTGTTTTTCCGGAACACGCTCTGCAAAATCTTCAGCGGGAGGCCGAGTAACAGTATTTACCTGAACCTTATCGGGACAGATTGAATCGATACATTTAGCCAATCTTTCAATTTCTGCATCCGGGGTGGTTACACCAGCTAAAAGAAAGACCTCAAGCCAATACACACCTTTATATTCATCACGAAATTTTGCCAACCCGTCCAACATTTTGCTGAAAGTTATATCCTCATGAGGTCTGTTGACATATTGAAACATCTGATTGCTTCCTGCATCAAGCGAGGGTATAGCCAAATCTGCATATTTCAAAGCTTCTCGCACCTCGGATAGCCACAGCAATGAGCCGTTTGTAAGCACAGCTACAGGAATATCGGTCATACCCTTAATTCTGGAAATGAGCTCTGAAAGCCTCGAAAAAAGGGTCGGCTCACCTGAGCCGGACAGGGTGATATAATCAGGTTTGGAGTCGAGTCTATCTTTGAGCTGGTTAATGACAATATCAATCGGTACCCATTCCTTCCTTTCGACTGTTTTGTTGGTCGTTCTTCCCAACTGGCAGTATATACAATCGTAAGTACATGTTTTAAACGGCACCAAATCTACACCAAGCGACCGTCCCAGTCTTCGGGAAGGTACCGGCCCGAATATGTGTTTCCGTTCTTTATTATTAATTTCAGTGCTCATGAAATAGCTTCGTATTTTATTAAAAAATCGATCCTTCTATGATTGGACACCGAGACTATTATGATAGAAGTCTTTCTCTAAAATTGACTATGCCTAACAAATCATTTATTCGTCATTTCTGCTTTTATTTCCAGTTCTATGTCTAATGGATTATATCTATTAATTGCGCTCGCATTGCCAACTATCTTTATTTCTACCTGAGAAATACCTTTTCTGTCAGTATATCTTTTGACCTTTGTTATATACCGATATAGTATAAGAGCGCTATCCATCTCCTTCTGAATTATTTTTAGGAGTTCTTCTTTGTCGATTCCTGAATACTTTCTTTTTGTTCCCCTAAATGTAAATCTTCTATCTTGAAATTCATCTATTAAATGGGCAACTAAACCTGTACCCTCACTTTCTTGATAGGTTACTTTTTTCCTTCCTTTTATCCAATCGGTTATAGACATTTCAAACTTCTTCTTGACGTTTTAAAGTTCCTTATTGCCATTTTATCATATAAATTTCGTATGATTTTCTATCAGTATTCGCGCTACAATCAGTATCCTATTAAGAAGCAAATTGTTCGGGATGAAAACAGCAATAGAGCATAAAAGCTGTATAGGCAGCCAACATAACGATGAGAAACAGGGCTAACAACCAGATAATTAGATTGGAACCATGAGGATGTCCACAGTTACGGCAAAATGGACTATATTTGCTCATCTCTTTGCCGCATGCTTTGCAATTTTTAAGAAGCGATCTCTCCATTTTCTAAACCTTCCGAACATTTAGCATTCTACAGAAAAAATTAAAGTATTACTCCATACAACAAGGGTAAGTTTAGATGCAAATTTAGTGACCATATATATCGATTGCGCATGTTCAGCCTTTAGAATAATGTCTTTCGCCAAAAACAGCAGTACCGATTCTAACCATATCGGAACCTTCCTCTATGGCAACTTTGTATGAGTTGGTCATTCCCATCGAAAGATATTTCATATCTACATTCGGTAAAGCCAGGTCTTTGATCCTCTCGAATATCTTTTTTGTTCTTCCAAAATATGGCCTTACATCTTCAGGATTACCAAAGCGAGGCCCCATGGTCATAAGACCTTCGATTCGTAAATGTTCAAATCGGGATAAATTCACAACGAATTTTTCCATATATTCTTCAAAAGGCTCATAGTCATCGGGTCTTATACCGGCCTTAGAATCTTCACTGCCAATGTTAATTTCTATGAAAACCGGCATTACCTGCTTCTTAGCTTTCATAACTCTTTTATTAATAGCTTCTGCTTGTTCTAAAGAATCAACTGTTTGAATAACATCAAATATTCTCAAAGCTTTGTTTATTTTGTTGGTTTGCAAATGTCCTATCATATGCCATTTAACCTTAGCCGCCTTCTTTTGCAAAGCACCGTAAATCTGCCCGGCTTCCTGAACATAATTATGGCCTATATTTACAGCACCAGCATCTATAGCTTCTTCTATTTCTTCAACTGTTCTTGTTTTAACAGAGAGAACTATTTTTACATCTTTTGGGATTTCCTCTCTGAGCCTAATATAATTTTCTGAAATGCTCATTTTCATTCCGCCAATTTGTTATATTAAGATTCACAAGGTTTTTTATCACAAGGAGTCTCTCTGCCGCAACAGGTTTGATTTCGTCCGCAGGCTGGAGAACTACGAGATTGATATGTGGCAGATTCAGAACCGGAGTTTTTGAAGATGATACCGGCTCCGCTGCCTATCAGACGTTGAACCTTACCCCCACAAGTTGGACATTTTGCAACAGGTTTGTCCTTCATACCCTGGAACTTTTCAAATATGCAGCCGCAACTTTGGCACTTATATTCGTACGTCGGCATAGTCGCTCCCTTTTTTCTTCGAGCTGTTTTGTGTTTCATTAATTCTTGTCTTTGAAACAGGCTCGGTCCCCACTTTGCTCAACGACTGCTTTAAATCATCAAGCAAAATCTCTGTTTTTTCAATTCCAGCAGAAAGACGAACAGTGTTCAGCCTTACACCAAAAATTGTTCGGCGTTCCGGCGGCATATAAAGAAGTGTCGTTAGGTACGGTATGCAAATCAGCGATTCAGTTGCTCCCAAGCTGACAGCATGACATATAACTTTAAGCTCACTTATGAACTTTTTGGCATCTTCCTGGTCTCTGCCGACGTCGAACGCCAGCACACCGCCGAAACCCTTACGCATTTGTTTGGCAGCAATCGAATGTCCGGGGTCTGTTTCCAGGCCCGGATAGTAAACTCGAGAAACTTTCGGATGGTTTGATAAATACTCTGCCATCGCCATGGCATTACCGGCCATTTTTTCCGCTCGCAGCGAGAAGGTTTTAAGTCCTCGTTCCAACAACGAACCTGAATAAGCATCCAAAGTCGTCCCGATAGCCTGGCGTGTAAACCATAGATTGTCATAATGCTCTTTCGAGCCAGCAATAGCACCTGCCATAAGGTCGTTATGTCCCCCCAATCCTTTGGTAGCGCTATGTACTACAATATCCGCTCCAAGCGAAAGAGGTCTCTGATGGTACGGAGTGGCAAAGGTATTATCCACTACCAAAAGGGCATT
Organism: uncultured Pirellulales bacterium; assembly: GCA_964508785.1. GTDB lineage: Bacteria > Planctomycetota > Phycisphaerae > Sedimentisphaerales > Anaerobacaceae > JAFGPS01. The sequence continues at coordinate 5,096 of CAZDVE010000029.1, read as the reverse complement.
TACCTTATCAGCGGCCTTACGCAACAGTGCAATATCCAGAACCTTGCATAGGGGATTACTTGGGCTTTCACAAAAAATCATCTTCGTATTAGGTTTGAGATGGTCTGCAATATTATTGCCATCGCGTGCATCGAGCCAGGTCATATCTATACCCAGCCGTTCAAGGATAAGTGAAACCTTATAATGAGCACCATAAACGTCATGGAATATTATCAAGTGGTCACCTGCACTAAGATACGTTAAATATATCATCGTGCAGGCAGCCATGCCCGAAGTACAAATTATGCAATCCTCAGCTCCTTCCAAGGCGGCTATCTTCTTCTCTACCGCTCGAACTGTCGGATTGTCGTCCCTATGATAGGTATAGCCATCTATTTCGCCGTCTGTGATTTGTCGCAGGACCTCGAAAGAGCTGTATTCATAATTAACTGCGTTGACGATTGGGGTTACCATTGGCTTGTTACCATATGGCGTTAGAGGATCACTCATAGCTATTCTCCACAAAATTTTCAATCTAATAATAACATCGCAATTGCAACAGTTGTAGTCCAAAGACCCTCCTGTCCTCTTGCTGTTTGTGTAATGTTCGATGTTCTGATAATCAATCCGCTGGTTTTATATACCTGCTCTTTTTCAGACCATGCTTTATCCGGATCAACTTCAAGTCCGAGAGTTGTTCCAAGCATATCGGCAGCTAAATCCTCAGCCAGGTCGGCGGCTTCCTGCCGACTCATTCCATGACCGTGAACCTCACTGATATATCCCCAGTTGTTCTGGTTTTTGGGAACGGCGATACCTATCGAAGAAGCTATCATACGACCATGTTCATTTGTGTCCGATCTCGCCATTACACAATAAGATATCTGGCCGGGAACCAGCATTTTCAATCCGCTGTCACAACCAATAATTTTACATTTAGGCGGAAGTATCGATGAGACCTGTACCAGATTCTGTTGGGCCACACCTGCTTGTCTTAACGCGTCTTCAAACGATTTTAGCTGATATCGATGACTGCCGACACCTTTGGACAAAAACACCTTTGTCGGAACTAAACTATCCATGACAATCTATACTCCTATCTCTAAAATGCAGATGTATTCTCCCGCACCTAAGTTTCGGGAAAGATTCCTTTTGTTATATCCATAGCCTGCTGTCCCGTACAATATAATTCTACAATTTTTCAGTGGTCACAGATGTTATCACCCGTCTCAAGCGTGTTTTCCAAATAAGCCGACACAAGCTCTTCAGGAGACCCGGCAGATGCACCTATAACAACTTTAATGTCATTTTGAGCAAACAACTGCTGTGCTCGTTGCCCCATACCGCTGGCAATAATGACATCCACATTATTTTCGTGCAACCATCTTGGCAACACTCCAGGCTCATGGCCGGGGGGAGCCGCATCTTTTCTGCTTATAATCTTTTTAAGATTATCACCGATATCAAAGATTGCAAATTGATCACAATGACCAAAGTGAAGGCTTAACTCGCCCTGTATCAACGGAACCGATATTCTCATTTAAATATGCTCCTTATTATTGTTTTCGATTTGTTTTTTAGACTGCAATAATGGCTCAAATGCACTATTGAGAGCCTGTGCTGTTGGACTTTGGTTATTGAAGTAGATAAACGGCTTACCCAAATCGGCAGCAGGAACCATGTTGGAGTCTATTGGAACACTGCCCAAGAATGGCACATCGAAATCCCTTGCCATTTGCCGGCCGCCATTGCCACCGAATATATCAGTCCTTTTGTTGCAATGCGGACAAACAAAGCCGCTCATATTTTCGATAATTCCCAAAACCGGCAGATTGAGTTGCTTACAAAATGTGATGCACTTTTTAACATCAGCTACCGCAAGCTGTTGAGGTGTAGTGACAACAACAGCACCATCAGCCTTGCCTAACAACTGTATTATCGACAAAGGTTCGTCACCAGTCCCGGGAGGACAATCAATAATCAAATAATCCAAATCACCCCAATAAACATCGGATATAAACTGCTTTATAACATTGTGTTTCATAGGCCCACGCCAGATTAAGGCGGCTTTTTCATCCTGTATTAAAAAACCTATACTTATCACTTTGAGCGTGTCACTATATGAAATTGGTTGAATTTTATCTTCTCCGCCCTGAAGCCTTTTGCCTTCAAGATTTAATAATTTGGGGATACTTGGCCCGTGAATATCGATATCCAACAGTCCAACTTTTTTGCCCTGCATAGAGAACCAGACAGCCAAATTAACTGCGATACTGCTTTTACCGACACCGCCTTTACCGGAGAGCACGAGTATTTGGTGTTTTATATTTTTAATATTTCGCTCAATCCGCTCCTGCTCGGCCTGCGCTTGTTTTCGTTGTTCTTCGTTAAAAGGCATACGTAACATTCCTCCACAAAGCCTTTATATCTTCCGACACTGCTCCGCCTGTGTATTCTAATACAGTTGATTTAAGAATCTGAGCTTTCGTGAAAGCCTTATCATAACGTATTTTTCCAACCACTTTGATACTGCTATTTTGAGCATATTGTTCAATTTGCGCGGCCATATCCGGATTCAAATCGAACTTGTTGATTGCAACCAAAACAGGTATCTTAAAGCCGGCCGCCAAATCCGCGACTCGCTCTAAGTCGTGCTTTCCCGAAAGAGTAGGTTCTGTGATTATCAGCACTAAATCTGCTCCGGTAATTGAAGCAATCACAGGACAGCCTATACCCGGTGAACCATCTACGATAATAAAATCTTTCTTATTTTCTTCGGCGATTCTTTTGGCTTCTTTGCGAATGAGACTGACCAGTTTGCCACTGTTTTCTTCTGCAATCCCAAGTTTAGCATGAACCATTGTGCCAAAGCGTGTATCTGATATGAACCATTGCCCGTTTATACTATCATTGAACTCAATCGCATCAACAGGGCAAAATTCAACACACACTTTACAACCTTCACACGAAATCGGGTCAACTGTGTATGTTTTGGCTATCATGTCATTTGCAGGTCCATTGAAATTTATTGCATCAAATCTACAAAGGTCCCGACATTTACCGCAGCCGATACATTTTTCAGCCAAAATAAAAGCCTGTTTGCCGCCGGAGAAATCGGCAGTGTTTTTTATTGTCGGTTCCAGAACCAAATGCAAATCCGCAGCATCAACATCGCAATCAGCAAAAACAGCATTTTTCGCAAGGTCGGCAAATGCCGCAACAATACTTGTCTTTCCGGTTCCACCCTTGCCGCTTATTACCACCAATTCCTTCACGAATTCACCTTTCATTAACAACAGGATTAACTGTTTAGAAATCCCAGCTTAACAGACTGGAGAAAACCAATAGTGCCTGTAACGACGGCAGAAGTCATTTTGTTCAATTCGCGGTATTGACTTATAGAATAAACGAGTTCTTTGTTAGCCTTCACACGAAATACATAAATTTGGCATGGCTTCATAATAAACCAACTCCGCAATTAATAAATCTTACCTAAAAGCACATGTACTTGCCTCTGGATAGTATTATAGACTCTTTCTTCTAAATCTTCTAAAGGTAGCTTTTTTACCTTTCTAACGCCAAGAGTCGAAGTTAACTCGATGTAGCTATCTACCGACATCCGGTGCCTCTCGAAAAGTTTCTTGCCACATTGAACAGTGCATGCATCTATCAGAATCCTTTTCTCCGAGTTTCTCTTAATCTCATTAAACTTCCATGGTACTATAACAGCAGGAAGACATCCAATCTTCACATCATCCGGGTTTTCCTCCCATATCCTGATACAAGCCTTGGATGCAGCAACGCCTGTGGCACATCCGCCATAGCAGGTAAAAATAAAAAGTTTGAAACGGGCATTTTTAATCTCTTTTGGGATTTTGTCTATTCCTTAAGATTATATTTTTTATGTTCTCAAGTTCTTCCAATGTCTTCTCTGCAATAATCTTTTCTTTCTTAAAATGCTTTTTCATTCTCTGTAAACACTTATCCTTTTCTTTAACATCGCCGAGATACTTTGCGCAGGGCTGCAAACGATGCCACAATGTTTGTTTTGCCGGTTCCAACTTTGCCGCTTATGAAAACTAACTCTTTCAAAATGAAATTCCTTATCAACCAATAACAGCTTTATTTTAAGACAATTCCTCGTCTATTGTTTTTGTTCTTTTCTTCTATAATTTCATTGATGTTTTTATGCACCATTTGAATCGCATCCTCAATAGTATTCTTTCTAACAACCGCACAAACGAATTTGTTTCTCAGTCTCGTTATATTTGGGCCAAACATCTGTCCAACGAGTATATCAACATTTCCTAAAGCTGAAGCTGTAGCCTCGGCTTTTCCTGGGTCCCCGTGTGTTTTTGTTTCATCCTCTTTGTATTTGAGATTACTTCTTTGTTCAATGAATTTCTCTTGGTCATCATAAAATCGGTATAGCCTAAAATACTTTGACATTCCCACGTGGTTATCACTTTTTAGTGTGTGGCCGTCATCAGTTCCAAAGGCCATCACAAGATTGATATTTTCGATAGAGCTAATAGCTTCTTGTGGACATTCTTGTAAGCAAGACTGACACTCTACGCATTTATCTTTCTCTATTTGCGCTACGCCTTTGCTTACCGTAATGCCCTCTTGGGGACAAACATCAACGCAAAGCCCACATCCAACACATTTATTTTCACTGACGTGCATCATTTTTAACTACCCTCGTGAAACGCACTACCCCTTATCACTTTTTTATTTCTTCCTCATATTCAGGGAAATATTTTCTAATAATTTTCAAATCGAATCTTGAAAGAATCGATTCTTTCGATTCCTTCTCCAACAGAAACTGGAAAGATTTCTTTATCAATTCTTCTTCAGTCATTCTACCCCCGGTTAACTTTTGATAATATTCGTTATCCAAAGTGACTGCGTGTTCTGTTGTGCTGCCTCTTTCTTCTATAGTTACCACAAATTCCTGCTCATTTTTCCTTTTGACTTCAACCATTTTAAAACTCCTCGATGACTTTAATCAATACTTCTTGTATATTCCCTTTCCTAAAAAAGATTTTCATTCCTCTTTCTCGCAGCCTTGTTATTCCTTTTTTGCCGATGTGAGCAGATATAATGACCGAACAATC
>CAZDVE010000028.1:0-57871 GCA_964508785.1 uncultured Pirellulales bacterium | reverse complement strand
TGCCATACCTTTGTAAGCAGCTCCCACGCCCATTCAATCGCTTCGGCCTTGAAGTAATCGTCGAACGACCAGTTGCCTAACATCTCGAAAAATGTATGGTGATATGTGTCCCTGCCGACCTGCTCGAGGTCGTTGTGCTTGCCGCTTACGCGCAGGCATTTCTGACTGTTGACCGCACGCGGATACTCGGGAGATACGAGCCCGAGGAAGATATCCTTGAACTGGTTCATGCCCGCATTTGCAAATAGCAGGCTCTCGTCGCCTATGGGCACAATGGGCGAGCTCGGCACGAATTCGTGACTCTTATCTCTGAAAAAATCAATAAATTCACTTCTAATCTGCTTTGCGCTTCTCATCTGATTTTTATACCCTGCTTTACGAAATCAAACAAGGCCCTTGGCAACGAGAATTTTGCCCTTTATCTCCTCGCACAGGTCCTTGTTCTCGACCATGAACTTTTTGGCGTTCTCTCTGCCCTGACCCAGGCGCATGCTTCCGTAATTCAGCCAGGCGCCGCTTTTTTCGACGACCTCGCAACCGACCGCCAAATCGAGCAAATCACCTTCGTAACTGATTCCGCTGTCGAACATAATATCGAACTCCGAATCTCGGAAGGGCGGCGCAATTTTATTTTTAACTACTCTGGCCCTGACCCTGGATCCTACAGCGCCGGTGCTGTCCTTTATGGTCGTTATTCTTCTAAGGTCGATTCGCACGGAGCTGTAAAACTTCAGGGCCCTCCCGCCGGTGGTTGTCTCTGGGTTGCCGAACATCACACCGATTTTCATACGAATCTGATTAATAAAAACCAGGGACGTTTTACTCCTGTTAATGATGCTGGTCAGCTTCCGCATCGCCTGGCTCATCAATCTCGCCTGGAGCCCCATGTGGGCATCACCCATCTCGCCTTCGATTTCCGCCTTGGGTGTCAGGGCGGCGACCGAATCGACGACGATGACATCGACCGAATTGGAGCTGATTAACATTTCAGTAATATCAAGCGCCTGCTCGCCCGTATCCGGCTGGCTGACCAACAGGCCGCTGACATCGACGCCGAGCCTTTTCGCCCATGTAGTATCCAAAGCATGTTCGGCATCGATAAAAGCTGCGATGCCACCCTTATGTTGCGCGCTGGCGATGATATGCAGGGCAAGAGTTGTCTTTCCGGACGACTCCGGGCCGAACAATTCGGTGACTCTGCCGCGGGGAACACCCGCACCACCAAGAGCAATATCCAGTGACAACGAGCCTGTACTTATGCCCTCTATTCTTGCATACTTGTTTTCATCCATACGCATAATAGAGCCCTGGCCGTATTGCTTTTCGATTTGCGCTATAACTCGTTGCAGGGCTTCTTCTTTGCCGGTGGCCTGATGTCTCAAGTGCTCTACCTTACCTTTAGATTTTCTGTCTGATACTTTTTGCTGTGATGATATTTTTGCCATTTCTTCATCTCTCCTTTTCCGCTGAATTTTAAAAAATTAAAAAGTTAAATAACTATAATTCCACACACAACTTTTCTTCTCGCACTGATCTATTGTAATTCATAATTCCCTAACATCGTATAAACAGGACCGCCGGGCTTTAGCTCACTCTGGTAAACACAGAGCGAATCCACCGGCATAGCGCCGAGCATATAATCCTTGTATTCCTCCGTCAATCGCGCAAGTTTGACGCCGGCTCTGGAGTTTCTCACACGGCACAGCGTAAGGTGTCCTGCAAACTTTCTGGTCTCCGGCGGCCAACCGGCCGAAGCCAAGCTTTTCTCAAGGTCTTCCTGTAATTCTAACAGATTTTCATTGTCCTGTCCCGCGCCGACCCATAAGACCCTTGCACTTCTACCGCCAAAAAAACCGACAGTCCCAACATCTATATCGAAGCTTTTATGCCGACTTGCAACGTCTTTTGTTATATTGCAGACATCGACTGACTGTACGTCTTTAATCTCTCCCAGGAACTTGAGCGTCAGGTGCATTGTCTGGGGATTTACCCACTTTGCATCGCTTTTTTTGATATCCACTTTTGCAAGCATTTCGCTTTGCAACTCAGCCAGTCCCTTCCTGAGAGCCTGGTCAATATCTATTGCTATAAATACACGCATTTGCTCTCGTTAAACTAAAACTTCGTCAATTTCCTCAAGACCTCAAACCTGTTCTCTATATCTGATTTTCCTATCAAAGTCAGGCCCTTGAGCGAAAAATCATTGATAGTAAAAGAAGCCGTCACAGTGCCATAAGCAACCGCAGTTTTCAATATATCAAAACCGGTACTGCCTTTTTGTGCCAGATAACCCATAAAACCCCCTGCGAAGCTGTCACCGGCACCGGTTGGATCATTGACGTCGTCGGCCGGGTAGGCGGGCAGTAAAAATTTCTTGCCGTCTGCGCTGCATAACAACGAGCCGGAGCCACCCTTTTTAACAACTACCACCCACGGGCCCATGTCAAGAATCATGTTCGCGGCCTTTATCAGGTTCTGTTCGCATGCGAGCAGCCGAGCCTCGTCTTCATTAATAATCAGACAATCGATTTTTTTTAACAGCAATCTAAGGTCGTCGGTATGCTCTCGAATCCAGCAGTTCATCGTATCGGCGGCAACAAAAACCGGCTCTAAGATTTGCTCAAGCAGCTCAAGCTGAAGCTTCGGCGCCGTGTTGGCAAGAAATACGAATTTGCTGTCTCTGAACGGCTCGGGCACTTTAGGCGGCGCTTCTTCGAGGACATTAAGCTCAAGACGGTCCGTCGTTCTTTCATCCATATCTTCGTGATATGAACCTGTCCAGCGGAAAGTTTTACTTTGGGGCCGGACTTCGAGACCGGTAAGATCAACATCTCTGCCGGCAAAAACTTCCGACAGTTCGTAAGGGCAGTCCGAACCGATAACACCCACGAACCGCACCGGATTAAAAAAACTCGCCGCCATGGAAAAGTAAATCGCCGAGCCGCCAAGGCATTCCTCGCTAATTCCGTAAGGCGTCTTTACAGTATCAATTCCAATCGAACCTGTAACCAATAACGACATCTACACTCCTCCTGTAGAGGTGGATACTTCATCAACATATTTTATCATTCTATCGATTCTTTTCAATGTTCTTTCTTTGCCGAGCATTTGTATCGAATCGAAGATAGGCAAACTGACTGTACCGCCGCAGATAGCTACACGCAAAGGCTGAGCAACCTTACCCAGGCCGACCTGTTTTTCCTCGGCCAGGGAACGCAGCATATCTTCGACAGCGCGCTCCGAAAGCTCGTTCATAGCATCGAGCTTATTGCGAACTATTGACAAAAAAGCCAAGCCTTCGCCCTTTAGCAGGACCTTTTTTATCGCTTTATCTTCATACTCAATCTTGCCGTCCTCCAAAAAGAGGAACCTGCTCTTGCGTTCTATATCTGCAAGTGTCCGGGCTCCCTCACACAGCTTTATAATTCTTAAAAGCATTTCGTCATCGGCGGAGACCATCGGCGATTCCACAACCTTCAAGTAATCCCTGAAACGCAGAAGCAGCTTATCGCTCGGCGCCAACTTTATGTGCTCAGTATTAAAAGCAAGCAGTTTCTGTCGGTCAAACAAACTGTTGGATTTCGTCAGACGGGAGATATCAAATGATTCAATCAACTCATCAACTTTCATAATCTCGCGGTCATCGCCCGGATTCCAACCAAGAAGCGCCAGGAAGTTGACCATGGTCTCAGGCAGATAACCGCTCTTGAAAAAATCGACGATATTGATTTCCGGCAGCGGCACCTTAAGGTGCTCAGCCATCTTGTCAATTGCGGGCATATCTGGACTTACTTTACGTCTTATGAAATGTTTCATTTCGTTAACACCGATGCCAGCAATATCACACAAATCATCATAGAGATATTCTTCCGGTAGATCCTTAATCGCATTCCAAAGAGCTTTAGGTCGTTCTCGCTTGGAGAGTTTCCCGCCTGTGTCACTAATAGTCACGGACATGTGGGCATACTTCGGCAACTCTCCAAATACTAAAGCTTTCCACAGAGCCTGCTGACTTGGCGTATTATTAAGATGTTCCTGGCCGCGAATGATATGAGTGACCTTCATCAAATAGTCATCGACCACACATGCAAAGTTATAAGTTGGAAAACCATCGCTTTTTTGGATGATAAAATCACCAATCCCAACAGCGGCAAAAGTGATTTCGCCGCGTACCATATCATGAACAACTATATGTTCACCCTGTGGTACTGCAAAACGAACCGTAACAGGACGGCCTTCTGCGCGGGCTTTTTCTAAATCTGCAGCGCTCGGGAAATTTTCGGGTCGAGGATAGTTCAAGGTTTTTTTCTCTGCTTCGGCTTCCTTGCGAAGGGCGTCAAGCTCTTCGGAAGTATCGAAACAATAATAGGCCTTTTTCTCATCGAGCAGCTTCCTGATATATTCATCGTATATCTTTCTGCGCTGCGATTGCAGGTACGGCCCGTTCGGCCCTCCGATTTCCGGGCCTTCGTCCCACCGAATTCCAAGCCAGCTCAAATCTTCCATGACCTGCCGAGCGGCAGTTGGCGTATTTCGCTTCTGGTCAGTATCCTCGATGCGTAATATGAACGTCCCGCTGTTCCTTCGTGCCCAAAGCCAGTTAAAAAGGGCGGTTCTTGCCCCGCCGACGTGTAAATATCCCGTCGGAGAGGGTGCAAATCGAGTTACAACCTTATCAGGCATTGTATATTGTTCCTCGTTAGTCTATAAACATGCAAAACAGATAGGTTAAACTCAATATGAGATATTGTCAAGAACGGCGTCCCGGAACCGATCAAATTAAGTATTACCGGCAACAAATCCACAATTATGAAGTTAAAAAGTCCTAAATCCCCGAGGGCACAGAAATGCACCAATCACATAAGCTATCGAAAAGCAAATTACCTAAGCAACCACTGATGAATGAGCGCCGCAAAGACCCAGACTGCAAAGCTCGCGCACAGTACAATCCACAAAGAAAACCGCTTCTGGAAACACATAAAAGCTACGAGAAAAAACAGGATCGTCGGCAAAATACCAAACAACGCACCCTTTGTATAGGCGGTCATCAAAGCGACATCTCCGGGATGGTCGTAATACAACCATAACATTACAACCAGCCCAGTCAGCGGCATAACCGCAATCAAGCCCGCCAGCTTCGGTAGTCTGATACCTATCTGAGTACAAAAAACTATAACGCAGACACTAATTAATAATTTGATGATGAACTGCACACCAAACCGCCACTCTTTGTTGTACCCGCTATCCTCCACCGTCTATTTAATGAAGCGGATACTCACCGGATAGCGATAAACCTCTCCATGACTGGCCTTGATTGCAGCCAAAATACAAAATATTATGTCCACAACCCATACCACAATAGCGAGAAAAACGCCAATACACAAAACAGAAAGAATCCCCGAAGCAACCATAGCAATTAAAACGGTAAGCTGAAAATTCAGTGCCTCTTTGCCCTGATCATCAACAAACGGAGCATCATCCTTCTTTATAAGCCAGATAATCAGAGGCCCCAGGAATCCCGTAAAGATAGCCAGCAAGTGACACAACATCGCCATATTTTTATCATCTTTCCTAACTTCCGGCTGTGCCGCACCGACTGGCTGTTCAGGAACAACATTTTGTTCGGCTGGTGTTTCGTTTGTTTCTGCCATAGTTCAAATCCCTTTAACTTAATAAACTTCCCTCGTTTGATAAACCGCTACTTATTATGAATTATGACCTACACAATCGTCAATTGCAAAATACTGTATAGCGAAACGTTTTCTTAAAAACTTTCGCAACGGGCGTTATTTAGCAGGTTTCCTGTTTTCCCGGCAGAACCTGCCCATCAAGTCCATCGCTCTGTTCATTTTTTCGGCAGAACCATCCATTTGGGCAAAGGCATTAACCATTTTCATTAATTCCGGATCCGGCTCAACCGTTCCGTAATGATGGGCCACATTAATAATCCCGGCGTCAAGCCCATACTCCATTGCCTTTGCAACATAGGCTCTGCAGATACCAATCCTGCGACCCGGTAAATCTCTGACGCTGTTACTGACACCGAGCGAACAATGCACACCATTCATTTTCGAATCACTCTTAATCCTTTTTATTGTCTCAAACGCACGGTAGGTGTATCCGGGCACATTCGGCTCCATTGGCATATCTATCGCCAATGGGAATACGGTGCTGTCAAAGTAAATTTCGCCAGATTGGAAACCATATTCGCCAGCCGCTTTCTCGAACAATTTCTCAGCAAGGGAACAAAGCTCATCCACCGAATGTGAGCCGCCCGGACCGGTAGCCGCCTCTTCGCTGACAAGCAGCCCTATGAAAGCGAAATCATAATCCCTTTTAAGCGGCAACATATTATCCATCGTATAAACTTTGATAGAATTTATCAGTGGCTTTTTAACTTGCTTGCCGTTACTGTACCATTGCTTTAGGCCTGCCTTCAACACATCGTCATTACTACTATCGACACAAACAGGCACACCGTGGCCCCATTTTTGTATAAGTTTGACATATTCGGTCATCATGTCCACGGCTACCTGAGGCTCGTTTTCACCGAAGGCGTCGAGATTGACCGCTATAAAATCGGCTCCATTGTCAACCTGCGATTCAATCAGAGCTCTGATATAATTCAAAGGTCCGCTTTCCTCGGAATATGCACCTAGTCCAAGCTCACTTAACTGCTTCATTATTTTACCAGTCTTTGGAATCGAAGCGTGGATAGATTCACCAATACTAATCAAGGCATTTTCCCTCGTATGGTCTTTTCCAAACAAATAATTCAAAATCGACGCCGTATGCTCCAAAGCAGGATTCCTGGGATTATTTATTATGGTCCTTAGCTTTTCAATACCACCCGCTTCTGCTACGGCGGCTTCGTAAATCAGCTCACCAATGCAAACACGATCGAGATTGTTGCCGCATCGACCATCAACGGTTGCGTCACCGCATGGCGCATTGTCCATAGACTTTTCGCAGCCGCCGACCGTACACAGGCCAAAATTCTCCGGGAGATAACAGTCGCCACATTCTTCACAATCGAAAAGGAGATACTTCACAGATTTTTCTGATGCGTTGAACAAACTGTAAACAAAGCCTTTTTCTTTCTCCGCCCCCAAAAAAGACATTGTTTTTCTAAATGCATGAAATCCTCTATAGTCAGGATCAAGTATAGTACGATGGAAAAAATTGAAAAATCTTTGCTTAAATTTCTTGCGAACTCCCGGTAGTTGCACCGTCTTGCCTTCCTTATCATACAAGTAAAACGGATTCTTTGCCGGCCAATGAAGATTGTCCTTGTATTTTTCCCAATCGGTACCAATTTCTGCCGCCCGCTCAAGTATGCTAATAAACATCTTAAAATCATGAACACCACCAATATCGACCCCGGCGGCACCGATGGATTTGTACATGGCAACCTGCTGGGCTGCTCGTTCAAGATGGTCGTCTATCTGCTCAGAATAAATCTTTGCCAGGAACTCATCGCTGACAAAACAGCCAGGCAGCTTGATATCATGCATAAGACGAGGTGCAGGCGTAATGGTGCTGAGAAAATAAACATTGCCGATAACAGGCACATTGAGTTCGTGCTCGTCCATATACCTTAACAGCTCAAGAGATTTTCTCCAGTCCCAGCCGACCTGCGTAATAAGGAACCGGGCGCCGCAGGCAATCTTCTTCTCCACCTTGTAATACTGCTGCATCTGCGACGCTACTGTATACTTGAAAGGCGAGACAGCAGCGCCTGGATAAAACTGGTGAACTCTTTCTAAAGCATCCGGCCTTGCCTTAATGTAAGATTCGTTATTTAAACTCCTTATTAATCGTAGTAAACCTATTGAATCCAATTCGAAGACGCCTTTTGCCTTAATAGGCTTATCGCCCGTCATCGCAAGAATGTTCTCAATGCCGGTATTGCGATATCCTCCAAGTAAACTCAATATACCATCAGTATTATTATCCTTACAGGTAACATGAGGGATAACGCTCAACCGGCCCAGTAGGTTTTTAGACATAAGCGAATTTATTACGTCAGACGGCCGTGTGTTAGCTACTCCCCCAGGATTCTGTGGTAACGTAACCCCGACAAAATTGAAATCTTTCGGTATAAGAGAACCGTCGGCTGAATTGTAAGAAATGAGAAATTTCTCTATCGGGCCGTAATTGAATCCCGGTCCACCCGTCAATTCCGCACAAACAATAAAGCTTGATCTTTTTCGTAGTTCTTCCTTAAATCTATTATGCTCCATCTATTATTACTCTGTATTAATCGATACCCTTTACTGTATAAATGTGAAAATAAAGAACCCCAAACAAGATAACAAATATTTTATAAAACCGCTACTCTATTCATTACCTTAATTGATAAATACTTATAGATCCGAATCTCCCAACTCACTGAACCATTGTTTCGATGGTCTTCGACACAAGTTGATGTAAATATCAATGTTTTGTGGATAAACTGTTGATAACTTACCCTTGCCGATATAACAATTAACCCTTAATGTTGTAGAAAAATCCCAAATCTTCATATAATAATTTTTTGCTTACTTTAGTCTAAAGGTCTTATTTCTAACCCAAGCCCTAAGCCTATTTAACTAAAGAAGTTACATCGAGATAACAAGCCTCAAAGCGAATACGTTTTTACCAACTCGTGTCAGCGTTATATATTTGCCTATATTAACAATTTATTAAAGGTCCTAATTTTACAAGGTGCCTTTAGTGGATAATTGGTGAACAACCACCCTACACGAATAATACCAAACCCACTAATGGTCTTTTGAACCACTACTAAAAAGGGCTATTTTCCCCTTCATTGCCTTACATGCCGCTCTTGGATCCCCAGCTTCTGTCACTGCTGAGCAAACAGAAACGCAATTCACACCTGCACTTATGACTTTTTCAACATTATCCAATGTTATCCCGCCAATAGCGACACAACCAATACCGCTATCAACAAGCATTCGTTTTGATTGCCTGATATACTTAAGTCCAATCGGCGGGGACATCGGTTTTGTTTTTGTATCAAAGACAGGGCCAAGGCTTACATAAGTCGGACGCTCAGCGCAAGCAGCTCGAAGCTGACTGAGTGAATGAGTACTCTTTCCTATTATCAGCGGTGTCAGCTGGAGCCTGCGTGCGCACTCAACCGGCAAATCATTCTGTCCCAAATGAACACCGTTAGCGCCAGCGGCAATCGCAATGTCGACGCGATCGTTTACGATACTAAGAACACCCGCTTCTTTGTTTATCTTCACAAACTCAACTGCAGTGGAAAATAGTTCGTCATCCTTCATTGTCTTGGCACGCATTTGAATGCAATCGGCGTCACCCTCCGCACATTTTTTCGTCAGTTCAATAATTTCATCCTTAAGTTCACTTGTAATAACTATATAAAGGCTGACACGCTTGAATTTTTCAGCAGGCTCGCTGATAAGAAATATATCTTTTTCAAGTACATAAGCTTCGTATCGCAAAGCTTCAATTGTCTGATAAACAGGCCCGCCTAACGTCTGCGACGCCTCAGCAAGCGAACGCAACGCCTCTGTCAGGCGTTTACAACCGGCAGTTAAACACTCATTCAAATCAATGCGCGTAAGCTGGTCTTGAATAACCTCTCCGGCACCAACATCATGAACAGTGTCTCTACAGCAAAGCAATTGACCATTATCTAATTGTCTAACGGCACGAGAAAGTCTGTGTCTTAGCTCTTTAGCCCTTGCGTAGAATGTAGCTGAATTCAAAGCAAATCTGCAATAATCCTCTATTACACGGATAGCTTCGCGTGCCCTATTGAAGTTTGCATCGATTATTCTATAGATAGCCCGTTCCATAAAATGTCAAATTATATGATGAGAAGGCCAAAAAGAGTAGTGAATTTAAAATTTGATGTCAGAGTGTTAAATATAAAAGTTCTCTTCTTTACTACAGACCATCTTAAAATTAACAAGGGACTATAAAAAAACGGAGTCGTCCTCCTCCGAAACGACCCCTGTGCAAAAAAAATTTGTTATCAAAGCAAACTATCTTTTCGAGCTTTCCTGTGTTTGCTTCGTATTTTTCCAAAACCGGGCGGACACCTCCTCCTCCGGAACGTGTTTAGGCCGTCCGCCCAATATATCGACCCTTTAAAGATAAATAAGAATTAATTGCAAAAAATATGCCAAAAAAAGAGAACGAGACGTAGCCTCTTCTTGAGAAGGTTCATATCTCACTGGCAAAAAGTGGCTTACGTGAACAAGTACAAGTTCAATGTTACTACGATGAGGCGATGTATTTTAACGCTGCGTTGTTTTTATCAAACACTGCGAAACAGAATACAATTCTCATTTTACACATATAACCCTAAAAAACTAAGATGGGTAATGTTAATTAACTAATGTTTATAAAAATCAACAGAGTGTTACAAAAAAAGAACGTATTTATAGCAAATATTACTAAAATAATCATATTACGCTATTACCCTTTTTACCTATCATAAATACTATTGTTCTTTTTGGCCAAGTGTACTAATTTTGTTGTAGCTACTCTATGAGTCCAGCGACAATTCCACTTATCAAAAAGCATCATTGCCCCGCTTTGTTTCTGTTCTATTTGAAAAATTGTTTTTTTGCGCCATTCGACTATATCATCAGATATACTCTGAGCCAACGTTTCAGGGAGTTCCAACCTTATCAATTCGTGCGGGTCTGCGCAGAGGTCATACATATAAGTTGCCTTATAAATTGGATCATATATATACTTTCTATCACCCTGAACATAGCCTGCCGGGCCTTCCTGCATCCACCCAGCAAAAAAGATTTTTCTATCTTCATGAACAGTTTTCAAAACATTAACACCATCAAAGTCCGCTGTCTCTATATCAAATCCCAATAATCCAAGCAAGGTCGGAGTTAAATCAATAGAGCTGACATTTTGTGTCACTTTCGTTTGCGGCTCTAAAAGGAACGGTGCTATTATAAAGAAGGGCACACGAAGCACTTCATCGAAAGAAATCCTTTCATGCCCAAGCAGTCCATGTTCACCAAACGCTTCTCCGTGATCACCAATCACACATAAAATTGTTTCTTCAGAAAGATTTAATTTCTTAAGTTCGATATCCAAAGCTGCTAAAAATTTGTCCGTATATGAAATCGCTTGTTTATATCGACTTATCGGCTCTTTCTCCGGCGTTCCAAACCATTCAGGTATCTCATAAGGATCGTGTGTCACTGAGCAGAGTATAGTAAGTAAAAAAGGACGTGTATCCGACAATATCCATTCTGTAATGGGCTTCAGCATCGAGAACTCATCACACCCTAAGTAACCGACGAAACAATTCGGGTCATTCAAGTCGTCCCTGGACCAGAACTTCTTATAGCCAAGGTTATATACCAATCCGGGACGACACTCGAAATCACCTTTAGCAGATTGAAAAAATGCAGTCTTATAGCCGAGCCTATCACTTAGAATTGTTGCCAAACTTGCATAGGGTTTTATAACTGGAACCGTTTCAGCTATGTCTTGCGAGGCTGACGGTAAGCGACCAGTAAGTAAAGCAAACAGTGCCTTTGTTGTATGCGTCAGCGACGAACGTGCGTTTGTAAACTCAACACCCTGAACTGATAAATCTTTAAGATATGGAGTCAAATCTTCCTGTTTATCGGATAATGACGTGTACCGATACTGAACTCCTTCCAACACAATTACAACCAAATTATGCTTGATTCCATCGCTTCTTACCGCAACTTCTAATTGGTCCCTGTGTGGTATCCTGCGTTCCGGATTCGGAACAGGACTATAATCCCGAGCTAAAAGGCTCTTGACTGCTCTTATTTGAGCGTTGTATTGCAATCCCGCCGATGCAGCATGTGGAGAGCGACGCTGTGGTAAAGCAGGTCGAACCATAAGCACTATTAAAACGAAAGAAAGGCACACCACAATTCTTTTAAGGAAACGTTGACGATCGTAAACCATCAACCTCGTTCTCGCGAGGACATAGCACAAAAAAGCCAAGGCAATAATTGAAGGGCCCAGCAGCAAAACAGATGCTTTAGGCATCTTGATTAAATTAATCCCAATCATATAAAGAGCGTTAACGGGCGATCGAAACAATGGCAGAAGAACACGAGGCAGTATCTGTGTCCCCGTTCTTATAAGCCAACCTGCGTTCAACACAGACCATATACACAAACAAGCTGCGAACAATATCGCGGTCCTGACAATCCATCTGCGCGGCCAGCGGAAACACATTAGTGACAAAACAACTTCTACTAAAACAAACAACGCTACATCAGAAAGAATCCAACTCATGTATTCATTTAAAAGGCCGCACCTTATTGCATGAAACAGTTTTACTGTCAAAGTACAAAACATAGCGGCTAAGATGATAATGCTATAGGCACGCTCTGCAAGGAAATCAAGTATCGGCTTCCGGAAGTAAGTATTTTTTTCTGTGTCGTAAGGATGTGTTAACTCTGGATTCATAAGCCATAAAGATAATAAAAGAATCTGCAAATAGCAAGATGGATTTTTCAGTCTTCGGAAGTAACGGTAGAAAATTAATAGTGTACGATGCTGATCAGTATATTGCTTTTAAATAATAATTAGAAAGAATTAGTATTAGTATTCATATATAGAGTGAAATTGTTGGAATTTGAAAAGCAGTGTAACGCAAATTGTTTATCTTAACGAATTTGTAAGAGAAAAGCTGTCAGTTTGTTTGTGGGAAAGATGTTGTATTTTCTGTTAGAAACTTCATGTTATATGTGGTGCTTACTTTGGACAGTTTTTCTATGTTGATAATGTTATAAAAGTAACATTTTAATTAACAAGTTTCACACATCGCTTGCAGTATGAAAAATTTATTATTCTAGCCTTTTTTGTTTTGACTAATTAGTTAATAGGTCAATAATATACACGTTAACAAGTTTTAATTGAAATAGGGGATTGTATTTATGTCTTTGGATGTTGAACTTGGCCTGAAGAAGCCCGTTGCTCTTTTAGCACATGAGGCACTACTTAGCACATACTTCACGGCGTCTTGCTTGAGGAAAAAAGTAGGACATTTTTTGCAACCTTTTGGTCTGACTGATGTACAGTTCAACCTTATGATGCTTTTAAAACATCAGTGTGGTTCGTCGGAGGGACTTACGCAGGCTCAGCTAAGCAGTATGATGCTTGTTAACCGAGCAAATATAACAACGCTCATAGATCGTATGGAGAAATCAGACCTTGTAACGCGAACATCAGCGCCTTCAGACCGTAGGTACAACGTAATCGTTTTAACCGCCTACGGCAAAAGTCTGCTATCACAGATCGAGCCATTATATGCAGGGGAAGTTAAGAGGATAATGGATGTACTTATGGAAGCAGAACAAAAACGGCTAATAGAAATGCTCGATAAAATTAGATCAAATATATAATAACATACATAAATCATCACATAGGAAATCATAGGGATAAAGCGAGGATCGCATGGTTAAAGAAAGAGAAGAGAAAAATTTGGTAAGGGATCTTTTTGTTGGCTTTGATGTGGGAAGCAGTTTTGTCCATTATGCAGTTCTTAATAGTAAGAGGGAAAAAGTATATTCTCCGAGGCCTTTAATGCATTTCGCAGATCCAATCGGTGCTGTGCGAGAGGCGTGGAATGATATAATTAATAGGTTTGGTATAAATAGAATAAGAAATACTTCATTCACCGGAAGCGGCGCTGAGTCTTTTCCTGAGGTAATGTCACATATTACATACGTGTATGACAGCGTGGCCATCCCAAAAGGAACAGAGATAATAGAGCCACATGCCATATACATATTTCACATCGGGGCCAAAGACCCTTACTTCTTTCATTTGAAGGAGGTAAACGGCAAGAGAATTATTCAGGATTGGAAAACGGGAACAAAATGCGGCGGCGGTTCTGGCACTCTTATTGAGAAGCAGTGTAGAAGATTGTTTGAAGGCCGGATTCCACATCCTGAGCTGGAAGATACGGCTCTTGCAAGGGACGAGAACCAGAAGGAGCAAATGAGGATAAGGAATAGGGCTAAGCTGCAAACACGGATGGAAGAGATGTTTGAAGTAGCGGTGGTGGAAGCTGCCAAGTCGAATGACCCATGTGAATTTCTCGCCAGGTGTGGTGTTGTTATTCAGTCGGATCTGATTCATAAACAAAACGAGGGGGCAAAAAGAGAAGATAATTTGGCTGGATTATTCAGGACTGTCGCGAGAAATTATAAGATCGATGTGCTCGGTTCGATGCAGTTTAGTATAGATGGACAAATTGCAATTGTCACTGGTGGCGTATTCGCGAATGATTTAATAAAGCAGAATCTTCAGGAGTTTCTGGGAATTCCTATAAGAAGGCCGGATGATTTTCACAACATAGCCGCTATAGGTGCAGCAGTTAAAGGTATAGAAGAAAATAACAACGTTGTATTTAACCTTAAACAACTCGTTAGAGTTGCAGCGTTAAGCAGAAAGAAAAGGCAGTTTGCTACATCTCTTTCCGGTTCATTGTCGAAAGTGCACGAATCAAGTCAGGAACTTGTGGAGGATATAGCTCCGGGAACAGATGTAGTGTTAGGAATAGATGGAGGAAGTACGACGACAAAGGGGGCGATTGTTGAACTAAGAACAGGAAAGCTGCTCGATAAACTTTATATAAGGACTCACGGGAATCCTGAGGAGTCGTTGAAGAGGGTGCTTAGATATTTAGGAAGACACAAAGATAAAGTCAGAGTAAGAGGGGTCGGTGCTACTGGCTCTGCAAGGAAGCTCTACGAGAAAATTTTAATTAGCAAGAAAAAGACTGATGAGCTAACTGAAAAGCAAATCTCCGTTGCCGACAGAATAACGGATGAAATAACCTGTCACGCTCTTGGTGTTAAACATTATAGTCCTGATATAGATACGATATTTGAAATAGGCGGTCAGGATATGAAGTTCACGAGTTTCGCCGGAGATGGAACAGTCAGGGAAGCGAAAATGAACTACAGTTGTCAGGCAGGTTCCGGACAAACCCTTGAGAATATGGCCGATGTCATAAATTTGAATGTCGAGGATTCTTTACAGGAAGCCGCACTTAGAGCTAAGAGGATACCTGTTATAGACTCGACCTGTGGTGTGTTTATGGAAATGGATGAGAACAGACTCATCGCCGAAGGTTTCAGCAGAGAAGAAATAGCTGCTGCTATAATAAGAGGCACTGCGGCAAGCTACTATTATAAGTTTGTAGGTGGTTCACAGCACGCCGGGCGAAAATGTTCCGCCCAGGGAGGTCCTCCTTTAGGCAGGGCTTTCCTCGCGGCTCTGGCACAGGTAACCGGGAAAGAGATAGAGGCTTATCCTCACAGAGAGATGTTCGGGGCCTGGGGACAGGCTTTGGATATCATTGATAATATTAAAAATATGGAGCAACAAGGCCAACGTTGCGAATCCGCCTTCAGAGGCTGGGCCTTGGTTGATATGTCTTTTGAAAAACGTAGTGTATCCTGTAAAGAATTATTCAAGGATAAAACCTGCGGCATGAGGGATTGCCAGCTTGAAGTTTTTTCTATCGAGGACGATGAGATTATAACAGGAGGTTTCTGCCCAAGAGGAAACTCCGAGACTTCACGAAAGCCTAAAACTAACTACGTTGACAAGTATCATCGGATATATGACAATCATTTTAAAATGCAGGGAGCACTACTGGAAGAAATCAATGTTAACCAGATGGATAGAGACAGCTCTCCTGTGGTTGGGATTAAGAGGAGCACTGCCACGCTTGGCGAAAAGGGGATCTGGAGCGCTGCGTTATTTAGAAAGCTCGGATTTTACCCGGTTGTATCGCCGAGGACCACGAAAGAAATAGCTAAGATAGGTGTGGATAATTCAAGGACGGAATTCTGCATCGCCAGGAAATTGGCAACGGGCCACGCTGCTGTTTTAAACGATAACCCCGTCGTGGAATACCTGTTTAATCCAAGCTTCATTGAGCAGAGAACTGAGAGTCCACCTGATCTGAAGTACTGTATTTACACGGAATCGGAAGGTTATGTGCTGAATGATGTATTGTCACTCGATAAGAGCAGGCAAATAAATCCAATTTTACATTTTGGTGACATAGAGCTTCTTGTACGGGAATTGAAAGTGGAGTTTGGCAGACTGGGTTTTAAATTCACAAACAAGCAGATCAGAGACGCAGTAAAATATGCGGAGGAGTCTGAAAATAAATTCAAAGCGGAACTTTATCGGGAGGGGGACAAATTCCTGGAGAGAATAGAAGCCGAAAACGAAAAGGCATATATCGGAATAGGTAGAGATTATGTTTTGCTCGATCCTGAAGCCAGTTCTAACTCGGGTGTTATGTTTTCACAGATTAGGGGATTGGACTATTTGCCACAGGTGTTTATTGAGCACAAATTTTCTGATATACAGCTTGACGGTATCGTTGAAAATGAGTTCTGGGTTCAAAGTGTTAAGATATTAAAGGCTAATCTCTTTGTAGCCGATCATCCGAATCTGTTCGCAATAAGAATGATGAATTTCGCCTGTGGGCCGGATAGCCTTAAAGTGTATCAGGAGGAAAAAATACAGCAGGCGGCGGGTAAACCGATTCTTGTACTGCTGACCGATGCACAAACTAACAACGCTCCTTTTGTGACCAGGACAGAAGCGCATGAGAGAGTTGTAAACCAAAGCAGGCCCATGAAATTGAAGCTTGAGCGTTTGACCAGTTGTGCAGATGGTGATTCAGGACAGAGGACTTGGCTGATTCCTTATATGGGAGATGCAAGTTTCGTTGCAGCGGCGGGCCTTAGGCATTTTGGGATTGATAGTCAGGTTTTACCGACTAATACGCAGAGGGGATATGAGCTTGCCCGCAAGCATATCTACACGGAAGTCTGCCACCCCCTTAAAGGAGTAGTGGGTGACGCGCTGGCGTTTCTTTATGAGGAAATTGAAAGAAAGGATAAAAAATATGTTGAGAATAACTATTTGGTAATGCTCCCGACAACAAGCGGTCCCTGCAGGTTCGGAAAGTATACGGAACTGGTAAGGGAATTTCTTGACCGTGAAGGTATGGAAAAAATTCCGGTTGCCGGACCGTCCTCGGAGACCGATTATACCGACATTCCATTCCCAAAAGGATTTGCCTCCTCGGATAAAATGAGAATGCAGCGCATGTTGTTCAAAGGGATAAATGCGTCTGACTTGCTTGGTGACATAATCTTGCGTTACCGGCCATATGTTGAGGACAAAGACCGGGTAGTGAAAGTAAAGGCAGATCAATTGAGAGCGCTTGAGGATGTGGTGCAAAATGGAGCGGTAACGATTGATCTCGTAAAATGGGGCAAGGAGACGGTAAGCCGGTTTAAGGCACTTCCTATAAAAAATCATGAGCGCTTTCCTCTTGTGCTCTATATCGGTGAAATATACATGAGGCAGCATGACCCCTATACGAATTATGTGATTGAGCAGTTGGAAGAACAGGGACTGGAGGCCATAAGGGATCCCGTTACGGACTGGCTGGATTATGTCAATAAGGTAAGCCAGAGAAATTCAAAAAGAGATATGAAAATCGGAGCCAGGGCTTTCGACATGGATAAAACGTTGAAACAGGCGAAGAAATATTTTAATTCCTTCCTCAAAGGAAAGTATATGTCTCATATTGAGGAAAAGCTCGCTGAGCCGTTTCATAAAGTTCTTAATGGCAGGCATGTCCTTCCAAAACCTATGGATATGATTGAGACATTGGAAAGGAATCATGAGTTCCACGGCAATATTGAAGGTGAGTCTCCTTTAAGCGCCGGTATTGCTTATCATTTTATGAATGATTTAATCACGCCCAGAGGTGATGCATATATTTCCGGTATATTTCATGTGGGGCCTTTTACATGTATGCAGGAAGGAGTTGCAACGGCAAAGATAGAGGCGATGGCAAAGGAATTAAGAAAGAGGAAGCCTGATTTGGTGTTCCCTATAATACATGCCTTTTTCGGTGATTCAGCCGGCGCGAATCTCGAATCGGAAATTGCCGTCTTCGTCGAGCAGTGTTACCAAAAAAGAGAAATGCTGAGGGATAAATACAGTATGGGTGTTACAACGCCAAAGGCTCATCGAAAGATAGACATA
Source organism: uncultured Pirellulales bacterium (assembly GCA_964508785.1). Taxonomy (GTDB): domain Bacteria; phylum Planctomycetota; class Phycisphaerae; order Sedimentisphaerales; family Anaerobacaceae; genus JAFGPS01. The sequence goes on along the minus strand of CAZDVE010000028.1, from coordinate 39,784 downwards.
AAATCGATTAAACCTTTGAAAAGAGGTGCTAAGAAGTTGTCCCGTGTAAAAGAATAATAACAGATAAAGTATAATTTGAGCCGGCTTTTCATAAAGGCAGGTCGCGACGGTGCCAGATGACACCACCTGCTACTGTACATACGACGAGAATGGCCATAAGGACACACATATCGCTCACCGGCCATACAGACTCGTTAAATATTTCCGGCCCGGGCTCATAATAGAAGATGGTGGTGGGCTTTAGCCATTTCATTTGAGGCCACCATTCAGCGATAATAGACACGAAATAATTAACCACCAAATAGGCAACTGTCAGTGAAACAGCGGTACCTCGGCGAAAACAAGCTGCCACCAGAAGTGCAATGCTTCCAATCGCACTGGCAAGCAATCCACCGACGATTACAATTTTGAAAAATGCGTATAAGGGTACCGTTTGGTCGAAGTCGTAAAGGTTGGTGGCAACAACCGTGCCCGAGAACATCACCAGGACAAGTGCATACATACCGACGACTGTGATGATACCGGCACAGATGTAAACGTGAGTTTTCGTTACCTGACGAGACAATATTAGTTCCATAGTCCCTCTCTGGACTTCGCCGGCGAGAAGGGCGGTTGGGACACCGACAGCATAGAGCATGTACAACAGCAAGACAAAGGGATCTTGATATCCAATTGCTATAAGGCCGGCGATATTTCCAACTTGAAGGACATCACCTCCCAATAGTGCTTTGATAAAAGATGGGAGTATTTCAATGTATTGAAGAAATGCTTTTACCCGTTCGTTGTCGTGCACAATGCCGCAGACGGCCAACTGAACAAGGAAAATCATCAAGGCAAGGAGAAACCATACCGGTAGAATGCGGAAAGTCCAGAATCGAAGTAGCGGCCAGGGAAATGTAACCCGGTTGTTAGTTCTCATGGCTGGCCTCCTTTTGGTAGTATTGCATGAAGGCCTCTTCGAGAGACGTCTGAGGCGTGTCGATTCTATCGACTGGAAAATGTGCAAGCCACTTTAGAACGGTATCTGCGGCGCCGGTGTAAGAAACCTGAAGCGATTGAGAGTCACGGCTAATTACCTTAACACCTTCAGGAAGGTCCGCCGGAGCAGCAGGCACGTTCTTTCCGGGTATAAACCAGACCTTCATTTGTCTTTGCCCCTGCTGGATAATTGTTGAAATCGGAGCCAGCTCGATAAGGCATCCCTCCAGCAGTATCGCCGCCCGCTCGCATACCGCTGCCACTTCGCTAAGGTCATGTGAGGACAGCAAGACAGTGGCGCCTTTATTGGCGGCTTCCCGAATCAGATCGAGCACAACCTGACTTATCAGCGGATCGAGTCCGATGGTCGGCTCATCCAGAATAAGCACTTCAGGTTGATGCTGAAAGGCATAGACGACACCAGCCTTCTGGCGGTTTCCTTTAGATAAAGCTCTGACTTTTCGGTCTAGTTCCAGGTCAAGCCGTTCGGCTAATTCATCTCGCCTTTTATTACAGTTTTTGCCGTTGCCCAGTTCGGCCAGGAGCTTGAGTGACTTTCGCGCCGAACGTCCCGGCCAGATTTGAAAATCGCCTGGCAGATAGCCAATGCGTGTATGTTGGATTGCCTTTCCCGGCTTGATACGATGGCCCAAAATATTGCATTGGCCTGATGTCGGCCTGATTAAACCCATCATACAGCGTATCGTTGTTGTTTTACCGGAGCCGTTTGGGCCGAGGTAGCCGAAGATTTCCCCTTTTTTGATATCGAACGATAAATCCTCGACACCTCGAGCACTGCCGTATCGTTTTGTGAGACTTTTTATCTCGATTGCTTTGTCTGGTTTCACTGCAAATTAACTTTCAGGCATTCCCTCACGAATTATTCTTTTAGTTTTTCTATCAAAAGATTAAGTCGTCATAATGCTAAAAAAGTTCCGGAAAACTTGATGTCAAATATCAGGAATAATTGGAAAAAGTATAAAACCGCCTTTTTTGCCTCTAGTTTTTATGGGTCAGCTTGTTTTCTTTATTAGTTCTTTTCGGGCCTGGACGCGGAGTTTTGCATTTTCGTAGCGGCGTTTTTCATCCGCCGATTCCGGCACTATCGGAGGGGCGGAGGTTGGTTTTTTATTTTCGTCCAGTGCTACGAACGTCAAGAATGCAGTTGTAGCCAGGACTTTTTTACCACTGTAGGGGTCTTCTTTAGCCACCTGTACACCTACTTCCATGGATGAGTGACTGACGTAATTAACGGAGGCCTTTAGGGTGACATGGTCGCCGATGCGAATCGGCTCTCTAAAGGCGAGTGAATCAATTCCTGCGGTAACGACTTCACAGCCTGCGTGCCTTTGTGCCGCCATCGCCGCGACCATATCAATCAGAGCAACGATTGCTCCACCGAATGCTGTACCCTGTGGATTGGCCTGGTTTGGCATAATTAGATATCTTGTCTCTACGGCACTTTCTTTGGGCTTTTTACCTTTTTCGTTTGCCATTTTTCCAGAGAATACAGGGAGATAAATTATATATAATTCAATACGACTCCCTATCATACCCAAACATTCGCAGCCAGGCAAGCTCAACTCTCCCTTTTTTATCTTCTTGACGCAGCGTGGGGCTGATTTATAATTGTTGTTATGCGGCGGCTGGATGTCGCTTATATCTTGGAAAGGATCTCAAATGGAACGGATAAGTCGCTGGGAAGATGATATACGGTTTAAACTTAGACTTCATAAACAGTGGTTCACTTGGTTAAAGTGGACGATCCCGGCCCTTATTGTCCTGTGGCTTTTGTCAGGAATTTATATCGTAGGGCCTGATGAGCAGGGTGTAGTCCGCCGATTTGGCAAAGCTGTGAGGGTAACGGAACCGGGTCCGCATTATCGCCTGCCCCGCCCGATCGAAAGAGTCGACAAACCGAAAATACAGCAGGTTCGGCGAGTAGAAATCGGCTTTGAAACCGTTAGCCCGGGTCCGCCGGCGAGGTATAACTTCCACCCCGAAGAGTCGTTAATGCTGACTGGTGACGAGCAGATTATCGATGCACAAATCATAGTCCAGTATAAGATAAAGGACCCTGCCGACTACCTGTTTAACGTTCGCAATCTGGAAGGGTCCCAGGGCACGATTAAGGATGCCGCCGAAGTGGCGCTGCGGCAGGTTGTCGGTAAAAGGCCGATTGATGATGTGCTCATTAAAGAGAAACTGCAGGTTGAAATTGACATTCGTGCGCTCCTTCAGGAGATAGTGGATGGATACAATAGCGGCGTTCGAATCATCGAGGTTAAACTTCAAACTGTCCAGCCGCCCAAAGAGGTTGCATCGTCATTTAGCGACGTGGTCAGCGCCAAGGAGGACAGGGAAAAATTGATACAGGAAGCGGAGGGATACAAAGAGGACATTATCCCAAAGGCACGCGGCCAGGCAAGGAGCATCGTTTTGGCCGCGGAAGCATACAAGGAAGAGAAGATAAAACAGGCCCAGGGCGATGTGGAGAAATTCTTGGCCGTGCTTCAAGAATACGAAAAGGCAAAAGATGTGACACGAAAACGGCTCTATCTGGAAACGATGGAGCAGGTACTACCGAACATCAAAAAGTTTATCATTAGTTCTCCCTCAGGAGATGGTCTGCTAAAATTGTTGCCCCTTGAGGGTGCCCCATTCGGCAATACGCCACAAAATCCAGAGACTCGGAGGTCAAGATGAATAAAAAATTCTTCATTATTATTGTATTAATCGTGATCATTTCAGCGGTTTTGACCACATCACTGTTCACTGTAGATGAAACCGAACAGGTGATTGTAACTCAGTTGGGAAAATTCGTAAGGGAGGTCAAACAGCCGGGCTTGCACTTCAAGATCCCTCTGGTTCAGGCGGTGCACAGATTTGAAGCCAGGGTTTTGGAATATGATGCTGCGGCGGCGAAAATTATCACAGACGATAAGAAGCACTTGGTGATTGATAATTATGCCCGCTGGAAAATCATAAATCCGCTCAAATTCTATCAAACCGTTGGAAATGAGTTCGGGGCTCAGTCAAGACTGGATGATATTGTATTTTCGGAAATGCGTGAGGAGCTTGCTCGGCATAGCCTGACGGAAATAGTGTCGGTTAACCGCCAGGAGATCATGCACAAGGTAGCCGAGCAGTGTGACCAGAAGGCCGCTGATTATGGAATTCAGGTTATCGATGTGCGAATCAAACGGGCCGATCTGCCTCAGGAAGTGACCCATTCGGTCTATGCTCGTATGAAGGCCGAAAGGCAGAGAATCGCAAAGAAATATCGCTCCGAAGGTGAGGAAGAAGCTGTAAAAATTACAGCCCAAACGGACAAGGAAAAGACCATCCTGCTCGCCGAAAGTTACAGGCAGGCCGAGAAATTAAAGGGAGAAGGTGACGCCGAAGCACTCAAAATATATGCCCAGGCATACGAAAAGGATCCTGAGTTTTACTCATTTATCCGGACATTGGAAGCTTATGGGAAATCGCTTAGCCAAGGCACAACCATTGTTTTACCGGGCGATTCGGAATTTTTTCAGTATCTGGACCCACCGACAGAGTAGATTTTGATAGTTCGTTCCTGAGAAAAATACATTCGGAAGTATATACTTAACGCACAGGGGGTAATTTTAGGAATGATAAGCTACAAAAATCTTGTTTTTAATCAGATTTTTGGCTATTTTTGCCTTTTTTAGGCCAACCATCTTTTGGGCGTTTCTTCTTAAGTGCTTTGCTCATCGCATTTTCCCAATCCTCATTGATTTTAAGACGGTCTTCCTTAGGCCCACGTTTGCTATCTTTTTTTGCCATATTTCATCAATTATAAAAATAGCAATATTTTTTATTTTTAGTTATTGGCGCCACTTTGCTTAATGCTATAATTACATTCAATCTGAAACACCTTAAACGTAAGGAGTTCGATATGAGTAGTATAAAACAGAGAATACAGGAAATCAAGCAAGAAATTCAGGGACTTGAGTTTCAATTAGCTCTTAAAAAAGCTGCTCTTAATGAGTTAGAATCTTTAATTAGCAAAAAAAATCATAAAACTTCCCAGCGAATCAAAGCACCGAGAGAAGGTTCTTTGGGCGCACAAATCAAAAAAATATTCAATGATTCTCCAGTTCCTATGACGGTTGCAGAAATCGTTGATGCTCTTGAACAAAGGAAATATTCAAGCAATGCAAAAGTTCCTTTGAACAATCTTGTACCTTCTGCTCTTAGCAGGCGTCCAGACCTTTTCTATCGCGTTAAACATGGAGTATATGGTCTTAGAGGTAAACATGACATAAATCAAGAAGAATAAAAGTAGAGCCGGATTGTGCTGCTACACTTCCGGCTCTTAAGGACAATCAGTATTTTTTCTGGTCGTCAGCACGGAGGCTAACTAATGTTAGACTGCCCTTATCATTTAATTTATCCCAGAAAACCACCACGTCAAGCTTATTTTTACTGAATCTTGCGTAGGTTTTGTATTTGCCTGCGCAAGATTCCCTATTTGTGCCCCTGTGGTGAAATAGGCATACACGCGGCATTTGGGTTGTCGTGGCTCGTGTGGTCATCTCGGTTCGACTCCGAGCAGGGGCACATATTATATCGGCAATTTTAACTTTTTTCAAGATATTTCAATTTTTTACTTGACGCACATAGTATAATGGTTTAATATACCATTATGGCTAAAAAACAAGCAAAAAACGGGATTTTAAATGAGATACCAAGAGCCTGTGTTGATGAAACTGCTGCGGTTGAATTTATAGAAAAACAACGTTGGGGCAATATGCCTGCTTGTCCTCGTTGTGGTGATATAAATGTTAGAAAAATGAAAGATTCTAATGGTGGACGAAACAAGCGTTTTTTATGGCGTTGTAAAGGTTGCAAAAAGCAATTTACTGTACGAATAGGGACGGTTTTTGAAGATTCTCATATTCCCCTTAAGATTTGGTGTTATGCCTTTTGGCGGGCCTGTTCTTCCAAAAAAGGCATAAGTGCATTACAGATTAAACGAGAGTGTCAAATTTCGTATAAAACAGCTTTATTTATGATGCATCGCATTCGTTTTGCTATGGCCGAACCAAACGCAGAAACTAAATTATCTGGTATTGTTGAAGTGGATGAAACTTATGTCGGAGGCAAGCCGAGATATAGACAAAAAAGGCAATTTCACGGGCCAAAAATGATAACTGGTCGAGGCACACAAAAAACTCCGGTATTGGGTTTAGTGGAACGTAATGGAAATGTTCGTACTCGTGTTTTACCGGACGTGACAGGTAAAACATTGAAATCAGCCATTAGAGAAAATGTAGATATATCAAAAACGAGACTTATTACCGATGAGCTACACGCTTATAAAAAGATAGGTAAAAAGTTTCGCAATGGCCATAGTGTTGTCAATCATAGTCGCAAAGAATATGCTCATGGTGATATATATACCAATACCGCAGAATCATTTTTTGCTTTGATTAAGCGGGGAATCTACGGGACATTTCATGCGGTAAGCAAGAAACATTTACACCGTTATTTAAGTGAGTTTGAATTTTGCTGGTCAACACGTAATATCAATGACGGGAACCGTGTAGCTATTGCGATAAGAAATTCAGAAGGCAAACGGTTAATGTATTATGAGCCAAAATGTTAAATATATAATTATTTTAATCCAGTAGCAGTTGTTTGATTTTGAAACTGGCTTGGCATCCATTCTACTTCGCCTTTTACTTCTTCTAATATAAGTTGAGCAATATACATTCCTGGTGTAAGCAAAAAAGCAGCAGGGCTAAGATTTATCATTTCCAAAGTGAGTCTACCTCTCCAACCAGCATGAACAGTAGGGGCTGTAAAATGTATAAGGACACCACATCTTGCATTACTACTTTTCCCTTCAATACGAGCGGCTAAATATGGAAGGTCATTTACTTTATTTTTACATAATTCGACTGTTTCAAGTGTCCATGCTATAATGAATTTATTCTGTTTTAATTTATATGGTTGTTCCTGGCTTATTGTTAATGGAGTTGAATTTTTTGTAATCTGTTCTGAAATTGCTCCAGGCTGAGTCATATCAGTAGAATACTTACCTGATTTTGGAACAGCAATTTCGCTATGCAATCGTAAATCAACTGAAGTTGTATTATAAGGACAAGAATCACTTGGTTGGTCTGGGGTAATTTTACGGGGTAAAGGTTCAGGTATAATTTTTAATCTTCCATCATCAATCGCCTTCTGTATTTCAAGATTTGAAAGGATCACGACTAATCTCTAACTTGTGCCGTCCTAACTATTATATTCTTCCCATTTTCAAATGCTGGTTGTGGAAGACTCACTAATAATAAATCATCCTTTTGAGGACCTGGTATAACCTTTATCCATCCATCTATGGGATTATTTATTGATAATTCACCATCAAAAACAACATCATTCCTGTCTGCAAAAAGAGAAAATTCATTATCATTGAATAATCTCCCCTTGATGGCGCATTCACCACTATATTGGCCTGGTAAAACTTTGCATTGAAGCCACATATTATTTAACCTCCTTTGATATATTTATATTTCTTACCGCTATTGAATTTGTAATTTTTAATATATCGTCTCCAATTGATACTTTGGAGTAGTCTTTTACATATTATGTCATAACATCAGGAAAAATAAGGAATTAAAGAGGTGTAATGGATTTATCTTCTGCAATACTTTGTTCAATAAAGAAATTTGCTATTTGGATACTTTCGTGTGCCATAGACCTTCTCTTTTTCAATTCATTATATCGTCTTTTATTGTATTGTAACATAAATATGCACAAAAGTTCAATATTGTGCAATAAAGTTTTGTTTTATACAGTTTTTTACCATTTTAGCACAGAAACCGTTTCCGTGCGTTAAGTACATACTTCCGAATACATTTGACATTCATATTGCATGACTCACACTCAGGTTGTTGATCTGCGCTTTCTTTTAATCTTTCTGTGCCGCCATCGCTGCCACCATATCAATCAGAGCAACAATCGCACCTCCGAAGGCAGTGCCTTGGGGGTTGGCTTGATTCGGCATAATCAGGTATCTTGTCTCTACGGCGCTTTCTTTGGGCTTTTTACCTTTTTCGTTTGCCATCTTTTTAATCCGGCTTTTACGGTTAGAATTCCACTTGAGGCACTTCGGTCTGTGCCTGCTCGGTGGCCTCGAAATATTCTACCGGTTCTACGCCGGCCCGCCTGCAGAAAAATGAGCCAAAAAACTGTCTGTAATAAGAATTTAACTGCTTTGCCGCTTCGTTGTATCTTGTTCGGGCGACTGAAATGCGATTCTCTGTTCCTTCAAGTTGGGCCTGTAACGAAAGGAAGTTTTCATTTGCCTTGAGGTCGGGGTATCTTTCCTGCAGCATCAGGAGTCTTGAGAGAAATCCTCCAAGTTCGTTGGACGCTTCGATTTTTCCCGCTCTGTTTCCTGCTTGGAAATATTTCTCTCTCGATTTGGCTATGTTTTCGAACAATTCTTTTTCATGTTCGGCGTATCCTTTGACTGTTTGAACAAGGTTGGGCACAAGATCGATTCTTCGCTGAAGGACTGCGTCGATATCCGACCAGGCCTTTTCCACTTCCTGCTCAAGGTTTACTGCTTTATTATAGCCGCTGATGTACCAGCGAAATATCCCCAGCCCAACTAATAAAAGAGCTATTAATAAAACGACGAGAATAATCCATGCTTTTCCGAAGTTTCTCATTTTCCTTTTTCCTTTTTAATTTTTACTTTTTCTTTTTTCCTACCATCCGCCGCTTGCTCCGCCGCCTCCGAACCCGCCTCCCATTCCACCGCCGAAACCACCGAAGCTACCGCCGAAGCTTCCGCCTCCGAACGAGCCACTTCTGCCGTAGCCACCAGGGCTTCCGAAACCTCCCAACATAAATGGTAGGAAGAACCACCAACCCATCATCCTGCCACCGAATCCTCCGAACATCAAGAATATAAAAATTAAAAGCGGTAAAATACTGCAGCATGGCAGGCTTCTTCTCCTTGGTCCAACAGGAGTAGGTTTTATTTCCGGCATACCTGTTAAAGTCACACCGGCTTCAGATGCAATAGTTTGTATGATTTGCAGATTTGCTTCGTAAATTCCTTTACTGTAATCTCCCTTTTTTAGATACGGTGTCAGGACGTTTCTGCCGATTCGACTGCAGTAAAGGTCCGTCACGAAACCTTCCAATCCGTAGCCGACCTCGAATCGCCATTTCCTGTCGTTTTTGGCCAGGACAAAAAGCATCCCGTTGTCCTTGCCCTTTTGGCCGAGCTTCCATTTTTCGGCCAGCTCAATTGAAAACTGCTCGATAGGCAGACCGCCGGTTGTCTGGACGGTCAGGATGATATACTGGGCACCGGTTTTTTGTTCTAATTCCTGCAGAATTCTGTTAAGTGACTGCTCATCGGTGCCGTTTATCACATTGGCATAGTCTTCGACATAGCGGCGGGGCATCGGTAGATTGGCTTGAGACCGAACGGCGGTAGTTGTAGCCAATATTAGAATCAGTGACATAATAATCTCGCGGTAGGATAACGGCATAATCAGACCTCAAGCTTGTCAACAATTTGGGCCAATTGATCAACTTTAGAGTAAATCGACTTGAAGGCATCGTCGATTTGATTTTCATCCGGGCGTAACTTTTGGTGACTCCATTTTTCAGTTGTGATAAGGGAATCTAACTTGATTGAAAATTCCTCGGCTGCTTTGTTGAATGTTTGTTCGGCTCCAGTCGGTCGCTCACTGTCTTTTAGCCAGAGCATCGCTCGCAGCAGAGGCGCTAGTCCTTTTGCCGACGATATCAAAATATCGCGGACAAGTTTCCTGTTGGCAGCCGCAGCTATGTATCCCTGCCTTAATCTGATTAGCATTGCCTTGAGCTCTCTCTCGCATTGGAGGCGAACGTCTTTTTTCTTGAAATTCAGGCTGGTAAAAGGATCCTCACCCAGGATGGTTTGGTGATTTAGTTGGAAGTCCAGGAACTCTACGCCGAATACATCGAGCGAGCGTTCGATATAGGAAGGTGTCATGAGCAGCGGTACCGATATTTTTTTCCTGCTCATCGGCCTGGCCAGAGATGCAATTGTTTTTAGGTAATTTATAGACTGCCCGTTGAGGACAAGGACGGTATTAATATCACTCCGGCCGGGTTTGAAATCATCTGTGAGACTGCTGCCGATAACCGTAATGCTCTGCAGGTTTTCGCCTAAAGCTGGTATGATTTTACCGGCGAAATATTTTACAGAGTTCCTGATGTGGATGGGTAAGGCATCCAGTTTTATATCGTTTGTGTTTTCGCTCATTTTGTTTTCACCCCGTAGAAATATTTTAAAACGCAGTTAGTTTACAATATTTATCAGCGGACTACAACCGCCATATTGCTTTATCAAAAGGTATGTCAATTTGGCAGTTTAGGGAAGAATAGCATGAGCCTTGTAAGTGAAAAAATCGAGATTTTTAGGCGATTAAGGTGATTTCAGACTCTGGCACGTACTTTGCACATTATCTTAATGTAGATTTGATTTGCAAATGTACACGGTAAACAAGAATCGAGGAAAAGTTTAACAAGAGTTTGAAAGGAGGTATTACTATGGCACTGGTACCTTTTACAAAAAGAAATCGAAACGGCTTGGCGACACTTCATAATGAGATGGATGATTTGTTTGATAGCTTTTTCAGAGGACTGGACAGGCCTTTTGCAGGTTATAAGACTTGGCCGGCAATCGACGTAGCGGAAGATGAAAATTCGATTTTGGTCAGGGCGGAAGTGCCGGGCTGCAACGCCGAGGATATCAATATCTCTGTTTATGGTAATACTTTGACCATCAGCGGAGAGAAGAAGCTCTCGGAGGAGAAAAAGGAAAAAGGTTATTACCATGTTGAGAGCAGCTATGGCAGCTTCAGAAGAGAATTGACTCTTCCGACCGATGTGGAATCTGATAAAATTGATGCAACGTGCAAAGACGGCGTGTTGTCTATTAGCTTACCAAAAGCCGCCAAGGCCAAAGCAATAAAGGTCAAGGTTAAAGGACAATAATCGCGGGCTTTGCTATGTACGGTTCCTTGGATGGATAACCAAGGCCCGTTTTGTCAAAAAAGTGTATATTCCTCTTTTGCAAGGGATTGCAAAAGAGGAATTTTTTCTTTATCCGAATTCGTGTGCGACAGGCTCTTTTAGTCATGTTTTTATAACCTCTTAGGATTCAAAACAGGATCGGAATCACGTTGCTCAATGTTATTACTGAGCTTTTTTATCGGCTGGTCCTATAAAAGGATAAAGTTTTTCACATTTTTTTGCCGAATATAGCTTATAGGGCATCAAGCAGTTTTTTAGCGTTAATATGGCGTTTATCAATATTGAAAAAGCGGCTTCGGAGTTGTTTTTTCAGAGCCCGGAATCGCCGTAGAATTAAAAGAATAGAAGCCACAGTGGCTGGAGAGAAACTATGAAAACCATAGCGATTGTTAATCAAAAAGGTGGTTGTGGTAAGACAACAGTATCTATAAATCTTGCGAGTGCTCTCGCTGGATTGGGCCAAAGAATTTTGCTGGTCGATATGGATCCCCAGTCGCATTGTGCAGTTGGTCTTGCTGTGCCCGAGGATCAAATTGAGCAGAGCATCTATGATGTTCTTATCAGTAGAAGCAGGAACGAACCTGTAAAATTGACGGAGGTGCTATGGCAGATTACCGACGGATTAGAACTGGCTCCAGCAAGTATAGACCTGTCTGCATTTGAACAGCAAATGACCGGCGTTACCGAGCGTGAGTGTTGTTTGAAAGATGCATTGGGCCAGATAAAGGACGATTATGACTATACAATAATTGATTGTCCACCCGCTGTGGGCTTGTTGACTTTTAATGCATTAAGAGCAGCCACAGATATTATCGTCCCGGTTGAGACAGGTTACTTTTCGCTCCACGGTCTTAGCAAGCAGCTTGAGACCCTTAGTGTGCTCTGCAGACGGACGAACCAGGAAGTGAACGTAAATGTTCTGGCGACTATGTATGATATAAGAACAAAGATGGCCAGAGAAATTTTATCTGAATTACGCAATCATTTCGGCGACAGAATGTTTCATACGGTTGTTACCTTCAATACCAAAATCAAGGAAGCCTCCAGTTTTGGCCAGCCGATTAGCGAATACGACCCGGCCAGTAAAGGCAACAAAGATTTTCGCTCGCTCGCCTCTGAGATTTTGAGCACGCAGGCAAAGCAGCAACGTCATGATTATGTCAACTCCCTGGCCGGTCAGCTCGAATCCATCAGTTCTACTGCTGATGAGTTATTAGAGGCGACAAAACCCAGCGAACAAGCTGAACAGGCACCTCCGGTTGAAGAGATAAAGCCTCTTCCGGATGAAAAAGAATTTGCTTCTGTGGAGGCCCACGCGTGGAAGGAACTTGAGGCGGGGGTCGAAGAAGATGAAATTGTTCCTATCGAAGAACCGGAGAGTGTCCCTATCCCGATAGCGGAAGTTTCTGAGGAACGAACCGCTGCCAAGCTTTCGGACTATTATGGTGTTGATCAGGTCAACGATGCCATAGTGTTTGTAACGCTTTACCCTCGTGCCAAGGACGTACAAATTGCCGGCGATTTTAATAATTGGCAGCCGCAAAAGACACCTATGCAGAAAGTGGGTAACAGCGGCGTTTGGCAGACCCAGTTGAAGCTGCCTGCAGGCAGATATCGGTATAGGCTTGTTGTTGATGGGCAGTGGCAGCAGGATCCGTATAATGAGTTAACGGAATTGAATCCGTTTGGTGATTACAACTCAGTCGTCGAAATAAAGTGATCTAAGGCGTCCCATTATTAGTTAATTCCGGCAGCTAACTCGAAACGGCAGGTAAGAGAGTTTTCAGAAAAAAGAGGAGCTCCAAAGCTGTACGATTGTCGCCCTTTGTTATAAAAGGGTGGCCTTAAAGCTCCCAAGGACTAGACCATGAAAAAAGCCCTTTTTTTGTAGATGGCTTTGTATCATTTATGTCGTTGTAAATGTTCCCAAAAGTGGGGTATCGTCTTAGATAAAAGTCGGCGCAGGTGCTTAAAAGTTATTGCCTGATTGTTTTGTGAAACACTAATACAGAACCGGTTTTGCCGGCTTTTTTCTGGTGTAAAAGCCGGCAAAAGGTTCGCTTCGCAAATTCTTTCCTCCAATCCCAGTATAAAGACACTGTTATGCAATTTCTGTTTGCTAAGACACTTATTCTCAACGAAGCCGGTCACCGGTTTTTGAGCAATTAAAGCCAACTTGTTAGAGTTTGCCCAAAATTCGACAAGTCTTCCTTGAACTTCAAAAACCATCATCCTTGAAGAAGTGACCGTTCTGTTTGAATTTTTCATACACATTAGTGCTTCTCAGGGCAAGTAAAGTAGAAATATCTTTTCGATGCGACCTAAACACGATTCTGTGCCTCATAATCCTTGACGGTTAATTGTAAGAGTTCTATTGACTAAAACTCCTCCTAATGAATTAACTCCGACAGCCACAAAATTAGCACTGACTCCGTACGGAGTGTTAATAATCTGCCCACCTGACCCTATGAAGCTTTGTGTTGCTATCGTGGAACCAAAAGCGCCATTAGCAATTGTATTCTGCGAAAACGCCGCACCGAGGTTCTGGCTTTGTAATCCCAGTGAGAAGTAACCTGGTAGCGAAGACTGTGATTGGTTGCCTGTGGCAACGGCGTTTTGTACAAAACCGTAATCACCATACATACCGGCGGTAACTGCGGCCTGTACAAGCGAAGAGTTCGACACCTGCATATATGTAGTACCGCCGTCACCGTCGGTAACCATCTGAAAAGTGCTTATAGGCGTTGCTTTAAAGCTTACCACTGAGCCGGAAGATGTTCCGGTAAGAACACCGACACTGGTTGAGTCAATGATGAATTCCTGTGCCTGGTTGATGTCTGCAAGGGTTGCAGAAGAGAGCAGAAGGAGAAGCGCTAGTAAAAGTGCAAATCCTTTATACATTTTATTTAACTCCTTTTGTTTGTTACAGAGGTTCGTTTTCCTGATTTATTGATGACCTTCTGCATAAATGCAAAGCTAAAAAAGGGAGCCCTGAAAATTGCCCTCTGGTTAAACAGGTAGTCAAACTCGAGAGCTCCCCGTAAATAGCTCTTTAGCAAGCGCGGTCAATCTATTAGTAAACGTGCTGAGCCTGATTCGTAGTAGCAATCAGAGAAGTCGCCAGTGAGGCGGTTGAATTGGCCGCACCACCTACGTTATTGGTCTGAACAGCGTCAATCGTAGAAGACTCGTAAGCGCTACCGGCAGCGTTCGAACCGGCTTGTTCCTGCTGAACCAATGCATCATTTTGGCTATTGGCGCCGCCGGCACCGTCTGATCTTGTCAGTACCTGCTGTGACGCTACTCCAAGGCCCTGAACCTGCGATTTTCCGTCGGTGCTGAAGCCGATAAACTGATCCTGCTCACCGACTGCGTCCAGGAACGAGTCAATCGTAACGATAGCGCATTTGCCACAGGCTGATGCATCCTGATTCAGATCAGCAGTCTGAGTTTGGGCCGCCTCAACGTCACATGATTTATTGCATGATCCTTGGACGGACCTAAGGTTGGGCATAAAGCCGTGACCGAAGCAGGGACAGCCACCGCATGGAGTTGCACCACAGGGAGAACTTTGCACATTATCGATATCCAACGACTGAACGGCGGAGGCATGTGCATCACCGTGAGTCAGATTTAGCATTATACCCATACCGGTTGAACCTGGGTCGCCGACACTAAATGTCTGCATTTGGTGAACCGATCCTGGAAGTATCGGATCCGCCATGGTGACTGTAGAGGCCATCGAAGAGGTCACCAATAATACTGTCATAAAGAAAGCAATTTTCTTTAACATTTTATAAACTCCTTTTATTGTTGATCTTTATTTTACTTGCGACTACCGGCGGTTCGTCGGCAATCAACACACTGAAATTACCCCCATTTTATTGTACTTAATAACAACCTCCTTTCTCCTCGTCCTTAAAAAAACCAGAGTGTACTTTAATCCAATTTCCTTAACGATTATTTAATGACCGTATAGTCTAACTGCTGCTGTGGACTGAATCCCGCCATCTCGTAAAGCTCCTGACTGATCTCGATTCCGGGCTGCTGTTTTGTCTTATCTTTAGGTAAAACCGGCACAGCCTGTGTGGTTTTTCCCTTGGATACCTCAGTTTTGATTTTGTGGTTTTCTGTAACTTTGGTTTGCTTGGCTGTTGTTTTTGAATGGATTTTGTCATAGAATGACTTAGGGATGGCTCTTCTTTGAATTGCCCGCGGCTGATAACGGTAACATTCTGCACTTATCACGGCCTCACCCTTGCCTTCGGTTATTCCGTTTGAGGCGCCGCCAAATAGAGAAATAGAATAATTAAGCTGGCTGTAGGCGCCTGCGCCGGTTGGAAAAGAGAAATTAGAGCCAGCAGTAACGCCTTTCATCCCGCCGGAGATAATTATCATATCTACATCCCAAGGCAAAGTTTCTGCTATTGCAGCTCTATAGACCTGGTCCCAGTTACGTTCGTATTTGCCTTCCAGGGAAACTCGGCCGACGTATATGAAACCTAAATCTCTCAGTACGTGCCTGTCTATATTCGAATCGATGAATACCATAAGCGGCTTACCTTCTGGTCGGCGTTTGCGTTCAACGGAGTTTGCTATTTCAAATCCTCTGCCGTGATGGAAATTGTCAGGTCCTCCGAATATGGCGGCGACATCGTTTATAAAACCACCAATGAAGTCTAATGGCCCATCGTGAGGAATTGATGTAAGAACACATTTGAGTTCTTTTATATCATCTGGATTTTTGGGATAGATAATTCGTTCGTAAGCCATATTGTTGCTGGGGCCGTTTGCGAAGTATGTCTGCAAAATACCCCAGCCGCCGTGTGTCCATGAAGGCAGATACGGCATGAAAGTTGAAATCGGTGTTGTACGGCCCTTGTAGTTGGATATTGAGGTTGTGTTGATAGAAGAGATGGAGCCGGAAGATGCATCGCCCCCTTCAGAGGTAGAATTAGCTTTGCCTCCCTCACCATAGCCCCAACCCTGGCCCTGCATAGTTTGGGTGTTTGTAGATATAACCTCATTTGTGGAAGATACAATTGATGGATCGCTGCCTGTGCTGCCATAGACATTGAAACATTGGCAAAATATAAGTAGAAAAATTGCAGATAGTAAAAAGCTAAACTTTTTCATGGTCATTCTCCTTAATACAAAGTCCTTTTCTCTTTATGGAATAATCCTTAAAAGCCCTCCTGGCTTGTCATGATAGTCTTTGTTTTGCTCTTATTATTAACGCCTCCTTTCTTTGCAGTTGAATTTCTGTTGGGCGCTGCTTCTTATAAATTTACTTTGGTAATGGGCGCTTTAATAATCCTTGCTTAATGTATTTTTGGCATTAATTGCTAATTTGTCGGCATACCCTGTATGCAAAAATCTATTAGCTGAGTACTGCTAAAGATGTAGCCAAAAGGCCTTATTTTATCGGACTTGCCATTTTGTAAGGAAAGTTTTTTTTAATCGTTGTATCTTTCAGACGCACTCACGCGTAAGATATGTTTTCTTTAAACAAGGCGAAAACATTGTTAAGTCTTTAATAACAAAAGGTTATGTAAAACAGCGATATCGAGATAATGAAGAGGAAATACCATTTTTAGAAAAAAAACGGGCATATATGACTCCAGCAAGAAAACACCGATTGCCTGTTAGATTTTGTGATGGAAGGTAAAAATGGTAGAAAAAGATAGTAAATGACTAACTTAATAAGAGGTTATAGCTAATATCGATGGTATAGGCAAAATGATATGCATGTCTGTTTGGAATAGGGTAAGAATAGTATATTCAGAAAATATAAGAAAATGAGCCGTTTTGTTGGGTAAAAAATGTGTTTATCCGAAAGTCTCAGGTTGTACATATTATCAGCAGGATGAAAAGATATTTTAGAGATTGAAATTTAGAATTTGCTACATGATTAATAGCTGGGGCAGTATGGGTATTTAGATATATGCACCCTTAGAATGAGGTGAAATTTGTTCCGAGCAGGAGTTATCGATTCGTTGATTTTGGGGTATTTTGAATTTCCTTTTTCGATATATACCTTCCACCTGGAAGCATCCAATGTGTTGTTTTCAAATGCATAGTATACCAACAGAACATCGGTGCTGGTTTCGATAAGTTATATTTCCGGTGGCGGAATCTTATATAAGCGGATGTCATCAAATAGCACGGTACCGGAGCCGCCGGTCGAACCGGTTATCTCAAAGCCAATACTAAATGTTGTGACGTTACTGGAATCAACACCGAGAGATGCAAGGCCGATATTCCACTGTGTCCATTTGCTTATCGCTATATTATTTGGATTACCATCGTATATCACTTTGCTGCCGTTGATCTTTGCATACATCTGCTCGGTTGCTGCGTTGTTCGGGTCACCATAGAACCATAATACCAATACCTGGGCACCGCTTCTGGACCAATCGGGCCCGATTGTTATGTCATTGGTGCTGACTGTAACCTCTGAGTAGCTTGCGGTGCTGTTATCGTACGATATTGGAGTTGATTGTTTTTCACTGTGAACGATATTTGTCTCAACAAAGTGTTCATCATCAGGAAAGTACGGGTCTGGATAACCCATTGTTGAACCGTTTGTTGTAGGATTCTCGAATCCGTCAATCCACGTCAAATATATCCTGTTGCTGCCTTCTTCTCCGGGGGTAATATCATTGTAGGATTCAAAGTCATCGACAACGATATACTCCTGCACCATAAAACTCCATATATCACCCTTCCATATTGTGGTGGTCTCGGCATTATTAACCTCATCGATGCACCAGTAGTAAATACTGTCCAGTTCGAGTGACAAGGGGCCATAATTGGCCTGTGGCACGGTAACAGCGGGAACCGTTCCATCTATCACAGCCTGCTGGTCGGTACTCAAGTAAATGTTGTGCTCATCCGCCTCTCTACCGGCTCTCCAGCCGAGAGTAACTTCCACAGCGATTTCTGTTGCTTTATCTGCCGGTCTTGGCTCTCTTGCACTGACCGGTATGTGCAGGAAGCGCACCTCGCTTAAGCCGTACTGGTTCATAAAACCGTTGCTCCAGTTGCTGTTGGCGGTAATCCTGACAAATTTTACCGCAACATCGTTAAATTCGACGATGGTGTTATGGGCGTAACCTGTAGTGCTCGGTGCCTGTGCGAATTCGGTAACGCTGTCGATTTGTGTCCAGTTGGTATCATTGGTAGAATACTCAACTATAACATCCTTGAAACCATATCCCCAAAGAATAAGAGGGCCGTTGTAGTTCCATACTAACATCTGATGGAGCTTGTAAGTTTTGTCGAACTCATATTGAATCCAGGCCGAACCTGGTTCACAAACGCTGCTGACCCACATGGCCTCAGGTACGGTAGAATGCAGATCATTAACCAGGCCCGAACCGTTTATGGTATTTTCAGGTCCGTTGCCTTCCGCATAGCTGGATGCGGTGGTAACTATGCTATCAGCGGGAATCGGGTATGTGAAAGGTTCAACCGTAAAGCTCCAGATATTACCTTTGAATACTTTTGTGTCCGGTGGCGCGTTAATCTCATCGACGCGCCAGAAGTAAGTTTGTTCGAATTCCAGACGGCCGGTATTATAACTGTTAACGTCTTGGGCCGGACTAACCAGCAGCGGACTATCTGTCTCGGCGTTGTTAACGTCATCAAAGTTTGTTCCCAGATACACATCGTGTTTATCAGCAAATTCGCCCGGCTTCCATTTAAGAATTAAATCGCGTTGTACATCAGTTTGTTCATCTGTTGGGTTGGGATTGGAGGCTTTATCTGTGGACCCAATTACAAGTTTCGCTGTTCCCCACTTAACGGGACTGTGTGGGGGGCTAGACTCTAAGTGCCAGCTAATTTGTGTGTCCCGACCACCGCCGTCGTCATCATCGTCAATCATTACGTCGATCCCGATTAAATGTCCTACTTGTGGTGACATACCTATCATAGTCAACCACGGCAGCGCGATTTCAAAAAGATAACCGGTACCAGTTGTGGCAACGGCATATTCCACGCCCTGCAGGCTGTCAGGTGAAAGATACCATTCGACCGGTGTTTCTACCTCTCCGTAGTTCCATCGAAAGTTATACTGATAGTCATTCACATTATCTTGGGCGTCATCCTTTGAATTATCACCATCAATGAAAATCTCTACACGGTCATCGTCCCATCCCGAGGGGGAGTCTTGCACTAAAGCATCATCATTGACATCGACTAATATGTATAGGTATTCCGAATCCCAAAGCGCAGACCAGCTACCGGATAGATCGGTATTTAAGTCGGGTTCGGAGCCTTCTGTTGTTATAGCCAGGTATTGTTTTGTTGCGAGCGACCATAAGTTATCTACAACTCCGTCGAGGACCGGCTTTTTAGCTCCCACAGTCGGGATCATAACATCTGGTTCGGCCGCCGATAGGTAACCGGCAAGGCCCAACATCGTAATAGAAGCTAAAAAAATGATTTTTCTGAACATGGTATGTCTCCCTTGAATTTGATATGTTTAGGTACTTATATTTCGGATAAAAACTGGAGGGTTTGTTTTAAAAAGATTAACACTGATTGATACCTTTCGTCATATCGTTGTCCGCTGAGGGTAGTGTTGAATCAATTTCATCTACACACTCTCTTCGAAGAACACTTTTTGATGGAAAAGCAGAAACCCTACATCCCAAACAAACTACAAAGGCGGCTATAATTGTTAAATGTTTGTGGGTATTCTTCCAATATTTCTTAGTAAGTCTGAACTTCGCCTGTATGAAGTAAAGAAAACGATAGAAAAGTGCCTATGCAGGCTTAGTCGCTAATTAATATATTTATACAAAAATATTCGAAATATTGCAAGACCGAATAACGTAGCTTTTGTTATTCGGCGGAAAATAATTGTTTTACCGGACGTCGGCATCCTTCTCAATGGCCTTTTTTTCCTGGGCCTTTTTGAATTCAGCCAGCTTATCGCGAACGTTCTTGTCGGATAGTGCCAATATTTGTATTGTAAATACGGCTGCATTTATTGCCCCAGCCTTACCAACGGCCATCGTTGCAACCGGTACACCCGGGGGCATCTGAACGGTACTCAAAAGGGCATCGATCCCCCCAAGACCAGAGCTGGAATTCAGTGGCACGCCTATAATAGGTAATTGTGTTTGTGCTGCAAGAGCGCCGGCAAGATGGGCCGCCATACCGGCGGCGGCAATAATTACTTTTATACCATTTTCTGCGGCTTTTTGAGCGAATTCAGCGGCGATTTGCGGCGTCCTGTGGGCTGAAATTATGCGTACTTGCGGTTCGATTCCAAAATCCTCGAGCAGTTTGATGCAGTTTTGCATAACATCCATATCGCTGTCTGAGCCCATTACCACGGCCACGGAAGTATTTTTTTCAGATGCCATTGTTTTCTCTACATTAAAGGTTAAAATATTGTTCCAAGTCAGGGGGTTATAATAACGGCTCAGTGCTAAGAACGCAAGTTTACATAGTACCGGCCGGAAGAATAGGTGAGAATTTTATATTCGGGTATTATTTTGAATAATTGGTAATTAAGCACCAGTTAAGGGGATCAAAGGATGCTAACGAGGAAATCAATTGTTGCAGGTCAATTTTATCCCGGTCAGCATGATGCTTGCATTGACGAAATCAATGATTTTCTCGATGCAATAGCTTTGAATGAGCTTTTACCCGAGACGATAGTGGCGGGCATCGTGCCACATGCCGGCTGGACGTTCAGCGGCAGTTTAGCTGCGATGGTCTTTGCGGCGGTTAGACAGCAGCACGAAAAAGTACATACTTTTATAATATTTGGCGCGGCACACGGTTATTTCGGTCCCGTTCCTGCTGTTTTCGACAGGGGATTCTGGGAAACGCCGCTCGGCCAAGTACCTGTTGATGAGGAACTGGCCGATGAAATCATAGAGGCCAGCCCCGGCCGTAGCGATTGCAGTGCACATCGAAACGAGCATAGTATCGAAGTGCAAATACCATTCATTCAATATCTTTTTGCCGGTGCAAAGATATTACCTATTCTGGTACCACCGGCAGAACAGGCGATTTCGCTTGGTGAAAATATCGGTGAAATTATTGGCCGCAGCAAGGATAAAAAAATAGTTTGTATAGGCTCGACGGATTTGACTCATTACGGCCCGCGGTACGGTTTTACTCCTATGGGAGTCGGTACAAATGCTTTGAAATGGGCAGATTCGGTCAATGATAAGAAATTTATCGATGTCGCTCTACAACTTGAACCACAGGCCGTGCTTGCCAGTGCCGCGGAGAATCGTAATGCCTGCGGCCCCGGAGCTACGGCGGCAACGATTACTGCGGCGAAGAAGTTGGGCTCGAAGAAGGGTATATTACTCGCGCATACCAACAGTAACGAGGTAATGCTCGATAAGATGGGGACATCAAGCGCCGACAGCGTAGGCTACGCTGCCATCATCTTCTGATACGCTTTAATAATCGCGAACGAAAATTGGAGAGAAATGCTATAGAGGATATTTTTCCTTACTCAGAAAATACCGGAGGATATAGATTGTTAATTAGTGCTTGACGTAAAATCCATCGGCAAAAAAATATGATATATGGTAAATCTCCCAGTGGGACCATATTTGTGAAGAGTTTCTTTAACTTGCTTTGAGGTTATACATGATGAAGCCTTAAGGGTTTCATTTTCTTGCATATATAAATTCGAACGTCTTTTTTCAATAGCTGTTTTAACATCATTTACTGCTAGATCAATATTGCCGTCCATTACATAACCAAGCATACCACCTTTGTCCAAATCACGAGCATATTGGCCATTAAAATAACGATACATTCCTTCTGTCACATACTTCCCGGCTAAAGTATTAAAGCCACTAGGAAAATGGACACGTAAGCGTTTGCACTCAAAAGAAAAACATGTTTTTTCCTGATTTCGGTAAATTATTTTAATGTCGATTTCGCCAATTTCTTTCCCTTGTTCATTAATCTCAGCAGGTCGTAGTACCAAAGTAAAAAAATAAGTTGAACGGCTTTTATTTTCTAGTAGATGTGCATAAAACCTGTTTGTGATTTTATCTTCCAAATTCATCTTTACATTAAATGATTCCCACGATCGAAGAATCAATTCTATTGCTTGTTTTACTTCCTCTATAGGAAATTGTTGTATCAACCGAGAAGAGGATATCCCATGCATCGCCATTAACTATTTCTCCGAGTTTGAAGAATGTAGCTGGCGATTTCATCCGCATCATTTAGCGCTGTTGTCCTTGACCAGAATCGCATCTGCATGGGCTTTAGAACATATAGACTATCTCTATCAAACACCTTAAGATTCTGACAGAAAGCAAAAGGTCCTTTCTTTTCTTTCAATAAAGATTCTATCCTCTTTAGAACATCTGTGAGTTTATCTTTCGTGTCTGAAATAGGTACACTTTTTGTGACTCTATCTGCCAACGAAACTTGTACGACTGAATATGGTACACCTTTAAATATTTCACCTCTTACCTTGAATTGACTTCCCTTTCCGAAGTGATTTAACATTTCACAAAGAGTTTTAGCATAAGTTTCACATTCGTTCTTTTTAGGTTCTCTAAGTGTTGGAATATTTTCTTGGTCTTGTCTAGGATGAAAACTTTTAACAGCTATATCAAGAGTGTCGTCGATAACCATCGATTCATACTTATCAACATCATAGTATTCTCTAATTTGTGGTTCTAGTGTCTTGTTGATATTTCTAGCCTCTTCTTCCAACCCAAACCAACTTTGGGTGTTCATTTTATTTTCAAAAATGTCAATTGTTTCAGATACTTCATTAATAATCCGTTTGGCTTTTGAAGAATCGTAGGAATTCTCTGGCAAGATAAAAGGTATCTTATATATCTCGTGTAAATACACGACATCTCTTTCAATCGCCCATCTTGTGGATGTATGAAACAAATAATACTGTGTAATATCTGAGTTGAGAACTACAGTCAAAAAACGGAGCAAATTAAAGTCCTCAGTATTTAATACAGCAATAGACTGTATAGAATCAGAAAAATAGACAGGTTGTTTACGATAAGCAACTTTTTGTGCGTCTCGGCTAATTAAGATTTTCGGATTTTCAAAAAGTTTTCTATCAGGCGATCTTCGAAGTTTTTGAAACACCGCTGGAATAGGTATTAAGCTGTTTGGATTTACAATTAGAAAGGATTCGTTTAGTGACGATATAAATTTTAGATTCTTATCCCACCACGCATAATAAGGCTTGGCACCTTTTTCAGCATCGCTTTGTCTATAAGGCTCGCCTCCTCGTCCTAAAATTAGCCTTTTTCCACTATCTGGCTTTCCGATCAATTCTTCAAGCTTAGGTAATTTATTTAATCTCGATAATAATCGGTTGTCTCTCCAGGAACCCCAGAAATGGGATTTCCATACGACGGGTGCATTCTTTTTTTTAGCCGCACTTAGAAATTCTTTTTGTTGAAGTATTATTGTATCTTCTTCTCGAACATATATAAGGCCGCCTTTCTGGCTACGAATATCCATTTTAGGGGATTGATACAGAACTTCACTCTTTTGTTCTGGCATACGAGGACGAAAACGGATAGAGACACAAGGATTTTTGACCTTAGAACCTGAAAATAAAACATGCCTTAGATCTGATAAGTTAATAACTCTCTCAACAGTAACACAGCTTAACCATTCTGCTTGGAATTTATTGGTTTTTTCATTCAACAATACTCCTGAAGGCAACAAAAGACAAACAACTCCTTCTACTGATGCATAATGTGGTAATTCCCACATAAAGCCGTGTGCAATTTGATTTGAAGGACATGGTCTCTTGGGGTTGTTTTTCTTCCATCGTAAAAAAACTTCATCTTTTTGATTTTTCCCACTTACCCAAGGAGGATTGCCTATGATAATGTCAAAATCTCGTTTTTCGAGAGAAAGGTTTGGATTGAAAAGGTTTCCTTCGTGTACAGTATTCAAGCTATCTATTTCAGTGTTTACTAACAGTGGGGGTAGTTTTTCACCGTGTTTATGAAGATACTCAACATCGCTTGGTTCGAGCCATTCTAAATAAGCAAGGTATAAACTAAAGCAAGTGATTTGGCATGCGGTATCGCTTATATCTATTCCATATAGTTGATTTAATTTCGGCTTTAATTTGCGAGCCCATTCAATGCCCGTAGTTTTTTTTGTCTCTCGGTAAAAACTTTCAGCAATACGGCAAAATAAAGACACAAGAAACACGCCACTGCCACAGGCCGGGTCGAGGATTGTAAGCTCGTGAATGGGTTTACTTGTTTTTTCCTCTATATCTTCTAAGGCAATATCTACAGTCAATTCTGCTAAATGCAAAGGAGTATAATAAGCTCCGATTGCTCGTTTTGAATCTCCTTCTCCGTGAGCTTCTCGAAGTCTTCCTTGTTCGCCAAGAAAACTCTCCCATATTGCACTAATGGTCTCTATCGGGATCACACTGAAATCGTAAGCCCAGAATCCTAAAACTCTTTGCCCTGTTGTGATTTCTTCACCATTAAGAAAGTTAGTAATGATTTGAATGAAATTATTAGAGTAACGACTACTTTCTGATTTGATACTGTCAGGAAACAAACTTCCATTAAACACGCGCTTTACATAACCAAAAATTCGACACAAAGCATTTCGTTTTTTAGAAATCGAATTAAGATCATTAAAAAGATGGCTTAGAAAATAACCGCCCTCTGGATGATTTGCCGGTTTTAGCTTTTTCAAAATCTCATGCTCATTGTCATTAAAATGTTTTCCAATCATTCCTCTTTCGATAAGATAACAAACGAATAAAAGCCTGGTAAGAAAACGATGAGCAAACTTGAGGTTGTTCTTTTTTTCTTCTTTGGTTTTTCCTGGCTGAGTACTTGCCAGTTGAAGTGCTGTTGCATTAAGATTATCAAGCAGATATTGATCAACGGCATTATTCCGTAAAAAAGCTTTTGGCTTTTGTCTATAAATCATACCAGACTCGATCGCGGTCCATAGCTTGTCAAGCTCCAATGTTTTAGCAACATCTTCGAGAATAGGTTGAATCCGCTCTTCACTTCCTTCTTTTTCAGGTTTAGTATAAGCTGTGTAAACACGGACCTGAGTCGGGGATTTGACAATTAGCAAAGGAACCACGGCTTGATTCCAAAGAAACCTTTGCCATTGACGTATATCTTCTTCTGATATTTTTTTTGTCTTTACTTTTTTTAGGTACGCCGCCGGTGATTTACCAACATAGAAAACAGCATCGGGCTTGAAGATATGCTTATAATCTCCTCTAAGGGTACGATAAACCATATACGCGTAATGCAATCCTTTTGACCCTTGCCAGAAGCTATCCGCATCATGATAAATCTGGTGTGACCAAGGAGTTACATCTACTATTTCAGTTATGGTTTGAGTTGTATCCATACGAGATTAATCTACATCTTTATAATAATAATTGCAAGATATGTCTGTAACTACACATAAAATCGATTTTCACCAGGGGGAATTTAAGGTGTCAGCTTGTACCGAAGGTACTTGTACCTTATGTAGTACTTTTTTCCATCCCTATCTCAATAGGCAAAAACATAATAAGAAAAGAACAAAAAGGTGCAAAAAGCGCCAAAAAATGACAATTTTTCATATTTTTGATGGAAGATTGCCATGTCCACTTAAGGTGTCCTCGCAATAGCGTTTTTTTGTCATCTCGACTGAAACTGAAGGTGCAATGGAGAGATCTTTTCAGATTAGATTCCTCGACTACGCTCGGAATGACTTAATTGTGGATTTCTAAACGCTGTACGCAATACGCTTCACGCTTCACGAATCACGTGTTGGAAATTAAGAATAATTTCCGTAAAAAACGGGGATTTTTCTTGCGTTTTGGCCGGATTTTGGTAAAAATTAGTATGTAGTATTTGGTATATGGTATTTAGCATACAACAACAGAATACAGTGGATTAGCCATCCCTCACGGGAAATACAGAAGACAGCATAAAATGGGGGCGAAAGCAAATCAAAAGCTTGTCCCTTCAACCTTGTTCAGGGCAGGCTCTGAGCGAAGCCGAATGAATCAAAGTGAAAAAATCAAAATTCATGCCATAGGTACCATAACGTAAAAATCCAAAATTTAAGCCTATCAGCCGAAGTTAAGTTTAACTGCATTGCGAAGCTCTATTTTTCATTTTTAATATGTGGTTTTACAGTTTTATTTTTAATATTTGATATTTTAGCGCAGGTAGATGCCTCTTCGGGGGGAAATGAGTAAATGAGTAAAAGTGTGAATCAGAAAAAATACGCACTCATTAACACATACACTCATCAACGCATATACCCAACTTGTTCGACAAGTGTAGAGAACATTCGACAAATCGGCCTTTTTTTTCAAAACGAACCCAATTATTTCGTATTGCGTTCTGCGTTCGGCGTTCTGCGTAGAAGAACATAAGCTCTTTGAAATAAAAAGATTATGGTGAAATCCGGCGTCGTCTGTGATACCTGTGGCACAAGCTATGGGACAAGAAACGAAGCCAAACGAACCCAATCCTTCGACTACGCTCAGGACAAGTTTTTTAATATAAGCTCTTTGAAATAAGAAGATTATGGCAAAGGTGGGATTGGATATTTAGGTAGCAGGGCCGCTTACGGGACCTGGGGAATGTAGAGTTATGGCTGATATATTAAAAGCTATTTTTATCTGCTTCTAATGGTTTGTTGCTTGTAATTAATTTCCCCTCCGGAATCCTGTGGATTACAACTCTAAAGTCCTGCAGGAGTTAGAATCTGTAGATTAAGCTTAAACCAAGTAAATCAGCTCCTGATGTATATTGGTATTCGATGTTGAAGAAAGTGTATTCATCGAAGGTCATCTGTGCCCCGATGTAACCGCCGAAGGTTGAGGACTTTTCAATATCCCAGGTATATTCCGCTGTTATGTCTTCACCCTTGTAGTTAATATCGTTGAATTTTTCTTTTATATCGCCTTCGACAAAATGGAAGAAAGGTCCCCCGTAAATCAATGTTCCATTTGCAAGAGTGAATGTCGGGCCGATGGCTGCTTGAATTTCGATAAGTTCGATGTCGCTCGATTCATCTTCCGTCCATTGTGGTGCTTTTAAGACTCCGTCCAGGTTGGCCCAGCTAAGCTGAATCATCCTGCCTAACTTGAAGTCGCCATCTTCATAGAAAGTCGCTCGTGAACCAATGCAAAATGTTAGATCTGTCTGGTGGTCAAATTCTTCTCCGGCTTCCCAGATCGAATCGCCGAATTCAGCATTTACCATTCCCAGGCGTAAAAAGACGTCGCAATATTCCCAGATGCCGTATCCGAGGTTGGCATATATTTTATTCGTCTCGAAGTCACTAAGTGTGAATGATTCAGCCTCTCCTGATTCTGACTCGCTTGTGTTGTGGTTCCATTCGGAATATTTACCATTGGTCAGTTCAAGGTCCATTGTGCTGCTCGAATAGTCGATGCCGAGTTCAAACTGGCCTTCTATGAGACCGGTAGTCGTAGGTCCCATAGGGTCAAGAGCAAAAGCACCTGAACAGGACAGGCTTATTACTACAAGAGTGAGACCCAGTCGCCGAATGTACTTGTTTTTTTTGAATTCTAAAAAGCTCGTTCTAATTTGCATAATCGATTTACTTTCTTTTCAAATTTCTCGCTAAAAAGTTTTGTAATTAAAATAAACGTCGTTCGAGACGGAAACGATCGATGTCCCCACCATCGTAATTTTGAACGATTACTTTTTTCTATTTCTTCTTCCCGAGCCACTTTCTCCCGGCTCACTTGGGGTTTCGCCCTCGCCCGCCGGCGGTACATACTCTGAAAAATCGGTCTCCTGAAAATCTTCCGGCACACCCGATCCTTTTGACAAACCAACAATGCCGTTTTTTGTTGCAATATCAAGCCAGGCAAGTTTTATCCTCCCATCAAAATACATCTCGACCTGGAATGTGTTGGAATTAGTCGGAGTATATTCAGAAACATTTTCCCATGTAACAACCGCACGATCCTCTAACTGTTTCCAGCTAACTGTTCCACTTCTGGAAGGATCGAAGTCATCTAACAAAACAGATATACGTTTTGTACTAAAGTGAGTTGTCAATATATCGTTACGGCTGGTGTCCCCTCTGTTAAAGGTTATATAACCATTGCTGCCGATGTAGAATCTTGTATAAGCGTAACCGAAGATATGCACTTTTTTCAGGTCACTTAACCTTGCGGCCCCATAACTGTCATCGCTCAGTCCCAGGTTTATACTTCCTGCGGGATCGGTTGGTAGCTGTGTTATATCCTGCACGTCATAACTGTAATAGCTGCCGTCTGTTGTTGGAGTAAACGTTACTGATTTTTTTGAAAGATCGAAGGTATCTGACACGAAGGTGAATTTCTCGGTAAAGTATTCAGTAACGGCAGGAGTATCGCTATATACTTCAGCGGCGTACTCACCGGGAGTTAAATCGTTGTTGGCAGAGACAGCGTTATCAAAGAGAAAATAACCATTGTTATCATCGTGGAGTTCCCACCACAGTTGTGGATAGCCCTTACTTTCGTTAATCCACCAAATATCTTCTGCGCCGTTTTCCGTTTCATCTACGAAATCCCAACCTGCGTCCAGGAAGGTGCAGGCGGTTTGCATCTGTTCGATTGTCTTGCCGCAGCCGATGTTGCTGTCGGTTTGAATGCTTGTTTTTATATCCCAGAAGCTGTTGGCGACTTCACCATTATTTTCCCCCACGAGCCCACCGACATATTCACCGCAACTGACTGAACCAACACTGTAACTATTAGTTATTGTGCCACAATTGAGTCCCACGAGTCCGCCGACACTGCAATCTCCGATGACTGTTCCTGTACTGTAACAGTTAATCACATAACCTTGCTGATTCTCTCCGATTAACCCACCAATACACTGGCTGCCATTGACTGTCCCGTTACTGTAACAGTTAATCACGTTGCTTATGTCGTTCATCCCCGCGAGTCCGCCGATATCTTTACCTGAACCGATTATATTGACGTCCTCTATGCCCAGGTTCCTTACCACGGCACAACTCAACTGACCAAACAGTCCCAGATAGCTTTCTCCCTCAATCACTAAATTCGAGATTACGTAACCACCGCCTTCAAACACACCGGAGAAAGGATGTCCCTCATACTCTGGAGTCGTCTCATTCGTATCGGGGGCAATTATCTCGAATGCAGGTCTGCCATTTTTGCCGTCGAAATCGGATAAGTCAATATCGGCTATGAGTTGAAAGTGTTTGTCCCAATCGCTGGGTTCCGTTCCGATTGTGTTCATCTGCTCGGCGGTGAAAATCAGATAGGGATTGTTTGGTTCTCCCGTGCCTCCACCGTATTTAGCCTGCGCAGGAAAGCTGACAGTACATACTATAAACAATATAAAAGTTATTTGCCGAATTTGATAACTTCTCGCCACCCTCATGATTTTGACCTCCCATTCTTGATATTAAGGTCAAGCGAAATACGAACCTTATTAAATATACTATTTTAACAAATTTAGCAAAGATAGTCAAATTAGGCAATTGTATATTTTCAATATTATTAAAAAAAACAGAGTTTCCGGAGGTAGGTAGAAGCTCTTGCAAACGGCTGTAAAAGGCGAAAGAATTAAGTTGCTAATTTTTTTTATTCAGACGTTACTTCTTATTATTACCGACGTCCTATAATTGCAGAAAAATTTGTATATTTTCATTTGTTTTCTTATTTCTTATTTGTAGGTGGGAAATAAAGGCAATCTGAAACGGTCAAAATCGCCAAATGTTAAGATGGGCAACTTAAGTGGCTGCGATGTTTACTCTGTGGTCCGAATTTGCAAATTTTCAAGTTTTTATGCAAAAAAAAAGTGCTTATAAGCTGATAAAAATGGACAGATCGAGGAGAGTTATATTTTGATTGTGTTTGCTGTATTTGATTCTGTAATAAATGGCTGTGATTTTTGAAAGCTCTTTCCGATATATAAATGATGACATATTTTAATTTGAAAACAAAGCAGTGCCCGTTTTGTGCTGAGATTATTCAGGCTCGCGCTCTTAAGTGCCGGTTCTGCGGCGAGTTTCTAAATACAGCCAAGGCCCGCGCCTTGGAAGCCGAGGCTAATACAGAGCCGGAGGCGCATTCCTCCGAGACGGGAGAAATTGACGATGGTGTTATGTTTGCCGGCCGGCCTTCACTGTTGGGGATGATACCGTCGGTTATTAAAGCCCTGATAATGCTGGCTATTGTTTGGCTGATTATCAAGTACCCCCTCGAAAGCATGGTTAATAATCTCATCGGTTCAAAGCTGACAATGGACCAGGTTTTGTTAATTGGCCGATACAGAGAAATTATTGGCTGGGCGCTTGGCGGAATTGTTGTCTTTGGGATTCTGTTCAAAGCTTTTTATCTGAAAATGATTTATTATGAAGTCTCCAACGACAGAATTGAGTGGAGCAGGGGGATTCTCGATAGGCGGGTTGATAATCTTGACATGTTTCGCGTGATTGACTTGAAGCTTCGCCGCAGCCTTATTGATTGTATTGTCGGCATCGGCACCGTAGCGCTTATTACGACCGACAAATCTGATCCGGAGTTTGTCTTTAAGAAGGTCCGGCACTGCCGCGAACTATACGATGTTATCAAAAGAGCCAGCCTCGAAGCGGATCGCCGAACCGGTGTTGTCCATCTCGAATAAATCTTAAGAATTCTCATCCTCGTCCGGAATGTATTCAATCAGTTCTCCCGGCGTACAATTCAATGCTTTACATAAGTTATTCAGTGTGGAGAAACGGATTGCTCGAGCCTTGTTGGTTTTCAGTACTGATAAGTTGTTTACCGCCAGGCCTGTTGCCTCTGCCAGGTCCTTGAGTTTCATACGCTTATCTAAAAGTACATAATCCAATCGAACATTAATCATTTGTAGCCTCCTTTTAGACAAGCGTTTTGGATTCTTCAATGACTGGTAGAATCCGCCGGAGGATCTGCCCAAGACCGACCAGAATTAAAACTCGTATTGTTATAGAAAATACTATCATAAGCGTCTTAAACACTCCTATGTACGAAAACGGAGAAAGGAAACCTGAGATGGTGGTGTATGCCCGAATAACACTCAAGATGATAAACAGTGCATACAAGTAAAAAAATATGTCTCCATGGCGGAGTATCCAGCCTGGTTGATAATCTTCTTCGACGAGGTACCTGATAAATTGCACCAGCCCCAGTATTGCTAATCCGTAAAATATTATATTGAAGGCACCTAATGGCATCAGTGAAATAACCATCTCATAACTTTTCGGAGCGTGCCAATACCCGAATTTTATGACAAGTATGAAATTGATCAATGCAAAGCTACCAACCAATCCCAAAATAAGAATTAACGATCCTATAGTTCTAAGATTTTCACAGTAAAAATGTATCAACCGCCTGTTTTTCTCAATAAATTCATTCATAATTTCTCCTTTCAGTTCTGTTATTTTATGAAATATTGCGATAATTCGTATATAATTATACGATGTTCATGTATTTGACAACTAAAATAATGGATAATTTAAAAAATCTCTATTGTTGTTAAAAGGAGATTAAAGGCGACCAAAGTAGTGGAAGTGGTGAAATTTGAATGCTACAGTACTTGTTTTTCGTGGGCTAAAAGTCTTTTTTTCATATTTATTCCGCCGGGTGCGGAAAAGCCGCCGAGTTTGCCGTCAGAGCGGATAATTCTGTGGCAGGGGATAATCAAGGGCAGGGGATTCTTGGCAAGAGCGTTGCCCACCGCCCTGCCGGCATTTAGCCTGCCTGCTTTTTTAGCTAATCCGGCATAAGTGATTTTTTGGCCGAATTTTATTTCTCTGCATGAGGTTAGAACCTTGTAGGAAAATCCATGAAAACCGTTGAGCACGACGGGAATATCCGGATCAAAATTTACACAGGCACTGTCAAAATAGGCAATTATCTTTTCCTGGAGGTTTTTGAAATAAGATTTATCGAATTTGGCTTCCGGCAGGTTTTTCAGAATTTGAGATTCGATTTTTCCACGCTCCGGCAGGGGAAGTTGTGTTCGGCATAGGCCGGATTCGGTCCCGGCAAGGCCAAAATAGCCCCATTTTGTCCTGATAATTACATATTTCATGGTTTCTTGCATTTTTTGCCTTAAATTATGAGCCAATTATATTATCTAATGCGGCGGTAATGTCCTAATTTGAAAAAAACAGAAAAAAACATAGATTTTGGCACACTTGATGCAGGAATACGCGAATATGTGAAGATTTTGCATGAAAATGGTATCGAGACGTATGAATCTTGTGAAGGGGGTCAAGGCCATGCATTTACTGAACCTACTATCCGATTTCATGGAGAACGTTCAGAAGGTTTTCGCGCACTTGCTATAGCCTTACAGCATAATCTGCCTGTTTTCAAGCTGTGCAGATTTTGGACTATACAAGACTTAGAGCCTGTAGGCCCAGATTGGGAGATGACTTTTTTCACTAAGGGATAAAAATTTATTTACCTTCTCTATTCAATCTTTCACAATGTTTACAAAGCCTTTTGCCGTCAGTGCCTTGTTGAAGATAACGCGTTTCAATATTGTTACGTTCTGTGCATAAGCTGTTATTGTGATATACATCTTCTTGACTTGAGTTGGTTGGGCTTACTTTAGGCATAATAATCTCCTTTCATAATAAGTTATGATGCGGAGTAATTTAATATTATATCCCGTTTATGTTTTTGGCAAGAAATAATCTATAAATTCTCTCCAAAATGTAATATTTCTTCAATACACCATATATGCCCTGTTATTCCCGCTTTCATAGCTGGTGTCATTCTTAAAGTGCTATGTATTCTCACGAAGTTATAATAGGCAAAATGTAAATACAAAGCAGCAAGTAGATTTTCTAATTTCTTACTAAAACCGTTCGTTAACCTTGTAAGCCTTCTCATACTCATTCTTAAAGTTAAATTCTGTCTTTCAATATGTGATGTACAAATACTTACTGGAATAACCACATACTACCTTCAAAGTCGATAATACAAGGTCAACAGGGCTATATCCTTCACGTCTTGGATTACCAGGTCTTCTATATACCTTGATTAACTGAGCATAATCGACATTAGGCCCAAAAGCTCTCTCGACGGCGTCCTCGTAGGCTCTCAGGCGGTCTGTAGTTAAATGTGGACGGCCTTCAACTCGTTTCCGTAGCTCTTTCATAAATACAATGGCTGTCCTAAGGTCACGTTTGCCAACAGCAAAATTAAGAACCAGTTTTGTTTCCTTATCAATAGAGACAAAGATGAATTTTGAGCCAATATTCCCATTATCACTCGGTGTTAGGTATCTATCTTTTTTCTGCACAAAAGTCCATAATTCATCAGCTTGGATATTCTTTTCGGGTATTTCTTTGATATAGGTATCCATGAGCATTTTACTTTTCTTGCTTGCATCTAACATAACACGGGTTATTGTATCCCGATGGTGGCCGGTCAACCTTTCAATAGACCGGATTGAACAACCTTCGACTAAGGCGCGTAGAATGTTCACTCGGCTTTTTGTTGATAAACGGTTCATTTTGGCTCTCCTGTCAATTTTCCCTTGACAGAAAGCCTTGTTTGCGGTATGGTATTAATTGCTATGGCCGCTCGACTTTCTGTCGGGTGGTTATGAAAGGACGGGTCGAAGCCCACAAAGCAAACACCTGTCCTTTCGATACTTTAACGGAGACGGCGGGATTCAAACCCGCGGACGACTATTAGCCGTCTATGCCGTGTAAGGGCACTCCTTTAAGCCTCTCAGGCGCGTCTCCGGCCATAAGCCCCGTTGGAACGGTTGCAAGGTCTCAGTGGGGCTTATTTATTCATTCTAACGCCCAATTACCTCCTGTCAAGCACTTTATCATAAAAATTTCACATATTTCATATTTTTATGAAATATGTATTGATTTGTCTTGGAGGGCACTGGTATAATGCTAAAAAAGATAAACTTCAAAAAGGTGATATTATGAATGAGCAAAATGAACAGAAAAGCAAAAAACCAGCAAAAACAAAAAAGCAAAAGAGAGGTAAATATAAGTCGCGCAGTCCTCGATACCCATGTATTAGTCTAAGAGAAGCAATAAAAAATGCCAAAGCATTATACAATGAAAATGGGCGGGCTTTTGTGGCGAAAGAAGTCGCGGTTAAAGCATGGGGCTATAATAGGCTGCACGGGCGTTCTCTTACAGTATTGGCCGCTATGATTCAATATGGGCTTATACAATATCAAGGTGGCAATGCTGGCATTACAGATGATGCTTTTACAATAATTGAAGCCCCTCGTAATTCGTCAGAAAGAAAAACAGCATTAGAGAAATGTGCTAAGTTACCTACTATTTTTGATGAATTACATCAAAGCTATGCGGAAAATTTACCCTCAGATGAAGCCTTGGAATGGACATTAAAACAACGTGGATTTACAGAAGATGGCGCACAAACAACTATTGAATGTTTTCGTGATACAAATACATTTGTGAAAGAGGAAATAAAGGATTATAATGGCGATAACGGAGTAAAAAAAGAAAAGCCAGAAGATTTGTCTTCAAAGCCACAAAAACCTCTATATAAGCCTTCTGAAGGCGATTTTGTTCTATCATTTACGCTGTTTAGTGGCAAAAATGCTACTTTAACAATATCTAATGGTGAACCAACTTTAGAGGAAATAAGTTTTGCTAAAGAACTATTAAATAGTCACTTGAATACATACGAGAAAAAACTGTCTAAAAAGTAAGTATGAATAAATCTCTTTATATATTCTTAGATGAAGGAGGTAATTTTGATTTTTCGATCAACGGAACAAAATACTTTACTTTAACATCACTCACACTTTCAAGACCATTTAATTTCTATGCCCCGCTTGCTGCACTTAAATATGAATTAATAGAAAAAGGATTAGATTTAGAATACTTCCATGCCTGTGAAGATATACAAGCAGTGCGCAATCAAGTATTTGAAATCATTGTAAACAAGCTTAGTGCAGTCTTAATTGATTCTATTATAGTAGAAAAAAGAAAGACCAATCCGATTTTAAGAGATGTCTCTAAATTTTACGCAAAAATGCTCGGTTATTTATTACAATATGTATGCTATCCCGTAAACCTCGCAAATTGGGATGAAATCGTAGTAATTACTGATAGAATACCAGTTAATAAGACAAGAAATGCTGTAGAAAAAGCTATTAAAACAACTTTTGCTGAGATGATGGCTACCATAAAAAAACCTTATCAAATCTTGCATCACGAGTCAAAATCATCCTTCAGTTTACAAATAGTTGATTATATAAATTGGGCAATTTATCGGAAGTGGGATTCAGGAGATACAAGAAGTTATGACTTAATAAAACATAGAATTAGAAGCGAATTTAATGTATTTAGAAGGGGCGAGACTTGTTATTATTAACTCTATAAAAGACGACCGCCCTGACTACCCAAGAGGGAGAGTCCCTTGGACTCTTATCATCAAGGCGGAACCTTTATACCATAACTTCTACTATATTTTTATATTATTAGTTCGACCAAGTCAACAATATTCTTTAATATTCTCTAATATAATGACATAATATCCCGTAAATTATAAGCTTATGTTGTTATGATATGTTGTAATACAATTATTAGGTGTGTTTATAGCTCATTTTTCTATTTCACACTGTGAAATAGCTGTTTAAATTATTTTTTTCAAATTAGGACACTATCAATGCGGCAAATTAATTGACGCAAGGGCAAAATTTTGTTAGATATATTGGTTTTTACAAAAATGGCCTGATTTGCCTGGAATCTTGTTTTTTGCTTATGTCGCTCGAAGAATTAAGAAAAAAAATAGATGACCTGGACTATCAACTTGTGCAGTTGCTAAATGAGCGTGCGCGGGTTGTTGTGGAGATAGGAAAGCTCAAGAGTAAAAGCGAAAGACCCATTTACGCCCCGGATAGGGAAAAGCAGGTTTTTGAGAAAATTAAAGCTGCCAATGCCGGACCGCTGCCGAACAGGTGTCTTATAGCTATTTGGCGCGAGTTGATGAGCGGCTCGTTTTTTTTAGAGAGGCCGTTGCGAATTGGTTATCTCGGGCCGGGCGGAAGTTTCAGTCATACCGCCGC
Source organism: uncultured Pirellulales bacterium (assembly GCA_964508785.1). Classification (GTDB taxonomy): domain Bacteria; phylum Planctomycetota; class Phycisphaerae; order Sedimentisphaerales; family Anaerobacaceae; genus JAFGPS01. The sequence goes on along the minus strand of CAZDVE010000028.1, from coordinate 3,656 downwards.
TATGCTTAAATTCGGCCAGAGCGTAGAATATGAACCACTTACGGATATCACAAGCATTTTTGATGAGGTAAGCAAGGGTCATTGTGATTTGGGGCTGGCGCCTGTTGAAAATACTATGGGCGGCGGTGTAATAGAGACGCTTGATGCGCTAATAGATTCGGATGTAAAAGTTTGTGCCGAGGTCTTGATGGCGATACATCATAATCTGCTGGCGAATTGTTCGCTTGATGAGATTGAGGTTATATATTCAAAGCCGGAGGTGTTCGCTCAGTGCCGGAAGTGGTTAAGTGCTACTTTCAAGGACGCCCAGACCGTCGCTGTTGCTTCCACCGCCAAGGCGGCTCAAATGGCCGCCGGTGAACCAAGGGCAGCCGCAATAGGTTCGCGCATCGCCGCCGAATTGTACGGGTTGAAAGTTGTTTATGAAAATATCGAGGATATTGCCAACAACGTGACCAGATTTCTTGTAATCAGCCGGGAAGATGCAAGACGCACCGGTGAAGATAAAACCGCCATATTGTTCAGCACGGCTCATAAAGCAGGAGCTTTGGCTGATGTATTGGATGTGTTTAAGAAGTATGAGATTAACCTGACAAATATTGAGTCCAGGCCCAGTAAAAAGAGGCAGTGGGAATACTATTTCTTTATGGATTTCCTGGGGCACAGAAGTGATAAAAAGATCCAGGATGGACTGGAAGGATCACGTAAGCACTGCCTTCAGCTTTCGATATTGGGCAGTTTCCCAAGGGCAACGGAGTTGCTTTAATCGAGTTCGCAGTTGTTAGCTCGTTGTTCGTTTATCAACTGTCAATCGAACCTTGGTTTGTAGGAGAATATTATGAGAAAGCCATTTATCGCCGGCAACTGGAAGATGAACACGAACAGCCTTACCAGCGTTGGTCTTGCTGATCATCTCGCCTCGGGCTCTATCGAGCTGGAGGGTCATGCTGTGACCCTGGCGGTTTTTCCTCCGTTCGTTTATTTGCGGGCTGTTGGGAAGGCCCTTAACGGTTCGAACATTGCTATTGGTGCTCAGGATGTATATTTTGAGCCGGATGGTGCTTTCACAGGAGAGATAGGCGTTTCGATGCTCAAAGATATTGGATGTAACTATTGTTTATGCGGCCATTCGGAGCGCAGGCATGTAATTGGTGAAACTGATGAGCTGATAAATAAAAAAGTTGCTGCTGCTATAAGCGGCGGTATTTTGCCGATATTATGTGTGGGTGAATTACTTAAAGAACGCGAGGCATCGCAAACGAATGAAGTTGTGACTCGGCATGTTAAAGAAGGACTGGCTGGTTTGAGTGCCGAAAAGCTCGCGGCAGTAACTATTGCTTACGAGCCCGTCTGGGCGATTGGTACCGGACTGACGGCAACGCCACAGCAGGCTCAGGAAGTGCATGATTTTATACGGAATCTTTTAGCCCGGATGTATGACAAAAACTTGGCTGATGAAATTCGCATTCTATACGGCGGTTCGGTAAAACCGGCTAACGCAGCGGACCTGATGAGCCAGCGGGATGTTGATGGTTTGCTGGTCGGTGGAGCAAGTCTCAAAGCCGATGATTTTCTTGCTATTATTCGGACGGCATTATGATTCGGATTTGCGGATTTAGTGCTAAGTGAGATATAAATTCTTGTAGAGTCGGAATAAACATAAATTTTGTAGATGACAAATTGAAAGGACAGCAGATATGACTGCTTTTCCGTTATTAGCGGTGAGTTTTATTATGAAAATAGTCGCCGTTCTGTTCGTTTTATGCTGTTTGGCGCTAATTCTGATTGTATTGGTACAGAAAGGCAGAGGCGGAGGCTTGAGTGGGGCTTTTGGTGGCGCTATGGCCAGTGGGATTCTGGGTTCCAAAACCGGTGACTTCCTGACCTGGGTTACAATAATTCTTACGGGCGTATTTCTAACTCTTGCAGTGATAATGGCCAAATTTTACAGGCAAAGTGTCGGTGATTACGGAACGGAGCAGCCGGTACGGCAGCAGATGCCGACAGACCGGCAACAGACCGTTCCGGCTGATGATACTCAGGCGCAACCAGGTACTTCTGATGACAGTAATGCCGTAGGTGGCCTTGGAGCAACGCAGCCGGTATCCCCTGAGGCACCTGAGCAAGAAATTCCGAGTGGAATTACTGAAACTGAAACAAGCGGCTCTGATGTGATTAGCGAAGTAAACATGCCCGTTAATTAATACAGGATTCCTCTTGGCGCAGATAACGCAACTGTATTGTTTTTGAATTGAAAGCAGAATTTTATGATAAACAGTATGACCGGCTATGGTCAGGCAAAAGGTGAGATTAATGGCACAAGTTACACCGTTGAAGTTAAAAGTGTTAACAATCGCTACTTCAAGACCGTCATAAAATTGCCGGAGCTGTTTACTTTTCTTGAGGAGGATATTGAAAGGCTTCTTAGAAATAATTTGTCTCGGGGGACAATAAATTACGCACTCCGGCTTCGAGATATATCGGCGAATGTGCTCTTTGATATAGATGAAGCCGCATTGCAGACTGTTGTTAAGAAATTGAGCAGGGCCGGGGACAATGCCGGTTTCAAAGGGGCTTTTGATATTGGTAATTTGTTGAGCCTGCCGGGGGTTGTTCGACCGGCAACGCCTGATGAAAAGTTAGTAAAGAAAACCAGAGAATCGGTCCTGGTTATAAGTCAGGAAGCGATAGATAAACTTAAGCAAATGCGGGCTTCTGAGGGAGGTTTCCTTGAAGAGGAGCTAAAAGGATACTGCCAGTCCATAGCGGGAGACCTTGAATATATAAATGCCCGAGGCGATACAGTGACGCGGGAGTATGCGAAAAAACTCAGGCAAAGAGTGGATATACTGCTGGCGGAAGCGAAACTGAATTTAGACGAAGAGACCCTTGCAAGAGAAGTGGCGATTTTTGCGGATAGATCGGATATTTCCGAGGAAGTTGCTAGATTGGATTCACATTTACAGCAATTTGTTGAAAGCTGTCAGTCGAATGAACAGGCCGGCCGCAGACTGGATTTTATCAGCCAGGAGATGCTCAGGGAAGCCAATACTATTGCCAGTAAGGCCTCTGATTGTGAAATCACCCGCTGTGTGGTCGATATTAAGTGCTGGATAGAGCGGATAAAGGAACAGGTTCAGAATGTAGAATAAGAGGCTGATGAATGTAGAGATAGTTGAAATCTTTGTAACAGTTGCGATTATTTAGCAAAGTTTATACAAAGCCATCTGATTTGAGAGTAGCATGAATGAAGAAATCTAACGGCGAAAAGGGTAAGGTAGTTATAATTAGCGGACCGTCCGGCGTCGGTAAAAGCACTATATGCAAGGAGATAGTCAGGCAGCAGGATGATATCTTCCTGAGCGTCTCTGTTACTACACGACCGAAAAGCGAAGCCGAACTTGACGGTGATGATTATTGGTTCATATCAGAAGAGGAATTTAAAGAGCGAGTTGACGAGGGTTTGTTACTGGAATATGCTGAGGTGTTTGGACATCTCTATGGTACCCCCAGAGATAAGGTTGAAGAGGTCCTTGATGCTGGTAAGACTATTATTTTGGAAATCGATGTTCAGGGCGCCAAACAAGTCAAGACAGTTTATGCTGATGCAGTAATGATTTTCATTTTGCCGCCCAGCGCAAAGGTATTGGCTGAGC
>CAZDVE010000027.1:0-59164 GCA_964508785.1 uncultured Pirellulales bacterium | reverse complement strand
GCTGGACGGTTCCGGTTCCTACGATCCGGATGCAGGAGACAGCATCACCAAATACGAATGGTACGAGTCTAATCTTCCAATCAGCGGTGCACATACTACCCCGACATATGTGTGGGTACCTCCAGGTGCTGGTCAATTTACAATTAAACTAGAGGTGACTGATTCGCACGGCGCGAGCGATACGGACACAGCCACGATTACAGTCGAGGAAGGTGGTGAACCGCCTGCCGGTACAGGTACTCTGGATGGCTATAAAAGAGATGCCGAAACGAGAACAGGTCTGGAAAACTGGCGGATATTTATCGACCTGAACGGCAACGAACAGTGGGATGAGAGGGAACCGTATGACATGACCGATTCCTCAGGATATTACCGAATTCCCGATGTCGAGCCCGGCACCTATCCGGTCTGCGAAGAAATGCAGGACGGCTGGGAACCCGGAGGCGGTAGTTCGGCCTGTATGGAAGGAATTACTATTATAGAAGGCACAACCACAACCCAAGACTTCCATAATCGAAGAACAGAAGGCCCTGAGCCGGGAACAGGCTCCATTCGCGGCGTCAAATTCAATGACCTTGATGGCAACAGGCAGCGTGATCCCGACGAACCGGGTCTGCCCGGCTGGGAAATCAGGCTTACGGACAATGACGGCATCGTTCTGGCGACCACTACAACCAATCAAAACGGCGAATATCAATTCGACAACCTCGAACCGGGCACATATCAAGTGAGCGAAGAAAATCAGCAGTATTGGTTACCAACGTATCCCCCCGAAAAGGAGTATTCGGGCGTCATGCTCAGCCAGGGCGAGGTCTTAATGGATATGGACTTCGGCAACCGCCGCACGGAGGAAGGCGGAAATTCGATTCGCGGCATGAAATATAACGACATAGACAACAATGGCCAAAAAGATCCCGATGAACCGGGTCTGCCCGGCTGGACAATTTTTCTCGATTCGAACGATAACGGCAGTCTCGACGAAGGTGAGCCGCAAACGACCACGGACGACAACGGCAACTATGCATTCACGAACCTGGAAGCCGGAGTTTACAGGATACACGAAGTTAACCAATCCGGCTGGCGCCAGACGGACCCCGCCGTAGATGGTGTGCCGGGATACTGGCTGATCGACCTGCAAGAAGGCCAGGAAGAGACTGATATCGACTTCGGCAATCGCCAAGAAGATATACCACTCGAAGGGGAATGGGATTTCGGTGATGCCCCCCAAGACGGGATCACGTATTTTTATCCTACCACCCTGGCCCAAAACGGTGCTCGGCACAGGATCGATCCGGATGTCTATCTCGGCTCCGGCGTTGAAGCTGATCCGGACGGCCAGCCGGGACCACTTGCTAACGGAGATGACGATGACGGCGACGATGACGAAGACGGTGTAATCTTCACCTCGCCTTTAATACCCGGTACTGTTGCATCGGTTAATGTTACGGCCTCTGTACCGGGCCTGCTCTATGGTTGGATTGACTTCCAGCAGGACGGTCGATTTGACATACCGGACGATTATGTTTTCTCAGGTCAGGTCCTCTCACCTGGACTCAACGTGTTAGGCATGGCTATTCCTTCGAATGCCGTAGCGGGAGCTACCTATGCCAGGTTCCGCTTTTCCATGGATTCCGTACTCGACCCTGAGGGACCGGCAACCAACGGAGAAGTGGAGGATCATCAGGTTGAAATAGAAGGAGGAGGAGACGCCGGTTCTGTCATTGTTATAAAAGAAGCGACCCCCGAGGATGACACCTTATTTGGCTTTCATATTACTTGGACTATCGAGACGGTATACACCATAGGTACGGTAAAGGATCCATCGTCTAATACACTGAAAATTGGCGCTCCCGACCTATTGGAGAGCATTCGTGAGACCGATACCAGCGGATGGACCCTAACGGATATCACAATCATTGGCGATGCGGATAACGGTTCCAACATAGACCTTGCAAATGCCACGGTTTACGTGGATTGTGATACGGGCGAAAACATTGTCATCACATTCAAAAATAAAAAGATCGGAGACAGCGAACTGTTCGATTTTGGCGATGCCCTGGATTCATACAAGACGCTCCATAACAGCGGCGGTCCTTATCATGATGTCGGGCAGGTAATGTTGGGAAGCTCAGTTGACGCCGAGGCGGACGGCCAGCCCGGGCCACTCGCGGATGCAGATAACGACGACGGTGTGATCTTCTGGTTCGACCTTGAGGTAGGTCAGTTCTCAACAGTAGTGGTCGAACCCAATGCACCGATGAATGTTCCGGTAGCCATAGCAGGCTGGATCGACTACGACCAGAACGGCACCTTCGACGACCCGCAGGAACGGTTCATCAATACCAATTATACCGGCTATGGGGTCCCTATTAGCCTGACCGAGACCATTTTGGTCCCGAACGATGCCGTACCCGGCTGGACATACGCTCGATTCAGGATATATCGCACTGAATTCGGAGTTGACATACTCCCATCACCCACGGGATACGGCGAAGAAGGTGAAGTCGAGGACTATCGAGTCGAGATTAAACCAGGGCCGGGCACGCCCCCTTCCGGGCATCTCATTATGGGAGTAAAGTTTGACGACCTCGACGGCGACGGGGAGCCGGACCAGGGCGAGCCGGGGCTGCCGGGCTGGACCATCTGGCTGGACGAAAACAATGACGGCACACCGGACCAAACTACCCAGACCAATAGTTTTGGTAACTTCGATTTTCCCTACGTTAGCGCCGGTACTTATACCGTCGGCGAAGAACCACAACCGGACTGGATACAAACATGCCCGAGCGCACCGGGTACTTATACATTCACCATTCCAGGCGGCCCCATGCCAACCGCACATTTCATGATGTTTGGAAACAGCTATATCGGCGAAATGGATTTCGGCGATGCCCCGGAGGACCCGAATCTAGGATATTACTATCCGACGACCTTAGCGAATAATGGTGCAAGACATAGGATCGTGATAGGGGGACCTTATTTTGGTTGGGATGCTACAGATATCCCCGATTCTGAGCCGGATGGACAGCCGGACATATTCGCTTGGGGTGATAACAGTGATGGCAACTATGATGAGGGTGCTTTAGGGTATGGGATCCTCGGACAGAACTTAACCGGCAACATATATATCCAAGTTAGCCAAGGCGGTGGATATGTCGATGCATGGATCGATTTTGATGGTGACGGTACCTGGCAACATCCAGCCGAACAGATTTACTCAGGTTTCCTGCCTGGAGGAAGCCACACGATCAACGTGGCAATACCAGCTCATTCAGTTATGGGAGATACGTTTATACGAGCCCGCATTAGTAGCACCGGTGGATTGAGTCCCGAGGGCCCGGCTAATGATGGTGAAGTGGAAGATATGCTCGTACCAATCTTTGGTACTGATTGGGGCGATGCACCGGATCCGCCCTACCCTACGCTGAAGCCAAATGGCGCATTCTTTAGCATACATCCTGACAGGCCAATACATTTGGGCAATAGTATCGACTCAGATCCGTACGGTGGTCAAGCCGACCAGAATGCTCTCGGAGATGACAACGATGGAAACGATGACGAGGATGGTGTGATCTTCGCAACCAAGTTATTACCCGACCAGCAAGCCACTGTGGACATCATCTTTCCAAGCGTTGGACTATACGACGAGGCACGGCTATGCGCCTGGATTGACTTCAATGGTGACGGTACCTGGCAGGATCCAGGTGAGCTGATTATCGATGAGATGATTCCGTTTGATCAATCAGGCTTGAAGTCCTACAGCTTCCTTGTTCCGAAATCAGCCCAATTAGGATCTACCTATGGCCGGTTCTGCCTTATTCATTGGTTTCACAAAGTCCCACCGACAGAGGGAAAAATCGAATATCTTGGGGAGGTGGAGGACCATGCAGTCGTAATCGGCGAAGATGGCCCCTATCCTCCTCCGGTGACGGAAGGATATGACTACGGCGATGCACCGGCTTCCTATGGTAATGCCTGGCATACGGTCGATGATAATCTGACGATGGGGGGAACAATCGACGCTGAAAACAGCCCCCTGTATTCCGCCGCTGCGGATGGGGACGACAATCACGGCATAGACGATGAAGACGGGATGACGATTATCAGTCCTCTGATTCGGGGCACACAGGCAATCATATCAGTGGATGTCTTTAATAAAAGCAGTAACGATGTTGCCAGATATGTCGCCGGATGGATTGATTTTGATGGTAATGGTCAGTGGGACCTTGTTACGGAGCATATAGGAACATTAAACTTCTTTGTTCCCGCACATGGCGCTGCCGGCGGACAATTCGTTTTTACTGTCCCACAGAACGCCCAGCCCGGTAATACCATTGCACGCTTTCGTCTCTTCGGTGATGTCACTCCATCCAATGTGGCCTTTGCGGCCTTACCTACAGGCGATGGCGGTACAGGAGAGGTTGAGGACCATCAGGTTTATATCATCACCGATGCACCCGGGCCGGACGATCTGGATTATGGCGATGCACCTGATCGATATCCGGTTAGCAGTGCCAAGAACGGGGCCTCGCACATACCTTCTCCATCCGGACCATGGCTGGGAGGATCTTGGAACATGCCGGATACCGAAAGTGATGGTCAGCCCGATCCCCACGCCGAAGGTGACGATAGTGACGGTAACGATGACGAGAACGGCTGGAACATTTTGGGATCACAGTTAGTCAGGGGCAGCCAAGTGGAAATCATGCAGGAGTTCTTCCCGGGCCTCAACCAGGATTTCACCCTGGCTGCCTGGATCGACTTTAATGGTGACGGTGACTGGGACGACTCCGGAGAATTACTTGGTACGCACAGCACATCCTGGCCATGTTACCTGTCGGCATGGTACCACTCTTTCATATTCACGGTACCAAACGATGCCGTTGTTGGCACCACTTATGCACGTGCGCGAATCTTCTGGGGCAAGGATCTTGCAGTATCTCCCACAGGCGCAGGTGGACCGGGCGAGGTCCAGGACAACGAGGTAGAGATTTTGCCTGATGGTACGGTTTTGCCCCCGGGCCAGATCATTGCCGGTCGTAAGTGGCATGATGTCAACGGTAACGGAATAGTCGACACAGGAGAGCAGGGATTAGGTGGCTGGACGATCTGGGTAGATATCAATAATAACGGCCAAAAGGATAGCGGCGAAGAGACCCTGACTAACTCCGATGGATATTTCTATATTGGTCCTCTAAATCAGGGAACCTATACGGTCTATGAGGAGCAACAGAGCGGCTGGGAGCAGACCTTCCCAAGTGGAGCCGGAACTCAGACAACAATAATCCAGCCGGGACAGGCAACACCGATGGTAATGTTTGGTAACAGACAGACAACTCGTGACGATCTGGATTATGGCGATGCCCCCCCGCTGTATCCGAGCGCAAGCCACATCCCGGGCGGTCCCTGGTTTGGCGTCACGGATCTGCCGGATACAGAATCTGTTTCACAACCTGACGCAAACGCTCTGGGTGATGATACAGACGCGGATGGAGATGACGAAGAAGGGCTCATCTTGGTCGGTTCTCTGGTGAAGGGCTCCACGGGCATGCTCAGTATGATCTTCACTCCCGGAGGCTCGGGAGATGTGACCATGGGCGCATGGCTCGACTTCAACGCGGATGACGATTGGGACGATGCCGGTGAGTTTCTCGGTGTTAAGACCGATAGTTTTGGGCCTATTCCCCAAGGTGGCTGGTCGCCGTTTGTTGTCACCTGGGGTTTTACCATTCCAAACAATGCGCAAACAGGTACAACGTACGCACGCTTTCGCATATATGAAGGTCTCGATGCAGCGGTCTCTCCATCAGGCCCCGGTGGTACCGGCGAGGTGGAGGACCATGAGGTCGAGATACTGGACACGGGATCCCCGCCATCGGGCCATGGAATTATCTGGGGATTCAAGTGGTGGGATCAGGACGGCGACGGGGCCTGGGGCTCGGAACCGTTGCTGCCCGGATGGGAGATCTGGCTGGACTACAATCAGAACGGTACGCGGGATAGCGAAGATTTGTACACCACCACGGCTTCCAATGGAACATTCCAGTTCAGCGGCTTAACTGCCGGGCAGAACTACACCGTGGGCGAACAACTTCAGCCGGGTTGGGTCCAGACCTATCCGGCAGCCCCCGGGACCCATAGTATCACTGCGCTGACATGGGCGCAGCCAATCCCCGGTTACATGTTTGGCAATACGATGATGGATTGGGGCGATGCGCCCGATCCGGACTATCAAACCCTGCAGGTCAGTAACGGGGCATACCACTATATCACGGAGGGATTCTATCTGGGCCAGGGTGTTGACCCGGAGATTGACGGACAGCCAGCGCCGGACGCCCTCGGCGACGACATGAGCGGAGGTGATGACGAAGATGGTGTTTTCTTTGAGACACCCCTGGTGCCCGGCGAGATGGCGGGCATTAGGATTGTTGCCTCCGCCCCGGGCTTTGTGGATGCATGGATCGACTTCCTGGGCGATCAGAGCTGGGGCGATCCTGACGACCATTTCCTCAAATCCGAGCCGGTGGTGGCAGGAGACAACCTGTTGAGTTTCGCAGTTCCCTCCTGGACCCCACGGGATATGACCTATGCACGATTCAGGTTCAGCAGTGTCGGTGGTTTAGCATACATTTGGTCAGCTCCGGATGGTGAGGTCGAGGACTATCACATCCTGATTGGGGAAGATGGCCCCTACCCGCCGGGCGAAGGCGAAGTTGAAGTGCCGCATGTCAAATGGTCGCAGCCTCCGATAGAAATCGACCCGAACATAGATATGCCGCCGGTATTCTGTGGATGGAGCGAGCCAGCTCGGTCCACTGAGCAAGCCGGCCAAGTCAGGCAGTGGCGTATGGATGCCGACGACTTCCGTTGTCTTGGCCCCATTCCGGTGACACGAATTCGGTGGTGGGGTTCCTATAAGGCTTGGGGACATCCCGAACCGCCGGAATCACAGCCTGAGATCTGGCATATCGGTTTCTGGGCCAACCAGGTCGAGGGCACCGCTGAGGACGAGTCATTCCCTGAACGTCTGGTCTGGTCTTTGGAAATCCCCACTGAGCGGATTCATTTTGAACCTGTGGGGCTTAACGAATTCCCACAAAAGACCTCAGAGATGTGTTTCGCCTACGAAGTCCCTCTGGAGCCGGGAGAATGGTTCCACCAGGCCGAGTTTGAGAGTAACGAAAATGTCTTCTGGATCAGCATAACGGCCGTGTATCCCACGGATTCACAACAGATAAACATGTGGGGCTGGCTGACGCGGCCGCACATCTGGGGCAATGGCGCCGTCACGCCATCAATAATGGGAGACTGGCCGACTTACGATGAGCGCCTGTTCCCCGGGAGAATCTACCCGATAGAGAATTCATTATTGTGCGGACAGAACCAGGCATACGACATGTGCTTCGAATTGCTGACCGAACAATCCTGGGTCAAGTGGGACCAGCCTTTTACCGGCATTCGCGAATGGCAGGATTACTCGGACAATCAATCCATGGCTTTGGAGTCGGAAGAAAACGAGCTATTAATGTCACGCCGGGTTGCAGATGACTGGGTCTGCGAACGCGGAGATCCCATCACTGCAATAGCATGGAATGGCTCCTATATCGGATACGGATACGAAGCGTGCAAATGCGACGAAATTTCCGAGCCCCGCAAGCCCGATTACTTCCTGTTGTCTATCTGGAACAACGCACCTGGTAATGATACAGGACCTGAACACTATCCAGGCGAAAAAATCTGGGAGTTTAGAGCGGAAAACTACGATGAAGTCATGGTCGGCTATGACCAAAATCCGGATGGCGAACCAAATGAGCCGGTTTTCCGTTATTCCGTCCGGCTGCCGGAAGACGCGTGGTTCCGGCAAGAGACACCGGAAAGCATTTACTGGTTCAGCGTTATAGCCGTGTACAGGGGCGCTAATGCGGACGATATCCAGTATCCCTGGGGCTGGACCAATCATCCCCATGCATTCAGCAGTACGGCGCTGTCTGTGTCCTCTCCTTCAACAAGTCCTGTATGGGAACAACTCTATGACCAGGCCGGCGAACAAGTGGACATGAGTTTTACCTTTTACACCTTTCCCCAAGGCCCCCCGGAGGGGGCCCAAGAGGTGGCCGAATATGTGCGCGATGCCTTCCTGGGTGGCGCATTCACGGGCGAGGCCCTGTGGATGACATCAGGGCCGTTGGATGAGACCTTTGTCGCGCGCGACACCGATCCAGGGGTGCCGGATCTTCCCTTTCCTGATGATGGGCCCTGGTGGCTGGTGATGATCGACGACCATCCTGCAGCTAATTGGGGTCATGCGGTGCGCTGGATCTTTGTCAAAGAGGATCTGTCGCAATCCAGTGATGCTTATGACAGGCAGTTTTCGCCGGGTGTATATGCGGACTTTGGCCAGGGAGAACGCGTTCCCTTTTTCCATGTGGATTTGCCTTTGGAGGGCCTGGTCCGTTATCAGGACGACTTCCCTATAGCGGTGCCGCACACCCAGGTGGAACTGGCCAATGACTGCCTGCACGCAGTCCTCATTTCCGGAGGAATAGATGCTGCTTCAAACTATAATCGTTACGCCCAGAACCTCTCCAGCATGTACCGCCACCTTCGCATATGCGGGGCTCTGCCGGAGAATATCTGGGTCTACTATGCAGACGGCGCTGCCTTGGATTTAGACAATGCCGATGGTGACAATAATAACCATACCGGGGATGATGTGACCGACGAGGTCAATAAAAACACGATTCGCAACTGCATCCAGAATCTACGTGATAACCTGGACCCGAGTCGTGACATCCTGCTCGTCTTTACGTCCAATCATGGCACTGACAACCGCGGCTTGTGTTTGTGGGACTTCAATAATAACACCACCCAGGAAAATAATGAAATATACACGCCTGCGGAACTGGCGGCCGATACGGCTAATGCCCAGGTACGCCGACTGTTTATGATTTTGGACCAGTGTTTCTCCGGTGAGTTTCTGTCCATTGCCACAGACAGCCAACATGCCAACAGCGTGGTCTATGTAGCCGCTACGGCCAGTGAGGCCAGCTATGGTCGACAGTACATGGAGCTATGGGAGCAGTCGAATCCCAAGACCACGACCATGAATGCCATGCATCCGACGTCCCTGGTGCCACCCTTGCCCCCGCCATCCATTTGTCTCAAGACGCCGTGCACCTCCACACCCGGGATGGCTGAAGGCACAACCGGTAATGGTAACATAAGTTTATGTGTATGTAGCTTTAATTGACCAGATCCCCAGCTGGTTAAGAAACCTGGCAGGTCGGTCTTCTGTGTCTGGACGCTCAAGGTAATCTAATGATGTATATTAATAATCAAGGCATGACAGCTGCGGAACCATCCGTAACGAGAGGTGAGAAAATGAAGTTTTTACATGTCGCATTTCTGTGGATTATCTGTTTTCTAATAAGTTCGTCGGTTTGTGCATCCGACGGCATCCTTGATACGACCTTTCATTCGCCGGATGGATATATGCTATGGGATGGCGGCTCCGGATATGACCGGGGACGTGATATAGCCCTGCAACAGGATGGGAAAATTCTGGTGACCGGATATATGACCAATGGCACAGACAACGATCTCATGGTGCTACGCTATGACCCAAATGGTACACTGGACACCGGCTTTGGCACAAATGGCGCGTTTATCTATGATGGTGGATACGGCAATGATGGCGGGTATGCGATTGCAGTACAATCGGACAACAAGATTCTGGTGGCTGGTGAATCTTCAAACGGCACAGATAGTGACGTTATTGTCTTAAGGCTGGATACGGACGGGACTCTGGATCCGAACTTTAGCTCGAATGGAATATACTCTTACGATGGTAATAATGGTAGTGATTCGGCTATCGATCTTCTGGTACAATCGGACGGTAAGAGTTTAATGTGCGGATCCAGCAGCAATGGAATGGATAACGACCTTATGGTAATGCGCTTAAACGCTAACGGCACTAATGACACAACCTTTGGTACTAACGGCGTGGTTATTTATGACAGAGTAAACAATAATGATTTTGGAACGCGTTTAACTATACAAAATGACGACAAAATCCTTGTAGCCGGTAACAGCCACAACGGCGCAGATAATGATATTTTAGTCGCACGCTTTGATACCAGTGGCATCCTTGATCCAAACTTTGGAGTGGGCGGGACCGTTCACTACGATGGTGGTGATTATGACCGAGGCTATGGCTTGGGTATTGACTCTCAGGGCAATATTATAGTCACCGGACTTATCACGCAACCGGATGCCAACAGCACCGACTATGATATCGCCGTTCTGCGTTTTGATCCAAACGGCGTTTTAGACCCAACCTTCGGTAACAATGGGATCTTTCTCTATGACGGTGGGACACGGGAAGAGTGTTATGACCTACTGGTTCAATGCGATGATTCCATTCTCATTGCAGGGCATAGCGGTAATAGCCTCACAGGTATATCAGATTGGAACCTGGTGGTACTGAAGGTCGATCTCAATGGTATTCTGGACACCACCTTTGGCACAGAGGGTCTCTTCGCCTTTGATCCGACTACCAACACGGAGTGGGGTTACGGCCTAGCCCTGCAACCGGATGGCAAGATCGTGGTTACCGGACAAGCATACAATGGTATTGATGATGATGTGATTGTATTACGATTGGAGAATAGCATTTGCGTTAGTGATGAGTCACCTGGGATCAATAATCCAATAGCTCATTGGCCCATGGACGAAGGCTCCGGTGATATTGTCCATGATATAGACAACCGGCACAACGGTGTACTCCATAACGGCTCCTGGACCGAAGGTCTGATCAATGGAGCCCTCGATTTTAACGGCCTTAATACGTATATTGATATGGGTGATAGTGACCTGCTGGCTCCCGATGAAATGACCTTTGCTTTGTGGATAAGGCCGGAACACATGGGTGGCGCCCGTTATGTGGCCAGCCGAGCTCATACTTTAGACTTAACGGATTATGCTATAATGTATCACCTGTCCGGGATGATTGAATTCGTATTCGACGAGAACGGCTCCGGGCTCGGTTCGGTGTTCAGCACAACTCGATTGGCTCTGGGAGAATGGGCACACGTGGCGGTTACACGTGAACCGGACCAGGCAGCTATACACATAAACGGACAAAAGGAAGGGACAAAGCCCTGCGGAAATCGGTCAACGGGCGAAGGATTCAAACTAACGATCAGCTCACGCCGGGGTCAGACTCGTTTCTTTAACGGCAGGATTGATGAAGTTCACCTCTATGACCAGGTCCTTTCGGAAGAGGAAATTACCCAATTAGCCGAAGTTCCAGAGTGATAATGAAGCTTGAAGCGAAAAAATGAAGCACTGTTAGAGTTTTTTATATCTTCGCAACCAGTTGACCAGACCGACGCCAAGACCACATAGTAAAACAGCTCCCGGGGCTGGAGTGGTAGCAGTCAATCCCGAAACTTTGTCATAACCGATAGGCCCAATTAAGTTCGCTGCGCCCGTATCCGGATTAAGCGTATAGAGAGAATCATTAAGCACAGCATAAAGTGTACCATCCGAGGAGAATGTTAATCCGCCCAGGAAGGTTTGAGATGTAATGCCGGTCGGCCCTACCAGTGAAAAATCAGCGTTCATCTGGTCTATAATATAAAGGTCGCTGGAAGTCTGGCTCAGACCATATAAAAGACCATCCGAATTGAAACCAAGTCCATCGATACAGACATCCATAGTACCGACCATTGTAGAACAGGGGACATCCGGGTCAAAACTCCATAAAATCCCCGTCGAACTCATACTTCGAGTCATAAAACCAATGCCGTCGCCGCGGAATGCAATACTACCTTCCCCCATAGTAGCAATGCCAATGTCAATCGTTCTCAAAGTCTGTCCGGTTGCAGGATCCAGCCGTCGTAGTCTGTCGGCGTTCTGGTCAAAAGTATAGATTTTGTTACCTTGGCTCGAAAGGCCTAAGCCGTTCATCGATGTATCTAACATTCCAATGAGCGTTCCGGCGCCGGTGGCTGGATTGACAGAAAGCAATTCTTCATCAAAAGTGATAGCATATAAAAAACCCGCCCGAACAAAACCCGTTAACATCAGATTCAGCATAAATACTAAAAAAACAAACAACCTCACTTTCTCTATATACTTTTTCACTCTTATAGAAAAATCGATTGCAAAAGGGCTTAATTTTAGAATCGGATAAACAGCACACAGGATGTTTGATTCAGAGAACCTTTCGGCAGGTAAATAAAAACCACTGCTCCTTATCATGCGGTATCACCTTCCTCCAACTTCGCACAACACCCTATCCCTTTTCGACAGTGAAGCGAAATTTATAAATTTCCTATAACCATTCGATTCACTCTATGGTAAGAATATCTGGCTTAGTTCGCATACTGATAATTGATGAACTATGCTTTTGTCAAGCACAATATCCGCAATTATTACCGATTTCGATATTTATTAATGAAATTCGGAGTTATGTCATAATCTACCATCACATACAAGCTTTGGTATTGTTTATTAAACTTGCAATTTCAAAGCGGCTATTGCAAGCCGAATAAAAGTCGAGTATCCTGATGTATAACCGACACTTGTGAATAATATTAAAAAGATTAAACGCCGTTATGGAGTGAACAAATATGAGTTTATTCAACTATTTCGAAAATGCCAGGGGTCTTGGAATTTTGGCTACCTCCGATTCCGATGGTACGGTCGATCTGGCCCTTTATGCCAGACCGGAAGTTATTGACGAATCGACAATCGCTTTTATTATGCGGGAGCGTCTTAGTCACCAGAATCTCAAATCAAATCCTCACGCCGCATATATGTTCGTCGAAAAAGGCGAAGGATATGTCGGCAAAAGACTGTACCTGACCAAAATCAGGGAGGAAACCAACACTTCTTTAGTGGAAAAAATTATCAGGAAAAAACCTGAGATTAGTCCCCCCGACGATGATTCAAATAAATACCTTGTGATTTTTCAAGTGGATAATATCTGGCCACTCGTGGGCGAGAAAAAATAGCACAAAAAAACCAGAAACGTTTTAAAATAAGTTATAACTAATTTTATACAGAGAATCATATAGATAAAAGACGCAAAGATTATAGAAGAAAGAACAAAAGATAAAAAATACCATTTACAATAAGCAAAATAAGACTTTAAAATGGAGAATATCCCCTAAATATATTAAAATGCTTTGACGGCAATTTAAGATTGTGGTACTATTCAGATAGACATAAAAAAGCTTCAATGGTTTAGTTTAATCCCATAAGGGAAGGAAATTTTAATGAACAGAGTAAAAGCAAAGATTGAACGGGGTTCTATCGGGTCTGAACGTATCGCCTATATCACAACTGCAGGAGGGACTCGCGCTGAAGTTCTTTTAAGCGCCGCACAAACTGGAACCAATCATATTTTAGCAGTCGAGGTAGCCAGAGACAAAAACAATGTTTTAATCGAATTACCTCAAGAAACATCCTCGGGAGATTGGAGAGTTTGGGTGAATAAGAAACAAATTCTCCGTGAATAAAATGATACTAACAGACCGCGAAATTCAAACATTTTTAGCTACCCGGCAGATTAATATAAAACCAAAACCAGACTTAGTCAGGTACAGTTCCACTTCTGTTGATTTAACTTTAGCAAAACAGCTTCGTGAATGGTCATTTGATCAAATCGAGAAAACTAGGGGTGAAATCATTACGCCAGGACCAAAGCTTAGATATTCTAAATTCCGCGACAAATACACCAAGAAAATAAATATTCCAACTAGCAAAGGTTATGCATTAGCACCTAATGCCTTTGTCCTGGCGTGGACACACGAAACGATTAACCTTCCAAATCACTCAAGAATTGCAGCAAGGGTAGAGGGAAAAAGTTCATTAGCCAGACTTGGCTTAGGGGTGCATGTTACTGCACCAACGATACACGCTGGTTTTGAGGGATATATCCAGTTAGAGTTATGTAATCATGGCCCGGTTAGTATTCGTTTGATTCCTGGTATGCCAATCTGCCAGTTAATCTTTGAGATGACTTTTGGCACACCAGAAAAAGGCTATTCTGGTAAATTTTTAAGGCAAACAAAATAACCGGACAGGCAATAAATTGAAGATTAGCAATCGAAAATTGTGACACCGCCTCTGATTCAATCCCTATTGGGTTCCGTATTCCTCGGCCTGATGTCGGATAATCTTGCCTTCAATCATATAAATAACATCTTCGGCAATATTAGTGGCATGGTCAGCTATTCGCTCCAGGTGGCGCGAGACCGAAAGAAGGTGAATCAAAGAAGACATTTGTTCGGGATTTTTTTGAATCGATTCCTGAATTTGTATATACATCCGTCGATTCATGCCGTCGACTTCATCGTCATCGGAACAGACCTCATGTGCAAGCTCGGAACTCATGTTCACCAGCGCATCCAGACTCTTGTTTAACATTGATTCGGTCTTTTTACTCATTTGTAAAAAATCAAAAGATGCCCGTACCGGCGGCTGAGAGGCGAGATAGGCCGATCTTTCAGCGATATTAACTGCCAAATCCCCAATACGCTCGAGGTCATTATTGATTTTTAAGACCGCCACAATAAAACGAAGGTCAATCGCCACCGGCTGATGCAATGCCAGTATCTTCAAGCACTCCTCTTCAACTTCCACCTCTGTATGGTCTATTTCAATATCTTCCTCAATAATTTTCTGAGCCAAAGCCGTGTCCCGTTCCTCGATGGAACGTATAGCCTCGTGAACCGCTGTCTCGATTCTCGCGCCGAGACTCAGAATCTTCTTTTTTAAATTCTCAATTTCACGCTGGAAATGCCTGGGCATTATTTAACCCCTCAGATTCAGATACCTTTTTAATACCTACTATCGTAGGAAGAAGCAACAATAAAACTGAATATACCATCACTTAATATAACCTTATCTGCTTCAAGGCTTAATTTAGCCTCACTATATTTGAAAGCCGGTTCGATTTCGTTGATTACTTCTATTCTGTTCCACGGGATAATCCGAATGCCAACTTCACCTATTCGTACATCTTTTGGACCATTCACGCTTCTGCGAAAATGATAAGTTTGACACTTCAGACGGATATAGAAGTCTGTGATATCCAGCACTTCACCAATACATATATGGTTGTGAGCTTCCGGATAATTCTTGATAGTTCGTATTTTCCAGATTTTTTTGTCATTCTCTACGGCCATGGAATCAACCAAACCTTCCTGTTACATAATCCTCGGTCTGCTTTTTACCCGGATTCCGGAAAATCTTCGTCGTCGTGTCGTATTCAATCAATTCTCCAAGGCAGAAAAACGCCGTACGCTCACTGACTCTTGCGGCCTGCTGCATATTATGAGTTACTATTACTATTGTATAATTGCTTCGCAGACTGTCTATCAGGTCTTCAATTTTCCCCGTTGCAATCGGGTCCAAAGCCGAGCATGGTTCATCCATCAAAAGGACATTCGGCTTTGTCGCCAGGGCTCTGGCAATACATAAGCGCTGTTGCTGGCCGCCGGAAAAGGCCAATGCCGATTTTTTCAAATCATCTTTAACTTCATCCCACAACGCCGCCGCTCGCAAACTCTCCTCCACGACTTGCTGCAAATCACCACGTTTTGTTATCCCCTGCAATCTCGGTCCGTAGGCGACATTGTCGAAAATAGTTTTTGGAAAAGGATTTGGTTTTTGAAAAACCATGCCCACCTGTTGCCGCAAATTGACTAGGTTAATTTGTTTCTCGTAAACATCCTGGCCGTTAACATACATTTTTCCTTCGACACGGATATTCGGAATAAGGTCATTAATGCGGTTGATACTTCGCAGAAAAGTGCTTTTACCGCAACCGCTGGGCCCTATTATCGCAGTCACGGCACATGGATAGATTTCCATCGAAATATCTTTTACTCCCATTTTCGAGCCGTAGTAAAAACTGAAATTTTCCGCTTTTATCACCGCACAGGCACACTCCTGGGCTGGCTTCGTTTCTTCTACAGATTTACCTGAATTGTTCTCTTTCAATCCCTGCATAGCCTCCCGTTTACTGCGTTTTTCTTCCAGGTTCCTTACCGATGATGACAACATCTTAGCATCCCCTTTTTCCATTACAAATATTTTCTCCCTGCCGAGGTCATTCTCACTGGCCTTTTAATCGCTTAAGTACCCTCGTGCGCAGGATAATTGCCAGGGCATTTAGAACCAAGATCAACAAAACAAGCGTGACAACCATTCCGAATTGATTATGCGGCACCTGAGCGGAGATTTTATCTCCGACCGCCATATCCCAGCTTCCATAAGAAAGAGTTCGAGTCGTTTGAAAAACTGACTCCGGCACAGGCCCTACTGTTATCCCCGCGGTAAACAAAATCGGTGCTGTTTCACCCGCCACCCTGCTGAGACTCAATATAACGCCGGTCAATATCCCCGGAAGAGCCGCCGGCAGTGTCACTGTAATGAACGTTCTGAAGCCGCTCGCACCGAGGGCCAACGATGCCTCCTTGTAAGTTTGAGGGACAGTCCGAATCGCCTCCTCACTCGAACGAATCATCACCGGTAGTGTCAGCACGGCAAGAGTCATTGACCCTGCAAGAATACAAGGCTGTGAAGGTCCTCCGAACAAGGGGATGAGAAACAATACGAAAAACGCCACGCCAAACAGACCAAAAACAATGCTTGGAACACCGGCCAGCGTATTGATACTCATACGGATAATTCTAATTACCGTGCCTTCCCGCGTACATTCGGTAAGATACGCGGCGCTAACTACTCCGAACGGGACAACAAAAATCATGCTCAGGACAGTCAATAGCAGCGTGCCGAAAATCTCAGGGCCAATCCCGCCGAAATAATGCCCCGGCGTGCTGTCATCTAAGAAATATCGCCAATACAAAGTCCACTTCGGTTCAAGCATTTCATCAAGATTGTCATCTATAAATCCGAACAGAGTCTCCAATTCGGTACCGGCAAATTGTTCTTTTCGAGAAAATTCTTTTCTCACCAAAGAGACGCTCGATTCCGCCGTAAGGTCTCCCCTATGGGATTGCTCAACCCATCGCTCTTTCCAGTGCAATCTATGCAGTAATTTTTCCGCCTGATCCCATCTTGTCGCACCGTATCTAAATTGAGCCAGAGCCGGCAAATCATCATCCGGGCCCGGACCAAGCAAATCCCTTATAATCTGCTCCAGCTCGGCCAGTTCCCGGGCATATTCTTCTCTTTCGTCCAAATCGGTTGTCTCCGCGGCCTTTTGATACTGCCTTGCCAATCGAAAAAAATCACTCGCCGACGTATCGACAAAACGCTCGTCATTTTCATACTGCAAAACATACTCGATTTCCCGACGTATTTGTTCGATACTACTGCTTGAAAATGCCTCTGTAAGTCTATTGCGAATGTCCTTGCTAAGCGAACGCAGAGCGGTATATTGCTCACGTGGAACTTCTTTGAGCCGAAGCTCATTTCCAAAATTTCGATGGATGTCTTTCGCCCGTTCGGTGAGTCGCTCGGTATCGACGCCACTTTTGAACCTGTTAATCATATCATAAACGTGTGCACGAACTTCTTCGGTTCTTTCGGCTTCTTTACGAACCTGTGCCTGATTCCCATGCCCGAATTCGGCTAATTGCATCTTACGGAATTCCACAGTTCCTTTGAAAAATACCGCACCCAATCCCCTATAAAGCATGGGGCCCAGGATAACAAACAGCACAACAACCAGAGATAAAACTGCAAATCCGGTTAACACCGTGAACACTTTATCGAAAACGTTGCGAAAATTCGTTTTCATTTATGATTTACCCAAAGACTTCTTCGCTCTCGTCAGAAAATATTCACTTACGAGATTCAACATTAACGTCATAATAAGAAGTAAAAGTCCGATTGCAAAAAGGGCCCTGTAATGGTCGGAGCCTTTCGCAGTCTCACCCATCTCACCGGCAATCGTCGCCGTCATTGTCCGAACGGATTGAGACAGGTCCCACCACGGATGAGGGATCTGGCTGGCGTTGCCCGAAGCCATCCATACAACCATCGTTTCCCCAATCGCCCGCATCATTCCCAGGACAATCGCTGCAATAATCCCGCTGTGTGCCGCAGGAATTACTACCCTGAACGTTGTCTCGAAACGTGTGGCCCCCAGTCCGTACGACGCTTCCCTCAACTCCCTTCCCGTCGCTGAAACAGAATCTTCTGCCACACTGATGATCGTCGGAAGCGCCATAATCGCCAGCAACAAAGAAGCATTCAGGGCATTAGTCCCCGTAGCAAAGCCTAAGTGCTTTTGCAGCCAGGGAGCCAGAACCAGAACTGCAAAAAAGCCGTAAGCCACCGATGGAATCGCTGCCAGAATTTCAATGACAGGCTTTATAATATTTCTGATCCGAAACGGCACGATATCACTGAGGAAAACGGCCGCCAAAACACCAATCGGAACCGCAAACACAAGTGCGGCCGCCATTACATATATCGAGCCAACAATCAACGCAAGAGTGCCGAATTCAGGCTCACCATGTGCCTCTGGATACCAGGCCGTGCTGGTTAGAAACTCAACGATACTGAACTTTCCCAGAAATGGAAAAGCTTCCAGAACCACAAACAGAAAAATCAAAAAGACGGCCAAAACCGAAGTGCAGGTCAACAGGAAAAGGGCCAGAAGACCAAGGCGTCTGAATAAAAATCCCCTGATGTCCTGTCCAAATGTAAGAACCAGCGGCTGCTTGAAACCAATCGCCGGTCTTTCTGTCTGCTCGGTGTTATTGCCGTTCATCTTTTTATTCACATCTCAATATCGTTTGATAACATCTCAGTAACTTGTTACAGCCACAAAGCCTTTGTCTTCAACAACTTCCTGGCCGCTTTCGGTAAGGTGGAACGTGACAAACTTATGAGCCATCGAACCAAGCTCCGGATAACCGTTTGTAAACATAAACAAAGGCCTCGATACCGGATATTTTCCACTTAATATTGTCTGAATAGACGGTTTCACTCCATCCAAGGTTATGGCTTTTACACCTCTCTGGACAAAACCGTAACCGACGTAACCGATTGCCCCGCGCGTGCTCTTAACTCGGGCAAAAGCCTGGGGATTTGAAGTGACGTATTCAACGCTTGACGCCATTTTCTGCTTTTTCATAATAAAACCGTCAAAGGTATCATACGTCCCGGACTCTGTATCCCGGCTAATGACCACGATGGGAATATCCGGACCTCCGAGCTCTTTCCAGTTCTTGATTTTACCCAGGTAAATATTCCGAACCTGCTCGGTGGTCATTGAATCAACCGAATTCGAGGGATGAACCACGATGCAAACGCCATCCATCGCAACCACATGAGCAACCGGAAACACGTCCTTGGCAACAGCATCTTTGAATTCCTTATCCTTCATAAACCGACTCATTGTCGCTATGTCACATCGGCTGTCAATAAGTGCCGCCGCTCCTGTACCGCTGCCGCTTTTATTGACCGTAATTGTAACATCCGGATACATATCTTTAAATACCTCAACGAAACCATCCGCTATAGGACCTACAGTCGTAGAACCCTCAATGTGAAGCTTCTCGGCGGCTGCGGCATTAGCGGCCACAACTAAAGCCAACATTGTCAATCCGTACATAATTAATGTCTTCATCATTTTACTCCTTAATAGACTTTTTTAAACACACGTGATATATCTCGAATTTATTTCAAGAAGATCAGTTTATTATCAGTATCTTGTTGTTAAAATTTAAGAACCAAATCACACTGTAATCTTCGATAATCTAAATCACGACCTGCGCTGCCTGTATCATCTTCATTGTGGAAATATGTCGTAGCGGCCTGCACATTTTTAGCCAATTGATACTTTAAACCGAATCTATGGCCCCTGCCGTCGGTCCCGCCGCCAATGAAGTCCGAATCGCTCATAGCACCGACAACCGCATCCGCTTCAAGCACTCTGTAATCGTAAGATGCTTCCCAGGAACCGGGGGTCGTGGCTTTGTTAAGTTTGCAGCCTACAAGCCAGCCCTTGTCTCTATCGGTTGATGCAACAAGATTTTGAACCCAGTCACCATAAAAAGTCACAGGCATTGAATCGCACTTGAAGCCGTATTCACCGAATAATTCAAAAATATCATAATCGCTCGCAAACAGACCAGCGGCTGACGTATTGCCGAAAAAGCTGCCGGGGGTAGTCCATGTACTTTTAAGATCGCTACTGCCTTGTATATTGCCGTAATCCCAGTAACTCGCTCCGCCGAGAAAGTAATCGGAATTGTCCATTTGGTGTTTAATATATGTTTGTGCACCCCACAGTGAAGTATCAACTCCGCTGGAACTCTCATCAACCCAGAAACCACCGCCATTGAAAAATAATTCGTCCTCACCATTAAATGGCGTACTAAGTTGCACCACCAAACCTTCGGGATTAAGGTCGCCGTCCCAGACAAGCTGATTTTTACCGACTTTATAAAACGGATTCTTTACTTTGCCACCGACTACATTTAATCCTTCTATTGCTTTCGGATGCCAGTTAAAGTAAGCAAGATCCAACCAGAAATCCTTGCTCGAAAAGCTGTCTTCCAGGTCCTGATTCGCAGAAACCGGGTCTTTCGAACCACTGGCAAGTCTGAATGCGAGATCCCATTCATCATTAACCATTGCTTCCAACATCAAACGCGCGCGAATCCGGTGACGGTCGGAACCGTTCTTCCATCCTACGGTAGTAGTTCCCGTTTCCTCATCAATATGCTCGTGACGATATCTCAGATCACCAGATATCTTGATTTGCTCAAGCCATTTCAAACTATCCGGCAGATCGACGGCGGGCTCCTCCAGCTTCCGCTGAATCTCGAGATGCGTAATCCTTTTTTCCAGCTCGGCGGTCTTCTGCTTGTGCTGTTTAAGTTGACGCTTGAGCTCATCGACCTCATCGGCTCTTGCAGTTGCAACCGACCATAAACAAAGTATGACGGCTGCTCCCATTAGATATACAATCCTTTTTTTCATTTTGTCCTTTCCCATTTGTACATCTCCAAAATCAACTCATTACTTTTACAAACTGTCCCAAGCAAATCTTGAGAAACATTTTAACAAAACAACTACATTGAATATCAGAGAAATGTTAAGCAAATATCAGGATTATGTTAGGATTGTGTTAATATTACAAATCGATATCGACCGCAGGCAAACGTCAATCAGCAGGTAAACTTATAATGAACGTGCTCCCGGCACCGATTGTGCTCTGAACTTTCACATTCCCGCCGTGCACTTCGGCGATATGCTTGACGATGGCCAAACCGAGTCCCGTCCCACCCAGTTTGCGGCTGCGACTTTTATCCACAACATAAAAACGCTCGAATATCCGCTCCCGATATTTCTTGGCAATACCACAGCCGTTATCTTTAACAGAAATTGCAATCATTTCTTCTGCTTTGTGCACCTGTATTTGTACACGTGCACCCGGCTCACTGTACTTGATGGCATTATCAACAAGATTCAATATTGCCTGCTCAAGCAAGGCCGTATTCATTTTAGCCTGAATGCCCTTATCACAGTCCAAATCAATTGAAATATTTTCTTCATCGGCTTTTATCAAAGACATCTCGATTACCGCGACGAGCACGGGCCGTACAGATCCCCTCTCAAAAGCAATCTTCCTTTGGTCACCACTTTCTTCCAGACTGGAAAGGGTCAGCAAATCCTCGACAATAGCGTTGAGCCGGTCGGAATGTCTGGCAATGATTTGAAGAAATCGTTCGGCTTCTTCCGGCTCCGATATTGCACCCTCCTGCAATGTTTCTACAAAACCTTTGATTGAAGTGATAGGAGTCCTCAGCTCGTGTGATACATTAGCCACAAAATCGCGCCTGAGATTCTCAAGGCGACGCAGTCGGGTCATGTCACTAAGAACAATAACAGCCCCGCTTCTGTTGCCCTGACTGTCTTTCAATCCGGCACCGTCAAGCCTGATTATTCGCTCCTCCCTGCCTGATAAAACAATATCGGTTTCGCCCGGATTTTCTTCACTTAAGATATTCCGTACATATTTTTGCAAATCCGGATTGCGGATTGCTTCCTCGACATTGCGTCCATGGGCTTTTATTTGGTCAATGCCGAGAAAATCTGCCGCCGCTTTATTCACGCTGACAATATGCCCTCTCGAATCAACAGCCAGAACACCTTCAACCATACTCGATAGGATAGCTTCAGATTCATTTCGTTGCTTGGTTATTGTCTCGAATCTGCTGTGCAGTTGCCGGGCCATTTCATTTAAAGCAAGGGCAAGCTCTGCAAGCTCAACCTGCTTCGGCACAGGGACCCGCAGATTAAGCTGGCCCGAAGCAAATCGCTGAGCGGTATCTTTCATCTGCTCTATCGGTCGGCTTATTCTTCGGGAAATCATCAGGCTGACTCCCGCCGCAAAAATCGCCACAAGCAAAACGCTCAGAATAATCTTGTTATATATATTCTTGAGCTCTCTATTGATTGCCGTCGCCGGAATGGCTGTTCGTACAATTGCCAGGATTTTTCCTTGTTCTTCTATCGGAATCGCCAGGTACATCATCTTCTCGCCAAGAGTGCTGCTGAATCTCAAAGTCCTGCCCATACCTTTTTCAATGGCATCCTTGACCTCCGGACGATTACCATGATTTTCCATCCTCTCCGGATTCTCATCAGAATCAGCAATAACCTGGCCATCGGGCAGAATAACGGTAATTCTCGTTGAACTGTTCCTGCCCAGAATCTTCGATAGTTCCTCTATGGCAATGAAGTCTAATTGTTCAAGTCTCGGGAGGATTTGCTGCTCAATCAGACGAGCACGTGCCTGAAGATCGTCAGCGACCTGGTTGTAATAGAATTCCGGCAGTAATCGAGACAAATAGCCGGCGATAATAAATAACGCTACAACCGTTACCAATAAATACGTCGGGAAAAGCTGCCACAATAAGCGTCGTTTAGACATCGATTAATCCTTAAATCGGTAGCCGACCCCTCTGACTGTTTCTATATAACCGCCGCATGAGCCCAACTTCCTGCGAAGAGATACTATCTGGACATCCACGGCCCGGTCTGTAACAAGATAATCATCCCCATGAACAGAGTCAATAATTTGATATCGAGTAAAGACCAAACCAGGTCGTTTGGCAAGTGCATATAAAATATTGAACTCCGTAAATGTAAGTGTCACCGGCTTTCCCTTGACAAGCACCTCCCGGCGGGCCGGATTAATTGTTAAGTCGCGTATTTTAATCGGCGGACGTTCCAAATCCCGGCTGATGGACCTGTGCAAAATCCTGCGAATTCTTGCTATCAACACCTTCGGACTAAAAGGCTTGGTCACATAGTCATCGGCCCCAAGCTCAAGGCCGGTGACAATATCCGTCTCCTCACCTTTGGCGGTGAGCATGATGATGGGGATACGCTCGGTCTTGACATCGCTTTTTAACTTCCTGCAGACTTCCAGGCCGTCAATGCCGGGAAGCATCAAATCCAGTATTATCAAATCAGGCGTTTTGCCCCTGGCCTCGGTAATCGCTTCCTCACCGGAAGTCGCCGTGACGACTTTATAACCGTTCTTATCGAGATTATATTTGATTAATTCGAGGACGTCTTCCTCGTCATCGACTATGAGAATACGTTCATTAGCCATGGTTCTTATCCCGTCTTTATAACCATTTTATGAACATAGTGATATATTTATGTTAGCATATTGTTATTGTATTGTTAAAGTTTTATGAACTTTTTTACCGAAAAGTTTGTTTCCCTAATTTTTACATAAAAATCAAGTATTCGAAGACAAAACTCATCAATGGCCAATACAGTAGGAGAAACTCCAGCTTTTCAGCCAGGGGATTTGAAAATGCTATGTCAAAATAAAAACGAGGGACATATAACGAATGAGGAAATAAACGGAGCAGGAGGGATTCGAACCCCCGTTACCTTTCGGTAAAACGGTTTTCAAGACCGTCGCCTTAAACCACTCGGCCACTGCTCCATACTTGAGAATCATATTTCGCCTTGGCATTCCTTTGAAATACCTTCCGGACGAATTTTTAACCATTTTATATCACAAAGCCTGTTTTGCAAGCAAATTAGGGGCTAAATAACGGCACTATACATCTTGGAAAAAATTGAAAAAATTTTTCATTTTTTAGTTGACATCACATAGTATGCAATACATAATAAGTATAACATAACAATAAATTTATTTAGCCCCTCAATTCATTGAGGGGTTTGCTCTCGATTACAATTAACTAATACGACGGATATTTGTGGAGTTCTTTATGAAATTTGAAAGTCAGTTACTCAAAGGCATCGCACCGGTGGTCGTTTTAGAGATTCTCTCCCGCGGGCCGATGTACGGCTACGAATTGAGCCAGTCCATCGAACAACAAAGCGGTGACATCCTGAGCCTCGGCAAGGGGACACTGTACCCGCTGCTGTACAACCTCGAAGCGAAGAAACTCATCAAAGGCAAATGGGAAACGAACCAGTCCAGCCGAAAGCGAAGATACTATTCCATTACAGGCAAAGGTAAAGATGAGCTGGCCAGACAAAAAGAACAACTCAAAGAGTTGACAACCGGCCTGAATCTCGTCTTCGGCGGAGCACTTGCCACCGCGTGAATATATTTAGCCCCCAAATTTATTTGGGGGTTCGTATAAAATAATACGAATTAAAAATTCCGAGGTCACTATGGCAAAGGAAAATAAAAAAGAACAAACGCAAAATCTTCCCGCCTGCGTCTGTGAGTTTATCAATCATATCATCAGAAAGATGCGTTACTGCCGCAAGGTCCAGAAGGATGTTCGGGCCGAACTGATTGCTCATTTCGAGGATGAACTCAAGGACTATCCTACCGACAGGGACAAAGAGGAAAAGGCAAAGCAGCTTATTTCTGAATTCGGCGATATTAAACTTTTGGCCGTTCTGTTGCGCCGGGCAAAAAAACGCTGCCGCCCGATCTGGCGAACTATTGTCGCAAGAAGTTTTCAAACCGTCGGTGTACTAATCTTATGCTTTATCTTCTATGTAATCTGGTTCCTCACCGGCAAACCGGCAATTACCACCAATTACGTCGCCGAATTGAACAATCTTGTCAGGCCGGCGGCTGACGAGTCTATGAATGCAGCCCCCTTATATAAAAAAGCTACCCAATCATTAAAAGAGCTATCAGACGATTTCCTTGTCTTCTTTTCTCAAAACTATCACGATGAGGAATACACGCGGGAACTTGAAAGAATAGCAAAGATGCATGCACAAATGTTTTTAAATGAAAGCAGCTTTAAACAAATGCTTTTAAATAAAGACAGTTCGGATGTCCAACGGTTAAGACAAACCGTTCACAAGGAAGCTGTCTCAGCAGCGCTCTCGCGGTTCAGTGACAAAAAATATAACGAATTGACACCAGAGCAGAAGATTATCGCCCTAAGATGGCTACAGGAACACAATGATACCTTCGACCTTGTAGTCGAAGGCTCTCGGAGGCCGTATTGCTGGCATAATTACGGCGAAAAAACATCCATGTCAAGCATTCTTATGCCTTATCTTTCCGAATACCGCCAGTTGTACTTTGCCATGCTATGGCGAATTGGATTCGGCGCAGAACAAGGCCGTTTTGAAGATGCCTTCGAAGACATTAAGGCCCTTTATCGCTTCGGCAAACAAAACAAAGGCGATAAAACCATCGTCGAGCAGCTTGTCGGAATCGCCATTGAAGCTAGAGCAGTTGCCACTGCTATGGATATTATAAGGGAATATAAAATCGATTCGAAAACACTGGCGGATTTCCAGCGTGACTTTGAGAAGGTTATCGCTGACGAAAACTTCAAATTCAGTTTCAAGGTCGAACGCATGAGAATATGTGATGAAATACAACGTTGTTTTACCTCCGACAGGATAGGCAAGGGACATCTATATCTGCCGAGATTCAGAGAGATATCTGATATATACGACGATTATTATCCTTACCCGAATAGGGGCGGAATCGAGTTCTTTTTCTATGATTTGGTATATTCGTCACCGTTTCTTTTTACCCACCCGAACAAAGAACAGACCATGGCCTCGGCGAACGAATTATTCGAATTATGGGAATACATGTCCCCGAAGACTGCCGCACAGTTAAATACAGAACGCGAAGCTATCGAAGAGAAAATTAACAACATAGCTGAAAAAAATCATTTCATTGGTGCAATCGCCCCCCTCGTTGACCGGATAATTATAATAGCCAACCGAGAACATACAGAAGTTGAAGCCACCCTAGCAATTGTTGCACTTACCCGATACAAACAGGACAAAGAACAATATCCGGATGATTTAGATGAGCTTGTTACTTCAGGCTATCTCAAAAATCTGCCGATGGATTATTTCAGTGACAAGCCATTAGTTTATAAAAAAACAGGAGATGATTTCCTGCTTTACAGTTTCGGCCCGAATTATATCGACAACGGCGGCAAGCCGGGCTATGACAGAAAAGGCGAATTCAGACTGTGGTTTGACAAGAATGCCGATGCGATATTCTGGCCAGTCCCGGAACCGCAACAGTAGCACATTGTCACTTTTTTAGATTGCCTCGCGGAGTACAAAGGTACAGAGGTGCAAAGTAACTATGTGCCTTTGCCACTTTGGCTCTTTGTACCTTAATTATTTTTGCACTTCGCCTGTCATCGGAACAAAACGGACGGGCAGGACTTTCTTCTTATCAAGATTGCCTTTTTCATCTTTTGTAATTAAAAGCAGATACTGGAATCCGCGTGGACTTCCAACAGGAAGAATCATTCGCCCTGTCGGTTTTAATTGCTCGATAAGCGGTTCCGGCACCCGCCCTGCCGCGGCAGTGCCGATTATCGCATCGAACGGGGCATGCTCCGGCCAGCCGAAAAAACCATCACCCGCCTTGACAAATACGTTCGGATAACCAAGTTCCTTCAGGCGTTTTTTGGAAATCTCCGCAAGCTCCTCGACAATCTCGATTGTATAAACTTCTTTTGCAATCTCCGCACAGACGGCGGCCTGATAGCCTGAGCCGGTGCCGATTTCCAGAACCTTGGAATTAGGGTCAAGCCGCAGCGCCTGGGTCATAAAGCCCACGATGTACGGCTGGCTGATGGTCTGGTCGTAACCGATGGGAAGCGGATAGTCGGCGTACGCCAGACGCTGCTCACCCGGCCGGACAAAGGCATGCCGCGGTACAATTCGCATCGCCGCCAGGACGTTCGGATCGTTGACGTCCCGCGCCTGAATTTGCGTGAAAACCATTTTCGCCCGCTCTTCGATACGCTCTTTAAATGCCGGATGCTCATGCTGCGGCCGGTTCGGGTCTTCTTGCTCCAGTTCGACCGGCTGATTCGCATCGACCGCCGGCTCATTGACATCGGCTACTTTGTCAAGCGAAGCGAGAACCGGTTGAGGCTTTGTCGTCCTGTTGAGAGCTAAGATAATTGCCAGCACTGCCAGCGGTATAAGAAAAATCAAAGATGCGTAAAGCCATCTCTTCTCCGCCTTCGAATATTTTCTGACCATCTTACCATCTCCCATCTTCTGTCCTTTGTCATCTTTTCCCATCATCCTAAGTAAAACTGAAGAATCTGTTTACAGACGAGAGCAAACCGCATTGTGAGCTTGCTAAATTATATCATATAGCCAGCATAAGCGCCAAAAACTTTGTAAAAACCAAATTATCAAACTCTCTCAGATTCTTGTTGCGTATAGGTCGTGTATTTGGTGTAAAAACGACTAAAGTGTGCTTTTTCTTTTAATCAGCAGAGAACTTCGTGCATTCGACTAAATTCCGTTTAATCGCACGTAAAGTTAAGTATAACCAGCTGGCCATAGGCGGTTCGAGTTGAGCCGCTTGTTATTATAACTACATCTCGCGAAAAGACGAAGTTGTGTTTCTAATTGACATTGCGTGTGCATGTTTTGTTCTCAGCAACCTGCGCACATAAGTCTTTGATTCTTCCGGATATGGTGTGGGGCCTACAATAACTTCAACTTGATGCCAAAAATCACGGTTATCTGTGTCGGGAAGAGCTATTTTAACATAAGGAACGGCTAATCCTTTCTTATGCCGAAAACATAGCTTCGTATGCCAATTTGATTTCGTTTTATTGATTATACGCCATTCTCTTTCTTCTAAAAATGAGGTGTTCTTCATAGTTGAACATAAGCCATGGAGATCCCAAATCAATTGGTTACTTATACCGCAACCAATGTCGCTTTCAGATGCCCACGGATTTTTCTTTTTATGTTTTTCTGGATTTTCGACCCAAGGTACAACGATTTTACCAATTAGCTTTCGGACTTCGCTTTCTTGCTTAGCTGGATCATAGATGCATTGAGCCAAGATGAAGTCCTGGCCTTCGATCGCTTTTGTTAAGCCTTCGAATGGAAATCCAATTGCATATCCGCCACCCTGGCAATAGGCTCTCCATTGACTTAGTTGGTCTCCGGCTTCACTGAACGAACAGACTAAAGTCGATATGTTTTGAGAAGGCCCGATATGCGCTAAATCTTTTTTAAATCGCTCAATTCGTTTTTTCTTGTCAGCATCGCTCGCGGAATCATATAGATTGTCAATAATCTTACGGGCAATTTCAATACCACGTATAAATTCTTCCGCATCATTGAGAGAAAATATATCCGACGCCCACAACTCATTATGGGTAAAAATACCAATCAACCCTTGAGGTGTTGTGTAATGAAATAACTTGTTTTTGTCTTGAGATACTATTTTAGGATTCATACTGATAACTATGCATATATGGTTTCCGTATAAAATTCCTTACCTCTACGAGTGTCAATACAATATCCCGAACTTATCGTCTTTAAAAAGAATCCTAGCCGTTAAAGGGCTGGCTTGGACGGTCTTTGCTACACACTTTTAGGTTGTTCCTCTGGGTAACCTCAATTAAGAGTTCTTACTCAGCAGGCCTATAAGATAGCCTCAGCGAACCGCCCGACCCTATCCCTTCGGGACCAAATCCCACGGCTATAGGATTGGTGGTTTGCTGCTTTCGCAGGGTAAACTCTTTGGTCTCGCCAGCCAGAAAGGAGCGTCTCGCTGAGTTATCCGCTCTAGCCGAAGCGGAGCGCAGAACGCATTTTCAAAAACTGTCCCATGATGGACTCTCCCTTCTGACCAGACATTTCTGGCCTTAAATCCTTTTTTCGACAAAAAAACATACCTATATAAGGGAAAACCTTAGCGGGCATACGAAAATTCTTTACAATACTCAATATAATCCTTGCATTATCAAATGATTTTGTATAATCCAAAAATCGCTTTT
Source organism: uncultured Pirellulales bacterium (assembly GCA_964508785.1). Classification (GTDB taxonomy): domain Bacteria; phylum Planctomycetota; class Phycisphaerae; order Sedimentisphaerales; family Anaerobacaceae; genus JAFGPS01. The sequence continues at coordinate 29,906 of CAZDVE010000027.1, read as the reverse complement.
TGTGGTCTTGTGATTATATCACAAGGCCAGTATAAACGCTAAAAATTTTGCCAAAAAAAAGCCCTTGCATGGCGAATTAAAGCCTCTATAATTATCAGAAAGTCGGGTTCCCCCTAATGCCGAACTCGAATCACGAACATGCGGGCGTAGCTCAGTGGTAGAGCGTCACGTTGCCAACGTGAATGTCGTGAGTTCAAATCTCATCGCCCGCTTTACGATAAGAGCACGGGAACGTAAGGACACAAACCTTGTGCCCTCATGAGGATTCCCGCAAGGCGGGTTCCCACTTATGCACTTATATAGTATCGGTGAGTTACCGGCTAATGATAGTTTGGCGTTGGTCTCCGGTACGCATAGGTCCGGCATTTATCGAGCACAGGCTTATGCCTAAATATTTGCCGGATTGAATTCGCGAAGACCGGGCTAAGACCTGCCGTCCCAAAGGGGCGGAATGGCGGGTTGATGCCTTTTTTATTTATAATTTCAAAGCTGTAAAAGCAGAATTGTTCAGGAGCAACGAAATGGCTGAAGAAGAACAGCAAACAGAAGAACTGACAGAAGAATCCACAGAGCCGAAGAAAGAGGAAAAACCCGAACTGCCGAAGAACATCGTGACAATCGAGGATGCCGGTCCGTGCAAAAAGAAGGTCATAATAGAGATACCCGAGGAGACGATTAAGCACTCTACCGACAATCGATATGAAGAACTTCGCAAGGAAGCCGTTGTTCCGGGCTTTCGAAAGGGTCGGGCTCCCCGACGGCTAATCGAGAAAAGATTCGGTAAGGAAGCGACCGACCAAATCAAACTGACGTTATTGGCCGAAGCGAGCGAAGCGGCACTAAAGGACAACGAGCTGAAGACCTTAGGTGAGCCGGACATAGACTATGATGACATCAAGCTGCCGGAAGAAGGCCCGATGAAGTTCGATTTCGAAGTTGAAGTGCGTCCCGAATTCGATTTACCGCAGCTCGAAGGCATTCCGGTAACCAAGACGGCACTGGAAGTAACGGACGAGCAAATAGATCAGGAAATCGAGCAAATGCTAAAGTGGGCGGGCATTTGGACGCCGCGAGAAGACAGTAAAATCGAGCTTGAAGACCAGATAATCGCAGATGTGCTTCTTAAGGTTGAAGCAGTGGAAGAACAAGAGAAGCTGGACAATGCAGAGATATATGTCAAGCAAAACGGCTTCGTCGGACAGGTGCCGGTCGAGAAGCTCGATGAATTTCTGGTCGGCGCCAAAGCGGGAGAAAACAAGCAGTTCAGTGTCGATGTCCCGAAGACGTATTTCAGAGAGCAGTATCGCGGCAAAAAAGTTGACATCAAAATCGATATCAAGGACGTCAAATGGCTCAAGCCGGCCGAACTGGATGAAAGCTTCTACCAGCGTGTCGGGATCGAAAATGAAGATGAGCTGCGTGAAAAAACCCACGACAAACTTCAAAGCCAGCTTGAAAAGCAGATACGGACCGAGATGAGCGAGCAGATTTACAAGTATCTGCACGATAAGACCGATTTCGAATTGCCTTTGGATGTTGTCGCCCGGCAGGCGGACACCGTGCTGCGACGGCAATATGTCAACCTGCTTATGAGAGGAATGCCACGCGAGCAGGTTGCAGAATACATGGAGCAGCTCCAGGCCGGAAGCGAGGAACAGGCCAAACAACAGCTTAAAACATTCTTTATCATGGACAAAGTCGCCGACAAGCTCGGGATAGACGTGAGTGAAGAAGAGATTAACGGATATATTGCCGAGTTAGCTATGCAGCGAAATCAGCGACCGGAAAGAATGAAAGAGCAAATGGAGCATGATGGCTCACTGGCCCAGTTCAATATGGAGGTCCGGCAGAATAAATGCATCGAGAAATTACTCGAAACGGCGAAGATAACAGAGAAAAAACCTGATAAGAAAGCGAAGAAGGCCCCAAAAACAACTAAAAAATCCAAGAAAAAAACCACTAAAAAGACGACAAAAAACTAAACCAGAAGAAAAAATTCCTGAATAGGCAAAACAATCGCTAAAAAACAAAATCAGAAAGCAGGAATATCCGATTAAGATAATATCTTTTAAAGTGCAATAAGGATACTAAACTGTTAGGTCCGTTTTTATCCGACGGAAATAAAGTGAAAATTTTATAAGGAAATTATGAATGTCTATTGAGTATCAGGCTAAAACCATGGACTTGTACAACCAATACGGCGGTGGTGGTGCATACCAGCGTTATCGCCAGATGAGTCTCGACGATATGCTGCTGGAAAACCGCATCGTCTTCCTGATTGGAGAGATATCCTACGCAAGGGCCGCCGAGGTTATTATGAAAATGCTGTATCTCGACAATCTCAAGCGGAACAGCGAAATCAGCCTGTATATTAATTCTCCCGGCGGCAGTGTGGACGATACTATGGCCATCTACGATACGATACGTTTCGTTCGCTCTTCCGTTGCGACGTATTGCATCGGCAGAGCACAATCGGGAGCAGCAATCATCCTTGCGGCCGGCACAAAGGGAAGCCGCTTCGCACTTCCACACGCCAAGGTCATGCTTCACCAGCCCTGGGGCGGGGTAAGCGGTCAGGCGGCGGATATTAAAATTCAGGCCGAAGAAATACTCAAGGCCAAGAAAATGATAAATGAAATTCTCTCCCAACATACAGGTCAGCCGATCAAAAAAATCGCCGCCGAGACCGAAAGGGACAGATATATGACCGCCAACGAGGCCCTTCAATACGGCCTGATTGACGAAGTGCTCAAAGAAGAAGAAAAGAATACAAAGGAAGAAAAGAATACAAAGGAAGAAAAGAAGAAAGAAGGAAAAAAACAAGAAGGTAAACAATAAATTTGAAACTTACTCCGGGAGATAGCGGCCTCTGGCCTATCTAATGGAGTAGACGAAAGACGAGATACAAACTATGAACGTAAATCAAAATTTAGTGCCGATAGTAATTGAAAAGAGTGGTCGAACCGAACGTGCATACGATATCTATTCAAGACTGCTCAAAGACAGAATTGTTTTTCTGGGCGGCCAGATTGACGACGCCGCGGCAAATATCATTGTTGCACAGATGCTGTTCTTAAGTAACGAGGACACAAAAAGCGATATTCATTTTTATATCAACTCGCCCGGCGGCTCCATCACAGCCGGACTGGCTATCTACGATACTATGCAGTTCCTGCGATGCGAAGTGGCAACGTACTGTATCGGTCAGGCGGCAAGCATGGCGGCCTGGTTACTGGCCGGCGGCCATGAAGGTAAGCGATTCCTGCTGGCAAACAACAGAATCCTTCTGCACCAGCCTTTAATCTCAGGACAATTAATCGGCCCGGCTACCGACCTTGATATCGAAGCACAGGAAATCATTCGCCTTCGGACGCGAATGTATGATATATTAGCTAAACACACGGGCCAGTCCTCCGAGAAGGTTGAAAAAGATTGCGACCGGAATCTCTGGCTTGACGCGGTCGAGGCAATCGATTATGGTTTAGCCGACAAGGTATTACAGAAAGCACCGGAAATCGTTAAGAACCAGGAACAAGAAGAATGAAAACCGGATACCAACACTTGATTCTCCATATTCGACGAGTATCGAGAATCAGCTACCAAAGACCTGTCATTTCTGCATTTTTTATTTTAATTTTTACTCTTGCCGTCACCGGCTGCAACAAGGCCAACGAGAAAGCCCAACTGCTTGAGAAAATTGAGCAACTAACAGAGCAAAATACAGAATTAACAGGTGCTCTTGTGCAGTCCAAATCAGAAAACGAAGAATTAAAAGGTCAGGTACAAGTCCTCTCCAGTCTGCCGGAAGAAGTTAAGGGAGAGAATCTATATAACCTGCAGAAAATCAAGATTGGACGTTATACAGATTTCTACGATAAAGACCACGACGGCAAAAAAGAAACGCTGATTGTCTATATACAGACGATTGACGACCAGGGTGACAAGATGAAGGCATCTGGTACCACAGAAGTCGAGCTCTGGGACCTGAACAAGCAGGACGGCCAGGCTATGCTCGCCCGGTGGAAAGTTGAGCCGGAAGAATTGAAAAAACTCTGGAACGCCACAATGCTCACCATCAATTACAGATTGACGTTCGATATCACCGAGATCGTTAAGAGTTTCAATAAACCTTTGACGGTTAAAGTTAAATTTACCGACTATCTGACCGGCAGGACCTTCGAAGACCAAAGAGTCATCAAACCATAAAACAGAGTGCTCTTTTCTGTCATCATGAGCCAGGAGTGAAACACCCGGCCGAGATATGAGAGGTAGCATAGCCAAATCTTTAATTTCAAATTTGAAATTTCAAGTTGTTCCGGTTATGATATCGCCATGCAGAAATTTCTCGATAAGTCCGTTCTCCGTAGTAATACTACGAAGGATGAAATAATATGCGGCGACTGCATTGAACTGCTGAGCAGGGTGAGCGAGCCTTTCGCCGATTTGATTTTTGCGGACCCGCCATTTAATATCGGTTACAAATACGACAAATACTACGATAAGGTCAAAAAGAAAAACTACATCGCCTGGACGAAAGAATGGATGAGCATTTGCAAAAAAGTCCTCAAGCCGCACGGCTCGTTTTATATCGCCATCGGCGACGAATACGCCGCTAATGTCAAACTCATCGCCGATGAGCTTGACCTTTTCATGCGGAACTGGATTATCTGGTACTACACGTTCGGCCAGCAGATGAAAAACAAATTCGCCCGGGCGCACACGCACATTTTTTACTTCGTCAACGACGAAAAGAATTTCACCTTCAATGACTATGCCGTGCGAGTTCCCTCCGACAGGCAACTGCTTTATAACGACAAACGTGCCAATCCTGAAGGTAAAATGCCAGATGATGTTTGGAACAGCTACTCGAGAGTTTGCGGAACATTCAAGGAACGCCTCGGCTGGCACCCATGCCAGATGCCGGAGAACCTGCTTAAACGAATCATCGCAGCAAGTTCCAATTCCGGAGATTGCGTGCTCGATCCTTTCAGCGGCTCAGGAACAACCGCAGCGGCGGCATATCAACTGGGCAGAAAATATACGGGGGTGGAAATCTCCGAGCAATACGTTGAAAATGCAAATAAACGTTTGAAAAAACTAAAAAAGGAAAAAGTAGTCAATCAGTCTCTCGAACCAACCGAACTGAACGAGCTTAAACGTCTTTCGATTGATATTGGAAAACCGCTGAAAGAAATTGCAGCAGATAAAAATCTTTTGAACCTTTTTACAAATCAATTCAATGTTCGTATGAACGGCCGAAAGAAATACGGTACTCAACAAATCACCACGGCGGTAAAGGATTTGACCGGTCTTAAGGACTCCTAATGGAGAAAAAAGCCCATGTGAAAAACACTCCATTCTCCGTAGTCCCGAAGGGATGCCTAATGGCACTACTGCGAAGGATGAAATTGTTCTTTGCGGCGCCATTTCTGGTTAGTGCCGTAATGCTGACGGTTATTCAGGCACCAATAGGCTGGTCACTTCTGGCGTGGGTGTCACTGGTGCCGTTCATTATCGCCTGCTCGCCTAAGACAAAACCCCGGCGATTATTTATTGTCACCTTCATCATCTCATTCTTTTACTGGCTGGGAAATCTCTACTGGATAGCCCCGATAACGATAATCGGCTGGATAACCATGTGCCTGTACCTCGCTGTGCTCTGGCCCGTGCTGGCGCTGTGCCTGCGTTATTGCCGGATGAAAAAAGTGCCGCTGTTTTTAGCATCAGCGGTCCTTGTCGTCGGCGTCGAAAGGATGCAGGGCCTTTTCTTAGGCGGATTTTTCTGGCGGTTCCTGGCACACAGCCAATATGAGAACATCGCAATCATTCAAATCGCCGATATCTTCGGTGCCGGAGGAGTCTCGTTCTTAATTGCAATGGTCAACGGGCTTCTGGCAGAATTAATAATAACAATCTCAAAATTCAGATTCCAAATTTCAAATTTATTTTCCATCAGCAATATCCTTAAAATAGTTATCGTCGGCGCAGCAGTTGCGGCAAGCATTTTATACGGCCGATGGAGAATTAGCCAGGAAGGCGAATGCATCCGGCCGGGCCCGATGGCAGCGTCACTTCAATCGAACGTCCCTCAGTCGGTTAAAAGGTCTTTCGAATCCAGTGACGTTTTATTCAATGACCTGATGGAGCAGAGTAACGCCGCTGCCGCTGCCGGTGCCGAGCTGATAGTATGGCCGGAAACAATGGTGCAGGCATACCTCGATACGGGTATATGGCCGTATCTGGAATCCTCCGAGGAACATATGATTTATGACCAGAAACTAAAAGATCATGCCAAAGACACCGCCTATGTACTGGTCGGCGCCTACGGAGCACAAATAGAACGAAACAACACCGAATCCTATGTGGCCAGATACAACTCGGCGTTTCTTTACAAACCGGACGGCAAAAAAGCACCGGAAAAATACGACAAAATTCATCTTGTGCCCTTCGGTGAAGTGCTACCCTTTAGAAAGAGTATCCCCTGGTTATATAACCTGTTGATGAAATTTACCCCCTACAACTTTGATTATTCACTCGACTACGGCAGCAACTACACAGTTTTTAATATGGCCGGTGACCCTAACCGTCAAATCCCGGATTATAAATTCAGTGTGATGATTTGCTACGAGGGGACGGCTCCGTACATTGCCAGAGGATTCGCTCTTGACGAACAGGGCAAAAAACAAATCGACTGGATTATAAATATCAGCAACGACGGCTGGTTCGTGCGATTCAAGGATGACAAAGTTATACCAAGCACGGAACTGCCTCAGCATGCGGCGGTTTGCGCCTTCAGGGCGGTCGAAAACAGGCTTGCCGTCCTGAGGAGCGTAAATACAGGCATAAGCTGTCTTATTGACAGTTCCGGGAGAATTAAAAACGGATATTCGGCTGGAACTTTACCCTCAGACGCTATGGCCCGTACAGGCATCTCAGGATGGTTTATCGACAGGGTCCCGATAGACAAGCGGACTTCTTTTTTCAGTAAATACGGCGAATGGCTCGATTTTTGTTGTGAAGTTTGTGTTTTTTCACTGATAATATTGTCGCTGTTAACTAAATTTGTCCGATTCAAAAATAAGAAAGTAATAGTTCGGAGTGGCCAAATGAAAAACAGGCGAAAAAAAGTCAAGACGCGAAAGTTAAAATTACTCGCTTTAACGATTCAAATCTCATTCTCTCTTTTTCTGATATTATTTGCCTGTGGCTGTGATTCTTTCCACACAGACCCGTTAGACAGAAACAACTTAACAATTGCCCAATCCGAGGCAATCCAAATCATCGGCCGGTCTTTAGCCGATACTGACCCGCTGGTCAGAGTGAACGCCATCGAAGTCGTCGCAACAACCAAACAGCTCAACTTCATGCCCCGCGTCCAACAGCTACTCCAGGACACATCTGCCCCTGTAAGGTTCGCTTCCGCTTTGGCTGTTGGAGATATGCAGTACACTCCAGCCATAAACATGATAAACCGTATGTTGAAAGACCCTGACAGTAATGTCATCATAGCTGCATCATACGCCATGGTCAGACTTGGACACCCTGAGTACATCAAGGTTCTTCGTGAATCGCTCTCCGATACAAATCAAACGGTCAGAGCCAATGCCGCCATGTTGTTAGGTAAGAGTAATGACAGGGGCTCGCTAAAGCTGTTATACTGGGTGCTTCAGGATAAAGATTCCGATGATAAGGTGACATACCAGGCAGCCGAAGCAATAGCAATGCTCGGTGACGAATCGATATATCCCAAGCTTTGGGCGATGCTTATAAGCGCCTATGCCGATGTCAGAGCGATTGGCGTAAGAGCAATGGGCACACTGGGAACAAGAAAGGCCGAAGATGCCTTAATCTCCATGCTGGACGACAGCGTCATCGAGGTCCGTCTCGCCACAGCCCAACAGCTCGGAGGGCTTAACAATACGAAGGGTGAATCCATAGTCTTGGATGTCTTCAGGAAAAACCTCGCCAAACAAATAGAGGTAGAGGCTCACGAACGAGTCTACGTACTTTCCGCCCTGGCCATAGGTCAAATCGGCACACCTGCCCTCACAGAATATCTCGGCCAACTTATGAAAAATGAGTCGAAATTTGTCCAGCTCGCTGCAGCAAAAGCCGTTTTCCAAAGCTCAATCAGATAAATATCCCTGAAAGCCCAATCTTATCGGAGCTTGCAATATCAATGCGAATCCTCGATTTTAATTTGGGGTATTTATTAAAAATGACTTGACCTTTCCGAGTTTTAAGCGTAAAATTATACTGTACTGCTTTAATAACAGGGCTTGGATCTTTTTTTCCTGACCCTGCGTGAAGTTAAGATAAGGTCCATATCTGATGGGCGCCGGTGGGGAAGCAGCCTTTCCAAAGGCACTATATGTCTCCAGAGTGCCCTGTCATGAGGTAATGGGTGTACTGAAAAAGAAAAATGCAAATCTATTGAAAGGAGCTTGTTTTGAGCACGCTTACTAAGATCCTAATAGTCCTGTTGACGATGTCGTCCATCTTTTTATGCGGTGTAGTTGTGACCTATGTCGGAAGTGCCGTTAACTTCGAAGAAAAATATAAATCCCGTCAAAACCAGATTAATTCATTAAGGCAGAGCAAGGAAGCAGCAGAAAACAAATTAAACAAATCTATTGAGCAATCACAACAGAAAGAGGCGGAATTAAACGAGTCGATTAAATCGCTGCAGTCGGAAATAGAGAAATTAGAGGCCGAATTAGTCGCCGCCAACAGAAAAAGAGACGAAGCCATCGAGAGAATGGATAACTGGCAGGCAATAGCAGCTGATTTCTCCAAAACCACTGAAACACAGGTAAAACTGGCCAAAGACGCTCTCAGCGAGAAAAACATAATTGATGAAGAGCGAATCAAGAACCTAAAAGAACTTGAAGAAAGGACCGTCGCTCTTATCGAGAAAATGGCTTTAATAGACCAGTTGGAAAAAGAAACCAGACGCCTGCGAGAAGAAAACACTGCACTACAGAAAAAAGTGGACCAGTTTATACAACAATATGGTAAAACTGTCTCCAAACCGACACCCGTCACACAGTTAATTGAAAAAGCTAAAGTAGCTCCACCGGCCACAGATATCGGCTTAAAAGGAGTAGTAAGCGCGGTCGATTTGGAAAATTCCTGGGCGGAATTATCAATCGGTTCGGCAAACGGCGTCAGGAAAAACATGGTTTTTCATGTTACCCGCGGTGATAAGTTCATTTGTGATATTGTAATTTTCGAGGTCGATCCCGAAAAGGCGGTCGGTGTTCTGGAACTCGTGCAGGAAATACCGAGAGTCGGTGATTCAGCAAGTACTAATTTATAAAGAACTATTTGAGGTTGACTTATGAGTCCGGTTATGCAGACTCAGGATAAAAAAGCATCAGCAAGTGATAACCTTTACACGGTTGTGTTGGCCATAGCGTTCTTCGCAGTTCTGGCTACCGCAGCGCTTGTCGCTTATCTGTGCTATACACAATACGGAACGGTCTTCAAAATCGCGTCGTAAATCTTTATTGACAATACCGTTCTCGATAGATATAAAAAGAAATCGACCGGAAATTGTCAGTTGTGCAAAATATAAAACAGGCATATTATTGTTGAAACGGGATTTCGGTTAATTCGCCTGACCAGTAATTACTTTTTGTAAACAATACTTCAAACAAAGGATTGCTTCTTTTCAAAGTATATCCAATCTGCAGATTGCACTAAGATTGTTTGAGAAAGGAGTCGGTAGTGCTACTGGACACAGTCTTGGGTTGGTTCAGTATGGATATGGGTATCGACCTGGGTACCTGCTCTACTTTAGTTTGTGTCCGCGACAAAGGTATTGTCCTCAATGAACCCTCCGTAGTTGCCGTTCGCAAAGGAACCAATGTTGTTCTCAACGAAGGTCAGGCCGTCGGTCTGGTCGCCCGCGAAATGCTGGGTAAAACACCGGGCTCGATTAGTGCGATAAGACCCTTAAAGGACGGCGTAATCAGTGACTTCGAAATCACCGAAGCGATGCTGGGCTATTTCATTCGCAAAGTGCACGGCAGGGGCGGGCTTGTAAGACCTCGAGTCGTTATCGCCGTGCCAAGCGGGATAACCGCAGTAGAACGCAGGGCTGTTATCGATAGTGCTGAACGCGCAGGAGCCCGCAGGGTCTATCTGGTAGATGAGCCGATGGCAGCGGGAATCGGGGCCGGGCTGCCCATTACAGAACCCACAGCTTCAATGGTGGTAGATATCGGCGGAGGAACAACCGAAGTGGCAATAATGTCTCTGGCTGACATAGCCACCGCCGAATCAATCCGCATCGGCGGCGACGATATGGATGAAGCGGTAATCAATCATCTAAAGAAAACTTATAACCTCCTAATCGGTGAGGCAAGAGCGGAAAAAGTAAAAATACAGGTCGGTTCCGCCGCCCCGCTGGAAGAGGAATTGACAATGGAAATAGCCGGCAGGGACACAATCTCAGGCCTGCCGAGAAAAATTGTAATCACCAGCGAGGAAATTCGTGAAGCCCTCCGCGACCCCATTGCAACAATTATAGATACGGTCACTATGACACTGGAAAAGGCCGAACCTGAATTAGCAGCGGACCTGATTGACAACGGCATACATATCTGCGGCGGCGGCTCATTACTTCGCGGCATGGATACAGTCTTAGCAAACGCAACAGGTCTGAAGGTCGAAGCAGTCGAAGACCCGCTAAGCTGTGTGGCTCGCGGTACCAGCGTCTATCTCGAAAACCTGGAGTTGTGGAAGGATACAATGGACCATAGCGAATATGGATGGGAATAGATAGTCATGCGTATTGCGCATTGTGTCATTCGAATGCAAGCAAATTAATATACGCAATACAAAGATAACTATGGCATGGAAGCAAAGCACATTCAGGACCAAAACCCGCCGGAAGTCAATACTGAACTCTCTGTCCAGAAGGATGTTATTTACCTGGCTAATGTTAGCTGGCTTTATTCTGATTCTGGCCCCGCAGCAATGGACTAACAAATTCCAGTTCGCATTCATTAGGATTTTCCGCTGGCCGCTTAAAATCGGCAGTGAAATCTCGCTTGCCAGTCCGACTCAGCAGCAATTCTCAGATTCATCGGACCAGACAATAATCCGGTACGAAAACCATATCGCTAATCTCGAACAAAGTCTTGAGCAGGCAAATCAGAAAATTAACCAACTCTCCGGCTTACGTAACAGATTCCCACTGCTCAAAGGTGCCAAACTGGAAACGGCCGATATCTCAACGGTCACTATTAGCGACACACAGGCGGAACTGATTATTAATCGCGGCACAGATGAAGGCCTGATGAGCAACCAGTTTGTCATCGCCAATAACAGTATCATCGGGACCATAACCGAAGTCTCGAACCGTCTGGCCCGCGTGAAGTTGTTCACGGACAAATCATCCAATATTGCAGTGAAACTTGGCAAATCGGAAGTCAAGAGGGTAATGCGGGGCATCGGCAACAATTCAGCCAAAATCCTGAATCTCCAAACAAAACATAAAGTGGAAACCGGCGACCGGGTGTTTGCCTGCAAGAAACCGGGACTTCTGGACGTGCCGATGATTATAGGAATAGTGACTCAATGCAAGAGGGACGACCAGCAACCGTCGGTCTGGGATATAACGGTTCAACCGGCCTGCGATATAACAAAGATAGATAGCGTAACCGTAATTATTATGAATCCATGACGACAACCGCGGCTCCGCCGTCAGGCGTGCCCAAGAAATTACCTGAGGATAAATAAATGCGATGGTACCGGTTTGCAGTATTAGTCTTGATAGCTACGATTCTGCAGGCCGGATTTTTGTCGAATTTTAGTATTAAACCCGATTTGCTGTTAATCTTCCTTGTTTTTTTCGCCGTTTACAGCAACACATCCGAAGCAATTATCAGTTCCTTCACAATAGGTTTTGCCGCCGATTTAATCGGCCCGGCTATGGGACCGCAGACAATCAGCTTCGGACTTTTCGGAACGGCTCTGGCATACCTGCACCGCGTCATTGCCATAAGAAAAATGCCCTATCAGGCACTCGCTATATTCATAACGTCAATCCTCGCCGGCACCCTTGCGTATCTGCTGAACCTGATTAAGAGCGAACCAAATCCAGCAATCACCTATAGTGACATTTTCAAAACAGCTTTTTACTCAGGTATTGTGGGGCCGTTTCTATTCCTGCCGTCGGCCTGGTGGATGCGTATAAAAACAACTCGTTTCCGCAGGAACAGAGTTACGAGGTAAGCTGATAGCATATTATACAACAAACTGATGCAAGTACACATTTGCCCATAAACAGTCATGTACGACAAACGAATTAAAATTTTCATTATCTTCAGCGTGCTATTACTTCTGGTCTGTCTGGCTCGACTGGCTCAAATGCAACTGCTGGCGGTTTCCCGTGTTGAACATGAGGTCGCCGAGCTAAAAGAACGAAGAGGTCTGACCCAGCAGCTCAACACGCTGCGAGGCAAGATTCTCGATAGAAGCGGCAGAATCTTAGCCGTCGATGAACCTGGCTTCTGGGTGCACATAGATTACGAACTAAGCTGCTTTCTGGATGAGCGTGTTCAGAAAGGAAAAATCCTCAGTGCAGCGAAAAAAAAAGACCCGGAACTGAGCACTTCCGATATGAAAGAGAAAATCCACAACAGGATTGAGGAAATACAACAGATAATAAATATCTGTGCTCAACTCGGCGATATCGAACCGTCGGAAATACAAAAAATTAACGATTTCATCTGGAACAGGCGTACGTTCCAGGCTTGGCGGGAGAAATTCCCGAACTCGGAAGTCTTTAATAATTACAACAGCAAAATCAGCATCCCGCTTTCTGTGGCAATCGCCGATTTCAACGAAAAACAACCCGATCCTGACAAGCAAATCGAACTTATCAGCAAGGTCAACATTGCCGAAATGAACCAAAAATGGCCGTTATTAAAACTTAATACCGACGACGATATTTTCGCCGCCCAGTTAGAATTTCTCAACGTTGACGGCGTCGAGATTCTACCGATAGTACAAAGGTCATATCCCTACGACACCGTCGCCGCCCAGACGATAGGCTGGGTCGGGCTGGCAACACAGCAGCAGGATAGAGAGCTTTTTGAGAACGACAGGTTATCACGCTATTTAGAAGGCGAAGTCTGCGGTAGAGAGGATGGAGTCGAGTATGTCTGTGAATCTATCCTCCGCGGCAGGCGTGGCGAAAAGAATTTCGACATCGACAAACAGCTCGTCAGCCGAATCGAGAGCCGTCTGGGTCAGGACGTTGTGCTGACGCTGGATATCGAACTGCAAAAGCGAATCGAAAATTACCTCACTTCTTACAATCACGACCCGAACTGCGGACCGGGGATGTCGGCAGTTATACTCGATGTCGCCACAGGTGACATCCTCGCATTGGTTTCATTGCCGGTTTACGATTTAAACCGCATCAGGTACGACTATGATAACCTCGCCGCTGATGCGAACAAACCGCTGATAAACCGGGCAATAAACGCGCTGTATCCGCCCGGCTCGGTAGTAAAGCCGTTGATTCTCATTGCAGGACTGGAAACCGGCATGATTACCACCGATGAAGTCATTCCCTGCCCGGCTCAGCCGGCACCTGAGAACTGGCCCGACTGCTGGATTTATAAAGATCATCGCTCAGGTCATAGTAATATGTGGGAAAATATCGCCCGCAACGCCATCAAGGGAAGCTGTAATATTTATTTTTCCCATCTGGCCGACCGTCTGGATCCTTTAATCCTACAGCATTGGCTCTTTATGTTCGGTTACGGCCGGATAGCATTGTCACCACCTGAGACGATAGCTCAGACAGAATTCAGCAGAAACCTTCGGCAATCGCCCGGAATCATCTCAAGCAGTGTCCCGAAGGGCGAAGATTTGACCGTAGAGCAGATACCGCCCTTAAGGGACACCGAGAGAAGGTACTTCGGCATAGGCCAGGGCACCCTGCGAGTGACGCCTTTGCAGGTGGCAAATACAATGGCGACAATCGCCCGCGGCGGCATCGTAAAAGCCCCAAGGTTATTCAAAGAAATGCAACATTCGCAGGACGTTCCACTTAAGATATCACCGGAGACATTAGCAATAGTCTTCGATGGTATGAGTGCCGTGATTAATGAGATTAACGGTACGGCTAACAAAGAATTCGGTCCGGTCCTGTATACTTTTACCGAACAGGATGTAAAACTATACGGCAAGACCGGCTCAACAGAGGCCCCGGAACACGCCTGGTTCGCTGGCTTTGCCGAGGACGACACCGGCCGCAAACTCGCATTCGCCATCGTTGTCGAAGGCGGCGAGCACGGCTCGAGCGACGCTGCGCCGCTGGTGCGTGACATCATACAGTTCTGTATCGAATACGACTATATCGGCCAAGCCCTACATCCAATCCAAGGAATATAATAATGACGTTCCTTTACAAAAATGCTTAGAAACACAAGCTGTTACCCGTTTCTTAAAGATTCTATTAAGTACTTATCCAAATCCGGCCTGTTTAATCAAGTGGATTTCTGTTAGCCGTCCTGAAACGGTAATAAACAAATTTTGTTCTCCCTGGAATTCGCTTTCAATCCTCTGATAATCCGACGCCTTCGAATTAATATCCAGCTTAAAAATCCATCGCAAATATTGTTAATGTTGTCAGTCTCTTTATAGCTTCGTAACAACGAATGCTAAAACACTCTGAACCAATACAATTTTTAAGAATTGGTGGTAAATTTGCTTTTACCTGCCTGTGCTTTAAAGGTTCTATGTAGTCACTTTCGACGACTTTTATAGTTGAAAAAGTAGATTTTAGTATACGCAAGGTGGTTTTCTGTGTATCCCGTGCCAAAACGGGTAATCGCCCATAATGGATAATTATTGAAATCCAAATTAGATTCTGTTATTATAGTAATCAAAGCGGTTAGGAGTGTTCCAAGGCAATTTATATAGGAAATATCAGTCCTTGTAATTCGTGAGTAAAACACTACTAATCAAAGTGCCGGTAGTTTGTATCATAAATAAAATAGACATAATCTCAAATTAACTGTGGAGGGACAGGATATGAATCTTCATAAAAGTCTATCAAAAACAAACAAAAAGTTCCATGACCAAACCACATCGGCATTTTATGGAAACCCGGTTAGAGGTATCGATTTCTATCCAGAAGGACGTATCGTAAGATCTGTCACTAACCTCTTAATGATTCCTCGGAGGCTAAGACTTGTTTTCTTGCTAATCGTTATGATTGTCGGTTCGAGTGGTTTTGCTGCCGAGCTAAGAGTACCCGACCTTTACCCGACAATCACCGAGGCGCTCGCGGTCTCCGGTGACGGTGACATCATACGTGTGGCATCCGGGACTTATTCAGCCACTACGGGCGAGAGCTTTCCACTTCGACTGGAAAAGGCGGTCACCCTCACAGGCGACCCTAACGACAAACCGCACATCAAAGGCGACGGAGAACACACGGTAGTAATGATAGGAACCGGGGGCGCAACCTTGAAGGGCTTTAGAATCACGGACGGCTTCGGTTCGGAAGGTGCAAACTGTATGGATGGTGGGGGTGTTTGTGTTTTTGTAGGGCCCGGTTGGACAAATGCGGTGACAATTCAACATTGTGATATTGAAAACAACACATGCCCCGGCAACATGACTTACAATGGTTGTGGCGGCGGTATCTACTGCGGCGGGACCTACAGCACATACTTCGAGGTCCGAATCTCCGGCTGCATTATCCGTCAGAATTCCGTCCGCGGTCAAGGCGGGGGCATTTTTTGTGCTCTATCCAGTAATATAGACATGGACGGTACTCTTATCGAAGAGAATACAGCCGAGGACCAAGGCGGGGGCGTGTTTGTGGATATCTATGCCTCAATCAACATGAATAACACATATGTGATATTAAATAGTTGTCCGAGCGATCCTCTCAAGCTGAACTGGGGCGGTAAGGGTGGCGGTCTGGCTTGCAAGAGCTTCGGACTTTTCACGGCAGAAGAGTGTATCTTTGCCCAGAACTCAGCAAGATTTTTCGGCGGAAGCATTTTCGCTTGTGGAAGCAGCCAAAGCATCCTCCGGCAGTGTGAATTCTGGAACAATCGCGTTTACGACTTTACCCGGCCCTGTGGCGGTGGCGGCGCCTATTTCACAGATAATGCCTCCGGTTGGTTCACCAGATGCACCTTTGAAGGGAACACATCACAAGATGACGGAGGCGGTATGGCAGTAGCCGAGAATGCCAGAGTAGCCCTGTGGGAAACACTATTCACCGGCAACAGCGCATTTGATAATGGTGGCGGCATACATTTTACCTCGAAGGGCACAGGCACGCTGACAAACTGCACACTAACTCTGAATAGTTCCATCTATTGGGATGCCGGAGCCGCTGTATATTTAGAGACCGACAACACTGTTAATATAGACTCCTCTATCATCTGGCAGAATAGTCCAGATGGAATTCGGCGAGAGGCAAATCCTAACATCGATTATTCCTGCGTTCAGCGGGCCTGGCCCGGCATGGACAACATAGTCACCGATCCCCAGCTTGAACTAAATACCTTTGAACTCCAAGACAGCTCGCCATGCATTGACGCGGGCAATCCCAATCCTAATATGAATGACATTTGCCTGCCGCCGGGTAAAGGTGAAGCGAGAAATGACATGGGCATCACAGGAGGTCCGGAAAATTGTGATGCTTTATCCCAGAGAAGATTTGACTTCTACACCTTTAGCGACCCTTCTTTCCTTGTGCTTCGAGGAAGTGCTGAACTGAAGGACGGACTACTGCGATTGACCGAGGCCCAGCCTTCACTGGCAGGTGGGGCCTGGTATGCTCTGCCGGTTTATGTTCAAGAAGGCTTCGAAACAGTATTCGATTTCCAGATTGACCAGGATGGAGCAGAGGGCTTCGCCTTCGTTATTCAAAATACCGGTTTAGCAGTTCTTGGTACTCATGCCTATTTTGTGGGTTACGATATTCCTGATTCTATCGCGATTGAGTTCGATACTCACCGAACCTGGCCTTATGAGAATGCAAACCATATCAGCATCCAGACTCAGGGGGTAGAGCAAAATGGTCCCCAACATGAATACTCCTTAGGATCGACAGATTCCATTCCCTTCCTCTCTGATGGGCAGATCCACACAGTGAAAATCATTTATCTCTTCGGACGGCTAAGTGTCTTTGTGGATAATATGCAAGAAGCTGCCCTGACTATCCCTGTAGATTTGGAGAATGTCTTGTCTCTAACAGATGGACACGCCTTCGTTGGTTTCACCGCGGCCACGTCGCATCTTATGGAGACCCATGATATCCTGCGTTGGTCATTTGGTTCTATTGCACTACATACATTAAAAGATGGATTGGCAGCGTACTTACCCTTTAATGGAAATGCGAATGATGAAAGTGGAAATAATCACCATGGCATAGTTTATGGGGCCACATTGACAGCAGACAAATATTTAAATATGAATGACGCTTATTTTTTCGATGGTGTCGATGATTATATTGATGTGAGCTCTACTTCCGGTAGTATCCCGGTAAATCATACAAGGTGCGCATGGATAAAAACTGACATGGATGGTATCGGGCAAATTCTGGAAACCGGTAACTATGAAAATAATCGAGGATGCTATTTAGGTGTAAAAGAAAACAAATTAATGGTCGGCGGCAGTTCATCGATATGGAACAACGTTCTCATCGATGTAGATATCACCGATAACAACTGGCATTTTGTTGGTGCCGTTTATGAATACGGGAACAGAGCCAAAGTTTATATGGATGGAGAATTTATTTCAGAAGTGATAATAGAATATGACACGGGTGATTGGACCACATATATCGGGAAAAATCACAAAAGGGATATTCAATATTTTAACGGAGTCATCGATCAGGTTAGAGTCTATGATAGAATTTTGTCTGAATGTGAAATCCAGACACTTTTTCAACTGGGAACTTGAAACTTAATAGTTCCGGATTCTTTATATATTCAGAATCTGTTCCACTGAATATTTTGCCGTTGATAATACAGGCATTAGATCTCTGTGAGGAGCGAGATTACGTTTTCTGTCACTAACATTTCCTCCCCATGAATTCATCCATATCGGCCGGGCCATGAATCCAGTTCAGGGGATATAGCAACGAGTTCTCATCGAAAATAAATTAATCGGAAATATTCTTGCAAACAACAAGGGGACAACCTATCATTTATTCGAAGCCAGTCGTGTAAATTTGCTTATCGGATATATTAAATCAAAAGGGAAATGAACATGTACTGTCCAAGATGCGGAACAGAAAATCCAGATAACGCTCAATTCTGCCGGTCCTGCGGTTCGATTCTGACAGGCACAGTGACACAAGCAACCGTCCCTGCGACACAAGCTCTCGGCCCCGCCAAAACAAGCGGCCTTGCGATTGCATCGCTGGTCTGTGCAATCCTGAGCCCTTTTACCTGCCTGCTTACAGCAATCCCGGCAGTCGTCCTTGGTATTGTCAGCCTGGTAAAAATCAGTAAGAGTGCCGGCCGGTTAAAGGGCACCGGCATGGCAATTGCAGGAATTGTTATCCCTCCCGTCACGCTGCCGTTAATTGCACTGCTTATGGGAATTCTAATGCCGGCACTGGCCCGGACCAGGCAACTTGCCTTTCGAATGGTCTGTAGTACAAATATGGCCGGCCTGTCGAAAGCAATGATGCTTTATGCAAATGATTATGATGACCAATATCCCACGCCAGAGAAGTGGTGCGATTTACTTATAGAAAATTGCGAGGTAGCCCCGATTATGTTCCGCTGTAAAGGCGCACCGGAAGGCCCCTGCAACTATGCCCTCAACGAGAACGTAGCGGAGCTGGGAATATCCGCCCAGCCGGACATAGTCCTGCTATTCGAAACACATCCCGGCTGGAACCAGTTCGGAGGCCCGGAAATTCTAACCACCGACAATCACCAGGGCGAGGGCTGTACTGTCGCTTTTGTCGATGGGCACGTTGAATTTGTCAAAGCCCGTGACATTGAATACCTCAAATGGAAGCCCGACTGACGATTTTACTTTATCATCCTAAGATATTTTTCATCCCTTGCTATTTTTGTCACCCCGGTATGCATTCCTTGTCATCCTGAGCCGCGCCGTAAGGTGTCCCTTAGGGAAAGCCGAAAGATCTGGCTTGCGAAGTAGAACCTGACTCGCTGATTAGATTTTATGCGTTGGCCAGATTCTTCATCCCGACAATTCGGAATTCAGAATGACAAAGAAGTGTGTGCTCATTTTAGTATAACAACCACTAATCAATAAAATTAAAACGAAATTAGATAAATGCACAAATTGATTTGATTTATCTGTTCTCAAGGTAGGTGAGGGTCTTTTCGATAATTTTTCCGGCGACCGGCGAAGCGACCGCCCCGCCGCTGTCACCTTTACCGAGTCGGCCGTTTGGCCTGCGGATAGAGACAAACACGACAATCGCAGGGTCTTCGGCCGGCGCACCGGCGACAAACGAAGCAATATTGGAATTATCTTCATAGCCCCTCTGGCCGATGCGTGCAATATTGGCGGTTCCGGTCTTTCCGAAGACCTGCCATTTATCAAGCTTCGCTCGCCAGCCAGTCCCTCCATTACTTTTTTCATTGATCACACCGACAAGGCAATCATTGACAATCCACTCGGCCACTTCCCGCTTAACAATATACCCAACCGGCGGAGGCGGCCGTTTTATCTGTACAATCTGGCCGTTATTATCAACAATAGCTTTAACAATAAACGGGCGAACCAGGCGACCGCCGTTCGCGAGAATACAGTAAGCCTGAAGCATTTGCATCGCGGTGACGTTTATTTCATAGCCGTAAGGTATTCGAGTGACACTATAACTGGTCCACTGATCTGTAGGTCGCACCAACCCCTCAACCTCACCGGGAAGCTCTATTCCGGCTTTAGAGCCGAACCCAAAAAGCCTGATACCGTCATAAAGTTTCTGTTGTCCCATCTTTTGCCCGATTTTCGCCATTCCTATATTGCTGGACTTAATTAAAACTTCCCTGATACTCAAATCACCGAACCGATGGTTCCTGTATTCATTGACCCGCCCGAACCCCTTGCCGTGATAATTTCCATTTTCACAAAATATTTTATCGTTTTTACGAATCGTGCCGTTATCGAGGGCGATAGCAACAACAATCGGCTTTATCATACTGCCCGGCTCGAACGGGTCTGTAATCGCGCGATTGCGAAGACTATTCGGATCAACCGAGCCACGCCGCTCCGGGTCGAAATCCGGAATTGAAACCATTGCCAAAATCGCCCCGGTCTTTGGATCGGCGACCATCGCCACAGCAGATTCAGCCTCGAATTCCTCGTATTGTGTTACAAGCTCGTCCCGTGTAATCTGCTGGATAGTCGTATCGAGAGTCAGGATAATCCCCACACCGTCGGTCAGAGTTCCATTTTGTTCCTTAAGGCGGATGGGACGGCGACGGACGTCAGCAAAAAATATATTCTGCACTCCTGAACCGCTGAGCTGCTCGTTGTATTTCAATTCAATACCTTCCAGCCCGCGATTGTCGCTGCTGGTAAAGCCAACGATATTTCCAACCAACTGTCTCATCGGGTAATTTCTCTGCCATTGAGTTTGAGTACCTACACCTCTAATCCCGCGGGCGGCACTACATTGAGCTGCGTCGGCATCGGCCTTGATTTTTACAAAGCCGGGATTCTTACTTTGAAGAATTTGCTCACAGATTTCGTGTGCACCGATATCCACAATTGGGGCAAGCTCGCTGGATATGGTCTTGACGTCCTCAATGACCCTCGGTTCGGCGAAAATTGTCTGAATCCTGTTGCTTGCAGCGAGCATCCTGCCATGACTATCAAGAATCACACCGCGCTGCGGCTGCCATAGCTGAAACGAACGCTGTTGTCTGAGACAAACCTCGCTATAATGCTCGCTTCTATAATACTGCAGATAAAAACACCGCCCCGCAAGGCCGAGAAACAACCCGATAAAAAGTAACAAGAAAAAGATGGTGACTCGTGTGCTTTTCAACTTTCAATCATCGTTATTCAATTCTTTCAGACGCTGCGAAATCGCTGCCGGATTAATTAAACTCTCCAGCCGTAACTGCTTGACGCCGAGTTCCTGTTTCAGTTGGTTTATTTGTGCTCTGTGAGTGCAAAGCTTATAGAAAATACGATTGTTGGCATCGCGAAGATAGACGGCAAAAATTAAAATAGCCGTCAAACAAAGAACAGCAAAAACGAAACGAAATTGAGACATCATAAACATAAACATTATGACGTGTATTATTATGTTGTCGGATTTAAGTCCTGTTTATGTTGGATTTTTCCGCCTGTGAAATTTACTTAGCCGGTAATCGCAGACGCATGCCGACTTTGATATTATCTTCATCTGTTAAAATATCAGTGTTGAGTTTGCTGATTTCCGTATATCGAACTCCCTGCCCCAACTGCTCGGCCGCTATATCCCATAGACTGTCACCATCCTTGACTACATACAATCTGGTCGATTCGGACCTGCCGCCTATCGAACTGGCCCGCTCAAAGAGCCGACCGGAAAAGATACTACTATTATCCCCCGACTGCGTCGAAGCCGGCAACGGCGGTATGACAAGTTTTTGCCCTACATAAATATCATCAACCGATTTTAATATCCTTCGATTGGCTTCAAATATCCGATTGATATTGACTAACCTGTTGCCCTCGACCTGGCCATAAAATTTCTTCGCAATATCCGAGAGCCTGTCGCCGTCCTGGACAACATAAGTTTTCGGGCTGGCCGACTTAGGTTCCTCTCTTGCGGGCCTGACCCTCCCACTATTGATAACCTGCCCAACCGGCTGCTCAATCGCAGTTCCTTCCATTACCGAAGCATTCTGCGTCAAAGGCATAGTAAAGCGGACACTATCGGGATTTTCTTCATTTAACGCCATTGCTGCTAACGGCCCGGTTTCTTCTTCAGACTCGAATCCAATACCGTCGATTCCGCTACCTTCCCATGCAAACCTGGAAAAATCCCGAGCCGACTCAGTCTCAAGCTGCCCGTTCCAACCGATAGTCTCCTGCACTTTCCGTTCCTTCTCGGCGATACCGAGCGAATCATCACCCGGATTGACCATATTATTAGTCAGTTCGCTGTTACTTCCCGCACTACGAAAACGCGGCAGACCGTTTATGACAAAAGCAATGATAAATATACATGTCAAACCTAACAGCAATCCAATCTTGGCATCTGAAGTCATGATGAAACTCCATCTTTTTTGTAAAATGCAATTATTGTTTTTGTGCAATCCTTAATTTAGCACTTCTCGCTCGTCTGTTATTAGCAACTTCTTCCCGGCTCGGCGTAATCGGTTTCTTCGTTATTATCCTGTAAAAACCGGCTTCTGCGTTCCGCTTAAAATCATACTTTACCAGCCTGTCTTCCAAACTGTGGTAGCTTATAACAGCGATGTTGCCCTTAATATTCAGCAGAGCCGGTGCCGAACTCAACAGACTCTTTAAATTATCCAACTCGTGATTGACGACAATTCTCAACGCCTGGAAGGTCCTTGTCGCCGGATGTATTCTGCTCTTTCGACTTCCGGCCGACTTTCCAAGTGCCTTACAAACGATTCCAGCTAACTGACCGGTTGTGACTATCGCTTCTTTTTTACGTTCACGTACAATGAACCGTGCAATCCGCCGTGATGCCCGGTCCTGCCCAAATTCATAAATCAAATCGGCTAAATTCTTTTCATTTTCTCTATTGATTATATCGGCAGCGGTGCTTCGTAATCTTTTGTCAATTCTCATATCCAGCGGCATATTTGTGCTAAAACTAAGCCCGAAACTCTCATCGGCCACTTGAGCCGAGCACAAACCAATATCCGCCAATATGAAATCGACCTTTTCTATACCCTGCTCGGCGAGGCGCTCGGTGATTTGAGAAAAATTCGAATGTAATAAGAGAACCCTGCAGGAAAGCTGTTCCAACTTGGTTTGAGCCCTTTGCAAAGCCTCCGGATCGAGGTCAAAACCTACAATCATTCCCTTTTTGCCCAGTTTTTTACCGAACAGAAAACTATGACCTCCGTGTCCAATGGTCGCATCGACCATTACCGCGTCCGTAGGTAAGTTTATCTGCTCGACCAATATCTTGGCAAGAACCGGTATATGCTCGGCTATCGAACCATTCAATTCTTCCATAACAGAAGAGGTAAGCTAAGATTTAGTTTTCGATTCCTGCAAACCGGAATCAATCGCCTAACAGCAACACTCCTTTACAATCCGCCGTCCTTCTAACCTACAGGCGCCGTTCTCCTCTGGCTCTGTAGCTGCTCGATATCGGGCGAAAATTCAATCCCGGCAAAAGCCTCATCAATGCCTCTCACCCGTTCCAGCCGTTCCGAGAGAACGGCCAGCGAGTTAAAAGTGTGGTCATCAACCTCTCTTTGGCCTCTGAGACTTTCGGCAACAACCTGAAAATGGTCCGAATCCATTCTTATCTTTCTGCCTCCACTACTACGGTTCAAGTTCTTCGTTCTTCTTCTGCAGGACAACCTGTCTTGCCTGCGACATCTGCTTTTGATATTGAGACATATTGTCGGCCAGATACTGTTCCCAGCTCTCGCTGTTCCATAATTCGATATGGTCTCGAACCCCTATCAGCGTAATCTGGTCTTTCAGACCTGCTCTTTTTCGCAAACTCTCATTCAGCAGCAATCGGCCCTGGCCGTCCAGCTCTACCTTACTGGCTAAAGCAAAGCTGATTCGCTCGAATGAGACCGCCTCATCCGGAGCGGTCGCACCCGGTGCAACTGCAAGGACTATTTGCTCGAAATACTTCTCCGGGTACAAACAGAGAATGCCGTTGGCACCGAGAACCAGATAGAAACTGCTGCCGTGCTCGTCCGCGTCAATCTGATTTCTCAGCTTGTTCGAGATGAGGACTCTGCTCTTGTTATCCACAACGTGTTGGTATTCACCTGTTAATAATAGCATGGCAATCGTCCCACTCAATATCAACAATGTGGGGGATTTTACCACTTTCTACCACTTTGTCAACAACTATGTCTATAATTTTGTGAATATCAGCAAAATTTTATTATAGGACTGATGTTAGAATAAGCTAATCCATGCTTGGAGAAATGCTTACGAAAATCCAACCGTTTTTCCACCACCCGAAAAAATTTTAGCCCCCCACCGCTTGCTTTCTTTCAAATCCACCTCAACCTATTATTGCAAGGGCAAGATAGGGGACAAGATTGAACACTATAAAAAAAACCTTGTACAATCCAAGAAAGCAGTAAATTGCCACGTTGAACGCTTCTTTAGAGATCGGGAACAATTTGCTGTGCATTTTGTAAATCCAATCACCGGCGGAGACACAGATCAGAAACGAGAGAACCAGTATGGCCCCGTTAATAATCGCGCACCATATAAAGAAAGTCTTAACAACCGTGACATCCATAATGTCTCTCCTTTTTTCTTTTTGAATCGAACATGGTTATATTCGACGCTATATGTTAGAAAATAAGCTCTCATTAATGTAATGTCAACATTTCAGCGGGGTGGTTTATAATTGTCTTGGGTATGTTTTTCTCGTCAAACCTCTGATAGTCTTTTCAATTAACGTCTTAATTACAAAAGAATTCAAATAGAGATTACAAACAACTCTCTTGTGATTGCTCACACTAACGAAAGATTCTCATACAAAGCTCGTAGTCCTTTTGACTAATCAAAAGGACTATGCACCTGTTTTTTTGACGATTTATAAATAGATTAGCTTCGTTGATTAAAAATATTTCTGTAGAGATCTCTCATATCAAAAAAAAGTACCGAACATCTTTGGTATATGTCATTAGATGTCTTGCTTCTGGTCTTCATTTTCGTCCGTGTCGTTTTGGGCAGACTGTTGAAACTGCTCGATAATTTTCCTGGCCTTCTGTTCGTAATTTTCCGGAACGAGCACACCCGGCACCATGCCGTCAAGGCAGTAAGCCCCCTGCAGGTTCTCATTACTGATTTGGACAGGGATTCCTTCGGCCTCGAGATTTGCCTTCATCAGATATGCAAACGTAATATCGCTTGCAGTAAAAACCTGCACGTATCTGTCCATACAATCACCCCTTCATAGCAAATGCAATCACCTTTTACTAAATTGTACCGACCTTCCGCATCTACGGCAATAAGCAATTAAAAATCCCTCACTCGCTCTGTTCACTGCTTTCAAAAGTCTTATCGGAGTTGCGCTTTGCGCAGTTTTTATCCGTAGTGGCCCCTAATTCTATAATCATCTAAATTCTTTTTCCTTGCTAAACCAGCCAAACTATGCTCAAATTTCAAAACAGGGATTTCACCGATGAACTATTAAATAGCATGTTTAGTCTAAAATATGTGTTCCGCACTATTTAGGAATATTTTAGGAAATTGCAGATACTAAATACTGTTCGATGTTTCTATGTTGACATTCTAATTTCGGCATACTAAATTGATAATGATAAGTAGTATACTTTATTATATTCACGATCCTTAACTTTAACTATGTAGATTCTTGAAAAAATCTGTTATAAATACCAATAAGAATTTAAATAGGTTTGAATATATTTATGCCTGACCTTTGGACAAAAAAAAAGGAAATCGATTTTTTCAATGACTCCAGAAAATTCGCGGCACCAGAACAACTGTTTTATTTGGGGGATGACTCCCGATATTACGCTTATTGGCCAAAGTCATATAAAGGTAAAAAATCTACACTACAAAGCAGAAATGCCCTGATTGGGAATTTTACTGAAAAATTCTCAGTAGATTTGCTTCAAGATTTTGCCAGCACTAAAGGGCTGTATGCTATTCAAGGCGTTATTTGCGATGAAATTGGTCTATCTCCCCAATCTCCGGCAGATGTTGTATTGTGTAAAAGCAAACAAAGAGAACAAAGGGCAAAAGATGTAGTAGCAATTTTCGAAGTCAAGATGTCAATTGTTTGGAATTGGGAATTAAAAAACAATCAGTTGATTTGTTTGGGGGATTTCAAAACACATAAAGGCAACCCCGGTCTACTTCGTTCAGATTCAATGTTAAAGGCAATTGGTAAAAGTATTAATATTCGTGTTTCCAGCTACAGTGCATCGAGAATCCCAATTATAATACTCGGAAATACTTCGATAACTGAAAGTTACATTCCAAAAGTTGACCATCTCTTTCATGCCGGAATAATTCAAGGATTTTGGTCTGTTAATCCCAACCCCTTAGATAATAACGGTGATAACTTAAAACAAACACCGGATAATGGTTTTATAAGAATGGACTCATATGACGAGTTAAAGCAAAATCTTGAAAACCTGGTATCTGAAAAATATGAATTCTTTTCTAGCATGAAGTCAAGAAAAGAATTAGGAAAAATGATTGAAATTGCAAACAGAGAATCGGAATTTGAAGCGAAAGCTGAGAAATTCTTTTCGCTTATAAGGAAATAAAATGACGAACAGAACATACAAACAAAGAAGCTCCGGCACTGAGACAAGTTCATTTGGAACTCCGGGACGTATCAATCATGATTCCAGTAAATTTTACAGAAGCAGACTATATGAAGGCTTACATTCTGAGAAAAAAGTGAGATACGTTGAGAACAAAATTCCTGAAAAAAATATTAATAAAATCTTCTGCAATTCCAGTGAAAAAATGAACGAACTACCTGACAGTAGTGTCCATTTAATGATTACTTCACCCCCATATAATGTGTCAAAGGAATATGATGATGATTTAAGTTTAAAAGAATATTTGAACTTATTAAATTCTGTTTGGCGTGAGACGTATCGTGTTTTAGTCCCTGGAGGACGCGCGTGCGTCAACGTTGCCAATCTTGGCAGAAAACCCTACATACCACTTCATAGTTACATTATAGAAGGCATGCAGAAAATTGGTTATCTGATGCGTGGTGAAATAATATGGAATAAGGCTTCAAGTGCTAGTCCTTCAACGGCTTGGGGAAGTTGGCTTTCAGCAGCAAATCCCGTTTTAAGAGACATTCACGAATATATTTTAATCTTTTCTAAAGAGACGTTTTCAAGAAGGAAAGAAGATAGAAAAAACACAATTATAAAAGAAGAATTTCTTGAATGGACAAAGAGCGTATGGACATTTCCTGCTGTTTCAGCAAGACAAATCGGTCATCCTGCTCCATTTCCAGAAGAACTACCACATAGATTAATTCAGATATATACTTTTAAAGGAGATGTAGTTTTAGATCCTTTTGTTGGAAGTGGTTCAACTTGTTTGTCTGCTATAAAAGATAAACGAAATTATGTAGGATACGATATCGATTCTGAATACGTAAAGTTAGCTGAAAAAAGGATTTCTGCTTATACAAATCAATTACATTTATTCAAAGATTAAGGTTAACTAACCAATCACGGCACCCAAACATTATTCTGTTGCGCTCCATGTTAAAATAGTTAGGTAGAGTGCGATGAATCGCACTCCCGTATGGGATGGCCAAGCTCACAATTTTCTATTTTATAATGCAAAAGCTATTCACGATAGGACATTCAAGTCATTCGATGGAGCGTTTCCTTGAGTTGCTCGCTTCACAAAGCAAATCGAAAAAACTAAAGAAACAATAAACAGTGACACACTAGATTTAACTAGGGACATTTATAGTTTTATTTTTTATGATAAATTGATGGCTACCGAACCTGAAATATCTCCAGGTACTGTCTCTAAAATCCTTTGGCATTTCACAGGAGGTCCTACTTGGAATTCAAAAACCAAAAAGCAAGGTTCCACTCCCAAACCAGCCAGAAAGGCATACGAGAATCTCAAGTCTATTCTAAGATCAAAAGAGATACATCTCGGTAAATATAAGGAGGTAGTAAGGGTGATTATTCCAAAACGCCGAAAGTTCAATCCCAAAACTAAAAAGGCAGAAGTCAAAGAAAATGTACCGGTCGATATTGAATCATCCTCAATCTGTTGTCTTTCCGACATACCTGCTCCCCACCTTCGTTATCACGCATACAGATACGGTAAGTTCGCTATTGGTTTTCATCGCAATGCTGTCATACGTGCAGGTTTCAATCCTGTGTTCTACACTCTCCAAGATACTCTTATTGTTCGTTCTATCTACAGGGGCTTCTCATCTCTTAGGATTGCTGATTTTGAAACTATATATAATGCCATTAACACGATAGAAATGGAAATCTCTGATATTGAAGACATATATGATAACTTAGATATTGACACATTAGATGCAATTTCTGAGATTGAGTATGAGCTTGACTCTCTCGACGTTTCTATTTCTAATGCATCTAAAAGTCTTCAGAATCTTGTGGCTTTCGTCAAGTCATTTGAACAAAGCGAATTTAGCACTGTCTATTGTGAACGGGAGTGGAGGTCAATAAAGCCATTCAAATTTAAGATAGATGATGTGGCAATGATTGTTATACCTCAAAAGGTTGGAAATAAAAAATACTTTAAAAATTTTGTCGAGAAGGTTGCTCCGAATATCAAATTCCCCCGAAGGATTCCTATAATCCCTTGGGATGATCTCGTTGAACATTAAGGAAAAAGGGTTGCTATTTTAATGAAAGGGAGCAAAGGGTATCCGGTACATTTTTTTCCTCTACCAACAAAATTTTGACTATAAGTAAATATCCACCAGTTAAAACTGGTGGCATTACCTATTTCAGGCTATGCCTGTCCACCTTTGGCGCTTGTTTCCATCCACCAGTCTTACCGATGATATTGAAATCGGAAGAATAAAGCTCGTAGTCCTTTTGATTAATCGAAAAGACTATGAGCCTATTTTATACATATCTATTATAAATTCGCTGAAATATACAGGTTGATTGCTTCACGGGTGAAAAGGGTGTCCGGCACATTTTTGTGGAATGGCATTTTTTTATCAGATTCCTCGGCTTCGCTCGGAATGACATGTAGGAGGTGGTGTTGTGCTCGGAATGACATGTAGGAGGGGCGCTCCACTTCGGTCCGCCCCGGACTTGCCTTCTCAGCACCGTAAGGCGTCCTGCGGAGAATGACAAATTCAAATAAAAGCCCACCGAGTAAACCTATCCCTTTGATTTAACTCGGCAGAAGTTTTTAATTGCGAAAAATCCGCCGAGCACGGATAAAAACCTGAACTTTCACGGCAGGCATGGCCTAACAACCACATGGATAACAAATTCAAATGTATTTCTCCACTTAGGCCCTTTGCTTTCTTTTGAAAGCATGATACGACAAATCACACTCTGAAAACAAAATACGATTCATCATACCCAACCTCTTATTGATCTAATTTCTAATATAATGCCTTACTACAAAGCTCGTAGTCCTTTTGATTAGTCAAAAGGACTATGAGCTTATTATGCAAGGATTTGTTGTAGATTCGATGGTTTATTCAAATTCGCCGCTTCATATAGCTTCGCTGCATTATATAGATTGGATTCTGCACGCGGCTGACGTAGAAACAGATTGAAAATTATATTTTTGCTTTATTGATGGTTTCGACGAATAACAAAATCAGACCGGCTTTGCCGTTGACTCCGACCTTGCGAAAGATATTGCCCAAATGGGCGCGCGCGGTATTATACGAGATATGCAGCTTTTTGCTTATCCGGCCGTTATCAAAATCCAGGCAGACCAGCTTAGCCACCACAAGCTCTCTCGGCGTAAGATGCCAGGTTCTTTTTAAATAATCCCATTGTTTTGCCTTGAAGACCATTATTCGTTTCCCCTCGATATAAAATCTCAATAATTATTGTGAATCTTCAAACGATACCGCGAAACCGCACTTTGATTTTTTCCCACGGCGAGCCGGTATCACATTCAATATGTGAAACTTCAAATTCTCTCTATAGTCCTTTTAACTAACCAAAAGGACTACGAGCATTTTATAAGTAAGCCCGTTTATTTCAAGTACTATTTTT
>CAZDVE010000026.1:0-64437 GCA_964508785.1 uncultured Pirellulales bacterium | reverse complement strand
TGATCAGCAGGTAGTCGTCGATCTTCTCGGTGGCGAACTGCCCCCCGGCCAGCATCGTCGCGATCGCGATCGGCAGGTCGAACGCCGCCGACTCCTTCTTCACGTCCGCCGGCGCGAGGTTGATCGTCACCTTCGGGCCCGGCCAGCGGTAGCCCGTGTTCCGCAGCGCCGCCTGGATGCGGGAGACGCTCTCCTTGACGGCCGCCTCCGCCAGCCCCACCAGCTTCAGCTCCCCGCTGCGCCCCGTGGCGACGTCGGCCTCCACCTCGCACGCCACCGCGTCGATGCCCTGGAGAATCGAACTGTGCACGCGGGAGATCATCCCGTGGTCTCCG
This sequence comes from uncultured Pirellulales bacterium, assembly GCA_964508785.1. GTDB lineage: Bacteria > Planctomycetota > Phycisphaerae > Sedimentisphaerales > Anaerobacaceae > JAFGPS01. Next base: position 64,102 of record CAZDVE010000026.1, on the reverse strand, counting down.
GTCCCCGGCCGGGGGAGGGGTGGGCAAATGCTATCCGCCCCGGAAGCGATCCGCAAGCCCCTCGCCGGCGGCGCTGCCCGGCAGAAGAGGCAGGGAAGACGCCGACGTAGCAGAGGAAAGACTAGGCGTAGCAGGCACTGAAATCGCTGCTGCTTGGCAGTATTACAAACACATGGTCGTAAATGAGGATTTGCAACAGGCGGTGAGTGAATGTATTCAAATTATTAATGACTATAAGAGTGAAGTACCCGAAAGTTCGGGATCCTGAAGTTTCGAAAAGATTATTACAAAATTCTAAATCAGAGATAGTAAATATGATAGACGAACTCAAAAGTGACAGAATAATCAATAAAGTCGGCGGTAGATTCAAATTAACGGCACTGGTTCAGAGGCGTTTGGGCGAGCTCTTACAGGGCGCGCGACCTTTGATTGAAGATATCGAAGGCAAAACGATGCTTGAAATTGTTATACAGGAAATTTTGCGGGATAAAATTGCTGTCGACGACGGTCTAACAACACAAGATGTAGAAGACAGAGAGAAGGGTTAATAAGTTCCGCTCTCTTGCTTGAAGCGACAGAACGAGATGTGTGATGCTGGATAATACAAGGGTTTTGCTTGGTGTTACAGGCGGGGTCGCTGCATATAAGGCGGTAGATTTGGCCGGCAAGCTGATTTCTGCCGGAGCCAAAGTCACTACCGTAATGACGGAAAATGCCTGCCGTTTTGTTGGCCCGAAAAGCTTTGAAGCAGTTACCTGCTCAGCCGTTTACACTGATATGTGGAGCACGCCGGAGCAGTATCGAATCGGCCATATAGCTTTGGCTGATTGGGCGGATGTTGTTGTTGTGGCACCTGCAACAGCGAATATTATTAGTAAAATTGCAAATGCTATCTGTGACGACCTGCTTAGTACCACTCTTTGTGCATGTTGGCCGCTGATTGAATCGGGTGCTGCATTATTAGCTCCTGCCATGAATGAAAAGATGTGGGTTAATTCCGCCGTTCAAAAGAATGTCGAGACAATCAGGAAAATGGGATTTCAGTTGATTGGTCCTGTCGAAGGACGACTTGCCTGTGGTACCAAAGGTCTTGGCAGAATGTCTGAGCCGCAGGAAATTTTGGAAGCCATAGAAAAAATCGAGTCAAAAATTGACAGATGAAAAAAACTATCGGATAATTTTAACAGCTAATTATTCGTCCCCACTGTATATAGTGGGATTCTTTTTTTACAAATCGATATCATGCGAATCTTAATCACAGCAGGTGGCACTCGCGAATATATTGACTCGGTCCGCTATATTTCCAATGCAAGTAGCGGCAGGATGGGTTATGCCCTGGCTAACGCGGCAATTAAGGCCGGGCATAAAGTGACACTCATCACGGCACCAACTTCGTTGCGTATCCCTGGTGGCGTTCAGGTTGTCGAAGTAGAAACTGCTGCTCAGATGTTTGAGGCGGTTAAAAAAAATTTTGATAAATGTGATTGTCTGATTATGGCCGCTGCCGTGGCTGATTACACACCTTATAGAAAATCAAAAGTAAAAATTAAAAAGCATGTCCTGAGTAAAACCGAAGGATCAAAAAGCGGTTTAACATTAAAGTTAAAACCGACTGTTGATATTCTAAAGTGGGCTGGAAGACATAAAAACGAGTCACGAGCCACGAGTCACGGACGACGTATTATTGTCGGTTTTGCTTTGGAAGATAAGGACCTCCGTAAAAATGCCGAAAAGAAGCTCAAAGACAAAAACCTCGATATGATAGTTGCCAACACGCCCGCCTCGGTCGGCTCGGACAAATCGACCGTTCATATTAAAACAACACAATCCACATGGGGAAAAATTGAAAACACCGAAAAGGCCGCAATTGCCGAAAGGATAATCTATCAGGCGCAAAAGCTCTGGAATCAAACCTGAAACAGTTTGTTATTATCAATTAACCACCAGATCGAGAAAAAAGTACGATTTCGACGGATTCAGAAATGGTTCCCACGTTATTTAACCGATTTTCGTAAGATATTGTAAAACAGGAAGATAAGAAAATTTGGTGAGAATTGAATTGAGCCGGTTTGTCAGGCAACGGCGCTTTAGTTGAATTTGTGAGATTTACAGCACAACTCGGTTATAAAGGGGCAGTTCTTTCTTGACGAAGAAGTTGTTAATATGTTATAAATATGGTATAAGAACCTGTTTTTATACATGGAGCGCAGGTGTGATTTTAGATATATATCTTGGCCAAGTGTATAAGATTTCATCTAAGAGTTTTCCTCAGGAGGAAAGAAACGCACATAAATTGCAAATTTCTAAAATGCGTATCGGGAAATTGTTGTCATTACCAGTCATGTAAGTTTATTTGAAGGAGACTAATTATGTGTATGAAAAAGACAATCCTAATAACCTTATGTTTATGCCTGACAGGATTTGTTCAGGCCCAAGAGCAAATTGCCTTGGAGTCATATGATAATCTTGGATATTTCATGACTCATGACGGTGTTGGCTCACAGGCTGAGATGGTTCAGGGTGGCAATCAGACTCTTTCAGGAAAATGGTTCATGATTCCTGGACTTGCTGATCCGGAAGGCATTACATTTGAGTCCGTAGACCTTCCAGGCAATAATCTCAGGCATAGAGGTTGGGTAGTGTATTTAGACCCAACGGCGACTGATAACCTTTTTCTAAATGATTCCACTTGGTTTATACGAGAAGGCTTGGCAGATCCTAACTGGGTATCTCTTGAATCTATAAATTATCCAGGCCAATATCTTGTACAGGATAACTTTGGGCTTATACTTGCTACACCTGCTAATGATCAACTGGGTTCAGCGACTTTTAGAATAATCACTGAGACACCAAGATCACGTTATCCAAATCCACTTAATAATGCAACATATGTCCCTCAAGAAGAAGATGTGGTCCTAAGCTGGGAACCCGGGAAATTTGCCGTGGCGCATGATGTTTACCTGGGAACAAACTTCAGTGACGTTGACAGCGCCGATACAAGCAGTCCTTTACTGGTCAGTCCAACCCAGGATGCAAACAGTTATAATGTCGGCCAGCTTGAATTCGGCCAGACATATTACTGGAGAATTGATGACATAAATGCACCCCCGGACGAAACAGTATGGAAAGGCGACGTCTGGAATTTTACCATTGAACCTGTTGCGTATCCGCTCCCTACTGAGAGTATAACCGCGATGGCCTCAAGTCAGGTAGTTGGTCAGGGGCCGGAAAATACAATCAACGGCTCAGGTCTTGTTGATGGTTTACACTCCAGAGAAAGCGAAGATATGTGGCTGAGCACCGCAGAGGAACCTGGGCAGGCCTGGATACAATATGAGTTCGACAAACCATATAAGCTGGATAAAATGTTGGTATGGAACTATAACGGGACAAGTATTCTTACCAATTACGGTCTTAAGGAAGTCACGGTAGAATATTCACTTGATGCCGATAACTGGATGCAGCTGGATAATGTCCCAGAATTCGCCCAGGGACCCGGTGCGAATGATTATGCCTATGATACGACCGTTCCTTTCAACGAGGTGACGGCAAAGTATGTAAGGCTAACCGCTGTCAGCAACTGGGGTGGCGGCGTGAGCTTCTTTAACAGATATGGTCTGAGCGAAGTGGAATTCAAGTACATCCCCGTTAGCGCAAGGCAGCCCAGTCCGGTTAACAATGCAAGAGACATAGCAATAGATACGGATCTCGGCTGGAGGGCCGGTAGAGAAGCGGCTGAGCATAAGGTGTACGTCAGCTCCGACCAGCAGGCTGTTATAGACGGTACCGCGCCTGTTGAAACCGTCAGTCAGCCCAGTTATGGTCCATTGTCTCTCGATCTGGAAGATACTTATTACTGGCGGGTCGATGAGGTCAACAATGCCGAGGCTACACCGGTATGGATAAGTAGTATCTGGAGCTTCACAACAAGTGAGTATCTTGTTGTGGACGATCTCGAATCATACAATGACATTGAGCCGGGGGAGGAAGGCAGCAACCTGGTCTATTCTACGTGGGTAGATGGTTTTGAGAGTCCCACAACAAATGGTTCAACGGTAGGATATGTTGAACTATTCCAGCCCTCTATGGAGACCGAGACCGTTCATAATGGCTCCCAGTCGGTACCGTTTACATACAATAATGCAGTTGCGAGTTTATCAGAGGCTACCGCGAGCACGAGTGACCTGGCAAGTGGCTCGGATTGGACCAAAGGTGGTGCAGGAGTATTCGGATTGTGGTTCTATGGCGATCCGAACAATTCTGTAACCGAGCAGATGTATGTTAAGGTTAATGGAACCAAGGTGTTATATGATGGAGACCCGGGTGATATAGCGATTCCAAAATGGACTCTGTGGATTATCGATCTTGCATCGCTTGGCGTCAATCAGAGCAATGTGACGACGCTTACAATAGGTCTTGAGAGGACGGGCGCAACCGGCGGCTCAGGTACGGTGCTCTTCGATGACTTTCGTTTATATAAAGTTCCGGTTAATCCCGGTACTGAGAACTTGGTTCACTCATACACGTTTGAAGATGGGACGGCCAATGATAGTGTAGGCTCCGCTCATGGCACTTTGGTGGGCGATGCGAATATTGCCGATGGCTCTCTCTTGCTTGACGGTACGGATGACTGGATGTCGATGCCCGGTGACGTTATTGCGATAAATACATTCTCAGAGGTTTCTATCGAAGCGTGGTTTACTTCAGTAGACAGTAATAATACAGGGAATCACATGCTGGCCGCTTTTGGTGAAGTAGGCACGGGAGAATCTCCTACCGCGGGGTATAAATACGTATTTATCACGCCCGCCCGAGGAGATGACGTAAGTCGTGCCGCGATCCAAACCAGTTCAATGGATACTGATCCCTGGGATGATGAAACGGGTGTTAGTGCGTCGGGCGAACATGATGACGGTCTTTTGCATCATTTTGTTTGCACGGTTAATTCTACAAGTTTGGCCTTTTACATTGATGGTGACCTGATAGGTGTTGCAGATTTGGCTGATGGTAATGAAATCAGCGGTATCAGCCAGGCCGCCGCCTATCTTGGAAAGGGCGTCTATACTGTTGACCCGGAGTGGGCCGGTGCTATTCATGAGTTTAATATCTACAACAAGGCTTTGTCTCCGAGCGAGGTTATTTACCTTGCGACTCATTGAAAGTTTAGTGAGGAAATAATGATGTAGCTATAGCGCTTTTGGTATCAAGACGACTTAGATAGCGTTACTCTTTTAGATTATTTCGGGGCCTGTACCTATTAACAAGGTGCAGGCCCTGCTTTTTTGGATAGGGGCCGGTTGGTGTTGCAGCATACGCGGACGGCTTGTACAATGGTTCAGGATTATGGTAAAGGACATGGATCGCCGGCTTAGAGGATTATCCAGGTTGTTCTTTTGGTTTTTAAGCATACAGTTTTTATGGAAGTTTCATCAAAAAAAGATGCTTGAATTTATAACGGATAGAGAAATATACCAGAAAGTACTTTGTGAGCGGATTGTAAAGGCTCAAAGATTCCTCTGGATTGCAACATCTGATTTGAAAGACCTGTATGTGGAAAAGAGGGGGGCGATGGTGCCGTTTCTCGAGATTCTGTCCGATTTGACCGGAAGAAATGTCGAAATAAGACTTCTGCACGCAAAAGAGCCGGGAAAGGCTTTTCGGGAGGATTTTGATAAGTATCCGAATTTGATAAACGGCATGGAACGAATCCTTTGCCCGAGAGTTCACCTTAAGGCAGTGATAATCGACGGCGAATTTGCATATACCGGCAGTGCCAATCTTACCGGAGCCGGAATGGGGGCTAAAAGTGAGCATAAAAGAAATTTTGAAGCGGGCATTATTACCGATGAGCAGATTATAGTCAGCGAAGTTATGGAGCAGTTTGATAGTATATGGAGAGGAACCCACTGTAGCCTGTGCGGACGGAAGAAATTTTGTGCTGACTATAAGGATATTTTGGCGGAACGCAAACTATAGTAACCGATTAAGCAAGCCTGCTACAAAGAGTCCCGTTTTGTCCCGGCGACAAAGGAAGAAAATCTTTTATATCCCGCAAAAAAGGTTATAATCTGTTCTACATTTGGATGTGTTACCAATCATTGCCCGGCAGTTTTTGGTACGAGAATAATAATAAAGATGCTTCTTCTTTATGCAGGCAGACTTATAAACACACGCATGTGGAAAGGAGGTTGTTCGGATGTCCTCGAAAGAGGTTAATAATCACAAACAATCCGGCAATATAAACAGGAATAATCGTGGCGGCATATCCCGACGAAGTGTATTGGCCGCCTGGCTTGCTGCGCCTCTGATAGTTCCACGTTATGTCCTCGGTGGTCCCGGAAATCAGCCGCCGAGTGATACCCTCACAATTGCCTGTGTGGGTGTAGCCGGTATGGGCAGAAACTATCTTGCTGGCTGCGATAGCGAAAGGATTGTCGCCTTGTGCGATCTTGACCACGACTTAGTTAATAAAAGAGGTGTGTTTCAAAAGTATCCGAAAGCCAGGCGCTATCGTGACTATCGGAAGATGTTCGATAAAGAAGCAGATAACTTTGATGCTCTTATAATTGCGGTACCGGACCATAACCATGCACATCTTCTCAGCGCCGGCATACAGCTTGGCAAACACATGTATTGTGCAAAGCCGATTACACATACTATCGGTGAAGCCAGGCGGTTCAGGAAGGCACTGTTGAAAAATCCCAAATTGATTACACTCTCGAGCGTGCAATCCGCCGGTACAGAAGAGGCTCGAAGCACGACGGAATTGTTGAACTCCGGAGCCATCGGCCCGGTGAGGGAACTGCACATCTGGTGTGACCACCCGGCTTATCCCTGTTCTTTAACGCGACCGACTGAAAAGCAGAGTCCGCCGGAAGGGATGGATTGGGAACTCTGGATAGGCCCTGCGCCGTATAGGCCGTTTCATTCGGTATATCATCCCGAGAACTGGCGGCCCTGGTGGGATTTCGGTTCGGGGACAGTTGGTGACATGGCTTGTCACACGCTGCACATGTTCTTTAAGGAGCTTCGGCTCGGGGCGCCGAGAACAGTTTACGGCTACGCTTCCACACGTAACACCGGATTTTTCCGAAATTTGCCGACACCAGAATGCCAGTCTAATGCGAACATGGTGACCTGGGAATTTCCCGCCAGAGGGAATTTGCCGCCGTTGAATGTGTACTGGTATGACGGGGGTATGAAGCCACACCGTCCACCTGAGCTTGATTCGCGGATAGAATTGCGAAACAGCGGTTTACTCTTCGTGGGAGAAAAAGGCAAGCTGATTGCTGGTTATTACGGAGGGAATTCGTTCGGCAGCCGTCGTAATGATGGCGAGAAAAGCTCCTCTCGCGGTCTTGAAGGAGGATTATTACTGCCGGAGGAAGAGTTCCGGGATTTCGAGCAACCGCCGAAAACCTTGCGTCGAGTTGAAGACCACTACGGCGAGTGGACACAGGCGTGCAAGGATGGGAAAGAAACGATTTGTCCCGTTCATTTCGGTTGTGAAATGACCGAGATGGCACTGCTCGGTGCCGTGGCGCTGCGTACAAGAAGAGTCCTACAGTGGGATGCCGAGAATATGCGAGTAACGAACAATAGTCAGGCAAATGATTTCCTTGATCCGCCGTATCGCAAGGGATGGGAATTGTAGTGGGCTTCCAGAGTTTAACTAATACCGAGTTAATAGTTAAAAGGAGCTGCGATTATGAAATGTAAAAATTTATATCGATGGCACTTTATTTGTATTGTGCTTTTCATTACAGTGTTTTTTCTGAATTTGGAGATACTGAATGCAGCGGACTATGCCATCGGCGCTGATCTTTCCTTTCTTAAACAGGCCGAGGACAGAGGTACTGTATTCAAAGACAATAATGAGGTCAAGCCGGGCCTGCAAATATTCAAGGACCACGGATATAACTGGATTCGGCTTAGATTATTTCATACTCCGACACAACTGCCGAACAATCTTGAGTACACAATCGCCCTTGCTCAGGAAGCCAAAAAGCTTGGATTCAAGTTCCTCTTAAACTACCACTACTCCGATACATGGGCCGATCCGGGTAAACAACACATCCCCGAAGCATGGGAAGGTAAGTCGCACGAGGACCTTGTACAGGCGGTGTTCGAATATACGCGGGATACTATAATTGCCTTTCGAGATGCCGATGTTCTGCCGGATATGGTTCAGCCCGGCAACGAAATAATCCACGGCATGCTTTGGCCGGATGGAAGACTACCGGGCAATTGGGATAATTTCGCCGAATTATTGAAGGCCGGAATAGACGGTGTAGATGCTGGCCGGGGCACTGCCCCGCGACCATTGATTATGGTTCATATCGACAGGGGAGCAGACAAGGAAGGGACGCAAGCGTTCTTCGATAAATGGCATTCGTATGATATTGATTATGATATCATCGGCCAGTCCTACTACCCATGGTGGCACGGTTCATTGCTCGACCTGCGCGGAAATATGATTTTCATGGCAAACGAATATCAGAAGGACATTATGCTGGTGGAAGTGGCCTACAACTGGAGACCGGGCGAGTATGTGAATAAATTGGCTCCTTTCCCCGAATCCCCTGAAGGACAAAGGCAGTTTCTGGACGAGGTTCACCGTATCGTTCTGGACACTCCCGGCAACAGGGGTAAGGGCATCTTTTGGTGGGAACCCGCCGTCACCGGCGGTCTTAGAAGACGAGGTATGTTTGGCGACGACGACAATGCGCTGCCGGTCATCAATGTTTTCGATAAGTTTACGCGACACTGATTCGAAAAACGGTCTCTTCCGAATTATTCACAAGAGCCTCTATGTTATTACAATATTTGTTAAGTCATGAAAGTTATGTTTTATATGTAGTACAGGGAGTGAATAAATGATCAAACAACGGTATTTTTCCTGTATCTTTATTTTCTTGTTGTGTATAAGTGTTCTACTGATGTCATGCCAAATCATGCCCGCTAATTCGAAATCCAAACCGCTTTCGTCTTACGATGCTCAAGTTAAAAAACTGTTGTCCCGGATGACACTGGAGGAAAAGATTGGACAGATGATTCAGGCCGACCAGGAGCATCTCCAGGATCCGGCTGATATTGAGAAGTGCTATCTCGGTTCGTTGCTAAGCGGCGGCAATTCAGACCCGGCGGAAGGTAACAGCCTGCAGGCCTGGACGGATATGTATGACAATTATCAACAACATGCACTTAAAACCCGACTCAGTATTCCGATTCTGTACGGCATTGATGCCGTGCATGGTAATAACAACTTGCTCGGCGCGGTTATCTTCCCGCATAATATTGGTCTCGGCTGTACTCGCAGCCCCGAACTTGTCGAAAAAATATCTCGCGTAACCGCGGTTGAAATGCGGGCTACAGGCATCCAGTGGACGTTCGCGCCCTGTGTGACGGTGCCGCGGGATGAGCGATGGGGACGGACATACGAGGGTTTTTCCGAAGATCCGGAACTCGTTAAAAGTCTCGGCCGGGCATCGGTTCGAGGTTTTCAGAGTTCAGACCTTGGTGCTCCACTTTCAGTTCTGGCCTGTGCTAAACATTATATCGCCGACGGTGGCACAACGGCTGTCTCGCGCGGAAGACGAGGCATACGACTGGACCAGGGTGATGCACAAATCGACGAGCAGACCCTGCGACGGATTCATTTGCCGCCTTATATCACGGCCATGCGTGCGGGTGTCGGTACGGTCATGCCGTCATACAGCAGTTGGAATGGCGTCAAGTGCTCGGCAAACAAGCACCTTCTCACCGAAATTCTAAAAGAAGAACTTGGCTTCGAGGGATTTCTTATCTCCGACTATCGGGCAATCGACCAGGTCAACCCGGATTACAAGAAGGCCATCGGCATATCAATAAACGCTGGCATGGATATGGGAATGATTCCAAGTAAATATCGTGAATTCTCTAAATATCTAAAAGAACTTGTTGAAGAAGGTGTTGTGCCGATGTCCCGAATCGACGATGCGGTCACGCGAATACTTCGTGTCAAATGCGCGATGGGTCTTTTGGACAAAGATCGCTCTCCGTTGGCCGACAGGTCTCTTCGTAAGAAATTCGGTTCATCTGAGCACAGGCGGATTGCCCGCGAAGCCGTTCGCAGGTCGCTTGTCCTGCTCAAGAATGAAGACAATACGCTGCCGCTCTCGAAGAGACTGTCACGTATTCATGTAGCCGGCAAGAACGCCGACAATCTCGGCAATCAGTGCGGCGGCTGGACCATCGACTGGCAGGGCCGAAGCGGTCAGGTGACTCCGGGAGGAACGACCATTCTAACCGCTATCAGAAATACGGTCTCGAAGAATACCAAAGTGACATTCTCAATTGACGGCACTGAGGCGCAGGGTGCCGATATAGGTGTTGTTGTAATAGGGGAAAGGCCTTACGCCGAGGGAATGGGTGACAGCGCCGACCTTGTTCTCGATGAGAATGATATCGAAGCTATCGGCAATGTTAAAAAAGCTGGAATACCGGTAGTTGTAATATTTATTTCAGGCCGCCCGTTGATAATTAATGATGTGATCGACAAGGCTAACGCTTTTATAGCCGCCTGGCTGCCGGGGACCGAAGGCCAGGGGGTGGCGGATGTGCTGTTCGGCGGTTATAAGCCGACAGGAAAACTCTCATATACCTGGCCCCGCTCAATCGAACAGGTCCCAATCAATCTCGGCGACAGTGATTACGACCCGCTATTCGAATACGGCTTTGGTCTTACGTATTAAATCCTGCAGGGACACCTTGCACTATAATAGTGACGAACCCCGCATGGTGAATCTTTGGCGTGAGTTTTTTCGATAAGATTTGTGAAAAAGATTCTTTATTTTCTCCGTAATTATACCTAAGATTTGTATCTGAACCTACCTCGTCGTTTTTCGTCGAAAGGCGGCGGGCGGATATCTTTTTACTATGGAAGGTTAAAGAGATGCTAAAACTTACGGAGCTTCTATCCACACCGACAGCCCAGCTTGGCAGGGCAAGCAGGTTTATAGTTTTCCAGATAAAACTCTGGTCGCACTGCGCCAGGCTTCTGCGAGTAAACCGTGCAGGTCAGCAGGCCGCCGCTTTGTCCTACTACACAATCTTCGGCGTCGTACCACTTGCAATCGTAATCCTTTTACTCTTCCAGTCGCTTTCTGCTGAAGGTGTGGGACAAAACGTGAAAAACATAGTTTATGACCATCTTGAACTAAGAGAAATCAGCTACCCGACCGATGACGGGCAGGAAATCAAGCTAACCGAGCACGTCGATAAAATTGTTAAGCAGTTCTTCGAGGGTTTGAATAAAGGCTCTCTGACTTTTCTCAGTGCAATAATAGTTATCTGGGCGGCGCTGGCGTTGCTTTCCAAAATAGAGAAGGCATTTAACAATATCTGGCATGTCGCCCGGGGCAGAGGTTTCCTACAGCGTATTATAAGCTATTGGGCAATACTCACGCTCGGGCCGTTGTTAATCGGTCTCGGTGTATATGTGAGTACACAGTACAAGTCGATAGGTCGATTGCAGCAGGATGTGATTACATTTTCCCGGATCGGTCCGACAATATTTTCTTACCTTGTTGCTGTAATCGTTTTCTTTCTGCTTTATTTCGTTCTTCCCAACACAAAAGTTAAAGCTAAGGCCGCCGTTTGGGGTGCTGCTGTTGCCGCATTGGTCTGGACCATTGCAAAATGGGGCTTTGGTCAATATGTCAATGAGTTCATACCCTACAGCAAGGTTTACGGCGTCGCAGGCCTTATACCGCTGGGTGTATTCTGGATTTATGTAAGTTGGCTGATAGTCCTGTTCGGACTTCAGTTGACATTTACCACACAGCATTTAAAAACTTTGGATGCCGCCGAGATTGCCGCCGCCAAGAAAACCGAAGAATATTTTGTAGCCAACGATATGACCGCAATTAATATAGTGAGGGAGATTGCGGCCGCATTCGAGCAAAACAAGGCTCCAATTTCCCCTGAAGTGATATTCAGCAGGTTGGATATTCCTCCGGAGTTCGGAGAGAAAATCCTTAACCATCTGGTCCTTCACAATATCATAGTCAGAACTTCCGAGCCGACCGTGGGATTTATGCCCGCGAAGGACCCCGCTAATATAAGGCTGTCCGATGTTGCCGAGGCATTAGCTGCGGCGGGTTTTGCTCAATCGACCGAAGACGAACCGCAGTCCATACAGCTTATAGCTCAAAACCAGAGGAACGCTCTGGCCCAGTACAGCCTGAAACAAGTCCTTAACATTGAAAGCACCGCGCAGGATGTTTAAGGACCCTTAAGCAAAATGCTCGCTGCGTTGTATATAAAGAACAGGCCGAAGACTAAGAGTGCAGCAGCGCAGATTATCAGCGCTATTCGCAGAGCTTTCGGCCCGAGCAGGACAGAACCGTGGAAGCTCGTCCAGGACAGGGCTGTCACCCAGATAAGATCGACAGTCCAGTGAACGACGGCAAATATTGCGAACGCCCATATCCCAAAGCCTTTGGCCTCGGTAGCGAGAGCGAGACCGACCGTTGACCACCAGATAAAAAAATACGGATTGCTGACCGACAGTACTATTCCTGTCAGGATTGGTTTATCGCTGCAGTTGGTCGACTGTGTATATGTGCTTGTGCGTGAATTGTTAAACGCCTGGATTGCCATAACCATAAGAACTACGCCGCCGACAAATCCGATTATTATCTGGGCGATATCGGATTTGAAGATTATTCCCAGGCCAATCATCATCAGAATCATCAGGGGAAATTCGACAATGCCATGGCCTATCGCAAGGAGCACTCCGGCCCACTTCCTGCGCGAGCCCATCGTAATTGCGGTTGCTGTCACCGGTCCCGGTTGCATGGCCCCGGTAAATGAAATGATAAAAACACTGCCTAAAAAGGAAATCAATTCCATAGTGTCACCGTATTATTCGCCGATGATTTTTACGAGTACGCGTTTTTTCCTCTTGCCGTCGAACTCGCCGTAGAATATCTGTTCCCAGGGTCCGAAGTCGAGCTTGCCGTCGGTTACTGCGACGACCACCTCTCTGCCCATGACACTGCGCTTAAGGTGCGCATCAGCGTTGTCTTCGAAGCCGTTGTGACGATATTGTGAGTAGGGTTTTTCCGGTGCCAGTTTCTCCAGCCATACCTCGAAATCGTAATGAAGTCCCGATTCATCGTCATTGATAAAGACACTGGCGGTGATATGCATCGCATTGCAGAGCAGAAATCCTTCTTTGATGCCGCTTTCGTTCAGGCATTGCTCGACCTGCGGCGTGATGTTGATATATTCGCGCCTGCTCGATGTATTAAACCAAAGCTCTTTTCGATAACTTTTCATGACGTTTCTTCTCCTAACGCAATTAAAATCAGAGTGTATTTCTTATTTCATCTAATCTATCTTTGGCTTCCGGGTCCTTTGCGAAAAATTCCTGGAGTTTGTCACAGGGATATTCACTGCAATGAGCACAGTTCTCAAGCCCTTTCTTGATTGCACACTTTCTTATCAGGCAGTTCTTGCATCCTGAAAACAGTCTCTGGCCTTCTGTTTTGCATCCATCGCAGTCGTTGACATCTTCCGGCTTACATTCCTGGCCGTAGTGCTCTTTAATTTGCTGCGCTATATCGACCCTCATTTTGTATCTTTTTTCTTCATCCTGTTCCCTTGTCGCCAAATAGATAGCGCAGCTATGACAAGCCAAGCCACAATGAGCTAAATTCTCTTCCATTTTTTTCTCCTTTGTTTATGATAAATCTATCCCAAAAGGCAGATTCAAATGCAATCTTATAGTTTTATCTAAAGACGCGGCGAGCCAGCGTTTTACCGGCGTTGCTTCTCCAAGAGAATCAAAAAGAGCCTGGTCAATATTTCGAGTTGTTTTTTCGTCCTTCCAAAAAGCTCCGAGCGTGTTTGAAATAATCGTCAATCTCTCACAGAGCGGGCTTAGCTTGATATTCCTCGCACAGCATGCAAACGGCCTTTCAGGATGGTTGTCCCCTCCGATTGCCTTGAGGATAGTGGCCAATGCTCCTACAAAGTCCCAGTGACACGGCATCAGCATATCTATTGCCATAGCCAATGAAACTCCGGACTTATGATCGTCAACCGTGTCATGTATTATAGTTTTTTTTGTCTGCTCCAGGAAATCAAGGTTGTCTTTGTAATGTTGTCCCGCTGGTTTAGCTCCCGGCTCGCCATAGTCGCCGATGTTTAAGGCCAGGTTATGATAAGTATAATTTGGATCCAGCGCTTGGCTTACCCTGTCGATAATTCGCTCGACCTGCCATATCTTAAGAGGGTTGGCTTTCCCGATAAAGCTCAATAGTTCGTCCGCCCCAACGCTGCCGACATTAATATTTATATCTTTGATGGCTGGATTTTCACACCACATCGAGACTATCCGGCGCGCATTCTCCAACTCTTTCTTGCGTTCGGGCGGCCGCTCATTGGATTGCTCCAGGCAATGCCCGGCGGCGATAGATTCGATTATATATTCGGCCTCTTTGTCCGCCTCGTGATAGCATGCTTCGAATCGCGTTATGATTCCTCTGACAGCAGTTGTCTGCTCGTCAAGCGGGGCGATGTAATCCTCCATGGCGTCAATCGCCGGAAGTTCCTTGTCATTGGGGCTGTAACAATTCAACCAGCAGGGCCTTAAATTGTCACTCATTTATTAAACCTCCATATTTCGGGATAATATCCGCTAATCATTCCGCTAACAGTTTTTGATAAACCTCTTCGATAGTATCGACCATGGTATCAGGTGCGAATTTTGTCTTCACAGATTCTCTGCCCTGTTCGCCGAGTTGTTTTATCAATTCTTCATTCTCTATTAATTCAGCGCAAGCTTCAATCAGTTGTTCGACATTTTTTGGTTCGATTAATCGGCCTGTATTTTTGTTGACTACTTCCCTTGCCCCATCGACATCGAAAGATATTGCCGGCCTGCTGCAGAGCATAGCCTGAGGCAGTGTTCGAGCAAGTCCTTCTCGCAGTGAGCAGTGCACGAGAATGTCGGATGATTGGATGGCAAGTGGAATTTCGCCCGGCGGCAGAAGACCGGTGAATTTGATTCTATCCCCCAGTCCGAGTTCTTGAACCTGCTGCTTATAATGATCTGCGAGATTGCCGTCCCCGACGAACAGCCAAATGCAATTTTCAAACCGCTTCGAAAGCACCCTGGCCGACTCGATAATATAATCGTGTCCCTTGAGCATAAAAAGTCGGGCAATGGTGACAAGGACGACGGCGTTTTCGGCGATACCGTATTTTTGCCGGAACTGGTTTTTTCGATCCTTTGAAATCGGCTCCAAAAAGTCGTTTTCTTCGATGGCTGAATATGCCGTAACGAACTGCTCGGGTTTGCCTATTCCGACGGCGGTTGCCTGAGTAGTCATCGCGTCGGCAACGCTTATAAAAAAATCCGTACGTTTAGCGGCGGTCTTTTCGACCGCAATATAAAACTTGTTCAGCCATTGGCTTTGGTACGGATGAAAGGCCAGGCCGTGAATGGTATGAATAATTTTAAGTTCCCTCGACTTCGCTCGGGACAGGTTTGAGTTATGAGTTTTAAGTTGATGTGCGGCGAATCGGCCTAAAATACCCGCCTTGGCCGAGTGTGTATGAATAATATCCGGCTGCAATTGACGGATATGTTTTTTGATCTGGAAGTAACTTATAATATCGTTATAAGGATTAATTGCGCGTCTGAGCCTGTCTATGACAATCACTTTGTAACCATGGTTCTTTGTTTGTTCGAAGAGCTGGCCTTCTGGGCCGAGAGCAGGGCCGGTAATCAGCGTGACGTCATGTCCCCGCTGCGCCAGCAACTTGCAGGTAATAAGCGTATTTTCCTGCGCCCCCCCAAGTATGAGCCGTGTTATTATATGAACGATTTTCATTGTTAGAATATAGAAGACAGGAGACGGAATACAGAATATCGAATGTAGAATTCATTAATCACAATATATCCCTTTAATGCTATAGTTTTTTATTGTTTGTTTTTATAGCTTTTGAATAACCAGCTAAAAGTTTACTAACTTCATCGAGTTGAAGTTGCAATTGTTCTGTATTAGCATATCCCAAATCTTTAACAAGAATCATATAATAACGACATTCCTCTAACGATCCCTGTGCGATATTCATATATCGAACCTTTTCTGCGCTACTTCTTTTTTTAAATCCTTCAGCAATATTCGCTGGAACAGAAATTGCTGCTCTTCTTAGCTGCGATGTCAATCCATATATTTCTGTTTTCGTAAATGAAGAACTCATGCGATAAACAGATAGTACAAAAGCGTGTGCTTTCTGCCATACTATCAGGTCTGTGAATTTCTTCGCTGTGTTTGTCATAATGCATTTTCCTTATGTATTAGACACCAAGAGCCGTTAGTACTTCACTGACATCAAAAAATACCTTTTTCTTAAGATTGTTATCTGCTTTTATTATAGTTTTTTTAAAATTCTTTTCTATTAACATAAAAGTAGCATAGGGAACTATGGGAATAAACATATAATCATCAACATCATTTTCTTTTCGGAATGACTTTCCTTCTCGTAATCGAATTTCGTGACATTTCCAGAAAAGATTAAGTGCATGACATTTTTCTATATCGATATTTTCTATTATATTGCCAACATTGACTCCAGGATTGAAATGTTCCAGGATTTTATCAACCTTCAATTCTTCTTTTATAAATTCTATACGATGAAATTTTGGATTTTCGAAGTATTTATCTTTATGTTCAATATCATAATTAAATCGTTTCATAAAATGGGATCTTCTTTTTTGATAGCATCTTGTATTTTGTTCTTTTTTGAATATTTTCTCTACCCATTCCGCAGCGGTAGAGACGGGTATTTCTTCTGGTAAACCACCTTGTGGAAGTTTCATTTTAGTATAGCCTGGGACTTGATTTGTCAAAATGGAAAGCGATGAACGAAAAGTGCAATTGTCAGAAATATTCTGGATAATGGGAGGAAGATCAGGTATTCGAATATCCGGATTTTGCTTTTTGCATTGCAATAATGTTTCTTGTGTACAGACCCCCAAAACCTCTGTGGGCATAGTATATTTAAGCTTAGCTGAATCAATAACAGCAGCTATCTCGTTTATTGATTGCTCTGTTGCTTTGCCCTTAATCCAATCCATAGTTTGGGCTGGATTGAAAATAAGACCACAGCATGATTTAATACATTCATCAAGGCGTTCATAATCTTTTTCAGACAGGCCTTTTAACTTTGCGCCTTTTCGTACCTTTGTTATGTAGATTAAGTGACAGGTATCAAGGTATATTTTTGGCGGCCTATGAATGATAGTTAACTTATTGCATTCTTTATCCTTCATTCTGTATTCTGTCTCCTGTGTCCTAATATCTTATCCACATCAGGCAGAGTCCCTGCGGGGGTGCGAGTCGTCCGGCGGCGGTTCGGTCCTTAGCCTCTAAAATTTCGTTTATTTTCTCCGGCTTCCATCTGCCGACACCTATTTCCGCTAAGGTGCCGACGATGTTCCTGACCATATTATACAAAAAGCCGTCTCCTTCGACATCGATATATATCCATTTCTCCTGCGCTGTGACTTCACAGCGGAAAATAGTTCTGACGGAGCTTTCACGTTTATCGGCGGCGGACGCGAAGGATTTGAAATCCTTTTTCCCCACCAGCAATTGTGCGGCCTCGTTCATAGCAATGACATCAAGTTTTTTATGCAGGTGCCAGCATTGATTTAATTTAAGGACGGGCCGGTATCGGCCGGTATAAATCGTATAGCGGTAAAGTTTGCTTTTTACATCCCCCAACAAATCGAATTTTGGTGGAGCCTCTTCGGCCGAGGTGACAACAATATTACGCGGCAACCTTCCGTTGAGAGCATTCGGGAAATTCTCGGTCGGAATAGGGCAATCAATCTCGAAAAGTGCCGCCTGGCCCAGCGCACTGACGCCGGCATCGGTTCTGCTTGCACCGTGTACGGGAATCCTGGTTCCGACAAGATTTGACAGCGCCTCGACCAGTTCACCCTGTATGGTCCTTTTTCCCGGCTGAGTCTGCCAGCCGCTATATTTGCTGCCGTCGTACTGTACCGTGAGTTTTATTTTGCGAACGGACATGTCCGCTATTAAAGCAGTTTTTCGGCGATTTGAACAGCGTTCAATGCGGCACCCTTTCGCAATTGGTCACCGGCAACCCAGATATTTATGCCGCGGTTCTCAGGCAATGATTCGTCCTGCCGTATTCGACCGACGTAAATATCGTCTTTGCCGTCGGCGTCAATCGGCATCGGGAAGCGGTTATGCTCACGGTCATCCAGAACAGAAACACCCGGAGCGGTGCTCAGAAGGTCCCTGACCTGCTCGGCGGTAATTGACTCGGTGAATTCGAGGGTGATACTCTCGCAGTGCGCCCGGAATACCGGGATACGGATGCAGGTGCATGTAATCGCGATGTCAGTACAATCGAATATTTTCCTGGTCTCATTGACCATTTTCATCTCTTCCAGATTGTATCCGTTCGACTCGAGCGCTGAGTTATGACTGAAGGCATTAAATGCTATCTGATATGGGAAAGCCTTGCAGGTAGGTTCTTTTCCTTCCAGGATTTCGCGCGATTGCTCTTCCAGTTCGACCATTGCCGAGTGTCCGGCTCCGCTGGCGGCCTGGTAAGTGCTGACAATCATCCTTTTGACAGGGTTTGCCTTGTGCAAAGGCCAGACCGGCACGATACCGATAATGGTCGAGCAGTTCGGATTGGCGATGATGCCTTTATTGTCTGCTATTGCCTGCGGGTTGATTTCCGGAATCACTAACGGGACATCCGGGTCCATCCTAAACGCCGAAGAATTGTCCACGACAACGGCACCGGCTTCGACCGCCGCCGGTCCGAATTCCTTGCTTCGCGAAGCCCCGGCACTGAACAGGGCGATATTGATTCCGCTGAAACTTTTCTTTGTCAATTCTTCAACGATATATTCTTTGCCTTTAAATTCGATTTTCTTGCCTGCTGACCTGCTGCTGGCGAGCATTTTGAGAGAATCGAATGGGAAATCCCGTTCTTCGAGAATCTTCAAAAATTCCTGTCCTACTGCTCCGGTGACTCCGGCTATTGCCAAATTACAACCCATGCCTTTTAGCTCCTCAAAGTTATAAGCCTAAACTTAAAGGCAGCCCGCAAGTCCAGCTTGCACCACTGCCTACACATACTGCACCTTAAATACTGTCACCAAATTATAACTTCTTCGCCTGTAAAATGCAACTGTTGTCCTGCTAATATTTACTATTTATTCTGCTGATGGTTCAGCGGTCCTCCTCTGCCACAAAGCCGCCATTGCCGATGCCGTTATTATGCATATAAACACAAAAATCGCCGCCGGCATGGCTACCTGTACCGCTTCCTGACCTTTAAAATGTTTCAAAGCAAGGACTGTCCCGAGTCCGGCGTTCTGCATGCCAATCTCAATTGCCATTGTCCGCCTTCGGGCCAGGTTCATCCTGAATGCAGAGCCTACACCGTATCCCGCCAGCATACCGTAAATATTTAAGATTATCGCCACCATTAGAACTATGCCGGTGACTGCGGCGAGATTCTCCCTGTTAAGAGCTATCACTAAAGAGCAGATAAATATGATGAACGTGACAGATATTGCAGGGAAGACCGGTAGTATTTTCTCGATTTTCTCTTTGAAGTAATGCCGTACTCCAAACCCGATAAACAAGGGTACCACCACCATCTTTACAATGCTGAATACCATTTCCAAAAACGGCACTTCCAATCGTGAGCCTGCTAAAATGTAAGTTAAGCCCGGTGTCAGTACCGGACAAAGCAGCGTTGAAACCGTTGTCAGTGAAACTGAATACGCCGTGTCGGCCTTTGCGATATAGCTCATGACATTACTTGCCATTGCACCGGGTGCCGAGCCGGTAAGTATCAATCCAACTGCAATCTCCGGCGGCAGATTAAACAATTTTGCCAATGCGAATGCACCCAAAGGCATGATACTAAACTGTGCCGCTGAACCGACCAGAACGATAATCGGCCTTTGAGCGATGCGTTTGAAATCTTCGGCCTGAAGTACTACCCCGATTCCGAACATTGTCAGGGCGAAGAACCAGTTCATAGCCGGCTTTAGTGCCACAAACGGTCCGGGTAAAAGATATGCCACCAGCCCGGACACAATCACCCAGATAGCGAAATACTTTGTATAAAAACCTAATACTTTCTTCAACATGCCGAAGAGTATAAACATTAAATGTTGTATTAACAATTCATTATTGTATTATCTCTTATATATAGAAGCCTTTGAAAGACAGAACAATCATAATAGAGGAAGAAGAATTTATGTTAGACGGAAATGTGTGTAAGCTGAATGTATATGTAGTGTGCGTGGTTTTTGTAATTGCGGCGGTCTGTGCGATTCACTCCTTAGGTGTCGAATCCGACACCGCCAGTCAAAAGGATGAAATACCGCACCTTGAAAAACAGGGCACCGCCACGCAGCTTATCGTGGATGGCGGGCCGTATCTGATTTTGGGGGGAGAATTAGGCAACTCAAGCGCCTCTAGTCTCGAATACATGGAGCCGATTTGGCCCCGGTGGGTGAAACTGAACCTCAATACAGTGCTCGCGCCTGTGTACTGGGACCTGATTGAGCCGGTGGAAGGCAAATTCGATTTTTCGCTCGTGGACGGCCTTGTGCGGGATGCCCGGCGATATAATTTGCGACTGGTTCTATTATGGTTTGCAAGCTGGAAGAACAGCATGTCATGTTATGCTCCTGTATGGGTCAAGAAAAACCAGCAGCGTTTCGGTCGCGCCCGTGACAAACAGGGCAGGGGCATGGAAATTCTATCGGCCTTTAGCGAGCAAAACCGGGAAGCCGATGCTCGTGCTTTTGCCGCCCTTATGAAACATATTCGCCTAATTGATGGCGCCGAGCATACGGTCATTATGATGCAGGTGGAAAATGAAATCGGGATGATACCGGAAGCTCGCGACCATAGTGACATTGCGAATGAATTGTTCGGTGAGTCGGTGCCGAGAGAGCTGATGGATTATCTAATCGCACACAAAGATTCGTTGATGCCGGAATTTCACACGGTTTGGGAAGAGGCCGGCTGCAAGAGTTCCGGGACGTGGGAGGAAGTCTTCGGACGAGGTCCCGGCACGGATGAAATCTTTATGGCGTGGCACTATGCGCGTTACGTCAATAAAATCGTGGAAGCCGGCAAGGCCGAGTATCCTTTGCCGATGTATGTCAATGCGGCACTGATTCGCCCGAACTACAAGCCCGGCCAGTATCCGAGTGCCGGTCCTTTGCCTCATATTATGGATATCTGGCGAGCTGGCGGACCTATGATAGATTTCTTTTCGCCGGACATTTATTTCCCGAACTTCGTCGAGTGGTGCATTAGGTACCACCGTTCCGGCAATCTGCTGTTTATACCGGAAGCCGGTCGGGGAGCAGAAAATGCGGCCAATGCTTTTTATGCCTTCGGACAACACGATGCGATGGGATTTTGCCCCTTTTCGATAGAATCGATAGGGGACCCTGATAGTGCACCTCTAGCGCGGGCCTATGACGTACTCTCACAAATGTCGCCTTTGATTCTGGAAAACCAGGGCAAAAATACAATGACCGGTGTTTTGCTGGATAAAGATAATCAGAAGCGTAAAGTTGAGCTCGGAGAATACGTGCTGACCGTATCTCATGATTATACATGGGGATGGTCGGCCGGGGCGGATGAATCGGGACAATGGCCGCTGGCAGGAGGTATAATAATTTCAGTGGGGCCGGATGAGTACGTAATTGCCGGAACCGGTATTATCATAACTTTTGCGCCGAACACTCCGGGTGAGCCGATTACAGGAATTGCCGACATCCAGGAAGGCAAATATATAAATGGCCGCTGGCTGCCGGGCCGGTCGATGAACGGCGACCAGAGCCATCAGGGCAGACATCTTCGAATCCCCGCCGGCGGCTTCGGAATCCAGCGAATTACGCTTTATCGTTACAATTGAGATTCAATGAACGGTAAAAAAGAAAGGCTCTTTCCATAGCCGGTATGTTGCGCCGTTTACTTATCAAGGGTATTGATTTGAGAAAGGAGATATTTATGCGAACCTATAGTAGTATTTTTATTGCCTTTTCGATTTTGATGTTAGCAGGTCCGGTTTGGTCATCGGCCGGAGAAAATCCGTCAATAGATGCCGATTCCCTGCCGGATATGTATCGTCAATTTAGCATCTATACGGATCCATGTGAATATGTTTACCTTTACAAATCGCTTCCGGAGTCACTCGACGAACTTTGCCGGTTGATAAAGTGTCAGTTTATCCATCCGTTTGAAGCGGAGCCTTTTAAAAAAGTTATACCACCTGAACGGCAAAAATATGGCGACCCTATATACCCTACGGTCAGGGCACTGCTTAAGGGATTGCTGGAATATGACCCTAACGGCCTGGTCCCGACAAGACAGCCAAAGGACCGTCTCATAGTGACATGTCGCTATCACGCAATACTGCTGGCTTCTATTCTGAAGCATTCCGGTGTGCCGACGAGAGTACGCTATGGATTTGCTCTATACATCGGCAAGGATGTGAAGAATTGTCACGTGATTTGTGAAGTGTGGGATTCGGAAAAGAAGCGATGGCTGCTTGTAGATCCCACTTTGCCGAATATGGTGGATTTTCCTCGGGAGCAATTTGAATTTGCTTCTGATGCATGGCACAAGTTACAGGAGGGCAATATTGATCCTAAAAAGTACGGCGTTGCAGACAGATGGGGCTCTTTTAATATACTTGATATGTTCTGTCACGACATGGAATCCGTTCTGGGCCGGGAGCTTTTATATTGGGAGCATCCGTCAGTCTGTCAAGATGAAAATATGGATGTCACTAAGATTGATAAAGAACAGGTTGAGATTATAGACAAACTGGCTGACCTTATGGATAATCCCGATGAAAGCCTAAAGGCAATAGAGTTCCTGCGTAGCCAAAACGAATTTCTGCAATTCAAACGGTCAGGCAAATCCTCTTCTGCTCCATTGTGATTTAAACAAATCAGGCGATAGAATCCCGGAATTGAAGACCGGAATCTGTAAATTCATTCGATAATCGAAGGGCCGGAGGGATCAGATGAAAAAATAGACCTGAGCAAACCTAATTTTTCTATACCCAAACGCGCTACTTCGGGGTGTAATAGGGTGAAGAATGATCATTTTTTGTAAAATGGCCAAGCCATGATAGAAGATAAGCTGCTTATTTTCAGATTCAAACAGGGCCGTAACGGAGCCTTACGGCAGATCTATGACAAGTACAAAATCGAGATGCTCAAATTGGCTGTTGTGTTGACCGGCGATATCAATACTGCTGAAGATATCGTTCATGATGTCTTTGTCAGGTTCGCTCTGTCGGCCCAGCGCATCGGATTAACCGGGAGTCTTAGGAACTACCTGATAACGAGCGTAATGAACCGGGTTCGGAACCACCTGCGTGATAGTAATCGACGCCGTCTGGCTGGCCTCGAAGGGGCCGATTTGCTCTGCTCATCCGAACGAAGTCCTCATCAATGGGCGGTTCTAAACGAGCGTTTGTTGCTTCTGAGTGGGGCGCTGCAGGAAATGCCATACGAACAGCGGGAAGTGGTTAGTCTTCGCATGGAGCTGGATTTACCGTTTCGCATGATAGCGAAGTTGCAGGGAGCATCCGTTAATACAGTCAAAGGCCGATATCGATATGCCATCGCAAAACTGCGGTCATTGCTTGATAGTGAGGTAGAATTATGAGTTCCGCAGATGAAATAAAAAAGTTATTCAAAGAAGCCGAGCTGAGTGTCAATTCGGATGCCGATGAAAAAGTATTCGAAGATATGCAAAAGGCTCAACAAAAAATTACCCAAAGAGTTCCGGCCGTGCCGGACAATATAAGGAGAATACTTATGAAAAATCCGATTGTAAAAGTTGCTGTTGCTGCGGTTGTCATAATCGCATGTTTGACAGGCGTGTTTATGTTCGACAGAACATCCGGCGTTGCCTTGGCGGATGTGCTGAACAGAATCGAACAGATTAGTGTTTACATGTATCAGATGAGTATGAGTGCCTCGGGTCAGGTGGTTGCCGGTCGGCCTGTGGACCAGGAAATGAACGTGACGATACTCGTCTCACACGACTACGACGCTAAAATGATTACTGAAATGTCATCACCTGTCGATGGAGAGGATATTATCCAGGAGATGTACATGCTGCCTAAGAAAAAGACCATGATTATGCTAATGCCCGGCCATAAGAAGTACGTGCAGATGGACCTCAGTGATAAGATGATTGAGCAGACTCGGCAACAGAATAATGATCCGCGCTTCATGGTCCAGCAAATTCTGGAATGCGAATATGAGAGTCTCGGCTTCTCAACCATAGATGGTATCGAGGTTGAAGGATTCCGAACCTCCGATCCAAATTATCTGGGTGGCATGATGGGCGGCCAGGTTGACGTTAAAATATGGGTCGATGTCGTTACCCAACTGCCTGTACAGGCGGAGATGAATATGCAGATGGGCGAGATTCAGATGCACGCCGTGATGCATGATTTCGAGTGGGATGTCACCGTTGATGCCGCCGAATTCGAGCCGGTCATACCGGAAGATTACAAAGCTTTTACGGACGAGCCTATCAAGGTGCCGGAGTTCGATGAGCAGACCGCTATTCAGGGACTGGAACTGTTTGCCGAACTAACCGGCTCATACCCGGAAGAGCTTAATCTTATGAACATAATCTCGAAGACAAGCAAAGCCATGGGTAGTAAACTGGCCCAGGATCGAATGCAACAGGAAAATCAGGATATTAGTGAGCAGGAGATGACCAAAGAGCTTGCGGAAAAAATAATGCCCATTACAGGGTTGGCAACATTCTATATGCAGCTCGTCCAGAATAAAAATGACCCGGCGTATTACGGAGAATTCGTTACACCGGAAGATACAGACCAGGTTCTGATGCGATGGAAGGTCTCGGAGAATGAATATCGTGTCATCTTCGGTGACCTGCAGGCAGAGACAGTTGATTCTGATGTTTTAACTGAGCTTGAAAGTACCCTTCCGCAATAACGGAAGAATTTATATTCGACCCGTCAAAAGGCCGAGCTTATAGTTCGGCCTTTTTGTTCTCTTAAAGATTCATGTCACTGGAGTTTTCAATATCTATTTTACTTTCGTCTTTTGTTTTTATGGTGACGTTTTTGAATTACCAGCCTTGGGCGTATGAGATTTGTCCGGCGGAGTCGGCTTCAATTTCGGTATCATCCAGATAGAAATTTTTCACAATGGATTCTTTCGTACCGGAAGCAGATATTGCCCTTTTGGCACCGGTGGCTTTAACGCGGGATATATGCACGTCCCTGAATTCGGGAATGCCCCTTTCAGGGGGTTCGACCTGTTTGAGCATGGTTTTCCAGTGTTCCGGAATGCTTTCCGGGTCGTAGCCTTCCGGCAGGGACGAATAGCTGTAACTCGGATTCCAGTTCATAGAGACTCTGATGACCGTGACGACGCCGTCCATTTCCATATCCTGAAGATAAATATCCTCGACAGTCCCGCCCCTTGTTCTGGCCGATTTGAATCGCAGGCCGTTGTCGGTTCCCCGGGCTTTGAGATTTTGTGCCAGTACATGTCTAATGCTGCCGGATGTTTCACTGCCGAATGTGACAAGGCCGTCACCTCTTCGGGCGACGCAGTTTCGGATTACAACGTATTCGGTAGGGCGGTTAATCCTCAGGCCGTCCCAGTCCCGGCCGGCTTTCAGACAAAAATTATCGTCGTTACAGTCGATATCGCAGTTCTCGACAAGGACAAACCGCGAGGAATCGATGTCGACGCCGTCAGTGCTCGGTCCGCTGCCGCCGAGATTGTTCTGTATCAAGATGCCGTCAACGGTAACGTATTTTGAGTATAGGATATGCACCGTCCAGAAGCCGGCCCGTTGAAAGGTTATGTCCTCTATGGTGACATTGGTGCAGTTTTGTACTAAAACCGTGCGGGGACGCTTGCAGTCGTAATCTACAATCCAGCGGAGCCCCTTCGGCTCGTATTCCTGTCTGCGCATCGTCCAGTATTTGTCCCAGAACGGTTTTCCCCGTGCGTTGACAGTACCGTCTCCGGTAATGGCGACATTATTTTGGTCAATAACATTAATCAGGGCCGCCGGCCATTTTAGCTCTATCCCGGCTGCTCTCGTATCGATTTCCGGATAATCCGCAATATCCTGGCTGCCTAAGATTGTCACTCCTTTGTCGATTCTAAGATTGACACCTTCTTTTAGAAAAATCGAGCCGGTAAGATAATCGCCGGAATTGAATTTAACAACCCCGCCTCCTTTGGAAGCGCAGGCATCGATGGCGGCCTGAATCGCTTTTGTATCAAGTGTTTTACCGTCACCGGCGGCGCCGTAATCGGCTACATTATAAACGTTACTATTTTCCGGCATTGTCCTGGCGCCGACTTGTTTGATCCATTGCTCCATAGGAATTGCATGATTGGAAGAACCTGCTAAAAAAGTGCAATTGATATTCAATAGTAATGTGAACAGAATCGATAGCATTCTTTTACTCCTCGTGTTTTTAAGTTGTGGCCAATTAATGAAATCTTTTATGAACTCTTATCAGTCGAATATATCTTCCAAAGCCTTTCGCAACTGTTCCTCAGCTTCCTGCTTAAGCTGGTCTTCTAACAGTTTGCCCACGTCAAGCTGTGGTTTATCTACGGTGCCGGTTATCGGCAGTGTTATCCTTCTGGCGCTTTCACGGCCAATCCTTATTGTTCTGCCTTCGGTCGTGTAAGGTAGTGTCACGGACATGTTCAGGCTTTTATCCAGGCCGATCACACCCTCGAAATTTACCGGATTATCACCGACGTCCATCTGCATATTGTCGTACCTGAGGTAGCCGTCGCTCAAAGAGAATCTGGTCGGATGTATTGTTATAATTGTTCCTCGAACACCACCGCCGACTAATGAAAGAATCTGCCCGAGAAAATCGGAGGTTTGTAAGTTCAGGCTGCTTATCGAAACCGTGCCGACGATTTCGGCCTTGTTTTTAGCAGCGGCACTAATCGGTATACTGAGCTTTTCACAGTTGAGATTTGCTATGCCGTTGACGTTGGCGGCGTTTGCAAAAATAGGATTTAGATACTTTAACAGTTTTCCGGTTGTCTGGTCGTTGATTTTAATGTCTTTTATTATCTGCATTGGTTCGGCCGTCTTGAAAAGCGCCGGTTTCTGTTTGAAGTCCGCCTGGGCGCTGAAGTTGAACCGGCCTTCGTTGACGATTGTTGTAAAGGGGATGATTTTCAACAGCCCGTTCTGGACCACAATGTTCACATCCGTGGGCCCGAAATTTAGCCCTTTGTATTCGGCCTTGTCGAAACCCAGTCCGGCTTTTGCGCTTAGATTCGAAAGGAGCTGATTCTTCTGGTCGGTGGGATATTCGCTGGTGAAATTAATCGTGTCTTTTCTTTGCCCTTCAAGCACTAGTCGCTCGGGCAGGTATGGTCCGGCTATTGTGCTCAGAGCCAACCAGTCGTATTGAAGCTCGGCTTGCCCGGTCAGTTTGGTTTTCTCGTTCTCCACTATCTGGCTTATATTAGCCTGTGGGATGTTGAGCCCGGGGCTGTTCAAACGGAAGAATATTTTTTCGTACGTTTTTTGTTCAGCATCCAATTTAATTTCGAATACGGCTGTCGCTTCGCTGCGTTCTATCGGTTTGCTATCCGGGAAAGCGACTTTCAGATCTGTGATTTTTGTCGAGTCTGATTTTATCGTATATATCTGTTTTTGGGAACTAATGGAAACCTGCGATTCTGCGATACCGGCCAGCCCGATATCTTCGGGAATACCGCCGAACAAAACGGCGAAGGGCCGCAGCTTTCCAAGGTCCATTTGTTCAGCCTTGACAATCATATTGAATGCCTCAGAGGTTTCTTTTTTCAGAGGCACAACCGCGTCTTTGATATTAACGCGACCGAAGCTCATGCCGACATCAAGGGAGTTAATATTAAGGATATTATTTTCCCTGTCTAAATTTAGGGTATATGCCGCTTCGCCCGTTGGTACGGAAGCGGTCACATCGTTAGGCCCTGTGATATTCAGTCCTTTGAAGGTCGAAGATGCGGAGAGGGTAATTGTTTTATCACTGAGTGAGACCTGTCCTGCTTCTGTAAACTGCCCGGCAATCTTGTATGGGCCGATATCTACGAACTGCCCCAGTTCGGACTGGAGCTTGGCCAGGTCTGCCTGACCATCGAATTTTATCTGCTCGAGATTACCGCTGGCGTTGATTTTCGCAAAAGGCGCCGAGGCGATAAGCCTGTTGATATTAACGCCTTCTTTATCGGGAGATACCTGTGCTTCGGCCAATATAGGCGCCGATATTGCGATTTGTCTTCCCTCGACGGTTCCTTTCAAATCAGCCAGTTGTACCTGTGCACGGATTTGTTTTTGTCCCGGCATGCCTGTAGTCTTGATATCGCCTGTGATCTTCCCGGATGAAATCTGCGTACCCTCTTTTAAACCCAGTGTCATTGGGATTTGCGAAACTATAGTGGCCAGATCGCAGTCGAAAGTGCCGTTCAGATCATAATCCGCATCAGCACTAAGAAAACTATCGAGTGATTTTATCGTCATAGGCATCGATCCATTGGCTTTTAGCTGTGCCCAATCGGTTTTTACCTGCGCATTTTCGATATTTATCATTTGTTCTTTTTGAGTAAGTTTCAAATCGACATCGAGAACGGAGGTCTGGATTTTTTCCTTAGTTAGTTCTGTTTCAATTTCCAGACGAGAGCCTTTCACCGTTCCAGTGATATTATCAATCTGACCGTCCACGAAGCGGCTTTGAAGATCAACCGAAATGTTCCCTTTGGCCTTTACATCCATACCAGCCATGGCGAAGAAAGGCTGCAAGGATTCAAGGTCAACATCGCCGACATTAATACCGATATCAATGTCGGCTCCTTTTAGAGTCCAGCCGGATTTTGCCTTTGTCTTGGCCGGTGTGACTCGACCATTTGCTTGGATGTTGGATTTTTTATCATCGGCTGCCACGACCATTTTCAGGTCGAAACTCGACTGCTTTCCCGGTAGTTTTAAGTTGATGTTGGAATTTATCTGCGCCAGCTCGACGGTTTTATCGTGTGTATCGGTGACTTTCACGTTGCCGTCGTTTACAACGATATCGGTGACAAGTGCAATTCCCGCGGTTTCCTTCGGGGCTTTTTCGGATTCGGTTGCGGTGGTTGCCTCCGCCGGTGGTCTGTCTTTGAGATTTATCTGAACTCTTGGCTGGTCGATAGTGGTTTGGCCGAAGGCCATATTGCCGGTTAATAGTGCGCCATAGTGTGGCTCTGTTGCGATTTGCTTGACTTTAAGTGAGAATTGACCGGCGGTGTCATCGAAGCTCAGGTCCGCAATCCTGATTCCTTTGAACCAGCCCATCGACAGGTCGGCGAAATCGGCCCGGCCGTCTATCGATTGGTTGATTTTCGAGAGTATTATCTGCCGGCCTTTTTCCGATGAAACTAACACAGGCACAAAAAGAAATACAAATACAATCAAAATGACAATCAGTGCAGATACTATCAGGAGGATTTTTCTGCCGGTTTTTTTTCGCCGTTTGGCTTGTGAGTTTTTTTCCGCTTCCATCGCTGTAGCCCCCAAAAAGAGTTTGTGAGCAGGAATGTATTGTGCTTTTGCCGAAACGCGAGCACTTTTACTTTTAGACTTTCGGTATAATTCAATCGAGCATTATTTCGTCTGATTTATGTTTTACCACTTCGTCGACTTTATCTGAATATTCCTTGGTGATATCATCGACTTGCTTCTTGCCTTTTTCGAGGTCGTCCTCGGTGATAACTTTGTCTTTCTGCTGCTTCTCAAGGTGCTTGATAGCATCTCTTCGAATGTTCCGAATAATGACCTTTGTTTGTTCGCCGGTCTGTTTGGCCTGCTGGACGAGTTGTTTTCTTCTTTCCTCGCTGAGAGCCGGTATATTTAGTCTGATTATTTTGCCGTCGATAATAGGGGCTATACTCAGGTCGCTGTTTTTAATTGCCTTTTCGATTTCTCTGATTGAGCCGGGGTCGAATGGTTTTATCACAATCATGTCAGCCTGCGGTGTTGCCAGTGTTGCCATCTGTTTTAACGGCGTTGGAGTCCCGTAGAAATCGGCCTTTATATTTTCAACAAGTCCGGTGGAAGCTCTGCCGCTGCGAACTGTTTTTAGCTCATTATGCAGGATTTCGAGAGCCTTTTTCATCTTGGATTCGGTCTCGGAGACAATTTCTTTTGTAGGCATGTTCAACCTCACTTAGCAACTATTTTCGTACCGACTTGCCTGCCGCAAAGGGCCTTGGTCATATTACCCTTTTCGAAAATATTTAAGACAATAATCGGAATATTGTTTTCCCGGCAAAGACTTATCGCTGAATGATCCATTATTCTAAGTTTTTTCGTTAGCACCTGGTCGTAGGATAATTCTTTGAAGAGCTTGGCATCAGGATTCTTCTTGGGATCGTCGCTGTAAACTCCTTCGACCTTTGTTGCTTTTATGAGCAAATCCACATCAAGTTCTGAGGCCCTTAAGGCCGCACATGTGTCGGTAGTAAAAAATGGATTTCCTGTTCCACCGGCTAATATTGCAACCCTTCCGCGTTCGAGGTGCCGAATCGCTCTTCTGCGGATAAAACCCTCACACATTGCGGGAACCTCTATCGCGCTGAGGACTCTTGTTTCCTGGCCGATTTTCTCAAGTGTCTCCTGCAGTGCACAGGCATTAATAATGGTTGCCAGCATTCCCATATAATCGGCTGTATTTCTGGGTATTTGGCTGACCTGTGAGAAATTAGCTCCCCGCAGGAAATTACCTGCTCCGACGACTACTGCAACCTGCGGCCCGATTTGACAGATTTCCGCTATCCTCTCGGCAATAGAAGCAAGGGCGATGCCGTCAATTCCGAACTGCCCGGGCTTGCAAAAACTCTCGCCTGATAATTTCAACAGGACGCGATTATATTTGCTCTTTGCCATTTGTTTTATCTCATCAAGGGATCCCTCTTCACAGGAATCCAGGCGTAACTCAAAACTTGTTTCATTATTTACTGAGTACGCCTTTATCCGACTTCAAATCGAACGAATCTTTTTATTTTTGCCTCGCCGCCTGCTTGTTTGGCGGTTTCTGCCAGGACTTGCTCGACGGTTTTACTGTCGTCTTTGACGAAAGGCTGCTGCAGGAGACAATTCTCAGCAAAGAATTTCTGCAATTTGCCCTGGACGATTTTTTCTATGATGTTCTCAGGTTTATTTTTAACTTGCTCGGCGAAAATGGCCTTCTCGTGCTCAATCGTCTCAGCATCTATCTGGTCTTTATTCAGAGCCAAAGGCTTGGTTGCGGTGATATGCATCGCTATGTCACTGGCTGCGCGCTTCAATGCATCCGCTTCGGCGGTTGCTTCATCGGAGGTATCAATCTGTACCATTGTACCGACTTTTTCATTGAAGTGAATATAGGTACATATCAGGCCGGGACCTTCGAGCTTGTATTTGGCGTAGTCTCCGACCTGTGTTTTTTCGCCGGTCTTACTGACTGTTTCGGTCAGGAGGTCGTTAAATTTCTTTCCGTCAATGGTTGTTTCGAGGACGTTCTCTGCGCCCTGGTCGGACGGACATGCAAGGGCGAACTCTGCCAGTGATTGCGCCGCAGCCACAAAGTCATCGCTCTTGGCTACAAAATCTGTTTCACAGCATAGTGTAGCCATTGCAGCAGTTTTACCGTCGGCGCTGCTTTTGGACACAACCAGCCCCTGGGATGTTTCCCGCTCGGCACGTTTGGCTAAAGTTGCAAGACCTTTTTTTCTAAGTATATTCATAGCCTCGTTTACGTCTCCGTTGGCTTCCTGAAGCGCTTTCTTGCAGTCCATCATCCCCTGTCCGGACATCTTCCGCAGTTTCATAACCATCGCCGCTGAAATTTCCACCATCTTAAAACTCCTGTTCTCATATTAATAATTTTGTTAAAGGAAATTTCCCTATTTGGAACCTCATATATGACCAACCGGTGGCAGGACCACCGGCTAAATTACGATAGGCGAACCAATGCAAGGCTCGTTTGCTCTTTTTCGCCTTTTTATTTTTAATCCTGTTGCTTTGCTGGATTGCTTTGTGAAACCGAGTCCGATATAGGCACCGTGCTTTGCTCATCTGCGGCTGCAGTTTTTGATTTGTCTTCGCTGGCACGTGCCAATACAGGCCTTTTTGAGCGAGTCCGCCTGGGCCGATGTGCCGGTTCCTGACGAGCAGGTAACATGGTTTTACCAATTGCTACTGCGTCGGCTAACTCGTTAAGTATCAAGTCAACTGCTCTAATGGAATCATCGTTGGCGGGAATGGCCACATCCACTATGTCAGGATCAGAATCGGTATCAAGGAGTCCGACAGTCGCGATCCCAAGCTTTTTGGCCTCCCTCAGGGCAAGATATTCTTTTTTTGCATCGACTACAACAACAGCACCGGGTAAACGAGACATATTCCGAACTCCCTGAAGGTTGGCTTTTATCTTTCGCATCTCACGTTTAAGCCTCGATGCCTGTTTTTTGCTCTCACTTTCCAGGGTACCATCTTCGGACATAGCTTCCAACTGCTCCAATCTTTGGAGCCGGGAGCGTATCGTTCTGAAATTCGTAAGCATACCACCAAGCCAGCGTTGTGAGATATAATGCATTCCGCACTTTTCTGCAACAGTCTCAACTGACTTTTGAGCCTGGCGTTTTGTGCCTACAAAGACAACATCTTTGCCGGAAGAGACAACCTCAGCAAGTAGCTGCTTGGCAACAAGCATTCCTTCCAGGGTTTTTCTGACGTTGATAATGTGAATGTTACCGCGCTTTTCATAAATGTATGGAGCCATTTTGGGGTTCCATCGGCTCACAGCATGTCCAAAATGCACCCCCGCATTAATCAATTTCCGAGTTAGCTCTTTAGCCACAAAAGTCTCCAAAAACATACATAATCAGGCTCGAATGCCCCACATAAACGGGCGAACGTAGGAAAATAATGTAAATTGGAAGATATGTCAAGAATTTTTATGTGAAGATTTTTTGCTGATTTTGGATGGATTTCCTCTGACGCCTTTGTCGTTTAAGGCATAAATTTTATTTAAAAGCTGAATAATTCCTCCTTACCGGAGTTTACGGCACCCGCTCGGAGATAATCTCAGTTGTGAAAACGAGCGGTTCTATGATAATTTATTAATACCAGACCGTAATTAAAATATTAGGCTCGGTCTTCTTGGCCTGGATTTCGCCTACAGTGATATTTGTTCGTTTTATTGTAATATCCGGATTCTTTTTCAGCCATTCGGTGATTTGCTCGTCGAGAAAATTAATGGCCCCCGGATGTAACTTAGTGAAGAAAGTTCTTACACCTGTGATTCGTTCTGTGGTGGTTACGTTTTCAGTCGGTTTTTGTGTGACTTGTTTTGGTTTTGGCGTATCAGCCTTTGGGATGTCCACCGTTCTGCTGCCGCCCAAATCAAGGGGTGCATGTGAAACATTTGTTTCGCCGACGTCTAAATCGTCGGAGCCGCTATCAAGTGGAATCGAATTATCGAAGTTTTCATCGCCGAGATTACTGCTTTCGAAATCGTCCATAGACTTTCCCTCCAGAAAGGAAAAAAGTTATCGTTTCAGTTCAAACACATGGCTTTTACGTGACCGAAAGTTATAAGAAAACGACGGTGCGTTTTAGCCGGGTATTTTATTTTTTTGTTTATTTTTTGAGAACGGTTATGCTTCAGATTCGACTTTAGTATCGGGATTTTCGGTTTCGGCTTCTTTCTGCGGTTTTTTCGCTTCAACTGATGCGGACTTTTCGGAATTGCTCTTGTTGGCTTCGGTTATAACTTGATTGGCTTTCTCCCGGACTTTTTTAGCCTCGGCTGTTGCTTTTTCTGCGGCAGCTTTGGCCTGCTCGGCGGCTCTGGTCTTGGCTTGGGCTTCGGTTGCCATTTTTTGTGCGTCGGCCTTGATTTTCTCTGCCTCTTCTTTTGTTTTTTGTAGTTCTTGTTCGGCTTTTTCGGCTCGCTCGTTGGATTGTCTGACGGCGATTTGGGCGTCCTTTTGTTCTGTCTCAGCTTTGAGACGAGCCTCTTCGGCTTCCGTTGTCTTTTGCTCTTGGGCATGTTGGCGAGCGTTGATTCCAAAAGGATCTGTAATTATATCGGACAGACTGCTCGATGAGGGAGTTGCTGCGTGTTTTCTTTTGACTTCTGCCATTATTTCCTCTACTGGTCTGCCGTTGGTGGAAATAGTCGGGGTCAGGATGAAAACAGTTTCAACTGCACGCTGCTCGGTGTCTTCACCGGAGAAGAGAAAACCAATCAGAGGGATATCTTTTAGTAAAGGAACGCCGCGAGCGACACCAAACTTTTCGGTTTTTCTTATTCCGCCTATTATAAGACTCTCGCCGGGTCGGATGCGGTTTTCTTTGCTGTTGATTTGCTTTTTAGTAAGAATCGGTACTTGCTTGACACCATCGGGAGTGTTCTTTGCGCCGAGAACGATGCTGGTTTCAAGGCCGATATAACCGTCGGCATAGACGTGTGGAGTAATTTTAAGCGAATCGTTGACATCGACATATTCCGTTTCGGTTAAGACAACGGTGGTCGAGCCGCCGCCGGGGATGGTCTTGGTCACTTTTTGCAGTGGTACATGTTGAGTTGATTGAACGATTGCCGTTTTGCCATTGACAATTTCGAGCGTTGGATTCATCAGAATTTTCAAAAAACCCCTTGATTCAAGCAAATCGACTAAGGCTGTAAATTCGTGAGCTGTGCTTGAATATCCAATCTTGAGCCCCATTCTTGAGCGAATCAGCTCTCTCAATGAAGCCCCGGGAAATGCCGGCAGATATTCGTCATCCGCTATAAGTTGTTGAACATCTGCTCCGAAGGCCGTTCCGCCTGGTTTTAATGTAACATTTTCACCGAACAAGTTTTCAATCGCAATTGTCGTTTCCCGGTCGAATGTGAAGTCTGCGTAAATCTCAGAGATAAGGCAGTCAACTTTAACCTGGATCGGAGGGACGTCTATCTGATTAAGGGTTTCAAGTACCGCCTCTGTATCTTTGCGGTCCGGGCATCTGACGATTAACTGGTTGGTGGCGGGATTGCTGCTGACAGTGTAGTTTTCTATTTGCGTTTCCTTGCCTTTTTTGTCGAAGAGTTTGGTCGCAAATTGCTCGTGGATGATTTTTTTTAGTTCGTCGGATGAATGATATCTGCAAAAGTAAAATAGTTTCCACTCCGGTGTGCCGCCGACAATCTGTTCGACGATTTCGGGTGGTTTTTTATATACATCGGGCATGGGAATATTTGGAGCTGGAACACCCTTGATTTGTAATTTTAGGAGTGTTTCCCTGGCCTCATCTTCGGTGGAAGTCTTGGCGAAGATTTGAAAGTGACCTCCAGTCCATAAAACAACGACAAAAGCTACGGCTGCAATGAGCCGTCGGCTTCGGCATGCTTTTTGGCTGCTGCCAATCATAATATCACGACCAATCTAAATACCCACGCTCCATAGTGTGCCCATCTGAACTCAAATGTGACCGCTAAGTATAGACGGAGCGCTTAACAATTATATCCCCTAATGCTCTATCGTCAAGGATGTTGCTGAATAATTAGGGAAAATGAAGCGTTTCTTTTAGACGAAAACGTGGTTTTTTGCTATTAATAGGGTCTATGGTACGAAAAAAGCACGGTATTGCAGTGGGGTTTATATCGTTGGGCTGCCCGAAAAATGTAGTTGACAGCGAAAGGATGCTCGCTGAAATAGTCGAGGCCGGGTTTGCGATAACACCTGAGTTTTATAACGCCGATGTTGTAGTTGTTAATACCTGTGCTTTTATTGCTCCTGCACAGGCCGAATCGCTTGATGCGATAAAAGAGGCGGTTGATTGCAAGGCCGACCCGGCGCAAAAGGTCAGGAAAGTTATTGTCGCAGGTTGTCTGCCGGAGAGAATGGGCCGACGGATTTTTAGCCAAATCAACGGCATTGATGCTGTTGTCTGCCTGGATCAGCGGGATAATATCGCAGATATCATCCGGAAGACTCTTTCCTCAAATCAGCCGATTGTTACTTTTAAGCAATCCTCTAACAAAAACAAAGAAAGGATTCTTGACGACCGGACAAGGTTGCTTATCACTCCGGGCCATTGGGCGTACCTGCGAATCAGCGAGGGCTGCAATCATCGATGCAGCTTTTGTACGATACCATCAATCCGTGGCCGGTTCCGGAGCAAGCCGATGGAACTTGTTGTCTCTGAGGCGCGGGAGCTGGCTTCGGCCGGTGTGATTGAATTGAATGTTATTGCTCAGGATACCACATATTATGGGCGCGATTTGAAGATAGATGGCGGACTGG
Organism: uncultured Pirellulales bacterium; assembly: GCA_964508785.1. Taxonomy (GTDB): domain Bacteria; phylum Planctomycetota; class Phycisphaerae; order Sedimentisphaerales; family Anaerobacaceae; genus JAFGPS01. Next base: position 27,675 of record CAZDVE010000026.1, on the reverse strand, counting down.
CAGACCTTGTCAGTCAAATCGAAAAGATAGACTCTTTAGCATGGATTCGGTTGATGTACCTATATCCTGCTGAAATTGATGAAAAACTTATTGAAACCATTGCTAATAGCGAAAAAATTGTTCACTATCTGGATATCCCAATTCAGCACATCAGCGATACTATCCTCAAATCAATGCGCCGGTCTGATACAAAGGATAATATACGACGATTGATTGAGGCCCTGCGTTCGGCGATGCCGGATATCGTACTGCGAACGACTGTGATTGTCGGTTTTCCCGGCGAAACCGAACGGCAGTTCGAAGAGCTTCTGGATTTTATCAGGTGGGCACAATTCGATGCACTGGGATGTTTCAGGTTCTATCCGGAGACGGGGGCAGACGCCGCCGGTATGGACAACCAGGTTCCCGAGGAGATAAAACAGCAACGGATTGAAGAGTTAATGCTTTGCCAGCAGGAGGTCACCTTTGCAAAAAATCGAAACCGTATCGGCAGTGAGCTGGTCTGTCTTGTTGATTCGGTTGATAATGATGGTTCCGCTAAAGGGAGATTTTACGGCCAGGCTCCGGAAATTGACAGTGTGTGTATAATAAATAAATGCTCGTCTAAGCCTGGCCGGTTCATAAAAACCAAAGTAGTTGGAACTAAAGATTACGACCTGATTGTCGAGCAGAATTAGTATTGAATTGTTTCAGAAAGATAAGTAAACTTGCTTCTATGCTAAAGCAAATTCCGAACATCCTGACTCTCGGCCGCCTTGTCCTGACCGTTGTTGTTCTTATTATGATTCTTTACTCGCCTCATGTCGCCGACCAAGCCCTTTTTCTCGATATTGCCTTTGTATTATTTGTTGTTTCGGGTCTGACAGATATATTCGACGGCATCGCCGCCCGCAGGCTCGGCGTGACGAGCAAATTCGGCCGAATGCTTGACCCGCTCGTGGATAAGGTCCTGGTCTGCGGGGCGTTTATTTGTTTCGCAATAATCGGACAGCCGAAACTTTTCGATTTCGGACTGGGCACACTGGCCGTCATTCAATGGTCGGTGGCCGGCATTTTAATCGCACGGGAGGCTTATGTAACTGTACTGCGGCACATCGCCGAGGCAAAAGGAATCAATTTCGCGGCAACAGTCTCCGGTAAAATCAAAATGTTCACACAAATCTTCGCCATCGGCACGGTGATAATAAAGATGGCACATGTTCAGACGGCCGCGTGGGGATATTGGTTCACTGCCGTGACATTTGCGATTATGATAGCCGTGACGGTCTTCTCCGGCCTGCGGGCGACGCAGCGAAGCTCATGGAAACAGGTGGCGGGTAAAGAGTAATCATCTTAAAAATCAGAAATTAAAAATCAAAATTGTGGAATCCCTTTGGGATGACCTCATTAATTTTTATATTTATTCTTTTATGTTTGATTTTATTTGTCAATAATCATCTGGGCAACTTTTTTGCCTGATTTTAGCATTCCACCGAAAATCGGCCCCATCCTCGGAAGGCCATAGACGGCACAAACGGACATGCCGGAAATGTATAGACCCGGAAAGATTTCACCGGTCTTTTCGACTACGCCCGCCTCGGCCTTTTCCACGTCCATGAAGCCTTCCTGAATCCCTTCGGGAAACAGTTCCGGCTTTCTCTTTCGCAGCATGTGTACGACCTCCGCCGGGTGACCCGTCGAATCGATTATACATTTCGATGCGATACAGAACGGGTCCACGTGCAGCCTGGCGATAGTGATGGCCGAATGGTTCGCAACCACGCCCTCGACTGCGTCACTTTTGATAATCACATCTTCGGCCTCGGTCAGATTGAATATCTCAAGCCCAGCTTTCCTGGCTTGGTATGCCAGAGCGCTTGCGAATTCTATCGAGTCGAATATGTAAAGTCCCTTTTGCTTCTTCGAGGTTATTCCGAATTCCTTCGGAATCTTGTCGTCCTGGGTGACAATCACGTTGAATCCCGCGGCGCCGCCCCAGATGCCGCCGCCGATGGATAGCTTTCTCTCGATGAGGATGGTCTTTATCCCGGCTTTGGCCAGATAGTAACCGGCAGTCAGGCCGGCCGGCCCGGCTCCGACGATGACCACATCGTTTTCAAGATGACCGGTCAGCTTTTTGTTATATTCTTCGATAATCGCTCTGGAAATTTCAGTCTCTATCATTTCCTTATCCCTTTCCTTCTCAAAAAAATATCCTCATTTGTGCCAAGGGCATCTTGCTACAAAACAAAAAGCACCCCTGCAAAAGGAGTGCCGATACAGAAGAAAATCAAAGATCAAATATAAAAAATCAAAATTGCTGAATCCCGGCAAACCGGGATGACTTCAATAATTTTGCGTTTTACATTTTGATTTTGGCATTTTCTTTTTGCCTTCCTTCGCGGGCATTACCCCGAGCAGGTTCGTAGGGTCAACTCTCAGCTTCGGCCGTAACTAAAAACCGGCCGGTCGCTCCCCTGGCTTATTCACATTTTCAGGAGTGATTATAATAAAATTATAAACGGCCGCAAGTTTTTTTTTGGAAATCAAATTTTCTACGTGGCTTTTTTATGTTCGCGGAGGTGGAATTTTACATCGATGGCGGTTTTTAGAACAATCAGGACAAGCAGCAGGGCGATCGGTGAGCCGAGAGCCATAAGTAGGAATCCACCGGCTAAGATTGTTATGTGCATAACCACGACCCGCGCGTATGGCTGGCCCATCAGCTTTTGGGGCTTAGCGTGTGCATATTCTCCTTTTATAAAATAGTTATAGACGAACGAGACGCCATGACTGGCAAAAAGCGAGAGCACGCCTAACCTTACCGCCGGTGGAATCGTAAGCATGATATGTTTTACGATATTGAACAGCATTTGCAAAAAGACAAAAAAACAGGGCCAGCTTTCCCCGCCCAAGGGCGGCCCTTGTTGCTCGCCTTTACTGAATATCGCCAGGGCGAAAAAGCCGTGGATTGCGGTGAAGCCGCCGTAGTGAATCATGAAAAATGGTATTAGAAACAATTTGCCTAACTGCTCGATTGGATGCCTGACTTTGGCGAACGCCATCTTGAGGACGTTGTAAAATCCGACTGCTAATACAGCAGCACGATATAAAAAACGCTCCGCTTTAGCAGCAGTACGCCGACTAACGGAATGACATTGGCCGCCAAAAGAGCCAGCACCGGGATGTTTGTCCACACTGTTCCACTTTTCGTGGACTTTTGCAGGGAAAAAAATTTTTCTTTCGAGAACTCCATAAAGCATTCACATTGTCATTCCTGTGAAAACAGGAATCCACTAAAGTTAATAACGAACTGGATTCCCGCATGCGCGGGAATGACAGGCTATACTGCCAGGTAGAATAACACATAGCCTTCAATATCGTGAGGATTTTTTCAGCCGAAATGAATCAAATTAAATTGATCGTCAAGAATACGTGTTTAATTTTAGCTTGATGAAGCGAATTTATTATGAAGCTTGTCTATTCTTCCAGGTAGAATGAATAAATACTCTATTATATAATCTAGAAGATCCAACATCATTTCGATGGTTTCTTGATCTGGTTCATGTTCATTATCAAAGTGAGCGCCAATATTACCACCCAGTCTAATACCATCGGCTATTTTAAGAATTGGATCTTTTAAATCAACATGATCAGGTAACGCCTTTAACTGTTTGATTAAAACAAGCTCGTGACAATTTTTCGGTAGTAAGGTTTTACAAAGTCCTTCCAGCACTCGGCGACAAAGCACTGCAGCAGCGGGCCATTGCCTCACATTATATGTATTCACTGCCGAATTATAGTCTCTTTTTAAACGTTCTGGAAAATTAACAGTAGCATCTAAACCATTAATAGGGCATCGTATTAGTTTTGGCGTTGGCCATATATAAAGAGCCTTTTCACCATATAACGGATCATCGGGAACATCAGAGCCTTTTACCCAAAAGAAACACGCAGATTTTCCGCAACCAGAACATCGGGATTTAGTGTATTGTGCACCAACATGAGAAGCAATATGCCATGCATTCAGAGTGAATGTGACCAGACATCCACAAAATGGGCAAATAGTATCAACAGCATGTGGGAGTTTCATACCAGCCGTGTTACCCCATTGTGGAACAGAATCTTCAGAAATTCTAAACATATATTATCCTTGATAATGTAATATGTGTTTTTGGATTAAAAAATTTATAGGCTAACGGAACTATCTACGTTTCCTGAATACATAAACTTATCTATTTGTTTTCACTCTTCTCCTTTCCAATATGTCTTATCAGGAATTTCGTAGACGGTTACATCATTTTCTTCGAGATCAAACTTTAAAATTTCATTGACCGACTTCCAATCGGAACTTACTGAACACTTAGCTATGCCAGAAATTTTTGTCTGATCTTGAACGTAGCCACGAAACTCCTGCCACACCATATACCAGTCTTCGGATGAATCTATGGATGCAGACGAATGGTCATCCATTCTTACATAAGCTGAGTAATCAATTTTAGCCTCGAATGCAATCGTAACCTCATTTGCTCCAATGTGAACAACTTTGATGTTTTCAAGTGCGACATCTTCCACATCAACATCATCAATATCAGCGTCATAGTCTTCTTCGTGGTAAAATCCTAGCTCTAGAAAATCTTCTTTTATATTTTCTGTGATCAGGATTGGGTCGTTTTCGATGATATCTTTTATTTGCGCTACCCGACTATCTGCAGAAAGCAGTGCCTCAGTAAAAGCTGGTAGGGAAGGGAAATAAAGCAATTCACTGTAGAGCTCACAGGCTTGTTTAAAATCATTATCCTTAGAGATTACAGCAACAGAAATTCCATTTTTTCTGGCATATTCTAGTAGCATTGCGAGTGCAATCGCATCTGGAAATTCCTTCCGTTTCTTTCCAATGCCAAAAGGAGCACGCTGGTTATCGTACCAGTTCATGACTTCCTCTAAAGCAACTCCATCATATTTAAGGTTTTCCACTTTGAAGTGCCCCAAGAAGCCATTCCATTCATCATTCGCTATTTTTTGCAATTCATAGGCTACATTGATGTTTTCACTTTTTATTGGCCAGTCTTTCCATTTTTCAAGGAAGGGTGCCTCTCGTTTTGCTTGCTTCAACACCTTTATCACTTTTTGTGATTGATTCTTTATGTGTCGCTCAATCTCGCGCCGTGTTGGGTCTGGGAGCAATAAAATATGATTTTGATTCTTTGACACACTGAGGAAAGATGAGATAGCACCTGAGGAGAAATTATAGTTTTGTCCATCGAGGATGCTTGTGTCTATGAAGATTGTTGTCGGTACTGACATTTCTTAGCCAATATATATTTTTAAAGCTTTTTTTACCTTTTTCCAAGATGTCGGTTTCGGAATTCTCGCATGTGCAATTGGATGATATGCGACAATGTTAGTATTGTCAAATGATATTTCGATTGACAATTGCAGTAGATGCGCCTATTATTCTTATGTAAGTTAGGCACTTATGAAGGATGGTGCAAGTTATGTCGAATAAAGGATTTACACATCTTCATTTGCATAGTCAATACTCGCTGCTCGATGGTGCTATTGTGTTCGGTAAGCTGTTCAAGCGGTGCAAGAAGCTTGAAATGGATTCTGTCGCCGTGACCGACCACGGCAATATGTTTGGTGCTATTGATTTCTATACCAATGCGGTAGCCGCCCATATCAAGCCAATCATCGGCATCGAGGCGTATATCGCTCCCGGCAGTCGGTTCGACCGGACGAGAACAAGTATAACGGACGCCGCTTATCATCTTATCCTTTTGGCTGAAAATAATATCGGCTATCAAAATCTTTTGAAGCTGGCCAGCGTCGGTTTTATCGATGGATTTTATTATCGACCGCGAATCGATAAGGAAGTTTTAGCAGAATACAACGAGGGTCTTATCTGTACCTCCGCCTGCCTCAAAGGAGAAGTGCCGATGTCACTTCTCAAGGGCGACAAAAAGGGAGCACTCCGGGCGGCGGAAAGTTATCTGAAAATTTTCGGTCCCGACAGATACTTTCTCGAAATCCAGCATCACGAACCTGATGAGGCAAGTGTCCGGCAGGGTTTGATTGACTTGGCAAACAGAATGGGCATCGGCTTAGTGGCGACAAACGATGTGCATTTTCTGGAGGAAGAAGACTACGAAGCCCATAATTGTCTCTGTGCCATCAGCACCGGCAAAAGGGCCGACGATCCCGACAGGATGATTTATCCATCGGATGTCTATCTTAAAAGCCCAAATCAAATGCGTCAGCTTTTTGACGATACAATACAGGCATGTGACAATACCATGGCCATCGCCGAGCGCTGTAATGTAGAGGTCGATTTGAAGACACGTCACGCACCGCGATTCGAGCCTCCGGAGGAAAAAACGCCTGAAGATTACCTGAATGAATTATGCTATGAAGGAGCAAAGGAGCGATACGGCCAAATCACCGAACATATAAAGGAAAGACTCGACAGGGAGCTGAAGGTGATTGAGTCGAAGGGCTTTGCGAGCTATTTTCTGATTGTTTGGGACTTCTGTAAATTCGCACACGAAAACAGTATCGCTATCGGTGCCCGCGGCAGCGGCGTGGGGACACTGGTCGGTTATTGTCTCGGATTGTGTGACGTTGACCCGATTCGATACGACCTGCTGTTCGAGCGGTTTATGGACCCTCATCGCAATGAAATGCCTGATATCGATATCGATATATGCCAGGCGCATCGCGGCCAAATCATCGACTATGTCCGGCAAAAATATGGTCACGTCGCACAGATAATCACTTTCGGAACGATGAAGGCGCGTGCGGTCATTCGTGACGTTTGCAGGGTACTCGGCGTGCCGTTGGGTGAGGCCGACAGACTGGCCAAGCTTGTGCCGTTCTCGCTCGATATGACGCTTGAAAGAGCGTTAAAGACCGAGCCGGAGCTTCAACAGGCCTATGAGCAGAATGAGCTGACCAGAAGGGTTATCGACATCGGCAAAAAGCTTGAGGGCTTGGCCCGGCACGCTTCGATACATGCCGCCGGTGTTGTTATTGCGGATAAGCCTCTTACTAATTTTGTGCCCTTATATAAAGCTCCCGGCTCGGACGATATTGTCACCCAGTTCGAAGGCCCGACGGTCGAAAAGGTCGGCTTGTTGAAGATGGACTTTTTGGGCCTCAAGACGCTAAGCGTATTAGAGAGGGTTTGTCGGCTGGTTGCAGATATTCACGGCAAGGAAATCGACCTGGAAAAAGTCGATATCACCGACCGAAAGGTTTTCAAGCTTTTTTCCAACGGCAAAACGAAAGGGGTATTTCAGTTTGAGTCCGGCGGGATGCAGAACCTGCTGATGAAGATGAAGCCGGATAGGATAGAAGACCTTATCGCCGCAAACGCCCTCTATCGACCGGGACCCATGATTCTGATTCCTGATTATATCGACCGCAAACACGGCGCCAGATGGAGCCTGCCGCATCCGATTATGACCGAGATACTTGATGAGACCTACGGCATCATGATTTATCAGGAACAGGTAATGCGGATTTGTAGTCGCCTGGGTGACATACCGCTGCGGGAGGCCTATACCCTTATTAAGGCCATCAGCAAGAAGAAAGCCAGGACAATCGCCAAGGAGAAGGAGCGGTTTATCGCCGGATGCGTGGATAAAGGTTTAAAGAATCAGCAGGCCGAGCAGATTTTCGAGCTCATAGAGCGGTTCGCCGGCTACGGCTTTAATAAAAGTCACTCGACTCGCTACGCTTTTATTGCGTACCAGACAGCCTATATGAAAACTCACTGGCCGGTCGAATTTATGGCCGCTTTGTTGACGTATGAAATGGACAACACCGATAAGGTCGTCGATTACATCAATGAGTGTAGTCAGATGGGTATTGAGGTTTTGCCGCCTGATATTAATGAAAGCGGTGTTGATTTTACACCTCTTTATGAAGAGGGTGTGGATGGTCGCAAAAAGAAAGGTGTCATCCGTTTCGGCCTGGCTGCGGTCAAGGGAGTCGGAGAGAAAGCGGTTGAGCAAATCATCGCCGCTCGTAAACAGGTCGGAAGGTTCCAGAGCCTGTTCCATTTCTGTGAGAACGTGGACTTGAGGGCCGCCAATAAACAGGTACTTGAGTCTCTTATAAAAGCAGGTGCTTTCGACAAACTTGGAGGTACCCGGCCCCAGATGATGGCGGGCCTGGAAATGGCGATGGAAAACGGTGCAGGTTTGCAGGCCGACAAGCAGGCGGGCCAGATGAATTTCTTCGGTCAGATGAGTGGTGAAAGCGATTATTCCAAAGACCATAAACGTCTGCCGTCCGTTGCGCCATGGCCGGAACCGCAGATGCTGGCCTACGAAAAGGAAGTTCTGGGCTTTTATGTCACCAGCAATCCGCTGAGCCATCATGCCGAGACGATTGATATTTATTCGACCAGGAATACTTCGGAACTGGCCCGGGCCAACGGCGAAAGACAAACCGTGATAGGGGGAATGATTAGCAAAATACGGTACAATATAACGAAATCGGGGCGAAATATCGGCTCCAAAATGGCCGTCTTTATTCTCGAGGATTTGCAGGGACAGGTCGAAGTGGTTGTGTTCCCGGAAGTGCTGAGCCGATACAGTGACATGCTGGTCCCCGATACGATTGTGTTCGTAAAAGGCAAGGCCGATTACAGGCGGGAAAGCCCTAATATAATCGCCGAGGAATTAATAGCCCTTGATGAAGTTCGGGACAAGTTGGCCGCAAAGGTCAGGCTAAGGCTGGACGCCGGTGATGTCACTAAGGAGAAGGTGACGATGATAAAGAGCATCTGTCAGCATCACAAGGGCAGAAGCCCGGTCATTGTCACCGTGCAGACCGAAAAAGGCAGGGTTTATGCAGCCGCCGATAAGGATTTGAGTGTCAATCCCGACCTGGATTTTTGCAGGAAGATGAAGCAGCTTCTCGGCGAGGAGAACTTCCAGCTCTCAAGATAGATACTCGATATTCGATTCTCATGCTCTGTTAATGACGGCGGTTCAATATCCTTGTTAAATACAAGTTATAATTCTAAATTGGAGATAAACGGATGTCCTTTTGTTTAAACAGACGAAAGTTCCTGCAATCCGTTTTTCATGGCGTAGCAGCACTTGGCTTGCAGGGCTGTTCACAATCGTTGAAGCAAAGCATTAGCGATCCATACCCGGAAAAACCGAATATAATATTTATATTAGCCGACGACCTTGGTTACGGTGACTTGGGCTGTTATGGTCAAACAAAAATCAAAACACCTAACATTGATAAACTGGCGAAGGAAGGAATTCGTTTTACCGATCACTATGCAGGCAGCACTGTATGCGCACCGTCACGGTGTTCTCTAATGACGGGCGTGCACACAGGACATTGCTATGTTCGTGGTAATGTAGAAGTGAAGCCTATGGGGCAGTTACCTCTTCCGGCCGATACGGTTACTGTTGCGAAATTGCTTAAGAAAGCAAATTATCAAACAGCTCTGGTCGGAAAGTGGGGACTCGGAGGTCCTGATAGCATCGGTACTCCGAATAAACAGGGCTTTGATTACTTTTTCGGTTATTTGTGTCAAAGACATGCCCATAACTACTACCCGGAATATCTTTTTCGAAATAACGAAAAAGTGCATCTTGTTGGAAACAAAGTGGCGGACCCAAGGCCCGATGGGGCGGGTGTAGCTGTGGAGCGTGCGCAATATTCTCATGATCTTTTGGTTCAGGAGGCTTTAGAGTTTATAAAAAAGAATAAGAAGCAACCGTTCTTTCTTTATCTGGCGTTAACGATTCCACATGCGAATAATGAGGCGGGTAAGAAAGGGATGGAAGTACCTGATTATGGTATGTATAAAGACCGAAAATGGCCTGAACCACAGAAAGGTCACGCAGCTATGATTAGCCGCATGGACCGCGACGTAGGGGCGATAAAGAAGTTATTAAGAGAATTAAAAATCGAAAGGAATACCTTAGTTATCTTCACGAGCGATAACGGCCCCCATAGTGAAGGTGGAGCTGATCCTGAATTTTTCAATAGCAACGGTTCGTTGCGCGGCAGCAAGCGCGACCTTTACGAAGGCGGGATACGCGTACCGATGATTGCCAGCTGGCCGGGCACGATAAAAGCGGGTACGGTTAGTCATCATGTTTCTGCATTTTGGGACTTTTTACCGACTTTTGCCGAGGCGGCTGATGTGAAAATTTCCCATTCTATTGACGGCATTTCAATAAAGCCGACGCTCCTGGGTAAGACATCCGGGCAAAAGAAGCATGAGTTCCTTTATTGGGAATTTCATGAGAAGGGTTTTAAACAAGCCGCAAGAATGGGTGACTGGAAAGCAGTCAGAATCGGAGTAAAAGGTAAGATGGAGCTTTACAATCTCAGGGACGATGTTAGTGAGACAGTCAATGTTGCCGATTTCCATCCGGAAATTGTCACAAAAATAGAAGATTATTTGAGCACATCGCGTACTGAATCTCAAATTTGGAATATACAAAGCGAATTCTGACAGAATGCTGTTGACGGCGTACGACCGGGAGGAAAACACAGATAAGGTTTGGAACGAGGACTACATGCGTAAAAGCAATTCCGGAAAAGCTCCATCCTTAATCGAGCCGGTAGTCGGCTGCTGATATAGTCCTGATAGGGCCTTAAATTGTCGGGACACTCCGCAGGCACAGGGCAGCAGAATAAAAAACCGAAAATATGGCCACATTTTCACTCGCAAAACACTACAATGGGATTACAACCCAAAAGGCCGTAATCTCTTAATTTTTGAAAAATACAACCATATTTTGCAACTAAATCATGATTATCCTGATAATTTGAACTATTTTTTGAGATGGTCCTGCTTCCTAAACATTGGCTTTTTTACGTTATAATGAGTTATTCTTCATTTTAAATATCTGGCAAAGCTGTATAAACTCGTTCAATATTAAAAATGCACGAGGGGAAAAATTGGTAATAGCGAATGTAAAGGGCTTGACAGATGCACGATGATCCATTATAATTCTGCAAAATTTATACTACGCAAGAGGGACATATTCAGAAGATCACCAGTGCTCAGAGGGGGGTAATTGCGTGCAGAAAGAGGGAGTGTGTATTATGAAAAAGTTAATCTGCATTGTAGGTGTATTTGTGTTCCTTGGGATGTGTCAGCCGGCGAATGTCTCTCGCGGCGGGAACACGAATGCCGACGATATCGTCCCCTTCATCTGGGGGACACTGGGAGGTAATTTCAAACGCACAGGATTGAGTCCCCTTGAGGGTCCGACGTCAGGTTTTCTACAGTGGACATTTACGACGGATGCCCCCGTTCAGACGAGCGTAACCGTCGATGCTCGAGGACGCATATATGTGGCATGTATGGATGGCAAGCTCTATTGTTTAGAAACTGACGGCAGCGTAGACTGGGTCTATGACGCCAACTCCCCTTTGACGACTAGCCCCACGATTGCAACAGGTGGCATTCTTGTTGGGAGCAAGTCAGGCACATTGCACGTCGTTGATTTTTCTGGAGCAGTTCAGTGGAAATATAAGGCAGGAGGACCAATTTACAGTTGCCCCGCTGTCCAGGTAGATGGGAATATGCTCTTTGGTTCGAATGATGGATGTGTGTATGCGTTAAATCCGAACGGTAATCTGGTCTGGAAGCGTCAGTTTGTCTCAACCGGTCCTATACCTCCAGCGATCTTTGCCTCGCCTGCCATTGCGGACGATGGGACCATATACATCGGCACTGTGTGTGATCCTGTACTGTATGCCTTGAATCCTGAGGATGGTAGTTTGCGATGGGAATGCAGATTCCCAAGAGGAACAGGCGTGTTTGCTTCACCTGTTGTTGGTGACGACGGAATTATATATCAGACGCTCGTACGAGACGATCATCTGTATGCTGTGAATCCTGATGATGGTTCGATTTCCTGGGCGTTGGATTTAGCGGATACAAATCAAGACTGGTATCATCCGGATTGTTGCGATCAGATACCTGATTGTAGCGATGAAGATGGATGGTCTGAGCCTGCTTTGGGACCGGATGGGACTATCTATGTCAGTTTGGATGATGCTTATTTGCGTGCGGTCAATCCCAATGGAACAGTTAAATGGGGGATTCGTCTCGGAGACGTCGGGAACTTCACTTTGGCCGTCGACAAAAATGGTCACGTGTATGCCGCATGCGATAGTGGGCATATGTTCGTTATCGACCTTACCGGTCAGGTTGTTGCTAAGCTTGTTATGGATCATTGGCTAAGTTACCCCGTCATCGGGACGGAAAAGACAATTATTCTTACCGATCCTACAGATAGGGGATTGTGCACGAGTGAGTGCAATCACCTATTGGTTATAGGAGCGGGAATATTGCAATAATCTTGTGTGTAACGTGTTTTGAATATAAGCTGTGGGTTTGAAAGCGGCTCATATCATGAGGATTACCAGGAGGCTGTTATGAAAATCAAAGCGATGTTAACTAAAACCGACATTGGCGTGTTAATTATTTGCGTTATGTTCTTGGCAGGTACTCTTGGCATGATCGGTTCTAAAGGGCGTGAAAGGGCTAAGCGCACTTTATGTGCATATCACGTCCGAGAACACCTCGGAGGCCTTATCGGTTCAGCTCTGGACAATGACGGTAATATGCCACTACCGCGTCATTCCGGTTACTGGTTTTGGGATATTGACGTTGATGTGGTGAATCAGATGCTTGACCAGGGATTGAGGAAGGAAACGTTCTACTGTCCCTCCAATCCTACAACAGAGAAGTACACGGACATCTACTGGACGTACCGCGGCGAATGGGATGGACATCGCTTCGTGGTCGATCCCAGCGGGTATATAGTATCTGGATATTGTTATGTCCTCGAATTACAGTCATGGAACCAGCCCAGAGGAACTGGCCGGCCCGTCATCATGGGTTCAGGTAATAAGCAATGGGTCACGTCACTCGACATGCCTAACGCCTCCAATGTGGAATTGGTGGTTGATGCGACTCTATGTCAAGATGCACCCGAGACAGAATCCGGCCGGACGTTTGGTGAAGTATCCGTTGGAGGTATATATAGCGGCTGGGGAGTGTATGACAGAACGAACCATCTTAGGGATGCTGAACATCCTTGGGGCGGGACGATCGGTTTCTTAGATGGACACGTTAGTTGGAGGCCATTTGAGGAAATGGAGGTTCGCTACGAGACACCCGAATTCTGGTGGTGAGTCATAACCTTCAACAAAGTCGGAGCCTGAAATAGTGAACCGCTAAAAGCTTTTGGCGTCGGATGATCTTCTGAGAAGTTCAATGAATGTACGCCGTCAGCAAAAATGGGACAAAAAGATCTCTAACTTAGAGAGCGACTCCAGCTAATTTTTCTATGATTTTGCTTTTATGACATTTCCTTTCAAGAACAGTTTTCTGCTTAAGTTCGGGCCAATGTAACAGTCTGTGCCCCAGTGGTCCACAGCCGCAGATGGACGCGGTGGAAAAGTAGTAAGGCACTACTAAAATATATCTATTTTTTTGCGAGTTCACAGCTACAATCGCACTGCAATCATGTAATCAGTTATCTGCCGATTTTGTCAAAAAGCTCTTTTTATAAGTGTTTTAATATTAGGGACTTACGAAATTCTAAAAATATAAACATGTTCAATAGCTGCTGTGATTCCATAGATACTAACAGCCAGAGTAAATTGCGGCTTTTCCTGGCCGGTTTCTTTTTGGGGCACCTTTCTGTCTCGAATATGCACCGGCGAGTGTGTGTCAATTGGCCTGCGAATAAAGAGTATAACCTTACAAACCAAGATAATTCGTTGCGCTAGAGGTACAAGGTGGCACTTTAGTATAGGAGCATATGCTAATTGGGGTGCTCGAACTTTTCTATGGTTCACGGGTGATCGAAATTAGGACCGGCGGAGCCATACGATGATATAAAGGATATAACGCTTAAAGACTTTTTTTGAAGGAGCGAATTATGAAACAGATAAAATCAATATTAATTCAGACGTGTGTACCGATGTTGATTCTTGGCTTGGTAAACGCCGTTTCGGGTATTGGGAATCAGGCAGTCGCGTATCCAGTCAACGACTTGTGTACGAATGCAACTGAAGTCGGTGACGTGACGAACCTTCCATTCGATACGACCGGCGCCAGATTCGGCGGGCGTGGTTTGTGTATGGTCGGCCCGAACATCTGGTTTTGCTATACCGCCACGTGTACGGGCGATGTAACCGTCAGTCTTGCAGGCAGCAGCTACGATACGAAGCTTGCTGTCTATGATGGATGTGAGTGCTACCCGACACGGTACGATTTGATTGCATGCAACGATGACTTCGGAGACACTTACCAGTCGCAGGTGACATTCGCTGCAACCATGGGTCAGCAGTACCTGATTGAGGTCGGGGGCTACGGCTCTCAGGCCGGCAGCGGCCTGTTAACTATCAGTTGTGAGGGAGAGGTTGAACCGCCGACATACAAAGACACCTGCATGAACGCCCGCCCGATAGGTGACGTGACGGATCTGCATTTCGACACAACCAGTGCTACATTTGACGGCCCGGGCTTATGTATGACAAGCCCGAACATCTGGTTCTGCTATACCGCTGAGTGCACCGGCGATGTCACGGTCAGTCTTTTAGGAAGCAGCTACGATACGAAGCTTGCCATCTATGACGGTTGCGAATGCTATCCAACTGCGTATGATCTGATTGAATGCAATGATGACGCTGGCGGCAGTTATCAGTCGGAGATAACTTTTGCGGCGGATGCCGGCAACCAGTACCTGATCGAAGTCGGCGGTTACGCTTCCTGGACCGGTCAGGGCATTTTGAACATTGAGTGTCAGGGACCGGTCGTTTCGGAAAAGCCGGACCTCGGAGACGCCCCCGACAGATCAAATAATACCGACAGGGGCATGCGTGCGTATGCCCAGCCGTGGGTAGGCGCCCGTTATCCTACGGTCTTCGACGACGGCAGTGCTACAGGGCCTTTCGGGCCGGTTCATTTGAACAATCCCCTGGTGGCATATTTGGGCCAGGCGATTACCGCAGAAACCGAAGCCGATTTCGGCCCAGATGAAGACGGTGTCAATAACATCAATCCCTCAGCCAACTCGCCCGACCATGATGAAGGTGACGACGGTGTCGCTATGCCGCTGAATCTGCCCGACTGCGAATGGACCACGTTCGACTATGAGGTCACTGTTGTCGAACCCGGCATAGATCTCTGGGTCAACGTCTGGCTCGATTTCAACCGAGACGGTGACTGGGACGACTCTGTGGATTGTGAGGCCGGCCCGGCAAGGGAATGGGCGGTGCAAAATCAGTATCTATTCGATCTGCCAGAAGGTCAAACGACGATTACAACGCCGGCATTTCTGTCTGCACACCCTGAAGGTACTCACGAGCAGATATGGATGAGAATCACTCTCTCGGAACAACCCTGGAGAGGCGGAAGCAATCCGGGTGTTCGTGGCAACGCCGGTTCCGGCCCGCCGGAAAAGTACGAGTTCGGCGAAACAGAAGATTACTTCTTCATCCCGGATTTGACCAGCGAAGATGAATGCTCGTTGTGCAGGGACGCTAACGAAGACGGTGTGATTGACATTCACGACCTGATTGTCCACATTACTGAATGGCTGACAAGCTGTCAGTAGTAATCTTTTGCAGACACTCAACCGGAGCTGTGGGCACTGATGTGCTCACAGCTCATTTCCTGTGTAATTGAAGACGGCTAAGGTGCAAGGTTTTAGGTTTTTATTTCGGTGGTAAGTTCAAAATGGCCCAATTCGGTTGATGTTGACCTTAACTCGAATCCTTTTCTGCATTCAAGGTTCCTGTACATAGAACAAGGCGCTGGTTGGATTGAGCTTAAGTGGTAGAGTAGTGAGTTCCTGGCCGTCCTTGCTTTGAGAATGAGTCTGCTCGACCGGCCGTTTCCGGCCGTTCATCGGGTCCCAGATTGCAAGGTCCATCGAGCCTCGCAGAACAACCTTGGTATCTATTTGCTTGTCTGAAGAGTTGGAGAATAGATAGATATTGCGTCCGGCCTTAACCTTGTGGATATAGGTCAGCGAGCCATCGTAGCTGCGGCCCATCCTGACCGGCCACATAGGTTCCTGGATTGTTACATCCCACACCGACACCGCTTCCTGCATTATAGCCTGTACCATTTCCGGCGTATAATCAGGCAGAAAATATGCGCGTCCCCCCGCCTCGTTTTCGTTTACAAAATATACCATGAACTCATCGAGTCTCCGCTCGAATCGTGCAGTGATAGGTTTATCACCAAGTACGCCGAAGACCTCTCTTATAATCCGTCTCACTTCGGCATCCTTGCCCAACTCGGCTGATTTGTCGGCGAGCGTCTTAGTTGCAATTACCGTCCCGCCCGAATCGTAAAATGCCTTGATTTTATGAGCCGTATCAACCGACAACACTTTTCCTCCCGGGACAATGAGTACACAGTACTCCTCCCGATTAACTTTGTTGTTAAGAATCAATTTTTCGCCTTCGATTACACAACGCTGTTGTAGAACTTCCGGATGCAGGAAGGTGAAGTCCTGTCGCAATCCGCGGAAAATCAATTCACCCAGGTCGATATAATCTATCTCCGGCGGCACGATACCTCCTTCGCGCGCGTATGCTGTTTCCATTGCTCCGGCTCGAGGCGCATTGCCCCAGTCGCTGAAAAAATAAGCCGCCTGCAATGAAGCGATCGGATATAGTATCGCCACATCGGCCACGTGCCTGCCGTGCTGCAACATGTAGCATAGACGCCCGATCAAACGGTCGCTCTCGGGTGTCTTGTCACGCGGCAGTGCACCGACCTGAAAATTCGCACCCATCGTTGCCTGGTCCATGGCGACTTTGTATACGATTTCCGGGCTCATATTGTTACGATAAGCTGCATAGGTCTCGGCCATCATTAACGGTTTGTCCCAGTTGTATGCCGACGAGCTGACTATCTTGTAGGCCCGGTTTGTTCGTCCCCACCACCAGATATCATCAATCGCCGGTACATCCTGATGCTTGAAAGCCAGCATTAAATCGCCGTTGACCGGGACGGGATTGTCTATTTCCTCCTGGTCCAAGTGGCCGCTGAGCTTTATATTGTGCGCCCGGCACCAGTCGTCCAGTTGTTTGATGTAGCATTCGGAGAATAGCTTTGCGCGGAATCCCCACAGCAGATTGCGGATAGCGGCTGTGTCCGGCCCGATATCGTACCAAAGCGCCGGGTAATACTTCATCGGATTGAAACCGTGGTGCTTTTGGAAGTTCTCATTGAATTTAGGCGTCCACATCTTGCCGTTTGCCACGTGCATTGCCGGTTCATCGTAATGTGTAATTTGAAGTACACTGCCGAAATATTTCTTCAGATTATCATAATGAGCCTGATAGCAAAGCTCGATGTACGTTTGCACCGCTTCGGCGTCAAGGTAATCCACATAGCCGCTCTTACGTCCCTGGCCGAGTGACGCCTTCGGGTCGAGGTAGAATCCCATTACTTTCCAGCTTCCGTTCGGCACTTCGCATCTAAGTTGCTTTCCTTCGATTTTGTCACTGATGTCGAGCAGCTCCCTGCTGTCAAGGTTCATCAGCACCGCTCCGGTTGCTATACCATCCGGCAGTTGCAATTCAACCTGTGTCGGTCCGTTTACATCTTTTTCGACTTTTTCAAGGCTCTTTGCCCCATATTGCGGGTACTTCGAGTACAAGAGACCTCCGGCCATGCCGCTTGGATAGCCTACCTCGTCATAAAATACGATTGGTGGATTTCCATTTTCTAGGCCCGCCTCGATAATTTTTGCATACAAATCGAAATACTCTTCGCTCAGGAACGCGATGCCGCGGTCGTCCTGCCGCTTCCGCCCTGAGCCTTTGAGGTATTCGTCCGACAATCCCTTCGTACTGCCCGGCCCCATACCAAGATAAAAGCCACCTGTGGTATCACGTTCGGCCCAGCGTTGTACTTGCCGGGTCATGTTCTCTTCGGTTGCCCGTGACAAATCGTACGTCAGCCATGCTTGCTGTCGGCAGCCTTTCGGCGGCTCAGCAAACGCTTCTTCCTCGATGCTCCTGGATTTTTCGAAAGCTCCGGCTCCGGCCTCGGATACCGCCCAGATAAGAAGCAACAATCCTGATAAGCACGTCCATGACTTATCTTTGTTCGAAATTCCTATTATTATGTTTTTGCTCATTTTCTTTCCCGTTCTATAAAGGTATTCATTTTCATAAGTATCTTCGATGTTCCAAAAAAGCTCCGGCCCCATCAGGCCGATGTGTCGCAATCAATTCTCATGCACCGGTTCTTGACCGAGCAGATGGCGCACGAGGAAGTCTCTCAGACGTCGCCGGCCATAGGGTGACCCCGAAGCCCCGTGACCTGCGCCGGGCACCACCAGCAGATCAAAGTCTTTGTCCGCCTTGATAAGGGCGTTCACTACCTGCATGGTCGATGCCGGGTCCACGTTGCGGTCCAGTTCGCCGACGATCAGCAAAAGCTTGCCTGTGAGATTTTTGGCCAGAGTGACATTGCTCTGTGCTTCATAGTGGTCTCCGACGGGCCAGCCCATCCATTGTTCGTTCCACCAGATCTTGTCCATGCGGTTGTCATGACAGCCGCAGTCCGCGACCGCCACCTTGTAGAAGTCACCGTGTCTCAGAAGGGCACCAAGGGCGTTTTGGCCGCCCGCGCTGCCGCCGTAGATGCCCACGCGATCGAGGTCCATGTACGGGTATTTCTTTGCCGCTGCTTTTATCCACAGGATACGGTCCGGCAAGCCCGCGTCTGCCAGGTTTTTACAGCAGACGTCATGAAAGGCCTTGGATCGCCAGTTGGTGCCCATGCCGTCGATTTGAACCACAATAAATCCAAGGTCCGTCAGGGCACTTGCCCGGGGAGATGCCTGAAACGACTTTGGCACGAACGCCCCGGTGGGACCGGCATAGATACTTTCAATTACGGGATAAGAGCGATTGGGATCGAAATTTAACGGCCGATGGATTATGCCGTAGATATCAGTGACACCGTCACGGCCTTTGGCTGCAAAGGGTTCGGGAAAACGTCGTCCTTCGGCCAATAGTTCCCGGGCATCGGCCTGTTCCAGCGGGCAAATAAGGGAGCCGTCTTCGGCCTTGCGAAGTTCATGCACCGGCGGAAGATCGACGCGCGAATAGGTGTCAATATAGCATCGCTGGTCCGGTGACCATTGGAGGTTATGCGTTCCGTTCCCTTGGGTAAGCATAACCAGGTTACCGCCGTCCAGATCAACCCGGCATGTATGAATGAAGTATGGGTCCTGTCCGGTAGTTATGCCCGCAGCTTGAAACAAGACTTGACGCTTGTCCCGGTCCACGCGTTCCACGCCGCGAACTACCCATTGGCCTTTAGTTATGGGATTTTTTACCTTGCCCGTGGTCAGCTCTATTAGATACAGGTGATTCCATCCGCTGCGCTCTGACATCCAGATAAGTTCGTTGGTCTCGGCAAGAATTTCCATGAAAGTCTTGCTGGAATAGTCGAAGAAGCTCTGGCATTCTTCATTCACAATAGCACGTACGGCTCCAGTAGCGGCATCCACAGCCAGCACGCGCATCATCTGGTGGCCGCGCTGGTTGTATAGGAACGTGAACTCGGAAGAATCCGGAGCCCATTCGATACGTTCAATGCTCCAGGGAAGAGAGATTAGATTGGGATCTATAGGTATCTCGTTCTGGTCTTCTATCCGGAACAGGTGCGGTATGCCCACGGGGATCTCGTCGCCGGGCTTGAGGTAGGGATAAGAGTGTAGCTTGGGTTGAAGCTGGTCACTGGGAGACGATTCGATTAGATAAACCAGACGTTCGGGTACCTTTTTCGTGCGCATGGCAATCACATATCGTGAATTCGGGGACCAAATCACCTGAGCCTCCTCAGGTGGTGCCTCCGGCGTATTATACTGCATACCGATAAGACGTGCCCGCGATGTGTCTCTGTGATAGGAATTCTCTTCTGTGCCGTCATTGCTCAACTGTCTTTCCTTTTGGGTGCCTGTATGGCGCAGCCAGAGGTTGTGGTCACGCACAAAGGGCATCCATTGGCCGTCCGGCGAAATTGAGGACTCGGGACGCCGTCGCGGCCCTCTGAATCTGTCACGACCTCGCCGCTTCGGTTCGCTGCCGTCGATAATGGCATACCCGCCGTCTTCAACAGCCTGGAATACGGCCAGTGTCTCGTCGTTGGGATCAGTAACCAGCCATACGTGACCTGTGTACGTGTGTTGCAATCTTTGTTGACCGGCGTCTAATGTGCCGTAAGGTTGACGCTCGCCCTGCGAATCAATCCAGAAGATTTGAACCTGCATCGTCAACTGATTTATGAAAGTTATGGACGTCTCGGCTCCGGTATGATAGCTGGGTCGGATGCGCCGCGTAAAGGGCAGACCCTCGTGCTTGAGCTCGGTTTCATCCAGTTTCACGATCTCGTACGTCTGGAGATTTAAACGCCAAGCCGCATCGGTCCCATGCAGTTCCACGGACGTATCGTCCTCTTCAAAGACCAGTAATTGCACGGGCAGATGATTGGCGTCCACGGCCTGGTCGTTCTTTTCAGACAGGATAGCGGCCACGCGAGCATGATCGAATGCAGGCCGGCGAATGCCTTTTTCCGTATCCACCAGGATAAATTCCCTGGCACCGCCCGCCAGGTCGTTGCGATACCAGAATTGTTTGTTCTCAGCGAACCAGTGTGGTCTGATTGTGGTTTTATAGACTTCTGCGCTATGAGCTGCTGCGGTTATGGCTGTTAAGGTAGTCAGTAATAAGATTTTGGCACGATGCGGAAGAGATTGATGATGTGTCATTATTGATTTCCCATTTAACTCCATAAGCGATAATATTGCTTGCTGCAGGCTCCATAATAACACCATAGGCGGCATGATTTCAAGGAATTTGACCGTGCCGTCGATAAATAAAACGTAAAACTTTAAATGCAAAACGCAGAGTCATAAATCAAAATTAAAAATGTTCTAACCGAGTTCCAACTTCAATACTTTTGCACTTTTACTTTTAACTTTTACCTTCCTTATCGCAGCCGCCCCCTCCTGTCCCGAAGGAGCAAAATTATAGGGGCAAGCTTTTCTGGCTACGGCTTGGTACTGCCAGAATCATTCTGCATACTACGCCAAGACGAGTGGGATCGTGATTGTCGAAAGAAAAAATTCAGCCCCACTGTCCCTATTTTTCCTCAATGTATAAATTAATCGTTGCTCTACGTAACATCGAGATAACCATTGGAAGAATTTTAAAACTTAAACTAACTTTTTGGAAACGGCACTAGATTCAAGTCAACTTCTTCGTAAGGAATGTGAACTCCATCTACTTCGATACGTAAGACATGCTCACTACCAAGATTCTGCCACGTATATGGGATTCTGATCTCTTCGCCTCCCTGTTGAGATAACCACTCTTCGAAGTTCGACAAACCTCCACCAAAAAACATATGTACAATCCAAATTCCTTTGAAGTAGTGCTTAAAAAGAGAGGTCATGTACTCTTTGGGTTCGAGGCTTGCGCAATTCAGCTTCTCTGCCACTTCAATAATTTCACGAATCATTCCAGGCAGGTCTTCGTTGTAAAAGCCAATCTCCAGAACAAGGCGTCTTGCATAGTCGGACGTCGCTTGTTCACTTGCGAACCCATATTGGCGTTGAACAGGCACATCAAGTGACAGGGATTCATTTAGTTCCTGGCCCGAGCGTAAAAGAACGTAGCGACCGCGCGGGTGAGAAGCCCATACTAAAACTGTTGGGACATCAAGCCGTCTCCTTATTAGAAGGGTTTGATCGTCTTCAGGCATGTACACCTCAAATTGTTTGTAACTTCGATTATCGGCATTAATGGTGTCACAAATCCAAACATCATGGTCTGTATTATTCTTAATCTTGTATGACAATTCAAGGGTAGTGTCATTCAAATTCAGCTTATTGAGTTCAATCGTCACCACTTTTTCCACCACGTTATTCGGGTCGTCCGAATTCTCGGCTTGTGCGCCGTTTGGGAAAGAAGCACAGAGTGTCAAAACAAACAAAAAACATATATTTCTGTTCATTTCTAATCCCTTTCATTTCGTTAGCGATATCGACAAACACATTAGATAAGATGTTCAACATATAGCATTCTCACCCATCGCGGTTGGTTTAATTCTTAAAATCATATCATCCTATGCGTATTACTGCCTGGGTGCTTAATCTCTTTACAATCACCGCAATTATATTATAACGCCCTCCAGCGTCATAAACAAGGACAAAGTTACTTGATTTCCCATTGAAATCTGACATTTTCCTGGCTATGTACCAAATTCTAACCAATCCCTAATATCGCGGAGCATCCTCTTCGGCCGACCATGTTAATTCGTTGTCGGCTTCAGCAATGTTACGATATTCGAATTTAATCCAATCGGCGGAAAGGGTCTCTTTATAAAGTCTGACCTCATCTATACCGCCAACCCATTCATAAGCGCTATTACCATGTGCCCCTATTTGCCAGGTCTCGTCTTCGTAACGATTATCCCGAGTTTCATCATCTGATGCCTTGTAGGCTCCATTAACATAGACCTTGGTTTAGCAGGCGGCTTTGCACAAGATTGCTTTCTAAACTAGTTGAATGGATGGAAGGCTTTATGATAACGCTTTATATGTTATAAAAGGCATGTAGTCCTTTCGATTAGTCAAAAGGACTACGAGCATAATATTATCTAACCATGGTTGTTTATTATAAATTCAGTTTTTGACCTTTTTTTACTTATAAACCTATCCGCTCTACGCTGTACGCTGGTATTTGTCACCCCTATGGGGTAAATTTCCAGCGGAGGGCGTTGAGTTCTTCTTCTCCTTCGACAGGCTCAGGACATGGGTGCGGATTCATCCCGTGAGATAGCTTGCTTCATCTCACGGGATAAATTTGACTGTGCCGTCGTTGAGTAGGACACAACCGCCTTTGGGATCGTGATTGTCGGAGGTAAATAGTTTCAGTCCGCCGTACTTTACACAGAAACAAGCATGATGTCCCCAGAATCCACCTAGACTAATTCTTATGACCAAATGATTGATATATGCAATATGACAAAAATATTTATATTCTTGCTTTGCGGAATTTTTAAATTATAAATAGAAAATTGTTATTGAGAATCCTCGCAAATAACCCGAAATCCGATTTCATTGTCCGGCATGTCCGGCAGGTCACAGAAGCGTTTGGCGAAGAGGTGCCGGTCTGCCCTATTTCCGGAATTTGTTGCTGCAATTGTGCTATTTGTATTGAGTCCTTCGTTTCAACTTTCATTTCGTGCAACCGATCACCATGCCTGTATACAATCATTCCCTGCTCGACACTTTCAACGACAAAGTGCCCTAAAAGCTCGCCCTTTTCAACCCAGCGAGAATCTCTGCCCGGCTCAGAAACAAGCGCCACAGATTCTTCGGGTCTGGAACGATTATAGCATGTTGCCAATAATCTAAACTTCGGCGTTATATTCGGCAAATTAAGTGATGAGTTCTTACGTTCCGAGCTGGTTCTTACAGTCATAGTTTGCTTCGGCTCTGGCGGCCTTGGCGGATTAATATAAACTGCAAAATCTTGCGCCTGCTGCACAAACGGGGAAACGGCTTGCTGACTATTATTCTCTCTGCTACTTACTGCTTTTTGGAACCTTTCTTTGATAGAAAGTCCCGGATTTTGCTCGATTTCCTGGATATTCTGCAGCCACAGCGTCCCACATCGCTCAAACACAACTCCCGCAGCAATCAGAACAAATGCACTGAATGTGTATAACGCCGTTTTCATACGCTCAGAATTTCTCCACGATGTACTATTATAATGGCGTTACAGAAATGGTCAATATTGACTTCTTTTTGTAAATTTTTAAATTTTTCTAAAAAATAAGTATGTGGGTCAAAACTCGATGAACTCTTCGTCCCGGACCTTACGGCAAAAGGTCAAATATAAGTCCTGCTGCCTGCTATTATAGTCGTCAAATAATCCTGGGAGGTAGTTGGATTATTGTCAGTTTAGTTTGTCTTTGAGCCAGTTATTGGCAAAGAGTGTAAAATCTTTCAGGTTAACTTTGCAGTCGCCGTTGATGTCTCCGGCGATGATGGTTTCGCAGGGAGGCTCACCGAAATAGGATTTGCTTGCCTCAGAAGTTCCGCCGTAGGCGCCCATGTTGATAATTCCGCCGTTCGGGAAGGGTTCATCACCGATAGGGCTATTCGGGTCGCCTGCATCAATGCAAGGGCTGGTTACTTCGTCAATCACCCAGCTTTTGCTTGCTGGGTCCCATTGTCCTGCCTGAGATTTCAAATGGTAATCGCCATCTACCCAAAAGTCGTCGTTCGGATCGTCAAGCGTATTATTAGGATCCCAGTAGCCTGTTTGGATAAAGAGTGGATCCGCATTTAGCCAATTCCCACTTATAAGAACATAGCGACTCTTCGAAATAGCATTTGGGTCATTTCCTACTATACTATGAGTTATATTAACAATTCCCCCATCTCCACTCTGAAGTGGGAAATGAAATATGTCAATTTCGCTGCCTGTTGAGGCTATATTTCCGTAGAGAATTGAATTATTTATTTTTCCTATAATATATTCCATATCGGAATGGAAACCCCCACCTTTATTACCAGCCCAGTTACAGGAGATAGTACAATTCAAAAGTTCAATACTTAGACCTATGCCATGACTATATATGCCACCACCATCCTTTGCAGCTTTATTACCAGTAATAAAACAATTAGTAAAGGTTGGTTGCGATCTTACTGCAGTAATTGATATTCCACCACCTTCTGTAGCATTATTACCAGTAATGAAACAATTAATAAAGGTTGGCTGTGAATCTCCTCCATAAAAATCTCCCCCACTAATTGATGCTCCACCACCATAATGTGTAGCTTTATTACCAGTAATAAAACAATTCATAAAGGTTGGCTGTGAATTACCACCAGTTGATACTCCACCTCCGGACGTTGCAGCATTATTGAAGATAATACAATTTATTAAAGTTAAGTTTGAAGAAAGAGCACATTCGATTCCACCCCCTTCAATAGCAGCATTATCTTTTATTATACACTCTATCATACGCTGGCTGTCTCCGGCGCAAAATATTCCACCCCCTGAAGATGCGTATCCGTTCATAATAGTGAAACCCTGTAATATAGAATTGGCATCATTATAGGAACGACGACCACCAAAATAAAAACCGTGGTGATATTCCTCCGGAGATCCCTGACAGTCGATGATACAGGTCTGGGGGCCCTCTTCGCTTTTGACTGTTATCGCTTTACCTTTGAATAGAATATCTCGATTGCCATCGCCTGTATAAGTACCCGGCGCGACAAGAACGGCATCGCCATTATTCGCATCATCAATCGCCGCCTGGATAGTGGTATATTCCGAAGGAACTCTGCGGATGCTACCCAAAGCACAGGCTGTCAATAAAAGCTGGATAATAATTTCTATTTTGAGAATTCGCCTAATTTGCTATCTCCTGACGCGATATTATTATCAATCAACGAAAGAATTATCGGATCATGAATGCAAAATCATAGGCAAACTCCCTCGTATCTAATCTTACTTAGATTTTATCAAAAACTGTATTTTATTGCAAGACGTAAAAGTATAAATAATACAAATATCTTCATTATTTTTTGCATTTTTGATTATAATTTACGGTCAATATAAATATTTCACATACTTTTTTATAAAGATATTGTTCATTTCAACAGAGTTTTTCAATTCAAGTTCATGGTCAACTCAATGAGGTCATCATGTACCGCTTTATCGTTCATCATTAGGATCTAAAATCTCCCATTTATCCTTATTATTTTTCCACCATGCCAGACACTCGGTTCTTGTGGATTTCGGGTCGATAACAAGAACTTTGGTGCCGAATCGACGTTTTTCTATGTGAGTTAGTCGGGAAACAACCGGAATCAAGGATTCATCTCCTTTATCTACAGCATCCATAAGTAATGTTAAGGTCGAGACACCACCTCGTACCATATTATACATTACAAGCCTCTGCGAAGCTTTGTCATCTGGTCTGTTTTTCTGTAAAGATTTCCATTTGGGATAAAATTTTTCAAACTGCTGTTTGGCATATGCCTCTCTATGTTTGAACCAGTGTTGCCATATAACCTTAAAACTTTGATTGTAATCCAGCTCCCCTATATCAGGAAAATCAGGCACAGTAAATTTTTGTGCTTTTCTTGAATATTCGACTTCGATGTGAGTTCCGGTTATATACTCAAGACAACGATGTATCCGTAACCTTGTATCAAATCTGTCAAGCTCAGAAGAGCAAGTGATTATTGGTTCTATGGCTCTAATGTCACGAAGCATGGTTAGACCATATACAGCAGATTCGCGTCTATCGTTCTGTAGTGCCTTTATGAGAGGCCCAACTGCATTAGGGTCTCCCAAGTAGCCTAGAGCAAGTGCGGCATAATCAGAGATGTGATAATCTTGCTTAAATTTATTAGTTATCACATACTTATCTTCGAGGAAATCTCCGTTCAATAAAGCGTCTATCAATGGAGGGTAAGCCCTTCTATCGCCAATAACACCCAGACACATCGCGGCGTAGCAACGCGCTATGTGAGGATATATTCCCCCACGTGCCTTGAGCAGTTTTTCGTCGGTCCAATCCGGGCCTTTCTCGAGGACGTCAATAAGAAAAGGTACAACATCAGGACTATCGAGCCCCTTAATTGGCCTAAAATCAGGCCATGGTTTACCTGTATCAAAGAATCTTACTATTTCAAAATGAGATCCTCGCAAACTGCCGGTTACCATCACCACTTTCATCACCTCCATCATAAAACACAATTGCAATAAGCCCAGTAGGATCCAAACAATTAATTGGATTGCTTCTACAGTAGTTGTACCAGTTGATACTGTCGCTGTAGCCGATAGGGTCGGTCTGGAGAAACCGGCCGATGTAGGGATTATAGTACCGGGCGCGGTAGTAATAGAGGCCGGTTTCCAAGTCGAATCTTCGTCCGGTGAACATATACGGGTTGCCGATTAACTCCGAAGGGGGTGAAGCTTCCGGGGCCTGCTCTTCGGCCGACCAGGTTAACTCATTGTCGGCTTCGGCAATGTTACGATATTCAAATTTAATCCAATCAGCGGAAAGAGTCTCTTTATAAAGTCTGACCTCATCTACATCGCCGACCCATTCGTAAGCACTATTACCATGTGCTCCTATTTGCCAGGGATCACCTTCGTAACGATTATCTTGAGTTTCATCATCTGAAGCCTTGTATGCTGCATTAACATAGGCCCTGGTATAGCAGGCGGCTTTGCCTAATATCCTCTTTTAAACTTGTTGAAAGTATGGAAGGCTTTATGACAGTTGTTTGTGTTGTAAAAAGTACGTAGTCCTTTTGATTAGCCAAAAGGACTACGAGCATAATATTATTCAATAATAATTATCAAATTCTATATTCCAGATTCTGTGTTCTGAATTCTGTATCTGGTGTTATTATTGCTGTGAGCTATACGCTAAACGCTACTCCTTATTATTTCCAGCGAAGGGAGTTGAGTTCTTCATCGGTACGAATGAATTTGACTGTGCCGTCGTTGAGCAAGACAAATCCGCCTTTGGGATCATGATTGTCGAAGGTGAACAGTTCTGATCCGCCGTGCTGGTTCCATCCAGCCTTAGTCTCAAATAATAGAACCATATCACCC
>CAZDVE010000025.1:0-65486 GCA_964508785.1 uncultured Pirellulales bacterium | reverse complement strand
CGGTTTCTATGATAATGGTCGATACACATACGGCGAGGACTTCTACTTATGGATAAAACTTGGCATAAATCATCGGTTTTTTAGAAACACAAAACCACTGGCCTACTATCACAATGATGATTCGGATTTGGCAGTGGGATTATATAAATCAAATCCCCTTGAGGTATTTTTAATAGATCCAGAAAATGTTAGACAAGATTGTTTGGAAAACAGGGATTTGCTGGAAAAATGGCTTGCATCATACGCACTGCAAAATGCCCACGACCGGGTGGGGATCGGCAAGATTGAAGACGCTGAATTCCTTGTGAAAAACTACCCATTAATGAAATTGTGGCGATGGGAGTATACAAAACTCGTAATAAAAATAAAATTCCCCCGGTTGATCCCAATGGTCAGATGGTTCAATAGAAAACTGCTTATGAAGTCCTACAGAAAGGTCTGAGCGTGCCAAATGTCAGCGTAATAATTCCGACTTATAATCGAGCCTTGTATGTGACAAAGGCGATAGATAGTGTATTGGCACAGACATATAAGGATTATGAAATTATTGTGGTTGATGATGGCTCAACAGACAATACCAAAAATGTCCTTGAGCCTTATTTGGGTAGGATAAATTATATGTATCAGGAAAACGCCGGAGTCAGTGCTGCTCGAAACACTGGTATCAAATCAGCAAAGGGACAATGGATCGCTTTCTTGGATTCAGATGACGAGTGGTTGCCGGAGAAACTTGCTTGTCATCTTGAGGGAATTCGTAAAAACTCTAAGGTTTGCCTGCATGTGGTAAATGCCTTATTAAAAAATGAATATGCAGAAGATGCGGATTTTTTCCGGTTCGCGAACTTTTCCAACCACATGAAAAGTGACTCATGTAGAATAGAACGACCCTTAGTCTATCAAATTAAGTATGGGTTTGCGAAGATTCAGTGCGTAATGATAAGACAAGCAAGTCTTATGAATGTGGGTTTATTCGACACACGTTTGACATTGTATGAGGACCAAGATTTGATATGTCGGCTTGCAACACAAGGGGCATGGGGTCTCTGCAATAAGATTCTAGTACATGTAATTCGCCGTGATGAAGCGCCGAAATTAAATCTTTCACAACAGCGTACAAGTCGTCCATTTTATCACTATGAGTGTTTGTTATATATATTTACAAAGCTTAAATTAAACGAAGGTCTGCAATCAAGTGAGAGGGATTTTATTCAAAAATATCTTAGCAATGAAATCTTTAATCTTGGCTTGGCACAACTAAAAGCAGGCATGAAGCGAGAAGGTCTGGCGAATGTCAGGAGGTCATTTCTGGATAATCCATCGCTCAAATCTTTCGCTAAATATGCCATTGTTCGTTCTTTTGGAAGCAGGGCCGGTCGCCTGATTAAAAAGCCGCGCTACTTGCTCAAGAAGTGGAATCGAAGGTCTAACTTTTTACCGCCACGCAGATTTGCTTAATATATTCGCAATAAAGCCTTCGCGAAAAAACAATATGAAATTAGCATTTATTCTTCCAGGTAAAGGCCATTCTGGTGGTATTCGCTGTACGGTCACCACCGCAAATAAGTTGCTTGAGAGGGGGCATGAGGTAAGGATTTTATATAAGAAGAATCCTATAACTGTCAGAACATTTGTCAGACGGGTGAGAAATGAATTATTGTACAGTGGAAGGTATGACTGGATTGAGATGTTTCGGGGTAAAACCTCAAGCTATAATGACATTGTCCAGTGTAAATTTTATCCTGATGAGATAATCATCGCAGTTGGAATAACCTGCTCGGCTCAAATTGGTAGAATACACAGCATAAAAAACTCAAAGCTGCTATATATTCATGGCTTGCAGCCTTGGACTCCGGAGGAAATGGATCAAGCCCTATCTTTACCGTTACCGAAAGTAGCTGTCAGTTCGCATATAGCAGAAAAGATAAAATCGTACGATAGCAGTAGACTTTTAGCTGTAATACATAACGGCATTGAACAAGATGAATATTTTCCAAGTGTAAGTGAGAGCTTACGAGATGGTGTTGGGACAATCTTCGAGACTTATCCATCTTACGCAAAGGACCCTCAAACGATTTTGAACGTATTGGTAAAGTTGAAAAAAGAACTACCTAGTATACCACATTATATCTTCGGTGGGGCACCAAAACCCAAAGAAATATCCAAGACTGAATACAAGCGCTATCCATCTGTGGAAGAAGCGAGACGCAGATATTCCAGCAGTAAAGTTTGGATCGTCGCAAGCCGTTTGGAGGGTTTTTCTGTTCCTGTGCTTGAGGCAATGTCTTGTGGTTGTGCTGTTGTAGCAACAGATTGCGGGGGGACACGGGATATAGTTGTCGATGGCAAGAATGGCTACCTAGTAGAAGTTGGAAATGTGGACCAAATAGTTAGTAAGGTCAAGCTTCTGCTCAACAACCCTACTTTACGCCAGGAAATAGTCAGGAATTCACGCAAGACGGTTAATAATCTGACATGGGACAATTCTGTTAACAAATTAGAGAATATTTTGAAGTCAATCGCTATCATGTAAAAATTATGTCTTAACTGAACAGCGATATGTTTAAACTTCGAACCTGGCTTGAGGCCCGATGCGAATTCATGAATGTGAGTTTACCTTAAGGATTAATACAGCACATGATGATTTATAAGGCTTTCAAAAGATGAATGGAATTCACACCACTCCTGTCAAAGTTGGCAGCGATAGTTGCTCCACATATTTTAAATGGTTTCGAGAGGAAGTTTTTGCTGCAATTCCAGCAGACGCTAAGTGTATTCTATCTGTCGGTTGTGCGGCTGGAGTGACGGAAGCCGAGCTTGTCAGGCGGGGTGTCAAAGTAGTAGGGATAGAAATAAATCCTCATGCAGCAAAACTCGCCAGAGACCATGGGATTATTGTCTTGGAGGGAGATGCGTCCCGGATAGATGTTAATGTTGTGTATGCTCCTTATGATTGCATCATTTACGCAGACATACTTGAACACCTGCCTGATCCACTCGCTGTGCTCAAACGGCATATGAAAAGCTTGAAGCCCGGAGGAATTGTGTATGTCTGTGTCCCTAATTTCCGGCACTACTCTGTTTTTTGGAAACTGTTTGTGCAAGGAAATATTCACTATATTAATGATGGTATTTTGGACCGGACGCACCTGAGAATTACGACACGTAAGATGGTTCTGGAATGGTTTCAACAGTCTGGTTTGGAGCTTATCAGATACAAATATCTGATATGGGGTCGAAGGAATCGCCTGATTTCACAGTGTTTGTTTGGCTTGGCGAAGGAGTTCATAGCAAATCAGGTTGAGCTTATTGCTCGAAAATCGCTCGACTGCTCGAACAATTAAATAAACAAGACCGTGACCAGTCTTTACGTCTCTGAATCACAATGCAGGGTATAACTCTTACAATTGGGCTTTTTCTGTCTTTTTTAGTGTTAACTCTACGCCCGCATTATGCTTTGGTTGCATATATTACAGGCTTGTTATGGTATCCCAGCGAACTGGCAGTAAGCATTGGAACCATCGATATAACTGTCGGTCGTCTTGTAGTGTGTGTGTTGATTTTGCGTTGCTTATGTGATGATCGGATTCGGTGTAAATTTAAATGGTCTGATCTAGATACTTGGGTTGCTGTTAGTATGATGGTGTATAGCGGAGTAACTCTTTTAACCCGACCATCGCTCGCTTCCATAGAGAATCGTGGTGGATTTATAATGGATAGCTGGTTTGCATATCTTGTTGCCAGGTTTATAATAACCGACAGGGCTACGCTAATTTCCGTCATCAAGTTTATAGGTGTTTTTTTGGTCCCTCTTGCAGTATTGGGCTGTATTGAGGTCTTAACCGGCTGGCAACCGTTCCTACCACTTCGCCGCTTTAGTCCTTGGCTTGCTATAGCTAGCCATGTTGGAGGTGATATGCGTTGGGGCCTCGCTCGGGCGGTTGGTCCCTTTAGCCATCCAATTTTATTCGGTGGTGGTTTCGCTATGTTCCTGCCGCTTATTTATTATTTACGTTATCAAAAAGGTTACTGGCATAATTTAGCTTACATTCTTTCTTCGGTAATTGTGGTTGGAGCATTAAGTAGTCTGTCGGTAGGACCGTGGGTTATGGTTATGGTTGTTATTGTATGTCTGGCGATGGAAAAATATAGGATAAGGTCCAGACCTATATTAATATTATTTGTTCTTGCCAGTATTGTCGTTGAAATATTAAGCGACGATGCTTTTTACTTTGTCTTCGCCGAATATACAAGTACGCTTGGAGGTGCAGGCTGGCACCGGGCTAAGCTTATTGAAGTTGCAATCAGACATTTCGGCCAGTGGTGGTTCTTGGGCTGTCGGGGTCAGGATCCCGGCTGGGGTCATTACTTTGGTATGAGCTTCACGGATGTGACAAATGAATATATCCTATCAGGAGTCAAATACGGAATCGCCGGCGTTATTGTTCTTTGTGGCACACTTGCGACGGCATTTCGAGGGTTGATGTTGGCGTACAAAAAGGCAGTATTGCTGGTTGATAAATCCTTATATTGGTCTTTGGGTACCGCTTTGTTTTCCGTTGCTGTAGCGTGGATGTCTGTCAGCTTTTTTGGACAGTTGACGCCACTTTTTTATGTTGTTCTGGGCATAATCGGTTCATCCTGCATCTTCCCGATCGGCCGGAAGATAAGGCATGGAAAGTTGCTAATAAATAGAAACTGTGAACCTGTTGTGCATCAAAAAAGTTTTTAAGCTATGAAAAAGCATAAGAATAAAATCAGCAAAACGACTACGTCTGATGGTTGGGATGTCAGCATTGCAACAACATTCGAAGAAGTTGAGAATATTCGGTCCATCTGGGAGCAAATGCAGTCTAATGAGCCTTATCCGTCAATTGACGCAGATATTGATCGCTATCTGTCGGTTGTTGATGCGATAGATGGAAATTTTCAACCTTATATAATGACTTTCTCTCATAATAATAAGCCTGAGATGATGGTAATCGCTCGGGTAGGAAAGAGTCCGTTATATTTCAGGCTGGGATATAAGAGTTTATTTTATTATCAATTAAAATTCTTGACTGTTGTTAATGGAGGTATTCTCGGTAAATTAACTGCGGAAACTTGTTCAAACATAATTTTGAAATTAATGGAAGCTTTGCACCGTGGTGAAGCAGATGTACTACAATTCCTTAGTCTAAAAACAGATTCACTTATGTGTAAGCTGGTGCGAAAGATGCCAATTTTTTTATGCAGAGATTATTTACCTAAAACTAAACCTCACCTGAGAATTGCAATACCGGAGAATTTCGAACAGTTTCTAAGAGATTGCTCAAAGAACCGCAGGAAACACATCAATAGATATATTCGAAGAATTGAACAACAATATCCAGGTCGGGTGAAAAATGTAACCTATACAAATGAGAGGGATTTGGATGAAGTCATCAGAGCGGCTTCAAAGACTTCATCCAATACATATCAGCGTGGGATGAATCAAGGCTTCGTGAATGATTCCCGGATCCGGAAACTTCTGACCGTTGCCGCAAGAAAACACTGGCTTCGTTTTGATATTCTCTATATTGATGACGAACCTTGTGCTTTTCGATGGGCTTTAAATTATAAAAACATCTGTTTCGGCGGGCAAACCGGTTATGCTCCAAAGTGGAAGGATTTTAATGTCGGTACTTTATTATTTTTAAAAGTTATGGAGTCTCTCAGTAATGATCCAAATATATGTTTTTATGATTTCGGGATTG
Organism: uncultured Pirellulales bacterium; assembly: GCA_964508785.1. Lineage (GTDB taxonomy): Bacteria > Planctomycetota > Phycisphaerae > Sedimentisphaerales > Anaerobacaceae > JAFGPS01. The sequence goes on along the minus strand of CAZDVE010000025.1, from coordinate 59,754 downwards.
GTGGAGGTAAACACAAAGAATGGGGCAACTATCATCGCTGGCATGAAACATCCTGTCTCATCTTTGCCCCGCGGTTATATCCAATATTTCTCAATATGCTCAGAACATGTATAAGGGCGTTGGAGTTGGCATTAGAATATTTTATAAGAAAGACAGGTATTAAAAGCTGGATAAAGCGTTGCTGGCGTCAACGCCTGGCAGACAGAGCATCTAAAAACTATGAAAAAAACAGGTAAGATGGAAGAATACAAAAAGACAAATGCCGATGTTATAATCCGCCTGGCAAATCTGGCCGATATCGATGAGCTTGTTAACATATGTCTTACAGATTTCCCAAATAATCTGCGGTGGAACGGACTTCAAGCTTTTGCGAAAAAGATGAAAATTTCTGGATCTATAGTTAGGTCTCTTTGCCGTTCCACATATCAGTTGGGTAAAACCGGCCAAAGAGCTGCCGAGAATCTTATGGAGCCGGAAAATCTGGAACAATTCTATATAGTTTGCTCACAAAAAACACAGCCGGACTCAAACATTTTCCAAAGAGACTCGAAAAAGAATACCCGAAGAGATTTAAAATGATTCCTTACATTCAAGAAGTCGATTCGGATGAGGCCAAAAAAACGGCTTCACGAACTGGATCAAACACCTCAGGAGAAATTGAATCGAGCATAAAAACTCCGAAAATGCGCATTAAAAAAACAAAGATAGAATTGAACCGTAATAAAGAACGTCTTAATAGCAATGTCGGAAATCTTCTATTACGTTAAAACAGTTTTCTTCTCAGCTACAGCAATAAAAAAAGTGGATACGTTCATATTTTAAGCAGTTCCAAGATTATAGTCGAAGCCGCAAATACATAACAGTTTCAAGATGAAGAGAACCTATTTTATAATTCAGGTACTTATTTCCATATCATGTCTTGTGATTATTGGAATCATTGTCAAACCGGCAGAAACCATAAAAACATGGAGACAGGCAGAGCCGATAGCACTGTTCGTAGTATTTGCATTAATGCCGTTTGCTGTTCTTAGCAGAGCATGGCGTTGGTGGTATATTCTTCGCCAAAAGCACATAATGATACCTCTGATGACTATGTGGAGAGTCACCTTCATTGGTATGGCGCTGAATTTAATCCTGCCCGGAAGTATGGGTGACGTTGCCCGCAGTTACTACGGCTGGCGTTCGGCGGGCAATAAGGAAGCTATGTTGGCTTCGGCACTTTTGGATAAGGTTATCGCACTGTTCACATTATGTTTGCTTGGAGCATTCTGTGCCTGGCTAATCGGTTCTGTCCCCTTGGTTTTGCTTTCAACTTTGCTCGCCCTGCCTCTAACGTTACTTTTATTATTACCTAAATTTATGCCCTGGTGGTTAGTTGTATTTCTGTGTCGGAAATTACTCAAGAGAGACTTCCAAGTTGAACGATTGCAGGCTACTTTCAAGTTGGAACGTCGAACATTGCTGATTTGTATCATTATTTCATTGATCGGCTGGCTCTTCACAAATGCAATGTACTATTTTGCATGCTTGGCTTTCACACGCAGTATATCTTTCGGATATGTGTATGCAGTGGCACCACTGATTAATCTTATACGCATAGTTCCCATTTCAATAAGCGGACTCGGGCCGGCTGACTTATTGATCTTATTTCTTTTCGGATTAACTGGGTTGGATGAGTCAACATCGCTGATGGCTTCTATGACAATTAATGTAGCCTTAATTGCGTTACCAGGACTGATCGGAGCGATTTTAATGACAGTCCAACATCGCAAAATAGAAAAAAATGATTTACATGTTGTCGAGGGAACTTTGTAACCGCAAGGCCTTAGTACAATGCGATTTCATCCTAAGGTCGATTTATCTAAAAAAGGCTTGAACAATGGCAATCCCAAAACTATTCATAGTATTGCCTGCCTATAATGAACAGGAGAATCTTCCTTCTTTAATTAAGAATTTAGAGTCGGTTTTTGAGCGTCTCAGTTGTTTGGGTCATACACGATCGTATGTTATTGTTGACGACGGTAGCAGCGACGAAACACTGAAAATTCTTGAGCAGTATAAAAGTGATATTCCTCTTACAATAATAACACATTGTCCGAATCAAGGGCTGGGCTCTACAATTCGAGATGGACTCAGGCAAGCGAGTACACTTGCCTGTGAACAGGATATTATCTTCACTATGGATGCAGACAACAGCCATCCTGCAGGATTGATAATCAGGATGACCCAAATGATTCTGGAAGGGAATGATATCGTGATTGCCTCACGATACAGGCCCGGAGCGAGAATTGTCGGCTTAGCTCGGCATCGCAGATTGATGAGCTACGGTGCAAGAATACTATTTCAACTAATCGTTCCTATTCCGGGAGTTCGTGATTACACATGTGGTTATCGCGCTTACCGTGCGGGACTCATTAAAGATGCTTTTAAAATATACGGAGATACCTTTGTGGAAAACCGAGGATTTCAATGTATGGCGGAAATCCTTGTCAAGCTTGGAAAAATGAAAGCTATCGTTGCAGAAGCACCAATGATCCTGCGATATGACAAGAAAAAGGGAACAAGCAAAATGCGTGTATATAAAACCGTACTTGGTACCTTGAAGCTGATTTTAATGTTCCGATTTTCAAGGATGCCGAGTCCGAAGTTTAACAAGGCAGGTTTAGAGGGTCATTTGTGAAAAGGCGACGTATAATTATCGTAGTGGGCACACGTCCTGAGGCGATTAAAATGGCACCTGTTTATCTCACGCTTAGGAAAGAATCGCAACTGGATGTCTGTCTTGTCACAACCGCCCAGCATCGCCAGATGCTCGACCAAGCATTGAGTGTCTTCGGGATGAAACCGGATTTTGATCTCGATGCTATGCGGCCTGATCAACAACTCTCCGATTTATCTTCACGCATCCTCTTAGGCGTTCAGAAAATACTGGCTGATACAAAACCGGCCGCTGTTTTGGTTCATGGTGACACAGCTACATGCTTATTTGCAGCCGTTGCTGCATTCTATGAACGGATACCGGTAGGCCATGTGGAGGCAGGGCTGCGAACATACAACTTTGACGCTCCATGGCCGGAAGAAATGAACCGTCGTTTGGTTGATCCTATATGCAGATGGTGTTTCGCTCCGACTAAAAGAGCTGCAGAAAATCTGAGTTCCGAACGAGTTCCACAGGAGAAAATTATCGTAACAGGTAATACTATTGTCGATGCTCTTATTCTGGCGAGAGCTATGGTTCACAAGAACAAACCCTCGATTCCACAGTTACCTGAAGATTTCCTCAACGCCCATCGGCTAATTCTTGTTACAGGACATCGAAGAGAGAGCTTCGGCGAACCTTTTAAGGAATTCTGTATGGCTCTGAGGGATATCGTTCGCGATCATAAAGATACAATCTTGGTATATCCGGTTCATCTCAATCCGAATGTCCAACGAATCGTTCGCGAAATCCTTGATAACGAGGAGCGTATATTTCTGATTTCCCCTGTTCAATACCTTCAGTTCGTTTACCTGATGGATAAGAGTTTTTTAATTATCACAGACTCAGGCGGTATACAGGAAGAAGCCCCGACATTCAAAAAACCGGTACTGGTGACTCGCGAGATCACGGAGCGCCCCGAAGCAGTAGAGAATGGCCTAGCAAAGCTGGTCGGCACCTCAAGAAAAAATATAGTAATAGAAGTAAGTCGATTGCTTTGCGAGTCTTCCACATACAGCCAAATGACACATGGAACTAATCCATACGGAGACGGTCAGGCTGCAAAGCGGATTAGAGACTGTTTACTTGATACAATCTGAAGATACAGATAGTCCCGGCGTATAGATCATTATTAAAAATATGCCGCTAATTTAAAAACTATAATGCTTTATTGCTGACGTCTTATATATAAAGATGCTATCTGAACAGTCATAGAGCAAAACCGAAATTATCGTCTTTTTGGCGTTCATAAATTTTTACTTCAAAGTATAATGCCAGATTTACTGAGTTGACTAAATCGAAATTTTTAACCAACATGTCATCGATTTTATTTAACTCTTTCTGATCGTATATCTGAGTTCTTATCGACTTGACATAAAAAATTCTCTTGGAACTATTGACTATCGAAGAAGCGGTTTCATACGAGTTTTTTGGAGGTATGTAATACTGCCTCAATTTATCCGTTTTATCATAATATATCAAAATCCATGAAGCATGTTCATGGATAATGACGGCCTTATCATCATCAGTCATAGTCTCATTTAGATATTTAACTACGGTCCTGAAGTCCAACTTCGAATATTTATCAATAAGGTAATGATTAAAAAGAGAAAATAATGAAAAGATGATCATGCTGGAAAAAAGAACCAGTCTCCATCGCTTCGATAATTCGTTTAATGCTATTGATATTAATATAATATAGAACGGAAGCGAACACAAAATATATCTGATATTAAAAGGCAATTGGCTTGAGAAAAAAGTGATTCCGAATACTGAAATAATTGGGACAAACAACATTATAAGAATAAGAGAATAACCATCGTCTTTTCTTTTTAGAACGGCTTTGTAAATGCTATATACAAAAACACTGCCGTATAACAACATCGAAGGAATAATCAGGATACCGTACTTGTAAAAAACTTTCCAGAACGTGTTTATCGCACCGAATTGTTTTAAAAGGGCGCGTAAAGTGACTAACGACGGACCCAAAGTCGTACCCACATTAAAGACATGAAATGAATACATTAGAACAAAAATTGATGTCGTCCTTGAGCTTCTTACTACGGTCGTCGGACCCTGTGCTAATATTGCGGCAATCCCCGGATAATAACTCGCAAGAGCTACTAATACGCTCAAAGTATAATAACAAAATTCTTTTTTATATCTCCTGATGAAAATAACAAGATACAATCCGAGTGCTGCAAATACGAAAACAGAATTGAGGAAAGTCCAGATAGACAGAGATGTAAAAATAGTGAATAATATCCATAACCTCTGTCTTTTTCCCTTCAAAATTTTAATAAATATAAAAACTGCGAAAAGAATAAACATTACCCACAACGAATACATACGAGCTTCTTGCGAATACCAAATATGAACAGGAGAAAATGCCATAAGAACAGCGGAAATCAAAGCGGTCTTCTCGCCCTTCAATTCGCGTGCAATTACATAAACAAGAATAACTGCAATAGTTCCGTAAATAGCAGAGGGCATACGGAATGCCCGCTCGCCATATCCAAATATTCGACAGAACAGATTATTTAAAATATGATAAAGCGGCCCTATATGGCCTTCATTGGTCATAACATTCGAATAAACATCAGAAATACTATCGGTTTTGATCTGCGAATATACAAACGCTTCGTCCAGCCACAGACTTTGGTTACCCAACATAAAAAGTCTTAAACAAAGTGCTATAATGGTGATTATCAGAATATGAATTATATTCCATTTTTCGTTAATCGGTTCCATAGTTATTGTCTATATCAAATTCAACAGCAAACAGACCGGTTTAACACATAAGTAATGATTCGAGAAATTTTAATAACTTTACCAAAATTAATCTCTTAAAGCAACAGGATACTATTAACACAATGTTAGACAACCTATCGGAAAAAAATCTTTCGAGCGGATATTACCAATATTGAAAACAGACAATGTCAAAAATTAATCGAAATAATATATTAACATTACTTGTGACACTTCGTCCATCCCACTGGATTAAAAATACATTTGTATATGCACCGCTGGTCTTTTCTGGCAGGTTTACGCAGGTGCCTGTATGTATAAGGTCTACATTGGCATTTGTATGTTTTTGCCTGTTCTCAAGCGCAGCTTACATTATTAACGATTTGTTTGATAGAAATGAAGACCGACAGCACCCGGTTAAAAAGGATCGACCTATCGCCGCTGGAATAATCAATCCGCTTATTGCAACAGTGGCGGGAATAATATTAATTATATCAGGTTTCATCATTGCTTTTTTCCTTGGATGGTCTATGGCCGCGGTTATGATGTTTTATCTGCTCATCAATGTGATTTACTCATCAACTATTAAGCATATTGCGATACTTGATGTACTTGTTATTTCTTTTTGTTTTATCCTGCGTATCGTAGGCGGCGGCATAGCTATTTCGGTAGTCCCTTCTCACTGGCTGATTTTATGTACGCTGATGATATCGATGTTTCTCGGTTTCACAAAGCGCCGGGCTGAATTGCTGGCGATGGACCTTGAACGACACAATTCTCGGCCGGTTCTTAAGGACTACAGCGTTGCTTTTCTTGACCAGGTAATACCTGTAGTGACCGGCGCGACGATTATTAGTTATGCTCTTTATACGGTCGACGAGCATACGCTGACGGTTTTAGGTTCAAGAGCTATGCTGGTTACGCTTCCTTTCGTTATTTATGGTTTGGTTCGTTATATCTATATTATTTATCATCTGAAAAAAGGTGATGACCCTACTGAAACTCTTATCCGTGACGTTTCCTCAATTATAAATCTTTTACTTTGGGTATTTATATCGTTGCTGGTGGTTAAATATGGCGTCAAATTTGATTATTTCCGGTGAGAAGGAGGTAACACAAAATTCCGCTTGTATTTATTAGTTTGGCTGTAATTTCATTTGTCTTTGTTTATATAGGCATACCTTATCTTTACGGAAGATACGCACGATTGATTCTCAAACGTAAAGCTGTTAAATCAAGGGCGATAGTTTTGACTTTCGACGATGGTCCGAGTGACAGATTAACGCCCGCGATTATGGAAATGCTTGATGAGAATAAGATTAAGGCGACATTCTTTTTATTAGGAAGAAATATTGCAGGCCGGGAGAGAATTGTCAAACAGATCGCAGATAGGGGTCATGAAATCTGTTCACATGGTTATGACCATTTACGCTACTGGAAAGTCCATCCTTTTCGCGCTCTGGCGGATATAAAACACGGATGGCGTGCTATCGACTCCGCCCTTGGACAAGAGCGGAAAAAGTACCCCTTTCGTCCACCTTATGGCAAATTAAATATTGTATGTTTATTATACTTATGGTTTTTACGTATACCAATTATCTATTGGACAGTTGATACCGGTGATACAAGTCTGGTGGATAAACGTGACAAGCAAAGAGCCACTATAACTGCCGGGAAGACGGGTGGGGCAGTTATATTAGCTCATGATTTCGAGCGTTCAGGTAATGCGGAAGGGGATTTCACGCTTAGCAGTATCAAGTTAGTTCTGGAAGAGGTTGAAAAAACAGATTTGTCGACTATAACTGTTTCCGAATTATTACAAATAGGTGGTTAAAAAATGTCATCTCCTGAAGAAATTCAAAGAATAAGATTGCAGTATTTTCTCGATTTTATCAGAGATAAGAAAGACTGTAGGATATTGGATATTGGCTGTCAGAGCGGCGATTTATGTCACGAGCTTACCCAAAATGGTCATGAGGCTTACGGCGTGGACGTTGTGGAGGAGTTAATCGCAGAGGCACATCGCAGGTTTCCTCAGAATAATTTTAAGTGTGCAGATTGTGAAAATGGTCTTCCTTTTGAAAATAACTTTTTTGATGTCGTATGGGCTGGTGATATTATTGAACATATACATTTTACGGATGTTTTTACCAACGAAATTAACAGGGTATTAAAAATTGGTGGCTTTTTCGTTCTAAGTACACCGATGCACAACAGGCTTAAAAACATCATTATCTCTCTTTGTCGTTTCGAGAAACATTTTGATCCTGAATTTCCTCATTTGAGATTCTACACACTGAATTCACTAAAGAATGTTTTGGAGAAAAGAGGTTTTAATATAGAAGAAGTAAGGTACATAGGTCGTATTAAACCGTTAGCTAACAGCATGTTCGTAATAAGTCGTAAGCTAGAAGACAGGATGGTTATGAGTCAGCATCGTTTTTGAGTTAAATCGTAATACCTGCATGACGAGCGGGAGGATGTTTTGGACGTTTCAATAATAATCGTAAACTGGAATACGAAAGAGCTACTTCGAGGTTGTCTGACGTCGGTTTATGAACAGACAGTTGATTTGGATTTCGGAGTTATTGTTGTCGATAACGCCTCAACGGACGGCTCAGCGGAGATGGTCAGAAACGATTTCCCACAGGCAATGCTGATACAAAATACGAAAAATTGCGGCTTCGCGGCGGCTAACAATCAGGCTATAGCTGTTGCAAAGGGCCGTTATATCTTATTGCTTAACAGCGATACGGTTATATTGGACAGAGCTATCGAAAAAACAATTTCATTCGCAAATGAGAATCCGAAGGCCGGAGCAATAGGTTGCAGGGTCATAAATCCGGATGGTACGCTGCAGGAAACATGTTTCATGTTCCCATCGATATTGAATATGCTTTTATCAAGTACTTATCTTTATAAAATTTTCCCGAAGAATAAATTCTTCGGACGGGAGCAAATGACATGGTGGGACAGGAACGATGTTCGTGAAGTAGATGTTATAACAGGGTGCTTTATACTTGTTCGGCGTGAAGCAATCGAACAAGTAGGGATATTAGATGAACGCTTTTTCATGTACTGTGAGGAGACGGACTGGTGTTATCGATTGAAAAAAAAGGAGTGGAAAGTAATGTTCGCACCTGTCGGCCAGATTATCCATTATGGAGGTCGGAGCACTCGACAGAGGAGAGCTGAAATGATATTACAGTTGCGCGGGAGCATATTGCTGTTCATAAAAAAGCATAAGGGCTTCCTTTCACAAGTTATTACACGTTTGCTTACAGCATTGTTTTTCTTTTTACGAGTTCCATATTGGATTACTGTGGGCATAATCCGCAGGGGAAAACGGAGCGAATCGATACGCACGGCGGCCACTTACTGGGTAGGTGGTATTCATTGCCTGGTGAATTGGAAGAAACTGTTAATCAATAAGGTGGAGATTTAAGGGGGTATATCATCCTGACAAATAGCGATTGTCGAAAAATTCAGAAGGTTCCTATTAACAGCGAAACAGAATATCACAACGATATAAGTGTAGTATGTTTCGGTGGTGAGGATTGGTGGTATCATAATCGCGCTCACATAGATATGCAGCTAATGCGTCACTTTGCCAAAAATAATACATCGCTTTATATTAATTCAATTGTGATGCAAAAGCCCAGTTTCAAAAAGGGCAGCAGACTTGTAAAAAGGTTGTTGCGAAAATTAAAAAGCATAAAAACCGGTTTGAAAAAATCGGATGCAGATTTCTGGGTTTATAGCCCCTTTACGATGCCGGTTCATCACCTTTCATGGGCCAGGTCTTTGAATAAAAGAATCCTTGAATACCAAATTCGTTCTATTAATCAAAGGCTTGGAATAAAAAAACCTATCGTGTTGGTTGCATGCCCCGCAGCTTGTGAAGTTGCGCTGAGTATGGAAAAGACTCGTCTAATATATCAACGAACGGATAGATTTGAAGAATATCCGAATGTGGACACTGAAAAGATCAGGCAATACGACCGACGGCTAAAAACCAATGCTGATTTGACAATATTTGTTAGCAGCAGTTTATATAACGAAGAATCCGGCGAATGTAGGAAGGCTATATTTCTTGATCATGGTGTGGATTTTGATTTATTTGTGTCTGCGGAAACTGATGAAGAAAAACCGAGCGAAATGCGTGACATAAAAAAACCTGTTGTGGGTTTTTTCGGTGACATTGAGGATCATCTACTTGATTTTGAGTTGATACGGGAAATTGTTGATTCATTGCCGGAAATGAATTTTGTATTCATTGGTACAGTAATGTCTGATTGCTCAGGGTGGAACTCAAGAGAAAATGTCTGGTTGCTGGGGAAAAAGCATTATGAACAAATACCTCACTATGGTAAATGTTTCGATGTGGCGATTATGCCTTGGAGGCGAACCCGCTGGATTGATGTATGTAATCCAATAAAACTCAAAGAGTACCTAGCATTAGGCAAACCTGTTGTGAGCACTCCGTTTGCTGAACTCAATAAGTATCATGATGTGGTTTATGAAGCCGAAACTCCCAGCGCTTTTATTAAGTGTATTAAAAAAGCAATCTCTGAAGACAGCCCTGAGCTGATCAATAAAAGAAGGGAAAAAGTTAAAAACTCATCCTGGGACAGCAAAGCCGAGCTGGTGATGAATGAGCTGCTTGGAAGCAAACAGTCTGATTAGAAGGTTTGGGAAATTGGATAATAAAAAAAGATTGAAAATATGTCTTGCCGCATCCGGTGGCGGACATTTAACAGAACTTATGAAGCTTTCAGATTGCTGGAAAGGGCACGATACATTTTTTGTTACGACAGTACCTCTTGTCAAGGATGATCTTCAGGCAACTGGAAATATATATGTTGTTGGAGAATGTAATCGGCAGCACCCGATACTTGTACTAAAGGTTTTTCTGAAATGTGTAAAGATAGCTTTTAAAGAAAGACCCGATGTCGTCATAAGTACCGGTGCAGCGGCAGGCTGTATGATATGCTTCCTTGCCAAGATTTTTGGGGCTAGAATCATCTGGATTGATAGTATTACAAACATAGCGAGAATATCACTTTCCGGTAGAATGGTTAAGCAAATCGCGGATCTTTTCCTTGTTCAATGGCCAGAATTGGCCGTGAAGTATAAAGGTGTCGAATATATAGGTGCAGTTATATGATTTTTTTGACTGTTGGTACGCAATTTCCCTTCGACCGTCTTGTTAAAGCTGTAGATGATATTTTGGGTGAAGGATTGATACATGAGGAAATCTTCGGGCAAATTGGAACGTCTTCTTACGAACCTCGCAATTTTAAATCGGTTAATTTCCTTGAAAAAAGAGAATTTGACATCCATTTGAAAAAAGCCTCTGGATTAATTGGGCACGCTGGGATGGGGACTATTGAGATGGCCCTGTATAATAATAAACCACTACTTGTTATGCCGAGATTGTCGAGATACCGCGAAGTTGTCCACGACCATCAACTAGAAATCGCACGGAGATTTGAAGAGCTTGGTCATGTATTAGTGGCATACCAAAAGGAAGACTTAGCAATAAAGATAATGGATTTAAGACATTTTATTCCCAGAAGAAGAGAAACTCAGGTCGCAGAAGTGGTTCAGAGGATCTCATTTTACCTCCATCATATGAGCGGCGATAATGTGAATATGGATTTCAAAAAAATCCAATAGAAGTAATGTCGAGCAAGCAATCTAATATAAAACAAAAGACAAAAGCGATTATCTTGAATGGTTATCGTGATTTCGGACGGTGTCCGCTTGCAACACGCTTACCAACAGCTCTATGGCCGGTAGCAGGACAAACGGCCCTGGAACATTTGCTCGACCACTTGGCAAACCAGGGAATACAAAAAGTCAAAGTTTGTTATAGCAGCGATGGTTTGTCACTAAGCAAGTCAATCCATGCAGATCCTCGTTTGAACATAAAGCTGTTGGATGAACCGTTGCCGGTCGGATCGGCGGGATGTGTTCGCGATTCAGCCGATAAGGAAAAGGATGAATTATTATTAGTTTTGCCTGCCGGCGTAGTAAGTCCGCCGGATATAGATTTCTTATTACACGCCCACAATCGAGGCGGGGCTGAACTAACGATGTTTCTAAATCCCGGATTGACCAACAAAAAACACTGTGGGCAAGCATCGGGCATTTATATATGCGACTCGAGTATTATAAAACATATACCAAAAGACGGTTATTATGATATCAAAGAAGGTTTGATCCCGGTTATATTACGTGCAGGACAAAAAATTCATGCAGCTACGCTGCCAAAACACGCCGGCAATTTCCGAAACCGACAGCAATATCTTTTTGCCCTTAACAATTATCTTACTGATTCTGAATTCTGCCCGAATCTGAAACTCAGGAAAAATGCAGATTCAGAAAATATCTGGATGGCTGCCGATTCAACTGTTGACCGGGGAGCCCGGGTTTTTGGTCCGGTTGTCATAATGAGCGGCGTGTGTATTTCAAACGGGGCCGTTATCATTGGCCCTACAATCCTTGGAAATAATGTTGTGATTGGAAAAGACAGCATCGTCGTAAACAGTGCCCTTTGGGACCGAGTGCATGTAGGAGCAAATTGTCAAATAAAACGATGTGTGATTGATTGCAATACAAATTTAAAAATAAATACCGTTCTCCAGGATAAAAGCATCGTCTGCAAATCCAAAGGTGCCCTAAAACGTTCATTAGACACAGCGTCAAAAATTGTAACAGACGGTGCGGATAAACTAAAAAATGTAATGCAACCCTTAATAGATAAGATTTCAAAAAAATTACCGGATTGGGCTTTCTCAAGTCTGAGACAAATTCTTCAATTTTTCATGTTAAGCACGGTTATGGTCGCCTTTATCTGGTCCTATTGGCCCGGACTTGTCGATCTCTGGAAAATATGGATGAGAGACGACGAATACTCATCCGGTCTTTTAGTTCCTATTCTTGCAGTTTATATTTTATGGACCAGGCGCCGGACAATTACAAAATGTCCGATTAAGCCTTCCATTCTCGGGATATTCCTTTTCCTCGGAGCACAGTTACTTAGATTTTTCGGGCTGTTATTTCTTTATGGCTCAGCAGAAAGGTTATCCCTCGCCCTGAGCATTTTTGCATTGGTACTGCTTATGTTCGGCTGGCAGTTTTTCAAAAAGGTAGCGACGATATTACTGTTCTTGTGCCTGATGCTGCCTTGGCCGAACCGCATCAGGGCCGCTGTGTCACTGCCTCTGCAACGCTGGTCAACATCATCGGCGGTATTTTGTCTCGAATTAATGGGATATGAGATACTACGGGAAGGAAACGTTATCCATATCGGCGGGTCGACCGTTGCCGTCGCCGAAGCATGTAACGGCTTGAGAATGATCACCGCCTTTATTGTGATCTGCGGATTGGTCGTTCTGCTGATCAAACGAGCGTGGTGGGAAAAGCTCATTATTCTGGCTTCGAGCCTGCCCATCGCTCTGCTGTGCAATACCATACGTTTGACAATTACGGCCATATTTTTCACAATTCTCGAAGGAGAATATTGGGAGAAAGTATTTCATGATTTTGGTGGATATGCAATGATGCCGCTGGCGCTGGCGGCGGTCGTTGCCGAACTTCGACTTCTTGAAAAACTTACTATACCCCCGGAAATCCGTGAAGAGATAATAATTACACGTCAGAAACAATGACTAATCCAAAAGAATTATACATGTTTTGAAACGATCCAGTGTGTATCTTTCCCACACAATGTTACAAATAAATGCTGAAAACTTCATTAAAACGATAATTCAAAATATGAGGCTTATAAGATGAATAATTTAGAAAGAAACTACGAACAAGTTGTTGGACAGGATATTGTTAATTTCGAAACCGCACCTGAACCTGCCAATGAAAAACCTAAATTAGTCACAGGGATACTTCGCCGCTGGTATATTGTGTTTGTGATATTCTTTGTAGTATGCGGACTCGGACTGCCGGCAATATGGTTATTAATAGACTCTGTTCATCACGTAACAGGAGCAATAAGGATTGCCCCTATTATGGCAGATATTTTGACAAATGCAAAAGATAAAGGCGACATTTCCAATTATGAGGTTTTTATGAATACCCAGGCGGAAATGATCACCAGCGACCAAGTTTTACAAAGAGTAGCAGATGATTTGCAAGATAAAAACCTCTCCTTCTTTGAAAATGAAGCGGTCAGCCCCATGCAGAAATTGAAGCAGAGATTGAAGGGCATGGAAGTTAAACCTGATTTGGTTTGGCTGTTGAAGCAAGCGATAGCCAGTCAGACAATCTTAATTCGTGCAGATCCAACTACTGAGTTAATAAAGATAAAAGTGAAAAGTTTGCATAGCAGCGAAGCCATACAGATCGTAGACGCATTTATTAATAACGCAATGGCGGTCGGACAAACTACTTCCAGTCAAGATGAAGACTTAAATTTGTCGCTTCTGGAAGCCGAGAAGAGGGCAGTTGAAAGTGAAATCGACTATCAGAGACAGACTATCCATAGGCTGGCAGAGCAGTATGGGACCGATACTTTAAGCGGTAGGCAGGAAATGGCTATACAACGTATCGTAGCTCTTCAAGCGGAACTTATTAAGACTGAGGCCAACAGAGTAGCTCTTGAAGCGGAGGTGAAGTTACTTGAGCGGACGAAAGAATCTCCAATCCCGTCGGATGAATTGCTGAAAATGCGACAAGAATATATTAATAAGGATCCATCAGTAATAGCGTTTGCCAATGACATCGCACTATTAGAAAGGGATCTAATTATATCTGATCATACATTAACATCGATAAATGCGGATCTTAAACTCAAATCAATCCTGCTAGATGCCATGAAAGCACGTCTACCAGAGATAAAGGAGCAAGCCAGCGCAGACTTCGATAAATTGTTAACTGAACAGATTAGAACAGCTGGCGAATCAGATCTTATTCGCGCACGGACAAAATTAGAACATACGATTGAAAACGAGAAGTTACTTCGAGAGACAATTGAAAAAGAAGATGCCGAAACAATAAAGTTAGGTCAAATGCAATTACAAATTGAAGATGCACAAGATAAACTGGAAATTTCCAAGCAAAGGTATGAAGCAGTACTTCAACGTATTCAGGACTTGGAATTACAACGGAAACGACCAGCAAGAATGTCTGTTCATTACTATGCCCAAACTCTTTTTGTGGAAGATGAGCGGATAAAATATTCTGCTGCTATAGTTTTTTTGGGGCTGGTTATCGGTCTATGGCTGGCATACATAAGGGACAAAGCCGATCTGAGATTAAGGACTCCGGAGGACGTGGCTAAACGAACCGGCATTCGAATTATCGGTACTACCACAAGCTTAAATAACGTAAAACCATCTTTTCTTCCACAACAAATAATATGTGACTATCAGACTATTCGGGCCAACTTAGGACTTCTCGACGGAGAGGGCATACCGAAGAAGCTCGTAGTCACCAGCCCCGGAATGAAGGAAGGTAAAACAACTTTTGTCATTAATCTGGCAACAAGTATGGCGGAAGCCGGGAAAAAAGTTTTGCTCATAGACGGCGACCTGAGAAAGCCTGACATTGCACGGCTGTTAAATCTCCCGAAAGAGTCAAGGGGATTACAGGATGTACTGTGCGGTATTAAACTCGAACGAGCCGTATATTCTATACCGTCAACCGGTTTGGATGTGCTCGCCGCCGATTTTCGCGATGCCGTCGATGCATACGAGCTGTTAGCCCTGCCCTCGACGGCCAAGTATATCAGTGAGGTCAGCAAACAGTATGACCACGTGATAATCGATACTCCTCCGGTGCTGGCATTTCCTGACGCTCTTATATGGGCCAAGATCGGAGATGCAGTCATTCTAACCAGCTTCACCGGCCATACAACTTTACCTGATTTGCGAGAATCCAAAGAAAGACTTATGCAAATTAATGCTCGAGTCCTCGGGACGGTTGTAAGCAGCGTCGATGTCGAGCACAGCTACTATCGACAGGATTACAGTTATTACGCACAAAGCGCAAAAGCAAGATTAAGGAGAAAAAGCATCTGACTCCGAAAGTCCACGACACAGATGAATAAAACGACCCCGGGAACAGTAGTCAAACCGGCGAATAATCATCCGAAAAATTTTATCCTGTTACCGTCATTTCACAACTTATGTGCGCGGATAAACGTTCCGGTTTATAACTTACACAATCTATGAACCTGATTACCATACACAAAAACAAAAGTCAGCCAGAGGACAACGGCAAGAATCTTTTGCAGTTTGCCCTGGCTCACGAGCCTTTGGCCGGTTTACTTCTCGATGGCATAGGCAGATATATACCCGGGAGCAGCGCAAAGGATTTGTTGTCATACTCTCCTGCAAAACACAATTTTGCTGATATGATTTACGCAATACCGGACCAGTGGGACATCGCACCCGATGTGCTTGGTCAAAAAGACGCTATGCAGCAACAATTCTCCGATACCATAATGCGCTATAGCGAAAACATACAAATAACATCAGATATCATTAATAGAATCGAAAGAAAGAGAAGTTCGAAATCATGGCTGGTTATCACAAACGGACGATTTGCAACCCAGATTAACAGCGAGCTGTTTGGAAATATACTGGCTAATATCCGTGCTGACATAGTGGCGGTAAACGCAAATCCCGAACTGCTCAACAAACGCGAAAAAATACGACTAACCCAAGACAGCAATATAGCAGGTTTTCGCCGTTTGTATTCCGATTCGACGGAACTCATCCCCGATCCTAATGACTGGCCTCATCATCTGTTAATTAGTACTCATGTCTTTATAAAACTTTTCAAAGACGGCGTTCTGCCTGAGTCATTTTCTTCTTTCATAACAAAATGCCGGTCAAACTCTTTTATCCTGCGAACAATCAATGTGGGCGGGACTGTACTGGATCTGGAAACCCAAGACGGATTGCTGGAGTTTTATAAGATAAAACTTGAGACGACCGAAAAATCGTATTTCAGATATCGAAAGTCAAACAATATCCCCGAAAATTCGAGATGCGTCGGGAAAGTGCTATTATGTGACAATATACAAATCGGACAAAATGTGACAATTATAGGACCAACTATTGTCTGCCATAATGTACGTATCCATCAGGGAGCAGTGATAAATTCGTCGATCATCGGTCCGGCTGTAAATGTTCATCAGAATCGGCTCGTGAATAACACGATACTAAAAGAGACATCGCACAACGGAAAAAGCCAGGCCGGCGGTTATGAACGAACTATCTTCTCCATGCAAGATAATAACATACCTAAAGACACCGATATGACGTACCGAAACTGGCCGAAGTTCTCTTATGTAAGATGCATAAAACGAATCATTGATTGCGTACTTGCCATAATTGTTTTAATTTTGTTTGCCCCTCTAACGCCGTTTATCGCTCTGGGAATAAAATTAAGCTCGCCCGGGCCGGTATTTTTTAAGGACAAACGTCAGGGACTCCATGGGCGGGAATTTAACTGTCTTAAATTCAGAACGATGATCGTTGGGGCGGAAAAGATACAAGAGAAACTAAAATCCGTAAGTCATGTGGACGGCCCACAATTCAAGATGGTAAATGATCCCAGATTAAGCGCCGTCGGAATTTTCCTAAGAGAGACTTACATCGACGAAATCCCTCAATTTTTCAATGTTCTCTTAGGTCAGATGAGCGTAGTCGGGCCGAGACCTTCTCCCGAATCGGAGAACACGCTGTGTCCATACTGGCGTGACGCCCGTTTGTCGGTCCGACCGGGAATCACGGGACTCTGGCAAATTTGCAGAACACGTGTCCCAATGAAGGATTTTCAGGAATGGATACTGTATGACACCGAATATGTCAGAAATCTGTCGTTTAAGATGGATATGTGGATAAGCTGGAAAACAACAAAAAAACTGGTTGATGAATTTATTAATCAATTCTAATTCTTTGCACCGGACATCAGAGGGGCTTATTGCCGCACCGGATTTATGCAAAACTTTTTGCGAAAGGGTGAAGGATGTCAAAAAGATATTTTAACTGGAAATTAGCGATCGTTCTCGTAATCAGCGTAGGGGTTTTAGCTGTAACCGCTATTGGTTTGCGCCGCTGGCAGATAGCAAACAGTGCCGAACAGGGGCTTATTCTTGGCAATAAAGCATACGAGGAGCAAAATTGGGAAGAAGCCGCAGAGCAATTAGGGCGTTATCTTCAGGTAAGACAGGATGATGTTACGGCACTTGTTAAATATGCCGAAGCACAAATGCATATCAGACCTCGAAAACGCGGCAATGTTCAACAGGCAATGCAGGCATATCGAACAGCCTTAAGAGTTGACGACACTCAAACACAAGCCGCTATGAGACTTACCGAGATTTATTTAACGATAGGTATGCCAGGAGAAGCAGAGCTGATTGCAGAAAGATACCTCGAGAAATCTCAGAACCCAAAACTCCAAAGGATGCTGGGTATAGCTTTGGCCCAGCAACGAAAATTCGATGAGGCGGCAGACAAATTGAAAGGCATCTGCAAAGAACATCCGGAACAGGTATTAGTTTACGAATCTTTAGGCCGGCTTATAGAACGATACCCTGAAGAGTTCCCGGACCAGGCCGCAACGTGGTATAACGAAGCCGTTAAAAACAATCCATCCTCCGCTCTTGCGTACATAGTTCGCGCCGGTTTTCATCTGAGAAATAACGCCCGGTCAAAAGCCCTGGCCGACATAAACATAGCGGAACGACAGGATTTATCAGATTCTTCGGTACGTCTTCGACTGGTAGGGGAATTTATCAATTTAAATCTTTTGGATAAAGCGGAACAACATCTCAACGCTGTTTACAAAGCCACACCGACAGACCAAAGTCTATGGCAATTTTGGGCGCATCTGGCACTGCAATCACAATCAAAGGAAAAAATGCTGGATATTGCCGAAAAGGGATTAAAAGAGCTTTCTTCCCAGCCCTGGGATTTTATGCCTACAGCCGCCGAGTTGTTTATTCGGTCGGGTCATCGGGAGCGGGCTGCTGACTGTATCCTGAAACTCCGACAACAGGATATGGCCCCTGAGATAGTAACCAATCTGGAAGCTCTTATGGCCGCAGATAAAGAAAATTTCTTTGAAGCCGTCAGACACTGGGAACGATTGCTTGAATTAGGCAATAAGACTGGTCGGGTTCGACTGGCACTGGCATCATCTCTTGTCCAAATAGGTGATAGGCAATCTGCTTTACAACAACTATACACCCTCCTCGCCGAACAACCTGATTCCTTCGAGGGTCATTTAGTCCTGGCCAGAATGTTAACTCAGAGCGGGGATTGGGCCGGAGTACAAGAGCACGCTGCAAAAGCACTGGAGCTTGCACCGACAAATCCTGAGCCTGAGATTCTCTATCTACGAGCCCGGATAGAACTGATCGGAGAAACATCCTCGAGAGAAAATACTCAAATCATACAGGAAATAGAAAAAAGGTTATCTGCTTTGAATGAAACCTTCCCCGGGAATTTTGAAGTTAGCTCTCTGCGACTTCAGCTTATGATGCAACAAGGTAATTTTACTGATGCGCAGGAGTTAATAAACCGCCTGAAACAAGAGCATCCCTCTGAGACTCTCAGTATTGCATTATCCGAAGCTGAATTACTTACCGCCCAAAACAAGACGAGCCATGCAATATCAATACTAAATGAAACGATAAAGAAATTTCCCGACGCTCCGGGGCCGGTGAGATATCTGGCGATCTTACTATTCAGACAAGGAGACCAGGCAGAATGCGAAACAGTGCTAAAAGATGCAATGGCACGTATGGAACAACCCGTTGTCCAGCGCGAACTGGGGCTGATACTTGCCCAATTTTATATTCAATGGAACAAAACTGACCAGGCATATGCATTTTTAACAACACTTTCACAGAATCTGTCGAACGACATTCCGATAAAACGCCAGCTTTTGTTGTTTGAGCAGGTTATAAATGATCCTGAAAAGACCCAACGCCTGATAGATCAGATCAAGTCCCTCGAGGGTGAAAACGGCTGGCAATGGCGATATGAACAGGCTAAGGCTTTATTTCTCGACGATGATTTTAAGAACAACTATCCCAAAATTATTTCGCTTCTGCAGGAAAACATCTTGGCGAACCCAATTGATCAAGCGAGCCGTATGCTCCTGGCAAGGACGTATGATAAGGCCGGGCAATTACAATTAGCAATTTCAACATACCGCGACGCTCTGAACAGGTCGCCGGGTGACCTTCGCATAATAATGTCAACTGTAGAGGCACTCTTCAAGGCCAGGAAATACAATCAGGCCGAGCAGCTTCTTAACCGTGCTTCACAAGAAAAACTTCAGAGTGCTCAACTTCAAAAACTTAGGTTACGAAGTCTGCTCAGACGCGGGAAATTGGATTCGGCCTCGGATATCCTGCAGGACCTGCTAAATAGCGATCCCAACAATCAGAACGCTCAGTTATCCCTCGCATTGCTCAAAATGCAGCAAAACAAGTTTGGAGAGTCTGAAAAATTACTGGCGCATCTCAAAACTCAAGAGCCCGACTCACTGGCTGTAATTGCACTGCAAATACAACTCTACCTGCGTCAGGACAAACCGGAACAAGCTCTGGAAGTCTGCCATGAAATGACCGGCAACATAAATAACGCATCCGCACACATACTTAGCGCCAGGACTTATGCGACTCTGAGACAATCCGATAAAGCGCAGGAAGAACTCGACCTGGCGATTTCTCTTGAACCTGATAATGTGGAAGTATGGATCGCAAGAAGTGATTTCAATCGTTCTATAGGCCAAACCAACAAAGCTGCCGAGGACGTTAAGCACGCTTTATCTATGGCCCCGGACAATTTACAAATCCAAAAAAGGGCCGTTTCGCTATTCCTGATGTCAAAACAACCGGATATGATTCGCGAGGGAAACACTTTTCTCGATGAAGCTCTTAAATCAAATCCCGATGATGTTGAACTGCAACTGTTCAAGGCTAATTCCCTGCTTATCGAAGGAACGACTTCGGCGATTGAAAGTGCAAAGCAAATCTTGCAGAAAATAACCGAAAAAGAGCCTGAGTTTAGCAAGGCATGGCTGATGCTGGGAGAGCTGATGCTAAAAGAGGGCCAGCCTAGTAAAGCCATGGATGTTGCCCTGAGAGGGCTTACATACAGAAACAATGACAAGTCGCTCATGCTCTTGAAAGCTCGCGCCGAGGCTATCAGATCGCCCGTTCTGGCAATTCCAACTCTTAAGGAGCTTTGTGAGCTGGACCCGAACGATACCGACGCGGCAATGCTACTGGCTGGCTCATACATGGCGATGGGTGAGCCGCAAAAAGCTGTAAACATCCTTAAGCAGCAGTTATTAACCTGCGAACCCTCAGTAATCCGGGGATGTAGAATTGCCCTGGCTGTCGCATTGTATAAAGCAGGCAGCAAATCTGAGTCCCAGGAGGAATTTAATGCCCTTGCAGAATCTGATCCGAATGACCCGAGTCCTTTATTGGCCCAGACCCAGTTACTCAGTGAAGAACGGCTCTGGAGTGAGCTGAATCTTAAAGTAGCTGATTGGTACCAAAAGTTTCCGAACAGCAATCATGCACCTGTTGTAATTGCCAGAGATCTGTCGCTGATTGACAGTAATGAGGCCAGGCAAACGGCAGAAAATATACTTCGGCTGGTTCTGAAAAATGATCCTTCTTCGACCGAGGCAATGAGCGTTCTGGCAATACTTTTAGAAATGACGGGGCGCCATGATGAAGCAGTCGAGCTTTATCGGCGATTAATCGAGCTTGAACCGAAGAATTTAATCGCCATTAATAATCTGGCGTGGATATTATCCGAAGAAAAAGGTCAGTATCAACAGGCGCTGGAACTTGCCCAGAAAGGACTCAAGCTGGCCCCTAACTATATCGACCTGATTGAGACTCGCGGTGTTGTCTTCTACCGCATGGGTGATCTGACTAGAGCTATTGAGGATCTTACCAGGTGCGTCGAGCTTTATCCAAGTTCAACCAAACAATACGTTGCGGCAAGTTTTCATTTAGCAAGAGCACTGGACAAAATTGGACGGAAAGATGAATCTCTTAAACATCTAAACCAGGCTCTCGAGTTGGAAGGGAAAATAGGAGGCTTGTCAACTGCAGAGCTGAATGAGGCAAAACATCTACTTGTAAAATTACAGGAGGGTAATTAATTATGTTTCAAATGCCAAGACCAGAATCTTCCGCCGGGAATTTAGCCATGAACGATCCGCAATATAAAAAACCAAAGCTTATATTGCTTGACAAAAAGCAGTGGTCTTACGTGCAAAATCTGTATAATCTTACGCCGCGTGAGCGGGAAATAGCGGAGCAGATTTGCCAGGGTCTCGGAAATGGAGGAATAGCCAAGAATCTCCGGATTAAGCCGGGAACGGTAAAAACTCACACAAGAAATATTTATAGAAAGGTACGAGTCAAAAATAAAATTGCAATGCTCTTAAGGTTTTTGACCGACTCAAGAAATGTTTCAACCGATTATGAACAGTCACAATCAATTCCTTCGAAAGACTAAAACGGTTTCACCAGCTTATTAATAGTACCTGATATCATCATCAAGGCCGCGCCTAACAGTAGAAATCCCGCTAAAAGCTCTCGCGATTGGCCTTATTACCTCTTCTACCTTCAACGCCATCCAATCCAAAATAGTCGGTGGCACATAAATAATGTCGCCTTCCTGCAATAGAACGTTCTTATTTGTATCACTAAGCACCCTCAGAAGATCGAAGTTAATTTAAAAAAAATTCTGCCTTTACATTTTTATCTGTGTAGGCACCTGACGTTTATGTATGTACTCAGTTCATGTATAGGAATTAACTAATTGAGATTTTTATTAGTACTGATTTTAATACCACCAGTAAAGAATTGGTGGATGGAAACCCCCGCCTATAAAGATTTTGACTTTTCAAAATAAGCTTATTTCAGAGGAGAGGTCTTGATGTATAAAGGATCGCCTATTAATAGTAGTTGCCATGAATTAAATGGCTTGGTTTGATAGTATGCTTTGACAAGACATGAGCCTTGGTAAAATTCCATAAAAAACACCTTCAGTTCTGGGAATGTATGAAGGTATGGTTCGGCAACCAGCCCTAATGTTGCTGTTATGCCGTTTCTTAGCATGGAATGACACCATTCGCTACTAATAGAATTCTCAGATATTGAGCTTCTTTGAATCTGTGCCACGTAACGTGCGGGATTTTTTGTGAGATTAAATTTTTGGCCCCAAAAACCAGTAAAGACTCCCTGATTCGTTGCGAGTTGTCCATTCACGATGTAAAAGTTGAGAATTACTGTCTCGTCATATGATGGAGCAGGTTTATGAAATCTATGTATCAGGCAGTGTACTTCCCTTCCATTTCATGTGAGAAACTGAGTTTTTTCGGTGCTGTCATGTATCCATCCATTAACCATTGTGACCATTCCAAAATCCTGGGGTGTGAGCAGTCGAGCAAGGACAACTGTTGAGCCAATATGAAGGAGAAACTTCACTGCTTGGGCTGCCGTTGTTACCGCTCCGCCCCGAATGGAACGTCCCTTCAAGTCGTTCTTAAGATCCTCGCTATCAAAAAGGCGACCGAATGTTTCAGCACGGCGATTAGTGTTTTTTTTTCAAATGAGTATCTTTCATATACGCTTTTAGAATTCTTAATATTTCATAGCGCAAAAGATATGTATGGAAATCACGATTTGTTCTTTTGTGTGGCCTGTTGTCTTTGCTTTCTGAGCTTATGCCATTTGCGCAAACGATAATAAAATGAGAATATCCTTTTATTCTCGGCAATCCACCATATAGCGCTATAACATACAACGGCAAGATAACCTAAAACACCTCGACCTACTATAATCCTCTCAACAACGTGATTTTCCGTAGCCCAGAACCGCTTCCATGCAGAGTTTCCAAATCCGAAGTCTATAGATTTCATCTGAGTTGTACAGGCATCACGAATAACTTGCATCGTAAGTATTTTGCCGAAAGATAAAGGAGATTTATATTTCTGCTTAAATGCCATCCATTTAAGATTAAGTTTGTTGTGCGCTGCTAAAACGTAGCTAAATACTGCATCATTACCGTCGATAGTCATCAACCACGCGTGTGCCAAATCTTCTTTGGCTATAGTATTCAATAGCTCTTGGTAAAATGGTTGCCCTAAAACGGCTGCACCACGTTGCTTCATCCAGCTATTCTCTTGTATATCAGCTATCCTCTTGTTGATTTCAGGGGAGATGTTTTTCCCTACAAAATGAAAAATCTCTACTTTAGCAGATTTAAGGGCCTGTCTTTGTGCATATCGCAGTTTTTTGATTCGCTTGCCTGATTTTGTTTTTTGCAGATATTCATCAAAGGAACATCCCAGGCGAATCCAAGGGCATGGTCTTGGAAAACCGCGTTTGAATGCAAAACCACGACCGGCAAACTCAGTAATTAGTTTATTTGTGGATTCATCAAGAGAAGACAGATATTTATTGTAAAAGGCATGCGCGACTTTTGTCTGTGACCAGACTTCCGCTGCGACTGAAATAGCTTCTTGGTAATTTGGATCCAGAAGAATTCCAAGATATGACGGTATGGTTGCGCCAATCAGACCGCTTATTCTTACACCGCAAATACTGTGTATGTCAAGCGGTAGCAAGGCAACAAGCTTGGAACCATGCCAGACTACGATAAGACACGGCTTTCCTTTTATTCGCTTCTGTCTTATAAAGGTTTCTAACCAGGAGCGCGAAAGAAATGCCGGTGAATCCTTAGACCGAGTGAACAAATCATCCCAATCCTCGGAAAGCTCTGCAATACTATCCAGTCCACGAACAATCCTGCATTGTAAATTACATTCAACGGTCTTTTTGTTCATCTTATATTGCTTAATAAAATCAATAAAGCTGATAAAAACTCGACCCTGACCTTCTAATATGGTCTCTGTGCCGTTTTGCTGTATTTATCCTGATTATGTGAATTTTCACAGTTTTCACTATTTGAGCATTTGCGCGAAACGAACTGCTTGAACCATTTTGCTGACCTGCCAAGAACATCAAATGTTTCCGGAAGCGGGTCGCTGCATGCAAATCTAAGACCGCTTTCTATCAACCGAATGCGAACACCCGTTCCTTTACCGGTAAATCTTGTCAATAGATTCTTCCCTGCAGCTATTGGATGGGCATAGCTTATTGTTCTGTATTGGTTGTGATACTCCATATTCAAAGCATCTAAACAGGCTATAAAAGGAAAATTAACACCTGCTACCAATGAACCAAGTACCGCCTGACCAAAACGAGGATTGATTTCTAAAATCTTATTTGTTCCATCACGTGTGTCTATGCGTAAGTCAATACATGCGATACCATCCCAATGCATGGCTGAGACCAGCCGTTGCCCAAGATCAAGCACCTCTCCATCTTTTATAAATTCCATAATTTTTTGGGGGCCATAATGGTTATTTTTGTTCAAAAGTGATTTTTGGAGAGTGTAAGCTATGATTTTACCATCCTTACAAAAAACCTGTAAGCATAGGTCTATGCCGGGAATATAACTTTGAAGTATATATTTATAACCCTTCATAATACGCTTATCTTTCCATGCTTGTTGGAAGTCAGATTGCTTTTTCACTTCCACAATACCAAAGCCTCCTTTAAGCAATGCAGGTTTAAGTAGTGCTGGATATTCGATTGAATCAATTGCCGATGGTACTGCTATTATATCTTCCGGTTCGTCGATTAATACCGATGGTACCGATGGAAAGCCTTGTTCCTTTATAAAACAATAAAAATGCCATTTGTCTTGAAATCTTTTTATAGTTTCATATTGAGTAACAGGAGGAATAGCTGCAACTTTCGAAATGACCTCACGATTTTGTGAGATAAGCTTGACTCCTCGAGTAGTAATAGGCAATATAACATCAATATTTAATTGCTGAACTAATTTTTTAATCTCACTAATCCATTCCTCATTAGTTTGATATCTACGGTGATAAAAGCCCGTACAGTATTGACTGTATCGAGCCAATGATCGGTTTTTCGACAATACATAAGTTTTTATCGTCTGAACCTGCCCGAGACAACGAAGCGCTTTGACGGCACCCCACTTCTCGCCATCGGGAATTAATACTCTTATTGGCCTCAAAGGGATATGTTTTTCCTTGTGTAACATTTGTATTATCGTTTGTTTGTAAGGTGTATAGGCAGATTGATTACGGTCTCGAAAGTAAAAGATTCCAGAGCACGGTTTGATACACCGGCGGGAATTAAAAGAAATAATGCTAAAATCCCAATGAGCCATGCTGGCACCTGGCCCGTAATTCTATGCCGAGAGTTCAACGCTTTAAGTTGTTGAGCTATAAGGTTTTTTCTCTTTGAACGCATCAAAGAATATAACTCCAAAGTAGTAGCTTTATTTCATTAAACCATTTGCAATAGTTGCATAAACATGCATTATAAAAATAGGAGAACTCCTCTTCCTTGAGAGTACCAACCGCAAATATCGTTTTTTATATTATTTAATCGGCTTTTTGTCAAGCTCACATCGTGCAAATAGGCAAAGTATGGGAAATAGCAAAAAAATTGCAGTGCAACTCCGATAATATTGCTAAAAAGTGAGCTCTTTCGGCGTTATATCAACATTTGTTATTTGTTCTATACTCTTAAAATACGCTGGAATAGTCCTATAAAACAATCTGTAAACTTCGGATATGACCGGCATAAATTTGATATTAAATTCCGAGATCAAAAAGGAGTGGTAATTCCCGACGTTGAGTTTAGTCTTGATGACGAAATTCTTTTAAGGGAAATTAAAGTTACGGTCAGTCCAACATCTCACCCTGAAGAATCATATGCTTCTGCTTACAGTCTTTTAAGATGGCGAACCGAATATTCTCATGCTATTAGAAACTCGAGAATCCCTTTTAGATATTGGTAACAAATATATCAAGAATTTGATTTTTGGCTAAAGCATTTGTTGGAAGTGATTTTGGCTGCTCTTATAGAGTTGTGCCGTTTTATACGTTCTTTAAGATTATTTGTATCTCCCACATAATAACTATCGTCTGAGCATTTCAGTATATAGACCATCAACATTCTTTTGCGTTTTTAAAACCGCTAAATTGCTATTCGACAAGCTCGGGACATTCGCCTTGCTGATGGCCTGTCATGAGCGAGCCATGAGTAAACGAAAGGCAAGTCGAATGGAGGCGGGGGGATTCGAACCCCCGTGACCGCCTTTTTCTAAACTCTTGCCACCTCTGCATTTATAGTTTAAGCCCTTTCGGAGCAAGCACTTAAATTTTTCTCATGAGTAATTATAAGTTATCATAATTCTCAGGAGTTTACACTAAAATGCTCCCGTATTGCTCCCGCGAAATGTAACTCACTTGAGTTATTAAGCCCGTACAACAAAAATAGCTCCTATCTTCTATGTAAATAATTAAACAATATGTTAAAATCTTGAAATGATCAACCAGAGATGCTGGCTCATATTATGAAGTACTGGCAATTATATCCAAGACAAGTCTGATGAGCCTGAATTGATAACGTTGTTCACATCGTGGTCGGAATAATGCTCTTTATATTCACGATTTTCTTGTATAGAGTCTTTATGCTCTTAATGATGTTCGTCCGTATTGATATCATTTTTCATAATAATTCTTTTGATTTGTTACTTCCTCGCCACTCATTATCTTATTTCTATCGATACTCGTATAAATTAATTGTACGGAAATGCTGTTACTGCTGATTTTGCCAGAAAAGCAAAGAAACTCTCTATGCCACCTTCAGGCATAGAGCTGGATAAAAGATATACATCTAGATCAGGCTGCCTACGATGCTGTTTGCCGCTCTACTAAGAGTATCTCCTGTTCCGTGTTCGGAATTGTTTTTATTTTGAATCTGATTTTCCGCCCATCATCATGCCCCCCATGTCCCATTCCTTGCTGCTTATTCTCATTGTCGCTCATCATACCACTTCTCATCATGTCGCCCATTTGCTCGTTAGCAAAGACGACGTAAGAGCTGGCCACTACTAGCGCGACAACTGCAAAATAGGATGATTGTCTTTTTCATTTTAAGTCTCCTTTCAAAAAAATATTCATGTTACACTGTTTTGTTTACTTTCCAGATTAACAGGCTTTCTGGTAAATACTCGAACGAGCTGCACAAAAGTTATTGTTGTAGCGATTGATGCCAAAAAAACAATTGCCGTCTTAGCACCTTCCTGGGTCATAAAAGTTGACAAAAGATAATCTGTCAGAATCATACAGCCGATAAACACAAGTACTGGCAGAACAAAAGCAAGCAGGACTTTCCCAACTATCGATGGGCCTTTTGTCCGGCTAAGTTGTTGATAGATATCTATGCAACAGCGACCGTAACCGTGACGATATCCACATTTGTCACAAAGTTTCATACCTGTCATAAAGTGTTTCTTTCATTATGCGCTCAATTATTTATACGTTAATAATTTAAAGTTGTGTCTCACTACATCAATAAGGGATTTGCGTAGATTAGCTCAGGAAATAGATTGATTCAGTTTAATAGTTATCCAACAGCTTTCAATTCTTTAGCAAGAAGCCGGGTTGTGCCATGTTAAAAATCTTATAAGCTGCCAGCTTAATTCGATCATTGACAAGAAACCAAGCCAGAGCATAGCCCCAAACCATAGCGGCCCATTTCCAGCCGATGGGACTCATAAACAAACCGTAAACGGCAACGAATGTAGCAATTAACTGCGTTCCAAAGACGGCGCCCAAGAGAAGATTGGACGGACGATCCGACCAGAAAGCCCCGTGGGTACGAGTTATGAAAATAGTGAGATGTCCCGCAACAGAGAGTTTGAGGTACATTAATGTTTGAATTGTATCACGGTCCATTTTGAATATTGTTTCAGCAAGGAAAAAAAGACCAAAAGATGCTATTACACCTGCAATACCCAGTATGGTAGCTACACCAAGCACAAGGTGCATGTTCCACGCTTCAGGTACATTTGAGATACTTGCTCTGTCATAGGCTATAGAAAGAATGGCTCCATCGTTTAGTAACGCAAGCAGGACAATCATTACAGCGGTTACTGGATAAAATTTGAAAACGAGTATGCTAAATGTCATAAACAGCAAAACGCGTATAGTCTCAGCTATTCGGTAGGTTGCATAACTGTTCATTCTTTTGAATATTTTCCGGCTTTCCTTAATCGCATCGATAATTACGGAAAGCCCCGGAGTCAGCAATACAATATCAGATGCCGTTCGAGCGGCGTCCGTGGCTCCGGAAACTGCTATACCAGCATCAGCCTTTTTTAATGCCGGTGCATCGTTTACACCGTCACCGGTCATTCCAACAATGTGGCCCTGTTTTTGCAGAACATCTACAATGTGATACTTGTGTTCGGGGAATACCTGAGCGAAACCATCCGCTTTCTCAATAGATTCTGCCAGTCTGCCCGCTTCATGGTGCTTTGTATCACCGAATATCTGAGCGTCGAGAATATTTTTACCTAATCCGATCTGGCCGGCGATTTCCTTCCCGATGGCCACTTGATCTCCGGTAACCATCTTAACATGTACTCCCATCTGCTTTGCCGCAACAATGGTATCTTTGCAGTCTTCACGGGGCGGATCGGCAAGAGCAAGAATTCCTAAATATTGCCATCTGTCTTTTTCATCGGTTCTGGCAACTCCTAAAGAGCGATAACCTTTGACGGCGAACTGGTTGACTTTTTTGTCCAATTCATCCTTGATACGCGCCTTATCCTCAACCAGCTCAAGTATGGCCTGTGGTGCGCCTTTACTAACCTTAAAAGTTTTCCCTTTTGAATCTTTCACTGTGGCTTCGGTTCTTTTGTGGACAGGGTCAAAAGGCTGGAAATGCAGAATCTGATAGGACTCGATTAGTTTGGGATCTTCCAATCCTCCTATGACCGCCATATCTATCGCATCCTTATCTTCGGCCCTTGATGCAAGAGCCCCACAAAGTATAATCTGATCTTTAGCGGCACCTTCTAATGTAACTATGTCACTGAGGGTCAGCTTATTCTGAGTCAATGTTCCTGTCTTATCTGAGCAGAGGATATCAATACCCGAAAGTTCTTCAATAGAGGCCAACCTCCTTACTATCGCCTGTTTTGCTGCCAGCAGCTTGGCGCCTACCGCCATAGTCACCGACAGAACCGTCGGCATGGCCACGGGAATTGCTGCTACTGTCAGTACCAAGGCAAAACGTAGGGTCGTCAGCATGCTTTCATGGCGGAACATAGCCGTTATTAGAATCAGGACCACTAAAGCCACTGCAATAACTATAAGGTAGTCTCCAATCTTTAAGACCGCCTTCTGGAAATGACTGCGAGTTTTTGTTCCTTCGACCATCTGAGCGGTTTTTCCGAAATATGTTTTTGCTCCGGTGGCAAAAACTATTCCTTCTATTTCACCCTGATTTACAATCGAGCCGGAGTAAACATCATCTTCTGTCTTACGCTCGACCGGCAGCGATTCTCCGGTGAGCGTGGACTGGTCGACCTCTATCGGATCGCCATTCAGAAGCTTTACATCAGCCGGTATGATATCACCCAGACGCAGTCGTATGATGTCCCCCGGGACTAATTGGCGTGCGGGAATATTTTTCCATTTACCGTCACGACGTACTCGTGCTTCCATGGCCAGTTTCTTCTTAAGAGCATCAATTGCGTTACCGGCCTGGTATTCTTCCCAGAAACCCACTACAGCGTTCATAATTAACAGCACCAGGATGATGCCGAAATCGGTCCAATGATGCACTATTGCAGAGAGTATTACCGCTGCTTCAATCATCCAGGGAATCGGTCCCCAGAAATATGAAAAGAACTTAAAAACAATATTGCTCTTTTCCTCCGTCAATTCGTTGTAACCGTACTCATCTATACGGCTCTCGGCTTCGGAATCGCTAAGACCCTGTTCGGGTGATACCTTTAATTCGGATATAAGATCGCCAACAGTCTTACTTGTTTCTTTATTTACAGATTGATCTTGAGTATCTTTTTTTGTTTTCATTTTAGTTGCCTTAAATGAAAGATTTAATCCATAATAACGCTCGGTAATGTTAATCTTTTTGATTTATATTTTCATTTCTTCTTTGCCAGTTTTTATCCGGTCTGAGTTTCTATATCTAACCATTCACCAAAACGTTTAGGTAATCCAAATAGTCTGAACTTTATGGAATCGAAAAACCGAACGGGCAAGATAATCGGAAAAATACTTAGCGCCCTGGAATGGCTACCGACTATATATCTGGTCTTTGGAGTGCTTGTAGTAAGTGCACGAAAAACAGTCTCGGCTACTTGCTCCGGTGGTGAACCGGCTTTTTGTTCTCTTACTACGGTTTTAATCATACTCCTGAAAGACTCGGCATACCTTTGTATTCCGTTAGGCGGCAGGTTGCCGATTATATCCTCACCAGCATCAACCAGTTTATCGACTGCGGTAGTATTTACAGATGCGGGTGCTACCAGACAAACATGAATTCCCCATGGATGCAACTCAATTCGCAGAGCATCGTTGAGCGCTTCCATTGCATGTTTGGCGGCGCATAAAGCCCCGCTAAATGGCATTGTTGTCCTGCCTCCAACTGAGCCAATATTAATAATTCGCCCGTTGGCTTTTCGAATTAAAGGCAGGAATGACTGAGTAACCGCTATTTGTCCGATGACATCTATTTCGAATTGCTGCCGTAAACTCTCAAGAGAGATAAACTCTATCGGTCCAGGAACCGCGATACCTGCATTATTAACCAGTCCAGCCAATCCGGTTTCGCTTACGGCCTTTGAGATAATTTCCAGCGATGAGAGAATCATTTTTTTATCAGTCACATCAATAAAGACAGGTTTCAGATGGTTGGATGCTTCTTTTTGAAGCACCTCGGCGTCTTGCTGTTTACGTACTCCGGCAAAGACCTGAAAGCCTCTCTGGTCTAACAGCATCGCGGTGGCCCGGCCGATACCACTTGATGCGCCGGTTACCAAAACTGAGCCGTTTTTTGTCATTACCTTTTCCTTATAATCAAATCTACGTGCCTTATTCCAACAAAGATGATGTCCGAGATATCTGTTCTTCTAATTTGTTACCTCTACAGGGTTTTCATTGACGGTTCTGTCTGTTTGATAATTTCGAGAACTTCTTTCTTTTTTTTCTCACATATTTCTATGTCATCGGCCTCCATGTTGAGTCGTATTACAGGCTCTGTATTCGAGGGTCTGAGATTGAACCACCATGATTTGTATTCGATCGTAAGGCCGTCAAGATAATCAATGTTTGCATCTGCATAAGACTTTTCAAGTGCATGAAAAATGGATTCCTTGTTTTGTATCCGCATGTTGATTTCACCTGTCGAATGGTATTTTTTCAGTGACTGGACCAAACTCGAAAGAGGAGCATTCTTTGAAGATAGGAAATTCAGCATCCAGATCGTTGTAAATATAGCATTATCCGTAAATCCCATGTCACGATAATAGTAGTGCCCCGAAAGTTCACCGGCAAATACAGCATTTTCTTTTCTCATCAGTTCCTTAATAAAAGCGTGCCCGACCCTGCTTCTTAAGGGCTTGCCGCCAAGTTTGCTTATGGTCTCTGGTACAACTCGGCTTGATCTGAGGTCATAAATAATGGCAGCGCCCGGATTGTCTGCCAAGAAATACTCTGCAATTAGTGCTGTTACCAGGTCTTCAGGAATTCTGTCGCCTTTTTCGTCTATAAACCCACAGCGATCTGCGTCACCATCAAATGCTATGCCGATGTCGGCTTTTTCTTTGACTACCTTTTTCTGTAAGTCGATAGTTGTGGATTCAATCAGAGGATTGGCAACATGATGAGGGAATCGACCATCGGGTTTCATATACATGGGAATCAAGTCCCATACGGAAAATTTTTTGAACAACTCAGTAACTTCCGGACCGATCATGCCGTTACCGGCATCGATTATGATTTTTAACGGCTTTGGATTGCGAACGAAGCTGCTCAATTTATCCACATACCGTTCGGTGAAGTTTATTTTTTCCCAGCTTCCTTTCCGAGTATTATTTCCATGAAGAGGTATTTTATCCATGACCAGTTTTTCGATATCGAGCAAGCCATGTTTGTCGCTCAAAGGTATGGCATTTTTTCGGCAGAGTTTAAAACCGTTGTACTTAGCAGGTAAATGTGAGGCTGTAACCATAACACCTCCATCAAAACTACCTTCGATAGTGGCGAAGTACAATAAAGGAGTTGTAGTCATGCCGATGTCCTTGACCTGTGCCCCTGAGTCAATTGCTCCTTGGATAAAAGCTTCGGCGAGGTTCGACGATGAGAGTCTCATGTCTTGTGCTATTACAATATCCCGGGCTTTAGTTATGTTTACAAAAGCAGCCCCGATCCTGGAAGCTGTGTTATCATCAAGCTCGGTATCGTATATGCCCCGAATATCGTAAGCCTTGAATATCCCTGCCATTGATTTTTCCTTAGTTATGAATTTGTCGGATTATTATTCAGCATTCCATTTCCAATTAACTATCTCCGGCATATCCTGGCCATGCTGGCGGACATAGACAGCATGGTCGATTAGTTTATTGTTGAACTGCTGGATCAAACCTGCCGATCTTGACCGTAACCGCGGTACACGCTGTAATGCATTAATAGCCAGATGGTAACGGCTAATGCGATTGCACACCACCATATCGAATGGTGTTGTGGTGGTACCTTCCTCAATGTAACCGTGAACATGGAATCTTTCGTCATTGGGGCGTTTGTAAATCAGTTCATGGATGACTCGGGGGTAGCCGTGAAAAGCGAATATTACAGGAACTGTTTTTGTGAACAAACTCGAAAAAGACGAGCTGTCAAGGCCGTGTGGGTGTTCGTTATGCGGCATAAGAGACATTAAATCTACAACATTGACTACTCTGACTTTTAATTCAGGAATGTACTTTCTTAGTAGCCATGTAGCCGCCATGGTTTCCATTGTTGGCACGTCACCCGCACAGGCCATTATGATATCCGGATTGCCACTATCATCGTTGCTCGCCCATTGCCATACCGATGCCCCGCTTGCACAGTGTTTTTTGGCTGAATCGATATCAAGCCACTGAGGTTCCGGCTGTTTGCCTGAAATAATGAGATTGATATAATCCCTGCTCCGCAGGCAGTGGTCTACAACCGAGAGCAGGCAGTTGGCATCAGGCGGCAGGTATATTCGGGCAACGGAACTTTTCTTATGAATGACTGTATTTATAAAACCTGGACCCTGATGGCTGTATCCATTGTGGTCCTGACGCCAGGCGTGTGACGTGAGAAGATAGTTGAGCGATGCAATCGGTTTGCGCCAGGGCAGTTCCCTGCATGTCTTGAGCCATTTTGCATGTTGATTAACCATCGAATCGACAATTGTGATAAAGGCTTCATAGCATGGGAAAATTCCGTGTCGGCCGCTTAATAAGTAACCTTCGAGCCATCCCTGGCAGCAATGCTCGCTTAGTACTTCCATTACTCTGCCGTCCGATGAGAGATTCTCATCGTCTTTGATAATATTACCGACAAAACAACGATTCGTAACTTCAAAGACATTGCCAAGACGGTTGGACTCTGTCTCGTCTGGACAGAACATTCTAAAGTTACTGTTTTTTTCATTTTTCTTAAAAACATCTCGTAAAAACTTCCCAAGCTGGCGTGTCGCCTCCCCCATTTGTGCGCCTGGTTGGGTCACCTTTAAGGCGAAATCCTCGAAATTTGGCAGGTCAAGGTCGGCCAGCAATTCCCCACCGTTAGCATGTGGATTTGCTCCCATACGTCGGTCGTCTTTGGGGGCCAGATCCGCTAATTCCTGAATAAGTTTGCCTTTTTCGTCGAAAAGCTCCTCCGGTTTATAACTGTGCATCCAGGTTTCGAGCATTTTTAAGTGCTCGGGATTTTCTCGAACTTGTGCCAGAGGGACTTGATGTGACCGGAATGTCCCTTCCACCTGAAGACCATCGACTACTTTAGGACCGGTCCAGCCTTTTGGTGTGCGTAAAATAATCATCGGCCATATCGGTCTCTTTGAGAATCCGCCGGTTCGGGCTTCTTGCTGGATATTCCTGATATCAGAATATATTTTATCGAGAGTTTCCGCCATAGTCCGGTGTACAAGAGATGGGTCGTCACCTTCAATTAAGTATGGATTATAACCGAGACCCTTGAACATTTGATTAAGCTCTTTATCGCTTTTGCGTCCGAGTACGGTTGGACCGGAGATTTTATAACCGTTCAGATGCAAAATAGGTAGTACTGCACCGTCACGCGCCGGATTGAGAAAAGTATTTGACTTCCATCCACATGAAAGCGGGCCAGTTTCGGCCTCGCCGTCACCGACTACACAAGCCACTAATAAATCGGGATTGTCAAATGCGGCACCGAAAGCGTGTACTAATGAATATCCTAATTCACCACCTTCATGAATCGAACCGGGCGTTTGAGGGCTGACGTGACTTGGGACGCCGCCTGGAAACGAGAACTGGCGAAACAGTCGGCTCATTCCATCGGCGTTTTGTCGAATTTCAGGATAAATCTCAGAATATGTTCCTTCGAGATATGTATTGGCCAGTAGTGCCGGTCCGCCGTGCCCGGGACCGGTTATATATATCATATTGATGTCATTTTCTTTTATCAGGCGGTTTAGATGTACATAAATCAAATTTAATCCGGGCGAAGTCCCCCAGTGGCCAAGCAGACGGGGTTTGATATGCTCGACCTTTAATGGTTCACGAAGAAGCGGATTGTCCTTAAGATATATCTGTCCGACCGATAGGTAGTTTGCGGCACACCAATAACGGTGAATTTTTTCCAGAAGGTCTTTTGATATGCTTTTCATAATGTTCCCTTTCTATTCTTTTTTAGAAGGCAGTTTCTGGTGTGTCTTGCAATCATTAATTGCTCATTGGTCTTTATTACCCGGACCATAACCCTGCTGTTATCATCGGAAATAACGGGAGCATTGTTCCTGTTACGACCGGTATCTAAACGGATACCGAATAATTCCATATTTTTGCAGATACGCTTGCGAATCGGCGGGGAATTCTCGCCGATACCACCGGTAAAAATTAGAGTGTCGAGCCCGCCCAATACAGCTACAAGAGCCCCCAGAAATTTCTTCGCCTGATAACAAAACAAATTAACGGCCTCAACAGCATCGGTATTTTTCTTCATTTCCAGCAGTTCTTTCATGTCCGGGCTTGTTTTTGAGACACCAAGTAATCCTGCGTTTTTGTTCACCATTTCCGCAATCGCCGATGGACTTAGATTTTTTTGTCTTAGAAGATAGAGGAGCACACCGGGGTCTAAATCCCCGGAGCGAGTACTCATCATCAAGCCGCCTGTGGGTGTAAATCCCATTGTGGTGTCAATGCTTTTACCGCGATTTGTCGCAACCATACTAGAGCCGCTTCCAAGGTGGGCAATGATTACTCTGCCCTTGGCATCATTCTTACCAATGTCCCTTTGTAGTTTGTTTAATATATATTCATAAGAAAGGCCGTGAAAACCATAACGCATAATACCTTCATCTCTCAGCGACCTGGGAAGAGCATATAAATGTGCCAATTCGGGCATGTTTTGATGAAATGCTGTGTCGAAACAGACTATTTGTTTTATATGTGGATGATATTGACTGATTGTTCTTATTATTTTCAGTTCCTGGGGCAGGTGGTCCGGTGAAACAGGAATCAGATCATGCAATTCTTCTATCAGTTTGGAATCGACCGGACGAGGTAAAAAGTATTCGGAGCCACCGTGTACTACGCGATGACCCACAGCATCTAAAACTTTTAAATAGTCATGCTTTTTGAACCATCTGAGCAGCTTGATGACAGCTACTTCATGATTCGATATTTTTAGAGACTGGTTTAACGATACATCATCATTACCGCCGCTGATATGAAAATGACCAGTGCGCGAACCAATTCCACCAATGGCACCTGAGAGAATAAGTCTTTCTTGTTGGCCTATATCATATAAGGCATATTTCAGACTGGAGGAGCCGCTATTTATAGTCAACACCCGAATATAATTTTTATTTTTCATGATTGTCTGATTTCGTCATACAGCAGTTATCTTTTCTTCCAGCTTTTTTATTAAGCTATCGTAAGGCTTAATGAATTTCTCAATACCTTCGGCCTCCAGCTGGCTTGCTATATCATCCATACTTATCCCGACATCGCTTAGCTTAGCCAGCAGGTGGTCGGCTTCAGATGCACCTTCTTCCAGCCGAGGAGCGGGATCGCCGTGGTCCGCATATGCTTCTAATGTTTCCATGGGCATTGTATTAATTGTTTCGGGTCCTATGAGGGGCTCAACATATTTGACGTCGCTATAAGACGGATTCTTTGTACTGGTACTGGCCCAAAGCAAACGCTGCAGGCGGGCCCCTTTCTCGGTGAGTTTCAAGAACTTATCGCTGCCAAAAATCTCCCTGTACATTTGATATGCGACTTTAGCGCAGGAAACCGCCACCTGTCCGTGAAGTAATTGAGCAGTCTCTGTATGGTTTTTCTGCTTGATAGCGCTCTCCAGCATCTTATCCACCAAAACATCGATACGGCTGAGAAAGAAGCTGGCCACGGATGCAATCCGGTTGATTGGTTTGCCCTGCGCTACGCGTGATTCCAGGCCTTCTATATAGGCTGTCGCCACTTTCATATAGGTTGGCAGACCGAAAATCAGTGTGACATTGACATTGATTCCTTCGTTTATACACTGACGGATTGCCGGAAATCCTTCGATTGTGGCGGGAATTTTGATTAATACATTTGGCTTGTTAACCCTCTTCCACAATTCGCGCGCTTCACGAATAGTCCCTTCGGTCTCATGAGCGAGATGAGGTGAGACCTCCAGGCTGACAAAACCATCCTGACCTCCTGTGCTGTCATAAAGAGGGCGAAAGTTATCTGCAGCTTCCTGAATATCCCGCACGGTGAGAATTTCGTAGATTTCCTGGGCATTTTTTCCCTGCTTAATGAGTCTATCTATGTCTTCATCATAGACGTTACTATCATCAATGGCCTTTTCAAATATGGCCGGATTGGAAGTAACTCCCCGGATACCATATTGCTCGATCAGATTTTTCAATTGGCCGTTTTGTATGATATCCCTGCGGATGTAGTCGAGCCAGACACTCTGTCTGTAACTTTCCAGTTTTTCCAGATTTATTTTTTTTCTTATAGTTTTCATTGCTCAGTTTCCTCTGCTGCCACTTTAGCCAGACGGCGTTTGTGACGCTCTTGCCCGCTGAATCGGGCTGATAAAAAAACCTGAATAAGATGCCAGGCCAGCGCCCAGCCGATTACACGACCTCCAAGACAAATTACGTTCATATCGTCATCTTCAACTCCCTGGCGGGCTGAATAACCATCGTGTATCGTTCCGGCCCTTACTCCTTTGATCTTATTTGCTGCTATGCAGGCACCTATACCGCTACCACATATTACTATCCCTCGTTCTATTTTTTTCAAGGATATGTCCTGAGCCAGTGGTATTACAAAGTCAGGATAGTCGTCCCTGGGACTCAGGCTGTAGGCACCATAATCCTCGATCTCGAAGCCGGAATCTTTGAGCTTAATCATTATCTGCTCTTTAAGTTCAAAACCGCCGTGATCTGTCGCAATTCCAATATGCATATTCTTTTCCCAGGCTAATAAAAGTATTATTGAATTTCCAAAGTTCTTCCGACGTTTGTTGAATCTGCGGGCAGGAGTTTCTTGTTTTTAAGTGACAATTGTGAATCTGGTTACCCACATAATCTCAACATTCTATCCAAATACAAATCGTATTGTTTGTTTTACGTTTCTAAAGACGGTCGTTTCGTTCCTAATAACCTTATGAGTAATATCCTTATATTCTTGAAATATACGCGCCCTTTTATAAGTAATCTATTTTTACAATACTTTTTACGCTTTATCTGAAAATAGCGAAACAGGGAAATTCCTTTATTACATACAGGCAAAATGCTCATATTTGTGCTGAATCCGTATTTATAATAGAAATCATAAATTCATAATATGCTATGGTTGCCAATTGATTTGTAAAAATCTTAAGTGTAGAATTGCTGATTACTAACACTATGCACCGGCAGATTATGAATATGTATTGCTTTTATTGATAAACAAATTTTTTTGGTGACAAAAACGAATGCGAGTTAAGCTGCTTAGAAAAACACTTATTTTTTGCTGTTATGCAGCGATTATCATCGGTCTGTATTTAATTAGATTACACAGTTATCTGCTATTCCACACTATAGTTGAAATCTTTAGCGTTTGTGTTGCTTTTGCCATCTTTATGGTTATCTGGAACAGCAAGGAATTCATACAAAATAATTACCTGCTCTTCATCGGAATTGCTTATTTATTTATAGGCGCCTTAGACATGATTCATACTTTGGCCTACACAGGGATGGGAGTGTTTCATGGATATGGAACTAACTTGCCAACCCAACTATGGATTTCTGGCCGTTATATGGAAAGCTTGTCTCTTCTTATAGCATCCTTTTTCCTGAAACGCAGATTGAAAATAAATTTTATTATACTAGTATATGTCCTGGTATTTTCTTTTTTGATTTTGTCGATTTTCTTTTGGGGAGTGTTTCCCGCTTGTTTTATCGAAAATGTTGGTCTTACAATATTCAAGGAAGTCAGTGAATTTGTAATTATCGGTATTCTATTAGTTTCCCTGATTTTGTTGCTGAGACAACGACAAAGATTCGACCCAAAAGTATTGAATTTAATATCTTGGTCTATCGGTTTGACTATGGTGTCCGAACTAATGTTCACTATGTATGCGGGGCCATACGAAGCTGCAAACATGTTCGGGCACTTTGTAAAACTCGTTTCATTCTATCTCATATACAAGGCTTTGATCGAAATCGGGTTGAAGCAACCGTATAAACTGCTATTCAGAGATTTAAAACAAAGCGAACTCAAGTTGCAGAAAGCGCGTGACGAACTGGAAGCGAGAGTTCATGAGCGAACTGCAGAACTTGCCCAGAGTGAAGAGAGATTTCGGATGATGGCTGAGACTATTCCTGATGTATTCTGGATAAGCACTCCAGGGATAGAAAAAATGATTTACGTCAGCCCTGCATACAAGAAGATATGGGGACGTAATCCGGAAAGTTTGTACGAATCTCCAAAGTCCTTCATAGATGCTATTCACCCGGAAGATGTGCAAAAAGTGGTTACTACTTTGGAAGATCATGCAAAAGGATTCTGGAATTTGGAATACCGTATGAAACGCCCGGACGGATCGGTTCGATGGATTATGGATAGAGGGTTTCCCGTTCATGATAAGAAAGGCAATATTATCCTTATGACGGGAGTGGCTACGGATATTACACAGTTGAAGCTGACGGAAAATATGCTGTTGGATAAGACACGGAAGATGAATGCGTTTTTCAAGCACACAATAACTCCTCTTGTGTTTCTCGATAAGGAGTTCAATTTTATCCAGGTCAATGAGGCCTATGCAAAAGCCTGCCAAAGAGATATATCTGAGTTTGCCGGTCACAACCATTTCGAGTTTTATCCCCATGAGGAAAACCTGAGAATTTTTAGAGAAGTTGTAAGAACAAAAACTCCTTATGAAGCTCATGCCAAGGCTTTTTCTTTTCTGGATCATCCCGAGTGGGGAGTAACATACTGGGACTGGACATTGGTGCCAATACTCGATAATTATGGAGATGTGGAATTCCTGGTTTTTTCACTCAAAGATGTAACTGTGCGTGTGAAGGCAGAACTTGCTTTGAAAGAGAAAGAGCAATATCTGAGAACTGTTATTTCCAATGCTCCTATTATCCTTTTCGCAACTGATGAGAAGGGTATAATTACTGTTTCAGAAGGTAAGGGGCTTGAAACTTTAGGGCAAAAACCGGATGAATCGGTTGGCATGAATGTTTTTGAGAAGTTCCGTGACCATCCAAAAATTGTCGATAATATACGCCGTGCATTGCGAGGTGGGAGTTTTGCCGCGGAGGTTGAGATATTTCCCAATGTTATTTTTGACACGATGTACTCTCCTCTTGTCGATGAGAATAATAAAATTTGTGGAATTATAGGCACTTCCGTGGATATTACCGAACGTAAGAAGGCCGAGCGAAGGATTCTTGCAGATCAAGATCAATTAAGAGCTCTTACGGCGGAAGTTATGATGGTTGAGGAACGCGAGCGACGCAAGATAGCGACAGGACTCCACGATTCCGTTGGCCAAATCCTCGCTTTTCTCAAAATTGAGCTCGGAGATCTACAACGCTCCGGTATGTCTAAAAAATCAGTCAATACTATAAGCCATCTCCGTGAACAGGTTGAGCGAGCGATTAAGCAGACACGAACACTGACTTTTGAGATGAGCCCCCCCGAATTATATACACTGGGTCTTGGTCCCGCACTTGAAGAACTGGCTCAACGATTCGGTGAAGACAGAGGCCTGACATGTTCCGTGGACGTCCGTGACGATTCTTACCAGTTAAGTGAGCAGATGAAAATTCTTCTTTATCGTTCAATTCGTGAACTTTTAGTCAATGTCGCCAAACATGCAAATGCAGAATTTGTACGAATTATAATGCGCAGGGCAGATGATAACATTGAGATTATTCTCAAAGATGACGGCATGGGATTTGATACTTCCAGCCTTGACAGGAAAAAGCGCTCAAAACCTCAGGGTTTTGGATTATATAGTATCCGTGAAAGACTGAGACAGATGGGCGGCAAACTTGAGATTAATTCCGGAAAAGGCAAAGGAACGAAAATTATTTTACTTGCACCATTGGAAACAAAAGTGCTTTAAGAAAGGATTAAGGAAAGATGAGTATCCGAATTATACTGGCCGATGATCATACAATCGTACGTCATGGTTTAAACAAATTGATTCAACAGCAAGAGGATATGGAAGTAATCGCTCAGGCCTCGAACGGACAATCCACCGTGGAGCTTATAAGGGAATTATCTCCGGACATGGTAATAATGGACATAGGTATGCCTGATCTTAACGGTATAGATGCAACTCGACAGATTGTCCGTGATTTCCCGCATGTTAAGGTCATCGGACTATCGATGCATTCGGGCAAGAAATTCGTGATAGAAATGCTTAAGGCTGGTGCCTCTGGTTATCTGTTGAAAGATTGCGCCCTGGAAGAGCTTACTACTGCCATTAAAACAGTGGTTGACAACAAGATATACCTTAGCCCTGCCATAACAGATATTGTGGTTGAAAACTATGTGCGCAATTCAAAAGAAAAACAGGATTCTGCGTTCTCATTACTTTCGCAGAGGGAAAGAGAAGTTTTACAACTAATGGCGGAAGGTAAAACAACCAAACAAATAGCAAGACAGCTTCACATCAGCCCTAAAACCGTCGAAGGGCATCGCCTGCGTCTCATGGCAAAGCTGAATATGGATAGCATAGCGAAGCTTACCAAATATGCCATCCAGGAAGGTTTGACTTCCCCGGAGCCGTGATGATTAAATAAATTGCACTCGTTATCATTTTAGTTTTTATGCCAGTAGTTACTTAGAATAAAGTAATTACGAGGCCCCAATCAAGTAATTCCCCTATATCACCATCGACCATTAAGAACGTATCTTAATTGTATGTTTATGAAGACTGTCTGCAATGCATAACTAAGGAATATGTTTTTTATTATTTAAATTACAAATGCAGTATGAGCAAGTTTGCAGGCATCTGAAGGCAGAAGTTGAAGTATTGATAAAGGGAAACTGAAAATGAGAATCTTAAAACCAGATAATGTGAATATCGGTTTACATGAAATACAAATCACGATTGATGTAAACGAGCGTTATTTTGAGATGGTAGAGATATACAGAGATGGTGAGGACGGCCCAGGATTCGTACAGGTTACATCCATCAAAACTATAGAGCCACAAACCAACTGTGAACAAGACATTAATACCAACTTGAGGGGACATTTACCATGATCAGGTTAATGAAGACGCAGAAGATCGCATTTATTTCATCTTTTCGACCAAGAAAATGTGGTATAGCCACTTTTACTACTAATTTGATTGAGAACATTGGAAAATCCGGCGGAATTGAGTTCATACCCTCTGTGGTCGCAATGCAGGCAGGGCATGAGCAGCAATATGCTAAACCGGTGGAATTCATAATCAGAAAAGATATTGCAGCGGATTATATCGACGCGGCCGATTATATAAACTCTGAGAACTTCGATGCCGTATCACTTCAACATGAATTTGGGTTGTTTGGAGCTGAAGGAGGTTCTTACATCAGTTTGTTGCTAAAACGTCTTAAGATTCCTGTAGTGACAACTTTACACACCATCCTGAAAAGATCTCCTTCAGAGTATTTTAACGCTCTTATAAATGTTTGCAGGGAATCTGATAAAGTAATCGTCATGAATGAGCATGGCATTGATATGCTAATGAGTTTTTATGGTGTGTCGGGAAGAAAGATAAGGCTCATTCCCCATGGAATACCGGATATCCCATTTAATCGTTCGTGTTTTTGCAAACGAGGCTTGAGCCCTTCGGGGCGGAAAATCATAATGACATTCGGCCTGCTCGGCAGAAACAAAGGCATTGAAGTTATGCTCAGAGCGATGCCAGCCATTATTAAGACACATCCTGAGACTTTATACATTGTACTGGGGGCAACTCATCCTGAAGTAATTAAACGTGAAGGTTGTTCGTACCGGGATGAGTTACGCCAAATAGTAAAGGATTTAAAATT
Organism: uncultured Pirellulales bacterium; assembly: GCA_964508785.1. GTDB lineage: Bacteria > Planctomycetota > Phycisphaerae > Sedimentisphaerales > Anaerobacaceae > JAFGPS01. The sequence continues at coordinate 16,595 of CAZDVE010000025.1, read as the reverse complement.
ACAAAATCATGTGATTTTCCATCACAGGTTTGTTTCCGACTTCGAACTGCGGGAATTCCTCTGCGCTGCGGATATTTATGTCACTCCTTACTTGTGCAGAGAACAGTTAACAAGTGGTACACTTGCGTTTGCAGTCGGTGCGGGCAAGGCAGTTGTTTCAACACCATACTGGGCTGCTGAAGAATTGTTGGCTGAAGATCGCGGAAAACTGGTGGCATTCGGTGATTCAGAACAGATGGCTTCAACAATTATACAAATCCTTGATGATGATTCTCTGCTTAATAGGATGCAGTTTAGAGCATACCAGTACGGCAGGGCGATGACCTGGGAGAGTATCGGACAGAAATATTGGTCTCTTCTGGAAAAAGAAATTTTGTCTGTACCGACAACTATAGAACCGGGAGTTCCTTTAAGAGATGACAAAATTACACAATTACAACTGGACAGAAATGTCGGGACTAATGTTGGGTGTTCAATGTCCTTACCGAGTTAAAAGAAACATGGAAGGGGGAATAAAATGGGCTATGTAAAAACACCATGGTATGTATTACATGCACCGGAAATAGGTCTGAAATTTGATGAATTCTGCAAAACGTGCAATGAAGGAGGAGTACTTGATAAAAAGACAAAGGAATTACTAATGCTTGCCATAGCTTTTGTATTTCGTAGTTCTGATTGTATTGAGGAACACCTGGAAGGCGCATTTCAAACCGGAGCGACTAAAGAAGAAGTTGTGGAGGCTTTATTTATTGCGATGGTCGAAGCAGGTAGTATGCAGCTTATATTGGCAAAACCTGTGTATCATAAGTATCTCAAAAGTGATGGCAAAAAGTAGAATTTGCTTAATCCGAGAAAAGTTTAATCAATTTGAGTAATGCTTGGTGTCTTTAGTCAAAAATAAAAAACAACTATTTCAATTGAAAGGATGCAGTAATGAAAGATTTAAATGCAACAGTAGGTGTATTTGACACACATGATGTGGCAATCGAGGCAGTAAAAGAATTAAACAAGGGCGGATTCCCTATGCAAAAAGTTTCAATTATTGGAAAGGAACTCGAAAAGATAGAAGATGTACAGGGTTACTATACGTGGAAAGAACCAGCAAAAACCGGAGCGGGAATTGGAGCATTCTGGGGTAGTATTTTTGGGATACTTGTAGGTGTTGGATTTGTCGTAATTCCTGGTATAGGTGGTGTCTTCATTGCAGGCTCATTAGCTGCTGTGGTTCTTGGTGGCCTTGAAGGTGCGGCCGTGGGTTCTATAGGTGGGGGATTATTCGGGGCATTGCTTGGACTGGGAGTAGGTAAAGATAAAGTCTTGAAGTATCAGCAAAACCTTGAAGCTGGCAAATATTTGGTCGTAGCTCATGGTACGGCGGATGAAGTTAATAAAGCTAAAGAGATTCTCGAAGGCGTTAATTCGATGGATGTTAGCGTTCATGTTTAGTTGCGATACATAATGTAAAGATTAAGATGATACAAAAATTAAAAGAATCTTCAGAAAAGGTCCTTGGGGCCAAATTAAGCAGGAAGCTTACAGATAATGATTATAAAGAATTCGTCACTGAAGTAGAAAAAATTATATCTGATAGGGGCACAGTAAGACTGCTTATGATAGTTAATTATCCTCAGGAATTCGACTTAAAAGCTGCCTGGGACGACTTAATCTTCTGGATAAAACATATAAATAACATCGAGCGAATTGCAATTGTAGGTCAGAAAGAATGGGAGAAGTGGTTAGAATTCCTGGAACATCCTTTTATAAAAACTGAAGTGAGATACTATAACATATCTCAACTCCAGGAAGCTTGGGACTGGCTCAGGTCCTAAAGCGAATCATGAAAAGAAATGTTATATCTGGCTTTAGAGCGTTCGAGCATTGCAGAACGGTGATATGTATGCGCAATTGAGGATGTGACTCATGCTCACAGTGTCTGGTACTTTTTAATGAAATATTTAAGAAATGGAAGCAAAGTTCAATACAACTAACCTTAGGGATTAGTTGAAGGCAGATAAGTACTCTGTCTTTCGATTAATCCCCCGAATATAACATGCTTTTTGCGTGTTAGGCCGGGACTGTATAAAGTTTTTCGGAAGTCGCAATCGAGTAAATTCCTCATAAACGTATAGTTTCTCCGGCTTGTATATTTTAGTAAAGGCAGGAAAAGTTAAATGATGAAAATGTAAAAGGGATATCTGAAAATGGAAGAATGCCGTACATATCATCAGCTGGGTGTGCTGCGGGTTTTGCAGACCAGGGAAGAAACAAAAGCCTTCTATAATAAAATTGCCAAGGTTTATGATATTCTTGCCGAGCACTCGGAGGCACCTGTACGTGAAGCCGGTCTCGAAATGCTCAATGCCCGACCGGGCCAAAAGGTTCTGGAAATTGGTTTTGGTACCGGCCATTCTCTTATTGAGCTGGCAAAGCATGTAGGCCCCTCCGGAAAAGTATATGGCATTGATATATCGGAAAAGATGGTTGAAATTTCCCGGGATAGGGCTCAGCACGAGGGTTTGGAAAATCGAATCGAACTTGCATGCGGCGATGCTTTGTATCTGCCGTATGAGTCGGAAACTATTGACAGAATCTTTATTAGTTTTACGCTCGAACTTTTCGATACCCCCGACATAATTCTTGTGCTATCCGAATGTAAACGTGTACTTAAATCTGGTGGCCGGATAGTAGTCGTCGGCATGTCTCGTGTCAAATCACAAGGGCTGATTACGGAGGTCTTCGAGTGGACGCATCGACATTTTCCGAACTATCTTGACTGTCGTCCGATCCTCGTACGCAAGGCTATGGAAGATGCCGGTTTTAAGGTTTGTGACAATAAAATCATGAAAATGTGGATAAATGTAGAGATTGTCTGTGGCCTTAAGGGGACTGATAACTCTGCTGTTAAAGATTAGTAACCAAAGGAATAATTATATTAGAAGTAATAGAACAGGTAAATCGAACTTGGTTTGGAAAAGGAGAATAAAAATGAACTCACTAAATAGAAGCAAACAAAGCAATGTAAAATGTTGTATTTTTATGGTAATGTCATTGGTCATAGCCATAATGGCTGGTTCAACTTTCGCTCAGTCGAATCCTAAGGCGGCAAAGGAACTTTCGAATGCGTTCTCTGCTGCTTCCAAAGAAGCAATGCCGGCTGTGGTTTCTATCAAAGTAGAGAAAGAAATCGAGGCCGGTCCGTTGTCATTTGGGACACCTTTCGGATATAACGACCCGTTCGGACTTTTTGGTGATGATCTGCTTAGGAAATTTTTTGGAGAAAGAATGCCGCCACAGCAGCAGACTCCCAGAAAATTCTATGAGCGTGGCCAGGGTTCCGGATTTATCATCAGCAGGGATGGTTATATTCTGACAAACAATCATGTTGTCGGAGACGTTGATAAGATTACGGTGGAACTTCAGGACGGACGTAAATTTGAGAATGCAAAACTCATCGGCACAGACCCCGATTCCGAGGTGGCTTTGATTAAGATTAATGGAGATAACTTCCCGGTGCTGCCAATGGGTAATTCGGATAATATTGAAATCGGTGACTGGGTCATCGCTATCGGTAATCCCTTTGGCCTAAACGAAACTGTTACTGTGGGTGTAATTAGCGCGGTCGGTCGGAGCAATGTCCATATTGCTGCGTATGAGGATTTTATCCAGACGGATGCAGCAATAAATCCGGGCAACTCAGGAGGACCTCTAATTAATCTGGACGGGCAGGTCGTCGGTATTAACACAGCTATATTTAGCCAAAGCGGCGGCTATATGGGTATCGGCTTTGCCATTCCCATTAATATGGCAAGAAGCATCGAACGACAATTGAAAGAAAATGGAAAGGTCACTCGAGGTTATCTGGGTATTTATGGCCAGGATGTTACGCCGGACATGGCTGAACTTCTCAAACTTAAAAGCAGTCAGGGTTTAATAGTTGCGAGTGTCGAAAAAGGCTCACCAGCCGATAAAGCCGGTCTTAAAAGCCACGATGTACTTCTGGAATTGAACGGGAAAAAAATTGAATCCTATGACTCTTTTCGCAATGATATAGCCGTTTTAAAGCCCGACAGCAATGTGGAACTTTCCGTTTTGCGAGATGGTGTAATCCGCAACGTTACCGTGACGCTTTCAGAACGTCCCAGGGAGATCGCCCAAAGCAATCAGTCCAAAGGTCAAAAGAAATCACAAGAGGCCCTGGGGCTCGCCGTGCAAAATGTAACAAAGGATCTTGCGGAACGATTTGGATATCCTATTGGCGAGGGTGTGATTGTTACCGGTGTTGTTCCTGGTAGTCCTGCCGGTGAGGCCGGTATCCAGCCAGGCGATTTGATTAAGAGTGTCAACCGACAGTCTGTTAACTCGGTGGATGATTTTGAGAAGGCATTAAATATGTCCAAGGATAATAAAATTATGCTATTGATTAGGCGAGGTGAATATTCACAATTTATTATTGTACGGTTAACTCAATGATAACCGGGATTGAAATGGTTGAGTAGTATTATTTTGTTCGAACAGGAATCCAATATTATCATGAAGTGAGATAGTAATGTGTCGGAGCTTAATATTGTGACATATAATCAGCATCAAGGTATTTAGTGCAATATGATAATACTGGAAAGGGAACTGAGGCTATGGTTTGTAAGATTAATATAATGCTGATATTTGTTATGGGAGTCACACTTTCCCAGGATCAAGGCCTTTTTAAGATTTCAGATCCGACAGATGTTGACTGCCAGAATTTTACTTATCGATTCGTAACTCAACTGCCTAAGCCGGCATCGATTACAAATACAAGCGAAACGATGCTATTACAACCTTATGAGTATCAAAGCATTCCTGAACATAAGGGGCATTTAGTTGTTCTTTTTTCTGAGTCTGATCGAAAAACAAACAGACAGAAATATGGATTACCACCACAGAAGAGCAGTAGCGAACCAAAGAAACAATATGCATGGTATATAGAAGATCCACTGAGGTTAGAAAGAGAAGACAAATATGTTAATAAAGATACGGCAGTGTATGCCAACTCGCAGTTTAGTCACAGACCATGTACATATGCCAAATCTTCATATTCTTTAATTCAAAACCTTAATTCTTCGATTCGTAGGGTTGGTGTCCATTATTGGATAGTCGCTGGCTCCGTATAATGTTGATATTTTAAGAGACTGAAAGATTTATTGGAGGCAATAAATCATGATAAATATTAGTAAGATACTATATCCCACGGATTTTTCAGAATATTCCATGGCGGCATTACCATACGCGGTTAACTTTACTCTGCAGAACAAAGCTGAGTTATATTGTTTACATGTTGTTGAAATGCCTCAAGAGGAATATCTTACGGGTGAATATATGGTGCCTTTAAATGTACCTCATGTTTCCGAAGATAAAATTTTAAGGACTGCCAGGACCAGATTAGAGAGGTTCGTGACGGAGAACCTTTCTGAAGTCGACAAGGTAACATCGAGAGTGCTTGTAGGGACTCCCTTTGTTGAGATAATACGTTATGTCAGAGAACAATCAATCGATCTGATAGTAATAGGTACACACGGCCACAGCGCTCTGTCGGCAATAATGCTCGGCAGTGTGGCCGAGAAGGTTGTACGCAAAGCACCTTGCCCGGTCCTGACGGTCAAACATCCTCAACATAAATTTGAAATGCCATGATATATGATTATTAGGATGAATACTTCGTTCATTTACATGATTTTAAAAGGACAGGAATATGTTTGGGAAACGAATACCTCTATTTAAACTGTTTGGTTTCACGGTAAGAATCGATTTGTCATGGCTTATTATTGCAGTATTAATCACATGGTCATTGGCAAAGAGTCTCTTTCCACGTTATTTTACAGGATTTTCAAATAGAATTTATTGGTGGATGGGAATCGCCGGAGCTGTGGGATTATTCGTGTCAATTATTTTCCACGAATTTTGTCATTCGTTAGTCGCCCGAAAATTTGGCATGCAGATGAAGGGGATAACCTTATTTATCTTTGGAGGCGTTGCCGAAATGGAATCGGATCCGGAAAGCCCAAAAGCAGAATTCTTAATGGCGGTAGCGGGACCGGTCTCGAGCATATTTTTAGGGATTGTTCTATATTTTATCCATATGGCCGGTCAGAACATAGGCTGGTCTAAACCTCTCAACGGAGTACTGCAATATCTCATGATAATCAATTTCATCCTGGCCGGTTTCAATCTTCTTCCTGCCTTTCCCCTTGATGGCGGAAGGGTATTGCGTTCGATTCTTTGGGGTGTCAAAGGGAATTTGCGATGGGCAACCCGTGTCGCTTCAGACCTGGGTTCTGCCATTGGTATATTTCTAATAGTTTTCGGGATTCTTAATTTTATCGCTGGGGCGTTTATTGGCGGAATATGGTATCTGCTAATTGGCCTTTTTATCCGGTCAGCCTCACAGATGTCTTACAAACAGCTTCTGATACGAAATGTTTTGGGAGGTGAAGAAATTCAGCGTTTCATGAAAACCGATCCAATAACTGTTTCTCCATCAATGTCTATCGAGCAGATCGTTAACGACTACTTCTACAAATATCATTACAAGATGTTCCCAGTTATAAACGGTGATTCTATCATTGGCTGTATAACTTCTAAAGAGGTAAGGGAACTGCCGAAAGAACAGTGGGAACAATACTCAGTTAGGGATGTAATGAGCCGGTGTTCGGATGAAAATGTAATTTCACCAAAGACAGATGCTTTGCAGGCACTGTCAATCATGAATCGTACAGGCAACAGTCGTTTGATGATTGTCGACAATAATCAACTGCTGGGAATCATTACGCTAAAAGATATGTTGAAGTTTTTTGCCATAAAGATGGACCTAGAAGCTGATTAGAAAACGGATCAATGAAAATTGATTAATGTAAATTTTATTTGAATTGTATTTAGATTTTAGCTTTCAGTTGGGTGTCATAATTAGAGAGGATTTAAAATGAAACTTAATGTAAAAGCTTTTGCGCTGGCGTTCGGATTAATTTGGGGGCTCGGACTTTTTTGTTTAACCTGGTGGATAATTGCTTTTGATGGTGCCACTGGTGAAACCACAATTATTGGACGGCTCTATCGTGGATTTAACATAAGCCCGATGGGCTCATTAATTGGTCTAATATGGGCCTTTGCGGATGGTGTCATTGGAGGTGCAATTTTTGCATGGCTGTATAATTTAATTGTAAGCCGCTGTGAAATTAAAAGTGATTAGCTATCCGATGTTATATATCTTTTTTCTGAATTTCTGATTTAGTTGCAGAATTGGTTGTCATTTTTTAAAAGTTCAAATGATCTTTAAAGTTATAGCAGACTATAACGCGTCAACTTGCGATTATTGTATGAAACGTAAGCGAATGGATTGGTGAATTCTTAGCATAGGAAAACTTATATTATAAACTAAAGACCGCTGATTCTGCTATATATAATAAATTGCTTTTTTTATGAGATGTACAACCAACTTAGCAATTCAATTTTTTTGACATCCCTCTCTCTGATCGAATCATCAGGTTTATCTTTGTCAATTTCATCAGCAATCTTCTCGCCGGGCTTATGAGCTAATAAATAGCGTCATTGCTTTTGACTGGAGGTTTGTGGGTGACATAATAATCTTTCTTTTCAAAATATTTCGCTGTTCAACGGACCCAAGACTTGTATTCCAAAAACTTGCAAAGCTTTACACTTGGTTCAGATACTATTGTTGATAGCTGATAATGTTTATGATTTATTCCCGAGAGCATTTTTGTGCGGCTTTTATTTTTATAAGTTCTTTATTTAGAAGGTATTATGATAAAAAATGGAGGCGGGGGGATTCGAACCCCAATCAGAGCTTTTTTATAAGTACTTCAATGGCAAGAAAATACAACTTAAGCCTTTTTGCTAAAACCACTTAGAAATTCTCAGATTTTATCAGGTTTAATCAGATTTATTCAGGTTTTTGCTCCCAAATGATCCCGTATTACTCCCGCGAAATGTAACTCTCTTTAGATTTAAATATGATGTTCTAAGAATAGCACCTATTTTTCTATTAATGACGAAATAGTTAATACACATCTTAAAGAATCACTAGCATATGTTAATAAATGTTGGTAATTCTATAAAATATAAGCTTGATGAGCCAGAATTGAGAGCGTTGCCTCCATCCCCAACAGCAAGCCTTATATTGGGACAATGATATATGATGAGTTGTTCAAAAACTGCAATCAAAGACAAAACATAATCCTGAAAAAGGTGGATTCGCACTGGAGAAGTCTTTAAAGCAGCGGTTGGAAAAAAGTTTTTTACATGGCGTAGGCAATACTTGATGCTTTGGAACAAGAGTGGCTGTTAAAATACACTGATGAAGATATTTTTTTTTGAAGCTCAAAAGATTGTACGGAAACTGCGGTACAGTTTTTGTCAGAAAAATACGCTACTCACGACCTATTGCTTTATAGGGGGCCATTAGGACAGCGAACGTTGAATATGTTTGCATTTTTCTTGCATTTTATAAGTTGCTGATATGAATGCAGTTGTAAAATTGGTATTTTTAAAAATTGGGGGATAATGGGCTTTCTGGTTGTATCGTGGTTGTAGCGTCAAGTCAAGAAAATGGGGCTATTTTTTGGGCTTATTATTCCTTTGCCCTGCGCATACGCAACAGTTCGGCGATTTCGGTGTATGCCTAAATTAGCAGTAGGATCGTGGAACAGATTCGTATGTCGATTTCTGATATATTCAAAACCGATAAAAAAAAGAAGGGCCCATGTCTAACAAAACGACATAGGCCCTAAATTAAATAGTTATATAAAACAAATTCGACAAATAATTTTACCAACTTTATCTTTTGGTTACAGTCTATACAAACGAATATCATCAATGAGTACAATTCCTGTACCGTCGGTTGCGCCGGTTCTTTCGAAACCGATACCGAAAGATGTAACGTTACTAAAATTCGTATTAAACGCAGCCAAGTCAACCGTCACTTCCTGCCATTCTGCCTGCGTTAGATCGGGATTGACTGTTACCTTGGCATTATTAATCTTGACATACATTTGCTCCGTAACAGCGTTGTTCGGATCGCCATAAACCCACAGTGACAGTGTCTCAGGGTTGCCGATAGTCCAATCCCGTCCAATCGACAAATCGTCCGTGCTGACTGTTACCTCCGAGTAACTTGCCGTTCTGTCATCGAAAAACAAAGGTGCCGATTGATTGCCGCCGTGGACGATATCGGTCTCAACTAAGTGCTCACCGTTGGCAAAATCGGGATCGGGATAACCAATTGTTGAGCCGTTTACCGAAGGATTGTCATATCCATCAATCCAAGTCATGTAAATCCTGTTACTGCCCTCTTCGTTAACATTGAGGTCGTTGTAGGCCTCGAAATCATCTACAAGAAGATAATCTAATATGGTAAATATCCAAATTTTACCCTTGTTTACCGTCGAATCGGTATTGATTTCATCGATACGCCAATAGTGAGGTTGATTCCATGCTGGAGTTTCAGGAGGCGTAAAACTATTCGCATCCAGCCGCCCTTGATATATCTGTGCGGTGGATGTATCAGCCTCAGCTACAGCAACTTTATCGACGCCAAGGTAAACATCATGCTGGACCGCATTTTCTCCGGGCGTCCAGGTAAGAGGAAAGGCCTGGACCAAATCTACAAGCGCCCCATAACCGGGCTTTGGATTACCGGCAACCGAAGTGTCACCCAATATTACATCCATGACCTCTTCTGCTGTTAATGCACGGTTGTATATCCGGGCATCGTCAACAGCACCGTTATACCACATCCAGGTCTGCTCATTGTCCGAGCCTATACTGACAGCAAATGTATTTGTTGCAATGGAACCCTGATGAGTCTCGGTTGCCTGCAATTCACCGTCAATATACAAATTGAGTTCACTTCCGTCATAAGTTCCTGCCAAATGGCGCCAGGAGCCGTTAAATTCTTCGGTCACGGGAAAAGCAGCGGTATATAATTGACCATCATTAACATCAAAAGCAATGTTATTGGCGGCAGTATGTCTCAGCGCATAGCTGGAATTTCCCTTAGTCATAAAGGGGTCATCCTGACTTGTACCTGCATCAACCGTATTGACCCACAACGACAGCGTAATCGCCACAGTGATATTCAGGCTATCGGGATTGCCGCAATTAACAAAACTGCCGTCCACACCATCAACGTCCAAACCGCCCTCTTTTTCGCCGGGTACCCATGTCAGACCACCAAACAGCGTACCATGATTACCGTAGCCGGAAGAATCAAGTGCTCCGATTCCCTCTACTTCATCGAGCTTCCACCAGCCGACGAGAGTAGGATCAATTATCGGAAGCTCAGGAGCTGTATTGAATTTCCAGATATCGCCTGCATGGATACTGGTCCCATCATCCTCGTCGATTCTCCAATAGTATGTCCTTTCATATTCGAGCGGTTCCGGAGTAAAGCTGCTAACTTCAACAATTCCTTTATCTGTATCAGCGGTTCCGGCCTGCACATCCTCCATATTAGTACCCAGATACACATGATGGCTAATCGCACCCGTACCAGAACTCCAGCTTAACTGCACATTTATGTCCGTAAACGGCGTACCGTTAACCGGAACAGGATCATAAGCGGTGGGCGGCCGAACGGTAAACTGCCATATATCCCCTTTATAGATACTTGAGCCGCCGACTTCATCGATCCGCCAGTAATATGTCATGCTGGGAGAAAGACCGTCAATTACGATGCTGCTGGCACTCTGGCGGGCCTTGTAAACATTCTCCGGGCCCATAGTACTGCTGCTGGTGGCATTGACAACATCGTCACGGTTGTTGGACAAATAGATATCATGTTCGGTTGCGAACGGGCCCGGCTCCCACTGAAGGGTCACTGACTTTGTGTTAATTAAACTGTTATTACCGGGAGACGGATTGATTGCAATGGGATTTACACTTTCTATAGATACATCATCCAGGATAACCTGCGAAAACCAAAACTGGTTCGCCGGAGCACGCTCGCTTATATTTGCAAACCCAATCTGCAACGTACTAAAATTCACTCCCGGCGGATTAGCACCGGTTGACAAATAGAACGTCTGAAAAGTCCAGGAATTTCGGGGCTGGTCCGGATTATCCATATCGTAGATAGCCTCGTCAATTGTAGTTGCAGTTGCCGAATCCTGAAGGAAAACCCGAAGAATTCCACCATATGTGCCTTCGGTACCTCCCCTTCGACCGACCCAGACGGAAACCTTATAGGTTTTGTTTGCCTGAACGCGATGGGGGCTGCCTGCCTCCAGAATATCCTGATAGATTACATTACCCTGATTGAAAGCACAGATATTTTCGCCGCTTTGGGCCGGTGGATTTAGGGAAGAGGCGGTTAAATCCTGTTCAGCAGCACCATCTCCCTGCCAACCGGCAGGAATTCCTCCCCAGGCCCCGTCACCTAATTCTGCCGCATCAAAACCGGGGTTCTCCAAAGTCAACTGCCCAAAACAAGGAACAGCAAGACTTACAACCAGTAAGACAATCCAAAATCTATTAACACATGCTATCAACATAGAATCCTCCTTTTAAAATAATTAAGCTTAATTAAATAATTTTCAATACACTTTAACATGACAACTTTACGGCCAGTGTTCCTGGTCGAGCCAACTATCTGCTAAAACGACAAAATCTTTGAAGTCGGCTACTTTGGGCGCACATCTGGTGTGGCATTGTTTACATCGCTGAAATTGGTGCCCAAATATATGATATGCGTATCAGAATACATCAACCGCCTTAAAATATATAAATAAACGATTAAGATTTTTACCTTACTTCATTCCATTCCAACAAATATCTGCCCAGGATAAATGTTTAACGATTTTGACAATACCTCCTTCCTTCAAAAACCAATAAGTTAGTTATTGAAAGGTAAAAATCAAAAGCTCTGGAGCAACGAGTCCGGCAGTCTGATTTTTTACATTTATGGAAACCATTCCAATACCAATAAAATCCAGGCTCTATGTTATTACTTCCCACCCAGCCAATTGCATGGTCAATTTTTGGGTAGCTGTTCCAGGTATGTTTATATAGAACAAATCATCGGAAATTGGTGTGATTACACGAGCCTGGATCCTGTAGGTGCCTTTTTATGCACTGTAAATATATTGCTGGCTATACCACCTTCTGTTGACAAGTTATATATGCTGTTATTATATTCTCCTACAAAAATACACTGACCGCCTAAAGCATTGGGATCATCATACATTATTTTACCCGTATATATTTTCCGAAAAAACTAAGGAACCTGCTTATACAACCGGATATCATCCATGAACAAAATGCCCTCGCTTCCGGTCGCGCCGGTCCTTTCCAGGCCAACAACCAACTGAGTTACATTAGCCAGATTGATACCAAAGTCCGCCAGGCTGATCTCGACGTTTTGCCAGGCTGTCAGCGTCAGGTCAACGTCGGATATTACTACCTTGGCATTGTTAATCTTCACATACATCTGCTCGGTAGCAGAATTGTTCGAATCGCCATATACCCACAATGACAACGTATCGGCTGCACCAACGGTCCAGTCACTACCGATAGATAGATCGGCGGTACTCACTGAAACTTCGGAAATACCAGCGGTACTGTTGTCGAACAGCAAAGGCGCTGATTGATTTCCGCCATGTACAATATCAGTTTCAACAAAATGCTCGCCGTCGGCAAATGCCGGATCAGGATAACCGATAGTAGAGCCGTTAACCAAAGGATTATCGTATCCGTCTATCCAGGTCAAAAATATCCTTTTGCTGCCTTCCTGGTCGGTATTAAGGTCGTTGTAGGATTCGAAATCCTCTACAAGGAGATAATCAGCTACCGTAAAAGCCCAGACATGACCCACACCAACGGTTGCATCGGCACCGACTCCGTCGATACGCCAATAATAAGTTTGGTTATAAACGATATCTTCCGAAGGTGTGTAGCTATTAGTATCCTGTCTGCCTCGATAAATATCGGCAGTTGAAGTATCCGCATCAGCTACGGCTTTTGCATCGGTGCCAAAGTAAACATCGTTCTGAACAGCCTGAACCCCCGGTATCCAGCTCAAAGGCGTAGCGTTTATTATATCGGGAGTCGAGCCGTTTTTCGGACTCGGTTTCCTGGCCCGCAGCGGATCAATCTGCATAACTGTGGCAATCTCATCCTCCGTCAATGCATAGTTGTATATTCGCAAATCGTCCAAAGCACCCATGAAGTAGGGATCGGGTGGGACCGCACCGTCCTGTGACCTGCCGAGCCAGTTAGTAGTAGTATTGCCGAGATCCTTCGGCAGAATCTGTGTCGGGCTGTTGGCAACAACATTCCCATCAACATAGATTTTTACAGTCATATCGGTTTCGTTTATTACAACGGCAACGTGATCCCAGCCGCTTGACAATTCGGTCGATGTATCTATAGCTGCTCCGGTACTTCCTCCATCGTTTGTAATTTGGAAGCTCAACACACCGTTAGTATTGTTGGCTGTCAGGTACATAAATATAGTCATATCATTGTTACCAAAATTAAGTATTCGCTGTAAAGTCTCGCCGAAATTCGGGAATGTCACCCATGTCGTTATAGTCGCACTACTCAACGTAGATATGGTTGAACCAATGGGCAATTCTACATAATCATCGGCATAGTCGAAGTTTATTGCATAGCCATCGTATCCGTACACAGACTCTGCTCCCCCATAGACAACACCATGTTGATTCAGACCCGACCAGTCAATTGCTTTACCTTGGCCTTCGTCAAACTTCCACCAGCCGACAAGGCTGGGATCCGTAACAGGTATGACAGGTATCGTGGTAAACTGCCAGATATCGCCCGTGACTTCCTCTCCGGTATCCAAAGTCTCATCTACCCGCCAATAGTAATCCGAGTCGTTTGCAAGACCTGTCACCCGATAAGAATATCGATCTACGCCTTCGGCATGTGTTATTGTTGTTTGAAGCTCGAGAGCGTCCGGACTAGTGCCTAAATATAACTTACTCTCGGTCGAAAACAGGCCGGCTTTCCAGCTGAGATCCGTGTCAGTGAAGACAGCAATCTCGTTATAGCGTGGACTGGCACTGGAAGCCTTAATTGTTCCGGTAGTGAACCTCCATAGATTACCTCTGACATCAGGGCCGCTCTGTTGTACTTCATCGACTCTCCAATAGTATTTCTGATTGTAATCAAGGCCTGTGACAGTGTAGCTGTAACGATCTACGTCTTGTGTGTGTGTAATAGCTGTCAAAAGCTCGATGTCGGCGGCATTGGTACCAAAATACACCTTGCTTTCAGTTGATTCACTGCCGGCATTCCAGCTAAGAGTCGCATTTGTCGATACTCCCATCGATTTATCAGCTGGTTCCGGAATAGAAGCTGCGGCAGGAGGCGCACCAGTCAGCTCAACAAGAAATACCCGGTCACCGGGAGCTACGGTTAGAATGTTGTTGCCCACGCCGTTTCCACCGCTCCTGTAAGCCGTGCCCTCGGAGTAGGGATTGCCGTTTGGAGCATCGTCTTTAATTCCCAGTGTCTCGAAATACATATTTGGATTACCGGGCATACTGACAACATCGAATCCATATATTGTGCCGGGCGCAAGAGCAATTGGTTCAGCAAGTTCAAAATGTATCCATGTACCTGTGCCATTCGCAGAATTACCCCCACTTATAATATTTTCCTCGGTACCCGTAATCGTATAGGTTTCACCAACCAGCACAAAAGCATCGGTATCAGAGGCGGAAGGATTTGTTATACGGATCCCGAATTTGGCGTTAGCCGGCATCGAATACCACGTACCGTTATTGTTGGTACCACTATCGGTATTTTCAGTGTATCCTACATGCTGAATCCAAAAACCAGTACACAGATATACAGCCTCGCTGTCGCCTGTAACAAATGTCTGTCCTTGAGCGGCACGGTCGAGTGCCACGTAAGTCCATTCATCATTGAGCCATGTATCGTAGTCATACGTCCCCACATTGTTAGCATCCCGAGTTGCACCGACAAAGTTGTAAACATCGTCAGGGCCCGGCGTTGGTGTCTCATTGTGAAAGGTAACAACTGCCGACTGAACGGTTGCCGACAGGCTCAATGCCGTAATAAAAGAAACCAAAAATATCAATTTTTTACACATCATAAACCTCCTTTAAAAATTAAGCTTGTTTAATCAATCCTGGTAATCGTAATTGCATCCAGTAATATACCATCCTCTCTGTAAGCAATCTCCAGAGTGTATGTACCGGCTGCCTCTGCTTCTTCCTTAGAGGCACTTTATATTTTAGCTCATTTTCAAATCAACTTTTTCACCTGATGCAAACGAGCCCTGGACCGTACGGTACAGGGCTCGAAAAGGAAAAACTGTAATATTATCGTCCACCCTGCACCATACGATACAGATTCATTAATGCACCGGCATTCATCAAAGCCGGGCAATATTGACAAAAACATTGGTTATGGCCTCGGATCGGAGAGAAATTCGACTTCACCCGGCGTCAGCAACCGGTTATAGATCCGGACTTCATCAATCATCCCGGTGAAACGTGCTTCCTGTGCGGTATTGCCGGCATTGGCTCTGGCTCCGATATACGTATTATGCGTCGTCGCACCAATAGTGCCGGGATCAGTATCAACTACCGTATCTTCGACGCCATTGATGTAAATACGTTTTGTATTGTTCACATTGTCATATACGCAGGTAATGTGAATCCATTCATTAAGCGGCGGAACAATTTTACTGGGAGTATCATCGTTGCCGACACCCCGTGTCGTAAAACATAAACTGCTACTGCTGTGTCTTCGCACCTGCCAGCCTACGCTGCCCTCACCTCGATTACTTACCATGGCGTGATTCCAGCTTGATGACCAGTCACCGATATTCGCCCAAAGCGAAATACTCAGGCTCCCGGCAGGATTAAACGCAGCTTTGTTGCCTAAATCAACGCTCTGATCAGTTCCATTGAATTGCATCGCCATGCCATAGCCGGTTGGTCCCGAGACATACGATGGAGAGCCGACCAAAGTCCCATTTAGACCGTTGCCGGACCCATCCTGCACGTTATTCTCCATCGCATAGTATGCGACCAGACCCTCAGTACCCGGATCAACCGGTTCAGGTATCTGCGGAGCAAGCCGATACAAACGAATATCATCGAGTAACACAGTACCTATACCACCCGTTACGCCTGTGCGTTCGAAGCCTATAGTGAAGGTCGATACATTACCCAGATTGGTACCAAGAGATGCCAGATCGATATTCCACTGATTCCAACGTCGTCTGGTTATATTATCAGAGTATGGATATACTACCGTGACACCGTTGATCTTCACGTACATCTGCTCGGTAGCTGTATTGTTCGGGTCACCATAGAACCACAAAACCAATGTACTGGGAGAACCTAAGTTCCAATTCGAACCAATCGCCAAATCAGCGGGGCTTACCGTTACTTCTGATTTGCTTGCATTAGTGTTGTTATATGTCACCGGTACGGACTGGTTGCCACTATGGACGATAGAGGACTCCATAGAAGGCTGAAATAATTCGACATAACCTATTGTCGAGCCGTTGACTGAAGGATTAGTATATCCATCTATCCACATTTCATAGACCA
>CAZDVE010000024.1:31934-68594 GCA_964508785.1 uncultured Pirellulales bacterium | reverse complement strand
GCCAGTCATTCCAGCTTGTATCGTCCTGAACGCCGTCCTCATCGTTGTCTTTTTCACTTGTTACAAAGATGACCTTCGGTCCCGGCTCAGGAGCAACTTCAGAAGTAATCTGAACGTTATCCAATACCGGCCATGGATCAGCACCAGCTTCTGGCATATAGTTGTTGAAACGAAGGAAGATTTCGTCCCCCGCGTTGGCTCCGGAAAGATCCAGCGTGACTACAACGGGGAAAATCTCACCGTCAGTGCCTTCTGCGACATGACTATACGATGCAGAGTCGAGCAGGGTGACACCCTCAGCGCCGTTTATATCGACATCATCATTCGGATCAGTCGTACCATCGCTGGCATAGGCGGTAATGGTTATGCCATCAAGCCTACCTGCGGCTACGTCATCGGGATGACCCCAATCGAAGCCAATCGTAACCGAAGACTCACCGGATGATGTTCCGATACTCTGATAGATGTATGAACCGGTCAAGGGATCCCCTTCCACAGTATTCCATGAACAAAATACAACGACTTGGGTTCCGTTTGGTGTGACACCACCACGGTCGCTCTGCCATGCACTTTCCCAAAAGCTGGTGGAAAGGTCGTCATACCAGAGGCTGACGTTTTCGAGATCTCCCGACCCAGCGTCAGCTTCGAAATCGCCATTGGTAATTACAAGGTCTGCCTGAGCAATACTAACCAAGCCCAGGACGAGAGCTAACAAAAACAATTTCTTACACATCATAAGCCTCCTTAAAAAGAATCGTAATATAGAAACAGACTATACAGATTTTTACCTCAATTCATTCCATTTTTAACAAATATCTGCCCAGGATAAATGTTTAACGATTTGACAATACCTCCTTCCTTCAAAAACTAACAAGTTATTGAAAGGTAAAAATCAAAAACTGCAGAGCATACGACTCCAGCAGTCAAAATCCGTCCACTTAACTCAGTGTATTAGAAGGATTCATACTTGTTAACACTGTCTAAAAATAAGTACTAATAAGTAGTTTAAAATGTATGAGTTATCCAATCCTTTTTGCTTGCGACAATAAGCCGAGCCAGAAAAGTATCGAATCCAATTTATGCCAAAATGAAGCTACTGTATCATTACACACTGTATACTATTTGGGAGGTAACATTGTTAATGATAGTTCAAGTTGAAAAATTATAGTGCTCCTCCCTGATAGAAAATCTACACAAATTTCTTCATTTTATGTCTTATTTTCCTCTTTTTATACCATATAATTAGTTATGTTGTCAAGGGAAATGTTCTGTTTTTTTGCTTAGTTAATATAAACAACTTAATAATCCCTCTAACCAAAATCTTCAATGTGTACCATTCCCACCAACGGCAAAAAACGCAAATAATAGATTAATAATGACTTAGGTTAGATTGCTATTTATCGTTTTTACAGTGCTTGAAATTAACATTTTAATTATTACATGCAATCAGCAAATCTCCATTGGTTTGTCGGTCCTACAAAATCGTATATAACAAACCCAGATAAGCTGTTGAAATTATATATAACAGACTATCTAAGAGAGCAATTGCATCTGCCAACACTTCAATGAAAACAGCATTTGCCTTACATAGCACAACTCTACCATTGAATTAAAATTTTAAAGTGTAATGATAACGCCAGTCCACTTTTCCGTTATAGGCCATTGTCTCGTCGACAAGCATGAAAAGATCCGGATCATAGACTTTGAGTTTCTCGCGGGTGTTAATCGGATGATGGGCGTCGTTTGGTGGTGCGCCCAGTCCCACTGCATCGAAATATGCCAGCACTCCCTCAATCCAGTATTTTACATGATCATGGATAGCAGAAGTGCCCTTCCACTTGCCCTTGCTTATTGCACTATCATAGATTTCCCTGAGCTTCTCGTCGAACTGGACGTCCATGCGCTTAAGGCGTAATTCATACTGTTGCCATATCCTTCTTGGTCGGCTCTCCCAATTGGGATCGACCGGGCGTGTGCCAGTGACCTGATAGATTGCATCAGCAAAGACTCGAATCACCTGGTTACCACCGGTATACATGTCCCCTGGATTGGCCAACACATTCTTCTCATCTACGATGAGCAGCTTCATCTGAGGAGTATACGTTAAATAGCGAGCCAAAGCATCTATAGATTGCGAATCACTTATTTGTTGGTATTCAGGTAGGTCGTATATATGCTCATTAGGCCCCAACACCACCAGCTTAACACCATCAGCAATCAAAGCCTTTAGGATATCATGACGATAAGCAAACATCCGGCGGATTATCTTATTGGTATAGAGCAAGGCTTTATCACTGGCCTCTCGCCCAATTACCGTTAATTCACGCGCCCATGTGAATTTCGTGTAATAAGGATCGATATTGAATTTTGCCGGGGGTTTGGTAACATTTGGCAGTTGTAGCAGCCAATTATAACGCCAGTCTTGTTCAGGACTCAGATTGAATGTAGTCCTTATCAACTCATAACCTTCCGGATCATAAATCTTGAGCTGCTCGCGTCTGCCTATAGGACCATGGTTATAATTGTTGACGCGGTTATTATCGAAATAAGCCTGGACACTCTCGGCCCAATATTCCGCCGAGTTGGAACCCGCATAGGTGTTCTTGTAGAGCCCCTTTTCAACGGCATTATGATAGACTGCATCTTTGCGCTGTCTCCAGGTTGGGTCCATCCTTCTTAAAGTACTATCTATAGTGTGGCAGAATTCATGCACACCAATGCTCTCGTCGTCATAACGATCAATGGGAAGGCTTAGAAGATTCTCCTCACCGAAGCTGGTTGGACGGCCGCCGGTGCCTCTTACACGCTCGTTTAGGAAATCAGGGTTACGACTGTTACGATACTCCGGCATATCTGTATAGACCTGATCCCTACCGATAATGACTAAGTACATGCCCTGGTCAACCATGGCTTTGAGAATATCGGGACGACCAACCAACATGTGGGTAACAATCTCATAAGCACGCTGCAGTGCCAAATCCGCAACTTCTTCTGAAGCCATGACCGGTAGACCCTTGACATCTATATACTTTTTGTAGAACCGGCGCGCCACTTCTCTATCTCCTTCTCGTACCAATTCAAAAGCTGAATCGGGTGGCGCAATAACTTCCGGATAATCAATTTTTGCTCCCGATTCAGCGTAAACACAGAAGCACAACATAACAAACACAAAAGCTATAGCAATCATAACCTGTTTCATGCTTTTCATTTCAATACCTTTCTATAAAAAATATTTATGATTCACAGCTGTCATTCAAACTGTCTGACCCGCTTGAACTAAAAGGTATCACCGGGCTTATTTGTATTTGACAAGGGACAACTGACTCATTCTATTGAGAACTTTAACTTAGCCCTTCGCTGGCTTGCAGAACCATCTTCCCATACCGTCTCGACCTCAACAATATAGTTTGCCTTGGGATCGAGTCCCCGCAGCGGAAATGCGGCCTTGGGAGTATATCCAAGCAGTTCGCCGTTTAGGTAAACCTGATAACCCACATTGAGGTAATACTGCTCTCTCCATGTAAGATTGGCTCCGTCCAGACCGACTCGCTCAATACGTAAATTAGATGGTTCCACCGCTGGATAATGATAAATATCCGCGGATTCAAATCGAACATCCCAAGTCACTTCTGTGGTCTTGTTACTGTGAATCTTGACCGTCGCCCATCCCTGATAGTTTTTGAACCTAACCGGCAGAATCTTTCCTGAGCCTGCAGAAGATTTACTGTCGGTAATTCGGGCCGTAACACTTTTTATGGTGTAATTTTTATCTCTCGGGAATACAAATCGTAACTCATAAGGGTCATTTTTAATGATACGACTCTTACCATTGTAGGTCTTTTCGGCATCGTTATATTTCAACGCTATTAAATCTACCCAGCCCTGGGTAACGTGGCGATTCGTTGAAATTAGTTGAATCTTTCCATTACTCGGCATCAAGGTCAGGACCCGGCAACTTGTTGGAGCCAAATCCAAAGTCATACCCGCTTCCCATGCCCCCAGGTATTCCTTATTCCAGAAATCAAATACATGCAAGGGCCGATTGGTCGGAAGAGCCAAATCCGCCCACCTTATATACATCTGTTCAGCTTTAACTTCATCAAAATTGAACACACCAACCACATCATAACGGCGACCCAGATGATTAATTTTCAGGTCCCAGATTTTTTTATTGCGTTGAGAGGGGAACAAATCAAGTGGCCGGATATCCACGGCCGGATAAACACGCCTGAGCATCTCAACTCGCTCTTCGGACAAATCCATCATCCGGTCGGTGGCCATGAGCGCCTGTCCGGTTAGTCCCTGAAGTGTAGCCCAGACTCGTGCCTGATCCATGGTCAGCGGCGAACGCAGCATCATAACATCCGGATCTACATACCAAACAATATTATGTTGATAATAATAGGCCATCACAGCACGCAGTGCGGTCTGAAAACCGCCCCAGCCAAGCACAATATCTCCACCGGTACGCGAGCCATTCATAATATTGACACCTTCAATCGGGATGCCCCAGCAACCAAGCAGATAACGATCCGGACCAATTGCTTCTCGTATACTTTTAAGTGTCTGTCGATATAATTCATTGGGATCATCGACCGGATTCTTCATGAACGTTTTTTTGCTGTTATATTCCCGAACCACGATAGGCTGACCATCGATTTTAAAATATTCGTAACCCCAATCGCAAAGTTTTGTAAAGATGTCCTTTAGGTATGAGTGAGTTTCAGCGACGGTCGGGTCGACCAGAAACTTGCCCTCCCATGTATCTGATGCACTCGTTCCATCCGGTTTAAAAAGAAACACGCCCGGATTTTGTTTTACAACATCTTCATTACTCTGTCCATGTGGTGCCAGCCAGACGCCCGGTACCAAACCAACAGACTTAATATACTCAGCTAAATCCGCCATACCGTCTGGAAATCTCTCTTTGTGAACCATGGTCCAGTTACGCCTATCTCGATGCTCCCCCCAACCCTGCCAGCCGTCGTCAATCTGAACAAACTGAGCACCATAATCCTTAAGGTTATCGGAAATCCACTTTGCATTGCGTTTGACTTCCTTGGCAGTAATTCTCCAGTAATAATAGTACCATGTACACCAACCCGACGGCGGCAAGGGGTAGTGTGTCTTATCGATAGGTCTGTAATATTTCACACTGAGCGTGTCTCGATAGTAGTGTTCTTTGATGGTCCCGTCTTTTAAGATTACTTTATCCTTCACTGGATCGTATGTGCCCTGTGCAAGAGCTGTATTAACATCTCCCAATGTCATCACGAATAGATCCGAATTCTCATCATCCTGAATGCGACACGGAATAGGATGTGGCCATGACACCCTGTTTTTCGCTTGTAATGGAATTGTGAGCAGACTACATGGCACAAGCAAAATCATCAAAAAGCATGCTGCCCGTCTCATATTTCTATCTCCCTGAGATGTTTGTTTACTGATCCTTTATCCATACAATAGAACTAACCGGACGACCTCGACGTCTGCGAATACCGGAATCGCTCGTTGTATTCTCATCATCTTCAGAAACACGATTGCTTCGGGTATAGTAAGGTATCGCCATTAATGTGGAACCGTCTGACCACTTGCCCTTGATAAGCATCACACCACCTAACAAATCACTCTTCCATTCGGTTGTTAAAGCAGATTCAGGGCTCAACACCTGATTGATGTCCTGGTCAACTCGCTCGACGTTATAGATAAGAGGGCCGTATCTCAGGGCCACCCGCCCAATGTCGGCAGTAATTTTGTCGCTGACTTTAACTCTCTGAACCCTCATCGGAAGCGTAAACTCTATTTTGTCACCGGCCTTCCATTTCCTGGTAATCACAGCATATCCCTTTTCAATTGTAGGAGTTATTTCCGAACCGTTGACCGAAATCGAAATAATACCATCGGAATCCGGCGTGCAGGTATAAAGACCGCTTACATCCCTGTCCGGAACTCGAATCTTCAAACTAAACCGCTTTTGTTCCGCAGGATTGATGGTGATAGCAACATCGCCGCTCCAGGGATAGTCCGTGTCCTGAACCATCTCAACATTGGTACCGGCGACATCCTCGACCGTCACGGTACTGCCTATGAAAAGGTTTACATATATGCTGTCGTTATCCTTGAGATACATCCATGTAGGCAGACTCAGGAGCGTGCGAGGGATATTACCCACACAGCAAGGGCATACATGCCAATCATAGCGAGGGTCGCGCGTATCAAGAGGATTCTGATAGTAGAAGTTCTTACCTTCCAAATCAATCGAGCCAAGCAAAGCGTTATAGAGTGTCTCTTCGTATAAACCCGCATATTTTGCTTCGTGGCACAACCGGTTCAATTTGTGCTGGAAGAAGATTTCGCCACAGCTCGAGCAGGATTCACAGTACGCATTATTGCGCAGCGAATAGTTCGGGCCAAATCCTTCAGAAGATTCACCGCTGCCAATCCCTCCGGTGACATAATATTTTTTATTGACTATATTGTCCCAGAGTGACTTAGTGGCGCTCTGGTAGCCTATGTCACCTGTTTCTATCGCGATATCAGCCATGCCGGCATAGGAATAGGAAGCACGAACAGCATGCCCTACTGCCTCATATTGTTGGGTGACAGGCAGGTGGCTTTGGTCGTATTCGCTGCCATCTTTGCGACAGTCCAGAAGGAACTTTGACAGCTCGATGTACTTGTCGCCTTCGCCCCGGCCTTCAATCTCGTTTACATATCTACCGAAACGAACCAGAGCAATTTCCATCGCTTGATGACCGTCATACCATTGTTTTTTGGGTGGCGGACCGATATTTTCATACCAGCAATCGGCAAGTTTCTTGGCTGCATTATATAACCGCATATCTTTTCCACCGGTCATCAAATGATGGGCAATCCCTGCTTCTAAAAAATAGCCGGCCACATAGCCCTCATGATCTCCTCTGTGCCTTGGTGACCAATGCTCATAGGAAGAGGTATCGATGGTTCTACCGCGCCTGCCGCTACGCGATAGTGTAAATGCCGTCTGGAAATAACCATCGGATTCCTGTGCAGCTAATATGTTGGGGATCCAGCCCTCCAGCGTCTCTTTTATTTTATTCTGGGCCTGGATAATTTCCTGATCGCCCTGAGGATCGACCATCAGTGCAATACACATCGATTCAATAGTATTTAAGACCCATGCATTGGAAAAGACATAACCGCGATGGTTCCCATGGGGCTTGCCGGCTAATTTATTAGCCGCATCGATGATATTATTCATACCGCCTTCTCGCAGGTTCGGATCGGAAATTTTATCGATGCAGTGAGGAATCCAGTTCACGATCAGGGCCTTGAGACGATGATTCCATAGAGGACTATTGACCTTGAAATTCCTGGTGTGAATCGGCTCTAAGGGCGTGGCAGGTGGAGGTGACTCTACCTTGACTTTCAAAGTGGATGAGTTACTCAACTTTCCCTTATCTACCTTGAGTTTTAACAAATAATTTCCCGCTTCAGAGAACTTCGCAGTTGTCACAGGCGAGTTCGCATTCTCGAAACTTACTGTACCGGGCCCGGAGGCCTTACTCCAGATCACATTTGTTGTGGCACCTTTATCATCCAATGTTTTAATCTTTCCGCGGAGGTAAGTCCTTCCTCCCAGCACAACGACCCTATCTATACCGGCAACTACTTTAGGCGGAAAGTCTGGTGATTTGCCTGAATCATAGACTTTCCACTCCAGAATTCCGGTAGAGTATGTGCCATCGGCATCAATCTCAAGTTTTAGCTTCGACGTGCATACTTCGTCAAATGCAGTCGTGTTATATTGACTCTCATCAACTCCCAAACCCGATGGATTGCTCACCGGAACAAAATCATTGCCGTCCCAGTATAACAACCGACATGCCTTGGGAGCATGTACACCACGACCGTCGGCCCACCAGTATACATCGACCTTATTAGTGTAAATGGGCTTACTCCAGTCGTATTGCACCCACTGTGTACCTGTTCGATTCCAGTTGCCGTATGAGCCCCGTCGGTTGTCGCGCGAATTTCTGGGATCATAACCGTCATTAAGCGCGCCAAGCGTTGTATCTCCAGAAACATAAGAACTGGATGGTTGTGCTACAACGGCAATATTCAAATCTGAATCAGATTCATCCTCCGAACTTTCCTGAGCGGAAGCTGTCCTGAAAAGTATAAGGACAACGCCCATTAATAAAACATTCATTAAATTAAACAACAACTTTTTTTTCATCATAAGTCTCCTTTGTTTATTATCAACCTATGTTTCAAATTGGGTTTTTTATCTTTGCTAAAGTTCAGCATCTGCACGAATCATTCGGATGCCGAAGACGGTCGCAATCTGGTTGTCGGCAGTGGCCTGGAAACGCACAGTGACTTTATCCTTTCCCTGAACCAGATCTTCCGGAATGGCGTACTCGACATCGAAGAATCGCGCGGGAACGCTTCTTGTTACCTCCTGTAAACCCACGACCCGGTCATCAACCAGTATCTCAAAGCTGGCTCGTCCTCTGCGCCGCTCATTGCTATAATAGGTCACCACCAGTTTCGTGGTGTGGTCGGATTCCACAGGGATATCAAAGGAAAACCAACTGTTTCCCCGACGGCCCGGACGTCCTTGGATTCGCCGAACTTCCGCGTCTTCGGCTCCTTGATAGTTATAATTCCGTTCCGGCTGCATCTCTCCAGGTTGTACAAAAGCCACAGTGGCTTCTTCAAGTTTACGTTTTCGTTCTTGCTCAGCCATATATTCTGCTTTTTTCTCTTCCCATTCGGATTGAGTAAACAGGTCCCAATAGATGGCGTAAGTACGGTTGTGCAGACGATAGAAGGGTATAAGAACGGCATCGATATCGATTCCGGCACCGAGGCTGTCACGGCCGATCCCTTCAGTGCGGAATTTTCCCGGCTCTCCTTCGACAGGTTTTAGCCATTCTGTCACAGGCCGCTCTGCCGCAACGAATACAGGCACATTCGGTTGTTCAGTACCGGCATCACCTCTGCGTTCCCTTACTCTTTCTCTTTCTGGCCCCAGGTCCCCAGCAAGTACGAGCGGACCCCACATAATCGCAGCACATCGCGGATTGTCAGGTGTCGGTCCCAGATAAAGCGATTTAGGCAGGAGTAACTCGATGGTGTCACCGGTCTTCCATATGCGTTTCAACTCAACGTATGAACTTGAACCCTGCATCGTTTTTTCTGTTGTCCGTCCATGACGATTTTCGACTTGTCGTCCGGAACCCGGAACCCCCCGAAGTGGAGCAATCACCTCTTCGCGGACAGCCTGATTGTTGACTTTAACTGAGAAACCATCACCAGACCAGAACGGCTTACGCAGGGCTAAAGTTAATTCCTTAGGTGACTCAACCGTCAATTTAAGTGTCGCCGTCTCACCTTCCGGGAAATCCGTACTCATTTCCAACTTTACACCCGCAGAGGTCCATTCAGCAGTTGAAGGCGCATAGATATTAATCCACAGCTTGTCGCCGGATTCATAATAAATCCCGTACGCATGGAGCGCGTGGCTTTCCATGCCTGTGCCCACACAGCAAGTAAAGCTGCGGAACATCTGCTGGTATTCATGCTGCACACCCCGACCTACAGGTACCATGTAGCAGGTCTGGCCATCCTCGGGATCAATTGAGCCCAGAATATGATTGAACAACGCCCTCTCATGAAAATCGGCATAGTGAGCATCGGGAGACAGTTCAAATAACCGACGGGTTAGTTTGAGCATATTGTAAACATTGCATGTCTCGGCGGTACGCCCATCCACGATTAGACTTAACTTATCAGACTCGTGAAAATACTCATCATGGCCATGGCCGCCGGTGGCAAAGCTATGGTGTCGTACTACGGTGTCCCAAAAAAAGGCCGCCGCTATAATATCACCGGCGTTACCTGTATAAGCAAAGCGATCCGCCGATCCGATGAGTTTGGGCACCTGCGTGTTAGCATGCTTGCCGTTGAGGTTATCATTGTGTCTTTGGAGCGGCTCTATAAAGGAACGATGCTCGAATTTATAGGAAAGGTCCAGCCATCTTTTGTCCCCGGTATCAGCGTAAAGATCGACCATAATTTCATTCATGCCACCAAACTCAGTATTCAGCATACGCTGGATCTGGTTTTCGTTGAGCGGAGCGAGAATTTTTTCCGCCCATTCCGCGAATTTAATCTCGATATCCAGCGCTGTCTTGTTGCCGGTATAACGATATGCATCACGCAAGCCGGCGTAAGTTTTATGTAGTGTATACCAGGGTGACCAAAGGCCATTAAGGTCGAAACCGCTTGAGCGGATTTCACCTCTGGACAGACGCTCAAAGAGTTCCCGGCCATCGATTCCGTCCCTGTTAACAATCGCACCCAGATAACCATCTCCTCGCTTGTCCTGAACTTCCTTGAATTCAGTGACGATATAATCGGCCCGTTGTTTGAACTTTTCATTGCCGGTTGCGGCAAACATCAGGCTAACTGCTGAAAGATAATGCCCCGCAATGTGACCAGTAAGCTGGCGACTATCCACCGCATCCCAACCGTTGTAACCTTCGGCTTTAGGTTTCAGACCGGCACGTATACGATAGCCGGCCAGCATCCGATCAGGTTCGAGTTCAAGCAGATATTTTGCGGTTACGTCCTGTGCCTGTTTGAGAGGCCCACCGGTTAACCGCACACTGGTTAAATCTAAAAGCCGAGCCTGACAAATCATCTCCTCAAAAGTGCTCACCGCAGGATCCTGACCCTGTGCAGAAACATTGCTATAAAACATTAAAACAATTGACATAAAAGTAAAAATAGATTCTTTCATGATAGACTCCTCTAATTATGAACCTCCGGTTAAAAAGCATACTGTTTAGAACCGTAAGCTAAATCAAACACTCAGCTATTTTTTAATTAATATACTATTCACATTCTACTGAATTTTAAGCTACAGCCAGTTGAATTAGAGCGCTGGAAACTCTTAGGAAGATTGTCGGTTAGCTTACTGAGCTGGTTTTCCTTTAGTATCACAGGTGGGAATTCATCCAAATCATTGTTGTCCAAGAGTCTGCCGGATGCCAACATCGTGACAGTGTCGCCATTTATAATTTGTCCCACAGCATACAGATTAAAGGTCGCTGGAACCACCAGTTTATGTAATTGGCAACTTCTACCACATATGGAAACTACCGTAGATATAAATGCCAAAGTGCTCGGAGAAGTGACCGTAAATGTTCCTGCTATTCTTCTCACTGCGACCGCCTTTCTTAAAAACAATCCTGAGAAACCAATTCATATCTTATAGTCAGACACCACCACTTGTAAATCACTTTCTAAAGATTATCGAGCCATAGGATCAAATATAAGGAAGGCAATCAAAACATATAGGCCATATATACTTTGGTAACACCGATTCCTATTAAAAAAAGGATTCGAGTGTCAGGGTAATAGCTAACCATTTTCAGTAACAAAAAAATCCTCTATTATCTTGAAAATCATATATCGGTCAAAATATTCCGGCATACAAGCTTGTGCATAGCTTTTTCACTATCATAAGCATATAGCAATATGAGCTTTGGTATCTGCATTAAAAATTGAATTTAGTGAGAAGTAAAACAAAGAATGTATTTGATAGGCTTATTACATTGAGATATATGAACAGTTACACCATTTACAACCTGTTCTTACCACCAGTGTATTGGCGTGTTGCCATAGCGCCTTTCCATCTCACTAAAATGCCTCCAGTCTACATGACCATCTGTAAAGCCTATATTACCCCCAGCACCTTCCTTGTCGCTTTTCAGATGACTGGTTGTATCGTGGTATCCGGTATATTGCCCCTGTGCGCTGCCGGCCACTATCTTTTCAAAATTACCATCAGGATACACCTGCGAAGGGTAAGATGGGTCGCTAAGAGTAACGTCAATTACAAGCTCAGACTCAGCCGCACGTTTTATGTTTATTTGACTAACCCAATCTTTGTTTCCGCTACCCTGGATTTCCGGCTTTGCACTTTCGCCTTGTCTGTCCAACGTGTCTAAAAGCCAGAAATAACCTGTAATACGATAGCTTGCTCTATCTCCACCCGGGTGATGGTAGTCCCAACAAAGCTGACGACTCCTCTTATGGGTCAAGTTTGAAGGGCAATAGAAAACATCCGGTGCAGGCGTCTCTTCGTCATTCTCTGCCGGTTTCAAACCTATGTTCTCCATCAATTGGACAGTTATCTCCCTATCCATATCCCAGAGCCAGCCACTGGCGCCAGGGGGAAGTTTGCCATTAGTATCATCAGCATACATTGTTAGGCCGATTAAATGCTGGCGTATATTGTTGGAACAAATAGATCGATTTGCTGATTCGCGCACCTTATTGAGTGAAGGAATAAGTATTGCCATTAAAATTGCAATAATAGCGATAACAACCAGAAGCTCTATCAATGTGAATCCTTTTGCCTTGCCCATGATTCTTACCCCAATTATTTAAGTCTGATGTTTTGTCAAACAAATAATATATTAATTTATATACTCCTTTTATATAAAAGTCAATCAATATATTTTAGCCCGTTTTTTATGCAGATCCAAGAAACATCTTTGTCTTAGCTAAATAATATAGTCGATCATAAAATTAACAATTTTAATTAGCACGGCCAGAGGTGCTATTGGTACCTGATTTCTACCTAAATATACTTAGCAGGCACCAATAGCAACTAATATAAACCGAGTATCTCAGCTGATTATATCAACCGATACCTCTAACCTATAAATTTCCCAAAAGTATACTAAGGAGCTTCTCTGTACAACCTTATATCATCAATGAACAGCATGCCCAAACCAACAGATGCGCCGATTCTCTCAAGACCAATACTCAACTCGGTGACATTTGCCATTTCAATACCAAATGCAGACAAATCAATATCCCACTGGGTCCATTCGGCCGTTGCTAAATCGGCAGCGTCGCCATCATAGAGCACCTTGGCACCGTTCAGTTTTATGTACAGTTGCTCAGTTACAGCATTGTTCGGGTCTCCATAGAACCACAGCGTTAACACCCGAACGTCACCTTTTGTCCAATCCTGTCCAATCGTCAAATCAGCGGTGTTAACTGTGACCTCTGAATAGCTCGCAACGTTGTTATCATAGAATAACGGAGCAGACTGGTCATCACCATGAACGATTGCAGTCTCAACAAAATGTTCACCATCAGCAAAACTGGGATTAGGATAACCCATAGTCGAGCCGTTTATCGATGGATTTTCAAATCCATCTACCCAGGTAAAGAATATCCTTCTACTGCCCTCTTCGTCCGGATTAAGGTCGTTGTAAGACTCAAAATCATCAACAATCAGATAGTCAAGTGTTGTAAAGCTCCACAACCTACCTTTGCTGATTGTCTGATTATTGTTATACTCGTCAATCCTCCAGTAGTAAGTCTGGCCCCATTCAAGCACTTCTGGTGGGGTATATGTATTAGGATCTTGTCGGCCACGATAGATATTTGTAGTATCAGATGTATCGGCTTGTTCTACAGCCTCTGCATCAGTACCAAAGTAGACATCGTGCTGAGTAGCGTTATCTCCCGGTGACCAACTCATAGGTGATACGCGTTCGACATCTGGTGTTGAACCATCAGTCGGTTTCGGATTCCAGGCAAGCAGCGGATCACCTACCATTACCCTGCTGATATTAGCCTGCGAGAGCGCAAAGTTGTAGATGCGGAAATCATCCATAGAACCCAGATAGTACGAATTGTCAGCATCGTGCGACCTGCCGAGCCAGTTGTTGGTAGTTTCGCCCAGATCGCTCGGAGTTAGAGTGCTGTTGCTCGCGAGCTCCTCGCCGTCATAGTAAAGAGTAGTAGTCTGCCTGTCTGCATTGATCGTTACAGCCACATGGTGCCATCCAGTCTCAATGTCGAAACCGATAGGCTGTACCAAGCTCTGATTGGCCGCACCTTCTGTGGTGATGGCAAAATACATGTCGTCCATAAACCACCAGCGTGGTCCGAGACACATAAAGACATTCGGATCGTCGGTGCCGAAATCGAATGCCCTCGCCCATTGGCCACCAGGCTGTGAGTCAAGCCATATAGCGAAAGTTGAGTTGGTCAGTGAACCGATAACCGAACCAATCGGTAGCTCTACATAATCGTCGCGGCCGTCGAATTCGAGTGCATCGCCATCAGATCCGTCCACATACTGTACGTCACCTACAAATGTGCCATGATGGCCATAGCCGGACGAATCAAGAACGGTAGCGCTGTCGCCACAGATCTCATCAAGCTTCCACCATCCGACAAGATTTGAATCTATAATAGGCATAGTAGGCACTGTTCTGAAAGTCCACAGATCGCCTGGCCAGGCTTCCAGACCTCTTTTCCCATCGATACGCCAATAATAAAGCGTGTCGGGTTCAAGCTCCGGAGGTTCGTAGGTTGTAGTAGACCGAAGGGCCTTGAATGGTGGAGGATCAGTCGTGCCGAAGTATACCCAGTGTGTCGTCGCCTGTGCACCCCCCGTCCAGCTAAGGTTAGTATCGAGGGTAACGCATTCGGCACCATCGGCAGGCCCAGGGTCAGAGGCTATCAACATCTGAACCCTGAAGCTCCAGACGGGGCCTCTCCATGGACTATCGCCATCAGCTTCGTTTACTTCATCGATACGCCAGTAATAGGTCTCGCCTGCTGTAAGGGTTCCGAGTTCATAACTGGTTTCGCTCTGGCGGCCTTTATAAATATCAGCCGTTGAGGTATCGGCATTGTTCACGTCGTCAAAACTAGTGCCGAAATATACATCGTGAAATTCCGCCTTGACACCCGGGCTCCAGGTAAGGTCTTGATTTGGGTCCACGTTCACGGCTTCGTCAACCGGTGCCGGCGTGTATGCTTTGAACCTCCTTACAAGCACAATGCTGAAATCATCGAACGCCACGTAACCAGAATTGCCGGAATTATAGATGGCCTGGCGAGGCCCAACCTGCAGCGGCAAACCGTCAAAATCATTCCGCGTCAGGGGTGACTGACCCATTTCTGTCCAGGTTACGCCGTCCGCACTGGTTCTGGCATGAAAAGTATTGCCCCTGCGCTCAAGTTGAAGCCACGGGTCTAAGTCAAATTCCTTGCCATTGTGACCATGCTCGGTTCGTAAGTCATTGTTGGCGCTCCAGAGGAAATTTCCACAGGTCCAGATAGGAAAATAGTCTATGGAAACCCAGTCTTCGCCGGTGCCGGCCTCGTCATTGGGATCGGCTTTGGAAGCTCTGGCCATCAGACCGCCATCGTTGTGAGTGACCCATGCATCCGCAGTACCGGCATAATCAGTAACTCTGACTGTGGCAATGAAGTCACCTTCAACGTATTTGTATAAAAACGGAGCCAGTGGATTCCACGGGCCATCCCAAGTCCCGTCAGATGACTCAATGTATAGTTGGCCCTCACGATCCATGTTTGCATTGAGGGCATCAACGCTCTCGCCCGGCAACCAGCCGAAATAGCCGTCCCAGTTGGTTCCGGCAACGTTGTCAGCGACGTAGTCATGGGCAATCTCAAAATCGTCACTAAAGAAGTCTACCACTGTCTGTGCATTAGTGACCGGCACCAGAGCAAGAACAATCAAACAAATAAGTTTTCTATACATAATATTTCTCCTTCTTGAACTCTAACAAAAGAATATAACAATTAATCGACAAAGACTTTTTACCTTAATAAAATTTATGATGTTTATCTGTCCAGAATATCTCACTATCCGAATTGACCTCCTTCCATTACATATTTACCACCCAAAAAATCAAGAAAATCCAATCCGCAATTACAACCAATGCGGTCTGAATTTAATATATCTCTCGTTTTTCGGTGTTTTTTGATACATTATTAATGATGATGTGAAATTTTGCCTCCTGGAAATGAAAAAAACTTAGAATTAAACCTAAAAAGGGCACAAAATCACATATTCATTTATACTAAATTAGTAAGCTTTTCGTCAAGAAAAATTTCCCTATGATATTATATGCTCTCCCTTCGAACCTTTGCCAAACCACCCCAAAATCGGAATAACTTTTTGACCTCGAAAAATAGAAAGATACAAACATTTATGGAGAGATTCGTATCGTATATGGAGATTGCCTATGTCTCTATACAGTCGGAATTTTAATATGCAACGATGGGTGAAGACTTTAAAGCTGTATATGAAAACAAGTTAGCAACCATGTGTTCAGAATGAGCCTAAAATATTCCAACTGAATTCCCGAGGCAATTACGGTTGACACTACATACCCCCAAAGGTAGATTACAGCATCGTAATGGAGAAATCAAACCGAAAATAGAGGTTTTTCCAGCAACATCAAATAGCACAATTAAGGAGCGAATCAACAATGAAATTCTCAGTTCCATTTAATAATATCATTAAGGTTGGTTTTTTTATAGTATTACTTGTAGCCTCTGACTCGCCTACAGCATTAGAATCGGACCAACTGAATCAAAATCTCAACTCACAAGCATCTGCCCAGAGGAGATCACGGCCAGAACGCAGGGTCCGGGGAGTGTATAAAGCCAGAATCACTCCCCATTGGTTTTTTCACAGGACGCCTGATGGTGCTGAAAACACATGCTTCTGGTATCGTAATAACCTAAGTGGTGACATGAAGGAATTCATACTGGTCGATGCCGAAAAAGGTATTCGTCAGAAAGCTTTCGACCACGTGAAATTGGCTGAAGCTCTCTCGAAAGTGACCGATGAGAAATATAAAGCTGACCAATTACCATTTAACTATATTAAATTTATTGACAATGGCAAGGCGATTCTTTTCAACACAGCCGAAAAGACATTGAAATGTAATCTGAGTACTTATGATGTTATACTCAGTGAAGATACACTCACCCAGCCTGAGGAAAGCAACGAGCCCCGATTTGGCTGGCGTGACCAACGAGGCTGGCGTCCCGGCCGTTTCTCTAACGACCAAGAACATCCTATCGCTTCACCTAATGGTATGTGGAATGTTTATATCAAAGACAACAATATCTATGTACGTCAGGGCGAGGACGGCGAGGAAATCCAACTCAGTAGCGACGGCGAAGAAGGCAATTCATATATTAGAGTGGAGTGGGCGCCCGATTCCCAATCTATAATAGCTTGGCGTCGCGAACCAGGCGACTGCAAGGAGGTCTACTTGATCCAATCCTCGCCCCCGGAAAGGTGGTCGAGCCGTGCTGCATTCACGTCCTTACGCCCTGCCGGGTGATAAATTCGATGCCTATGAACTCAACGTTTTTATCGTAGCAGACCGCAAGCATATTCGGCCGGAATTAGAACGAGTCGATTTCAGCTCACCTCAACCGCATTGGAATAAAGATGGCTACCATTTCATGTATGAGAAAGTTGACCGGGGACATCAACGACTTCGCTTGATCGAGGTAAATACACACGACGGTTCTTCACGCAATATCATCGACGAAAAAAGCGATACATTCATCTGGACTGCACATATCGAAAACCTGGATCTGTCGAGGGTAAATTACCTGGATGAAACCGATGAGATTATCTACGTCTCCGAGATGGATGGCTGGCGGCACCTTTATCTGATTGATACCAAGACAGGGAAAATCAAAAATAAAATTACTGATGGCCAGTGGCTCGTCCGAGGTATACAGTACATAGACTCGGAAAACCGACAAGTCTGGTTCTCAGCGGGCAGCTATTATCCGGAACAGGATCCCTACTTCGTTCACTACTTTCGAGTGAATTTTGATGGGTCAGGCCTTGTTGCATTAACCGAAGGAAACGGTAATCATTCAATCCAGCATTCACCAGATCGTCGATATCTTATTGATACATATAGCCGTGTAGACATGGTACCTGTCCACAAATTACGACGGGCCTCCGACGGTAAATTAGTCTGTGAACTCGAAAATGCGGATATTACTGAACTGATTGCCGATGGATGGACAGCACCGGAGGTATTTGTCGCCAAAGGACGTGATGGCAAAACTGACATCTGGGGTATCATTAGCCGACCTAACAACTTAGATCCTGATAAAAAGTATCCAGTCATTGAGGACATATATGCCGGTCCGCAAAGTTCCTTCACACCCAAGTCATTCAGTGCTCGCAATCGCTATCAGGTACTCAATGACCTCGGCTTTGTCGTTGTTAAAATGGACGGTATGGGAACAGCCAATCGGTCAAAGGCATTCCATGACGTCTGCTGGAAAAATCTCAAAGACGCGGGTTTTCCAGACCGAATTCTTTGGCACCAATCTGTAGCCAGGAAGTACCCGTATTATGACATTAGCCGTGTAGGCGTTTACGGTAATTCTGCCGGAGGTCAGAACGCCGCAGGCGCCGTGCTGTTTCACCCGGAGTTCTACAAGGTCTCTGTTGCATCATGCGGTTGCCACGACAATCGCATGGACAAGGCATCCTGGAATGAGCAATGGATGGGCTATCCGGTCGGGCCACAATATTCCGAGTGCTCTAATATCGACAATGCTTATCGATTACAAGGCGAGTTGCTTTTAATCGTTGGCGAGATGGATAAAAATGTCCCGCCGGAATCCACAATGCGACTGGTGGATGCCCTTATTAAAGCAGGGAAGGATTTCGACCTTCTGGTCATTCCAGGTGGTGGTCATGGCATGGGCGGCTCTTATGGCGCTCAGCGAATGCAGGATTTCTTTGTGTGTCATTTGTTGGGTGTCGAACCACCAAATCGCAATGTAGAAATACAGGAACCGGCAAACCCATGAGGCAGCACCGCCACTATCACTGTTAAGTGAATTCTGATGATATGGAACATGATATGAATTGTTAAACCGTGAGCCTCGGCTCATCTTACTGTAAAGAGAAGACCAAACTCACATAGTAGAAATACTGATAAAGTATCAGTTCATCGTTGCTTACCCCGCCACCTATCAGCAATGAAAGAAATATGTGGTTTCTGAACAAGAATCTGACAATCAGGGTATTTTAAGACATAAAGTTATCCCTTGTTCTTGGGATATTTGCACTAAAAACCTTGTTAAGTAACTCTGATTTTAGTATATTAAGTGTAGGTGAATGCTCCTCTATGTCTGCCGGTTTGCATTTGGAGGATTTATCGTAATTTTTGAAAGGTGTTTGCATGATTGAGTTTGGTCGTTTGCAATTTCATCGATATTTAGCATGTATAAAACTCCCAGTTGTATCCATGATAAGTGGCGAAGTGGTTTTCGAGACAATATCTGAATTGAACGCGACGAATTGTGGATAAACCTCAAGATGAAAAACCAATCGGAGAAAGAAATAAAGGGCTATATTTTCGATATAAAGAAATACGCCATACACGATGGGCCGGGTATTCGAACAACGGTTTTTCTGAAAGGTTGCCCGTTACAATGCAAGTGGTGCCATAATCCCGAGAGCTGGAAAATCCATCCAGAGTTAAGCATGCGCCATGGACGATGCATCAGATGCGGACGCTGCATTGAAGCCTGCAGCCGGGGGGCAATAAGTATGGTCGAGAAAAAGCCTGTGACTAATATCGAGAAGTGCAAGATGTGTGGCCAATGCGTTGATGCCTGTCTTACCGGCGCCAGAGAAATTATTGGACAGGAAATGACAGTAGTCGAAGTCATTAACGAGGTTGAAAAGGATAGGATATTCTATGATCAATCTGATGGAGGTGTCACGTTCTCTGGAGGTGAGCCCCTTATGCAGCCGGAGTTTCTCATAGCCCTGCTGGATCAGTGCCGGATAAAAGGCATTAATACAGCAATTGACACAACATGTTATGCAGAACCCGAAGTCCTCCAGAATATAGCAGGGAAAGCGGATATATTTTTGTGCGATATAAAGCATATGGATAACAATAAACATAAAGAGTACACCGGCGTGGGAAATGAGTTGATACTTGATAACATTCGGGAACTTGACAGGGCCGGCGCAAAAATGATTATGCGTGTTCCTGTCATTCCGGGCTTTAATGACGACTCGAAGAACATTGAAATGACGGCTCAGTTTGTAAAGTCGTTGCAAAATTCCAGAAGAATTGATATTTTACCTTATAACCGCGGAGGTTTGGAAAAATCAGAAAGGCTTTCTGCTGATTTTGAACTTCTTAAAACAGATGCACCCAGTGACGAAGATATGGAAATGATTGCAGAAATATTTAGAAATTGCGGTTTTGAAGTCAAAATAGGGG
This sequence comes from uncultured Pirellulales bacterium, assembly GCA_964508785.1. Classification (GTDB taxonomy): domain Bacteria; phylum Planctomycetota; class Phycisphaerae; order Sedimentisphaerales; family Anaerobacaceae; genus JAFGPS01. The sequence goes on along the minus strand of CAZDVE010000024.1, from coordinate 48,465 downwards.
GCTGAAACTATGAATAAGCGAGTAGCTAACTTACGTGAACAAAGTGTTCGAACCAAGCCTTATATTTCAACCGAACGAGCAGAGCTTGTCACGCAATTTTATAAAAATGATGTTCCAATGTGCCATTCTGTGCCGGTCTGCCGGGCCATGGCTTTCAAGCATATAATGGAAAACAAAACAATATGTATAAATGATGGCGAACTTATAGTCGGCGAGCGCGGGCCCGCTCCGAAAGCAACACCAACATATCCTGAGTTGTGCTGCCACGATTTGGAAGACCTGCGCATACTCAAAACACGCCAGAAAACTTCTTTTGATGTAAGCGAAGATGTGACGCAGGTCTATGAAGAGAAAATTATCCCGTTCTGGTCCGGCAAAACAATGCGGGATAAAGTCTTTCAGGCAATGGACGAAAACTGGCATCGAGCGTTTGAAGCAGGCATCTTCACGGAATTCATGGAACAGCGGGCACCTGGACATGCTATTCTTGATGACAAGATTTACTATAGAGGTATGGTAGATTTCAAAGAACAGATATCAAAAAATAGAAAAAATCTGGACTACCTCAAAGACCAACGCTCATACGAGAAAAACCAGGAGTATCAGGCCATGGAGATATGTGCTGACGCAGTGATTACTTTTGCCGGAAGATACGCGGACAAGGCTCTGGAACTGGCTAAAACAGAAAATGACTCCAAACGGCGTATGGAGCTGGAACGTATTGCCGAAGTCTGTTCGCATATACCGGCCCACGCCCCTCGCGATTTCCAGGAGGCATTGCAGGCATATTGGTTTGTTCATCTGTCCGTGATTACCGAGCTAAACACATGGGATTCGTTCAATCCGGGCCGGCTCGACCAGCACTTATATCCCTTTTATAAAAAAGGAATCGAGCAAGGGACATTAACGCCGGATAAAGCCAAAGAACTACTTCAATGCTTCTGGATCAAATTTAGTAACCAACCGGCACCTCCTAAGGTCGGGATCACAGAGGAACAAAGCGGCACATACACAGACTTCGCGCTAATCAATACAGGCGGATTGACAGCAGACGGCGCCGATGCCGTTAACGAAGTTTCGTACCTACTTCTGGACGTTGTTGAGGAAATGCGATTGACACAACCGAGCGCCTGCATCCAGATTAGCACGAAAAATCCGGACAATTTCCTCAAGCGAGCCTGCCAGGTCATTCGGACCGGTTTCGGCCAGCCCTCTGTTTTCAATACCGATGTTATTATCAAGGAAATGCTCCAGGACGGCAAGAACATCAGGGATGCCCGCTGTGGAGGCCCAAGCGGCTGTGTTACAATAAGTGCCTTCGGAAAAGAAAGCTGTACGTTAACCGGCTATATAAACTGGCCCAAAATCTTCGAGCTGGCATGCTTCAACGGCGTTGATATGAATACCAACACGCAGGTCGGACCACAAACCGGTGATGCCCGCCGGTTTAGTTCCTATGAGGAATTAATCGAAGCATATAAAGCACAACTTAAATATTTCGTTGACCTAAAGATAAAGGGCAATAGCATAATTGAGAGACTGTTCGCTGATTTTCTGCCGGCGCCGTTCATGTCAATACTTATGGATGATTGTATTACCCGCGGATTAGATTATCATAATGGCGGCCCCCGGTACAATCCCACGTATATTCAGGGCGTAGGGATAGGCACCTTGACCGACTCGCTCGCTGCTGTGAAATACAATATATTCGAAAAACGAAACATCTCAATGGATCAATTGCTCTTAGCTATGCAGGCCGACTTTGAAGGATATGAACAGCTACAACATGAATTGCTCTATCATACGCCTAAGTATGGTAACGATGACAGCTTTGCAGATAGTATCACCGAGGAAGTATTTAACATTTATTATGACGTTCTAAACGGTCGACCAAATACAAAAGGTGGGAAATATCGAGTTAACCTGCTTCCAACAACCGTGCACATTTACTTCGGTTCGGTAGTTGGTGCTTTGCCCAACGGCAGAAAAGCAGGTGAGCCTGTCTCCGAGGGGATTTCCCCAACCCAGGGAGCCGATACCAACGGCCCGACGGCAGTCATCAAATCGGCTGCTCATATTGACCATGTACGCACTGGCGGTACCCTTCTGAACATGAAATTCAATCCGCAAGTGCTAGCTGGTGACGATGCGATTGAAAAGTTCGGACATCTGATTCGGGCATACTTCAAGCTCGACGGTCATCACGTTCAATTCAATGTAATCACCGCTGAGACGCTCCGAAAAGCCCAGCAGAATCCCGAGAAGAACCGTGAGCTGATTGTCAGAGTGGCAGGTTACAGTGATTACTTTGTCGATGTAGGTCGTGAGCTGCAAAATGAAATCATAACCAGAACCGAACAGCAGGTTTTTTAACTGCACTTTCTCAAAGTACAATTTAATCTTTATACAGATTAGTTCTATATAGAGCACACGGGTATTAGATACTGTTTTTATTTTGTCATGGAGATTCTTCATTATGAAAACACTTTATTATATTGTTATGAGTATTGTTCTAATAGTCCTGGCCGGATGCGGGGCAAATTCAAACCAAGACCAGCTCGATGCATTCATTCAGGTTCATGTTCAAAAAGTAGAGCCGCTGGCAACAAAGGCAAATCTTACCTACTGGGATGCAGCCACTACAGGTAAGCAGGAAAAATTCCGGGAGCTGGAGCAGCTTCAGCTCGAGATTCGCAGAATATACAGTGATTCGAACGATTTTAAAAAACTGAAGAATTTTAAAGAATGCGGAGATATCGAGAACCAAAGGCTCGCCCGACAGCTGGAAAAACTTTATCTGGCATATTTGCAGAATCAGGTTGAGCCACAGCTTCTAAAGCGAATTGTTGAACTTGACACAAAAGTCCAGGAAATGTACAGCAACTATCGAGGTACAGTTGATGGTAATGAAGTTACCATGAGTGACATTTATACTATCCTTACCACCGAGAAAGATTGCAATAAAAGAGAGGCCGCATGGAAGGCCAGCAAACAGGTAGGCGACGTTATCATAGATGATTTTCTACAATTAGTCAGATTGCGAAATCAGGCGGCCAAAAGTGTCGGATTTGAAAACTACCATACTCTTTCAATATTTACCGGTGAGCAGGACGTTGAGCAATTGGACAGGATATTTGCCGAACTATCTGGACTTACAGATGAACCTTTCAAACAGCTCAAAAAGGAACTTGACCAAATACTGGCTGATGACTACGGCATTTCACCTGAGGATTTGATGCCCTGGCATTATCATGACCCCTTCTTTCAGAGAACACCTCTGGTATATGAACTTAACCTGGATTCATACTATAAGGACAGAGACATAAAAGAGCTTGCCCGGAGATATTATGCAGGTGCCGGCCTGCCTGTGGATGACATCCTGGCCAGAAGTGATTTGTACGATCGAAAAGGGAAGTATCCACACGCATTCAGCTTCGATGCAGACCGTAATGGTGATGTTCGTGTGCTTGCTAATCTACAAGATACCGAACGATGGATGGAGACAATCCTGCATGAATTAGGACACGCCGTTTACAGTAAATACCACGACCGCTCAGAGCCCTGGCTGCTGAGAGAACCAGCCCACAGCTTCACAACAGAAGCTGTAGCGATGTTCTTCGGCAGATTAAGCAGAAACGCCGCATGGATGCAGGAGATGTTAAAGCTCTCAGCTCAAGAGAGAAAAGAGATTGAAGAGGTAAGCACTAAGTATTTGCAATTTCAACAGATTCTATTCGCACGATGGGCAATGGTTATGTACAATTTTGAAAAACAACTTTACGCCGATCCGAATCAAGACTTGAACAGCCTCTGGTGGGACCTTGTCGAAAAGTATCAATTCATAAAACGCCCGCCGGGAAAGCCCGATGCCGGTTGGGCTTCGAAACTACACTTTACCACGGCCCCCTGTTACTACCATAACTACATGCTTGGGGAATTACTGGCCTCCCAGCTACACCATCATATTGTTTACAACATCTTTGGGCTTGACTCCGATCGGGACCTCAGCTATGTTGGCGACAAACGTTTGGGACGGTATCTCCGAGAGAATATCTTTGCACCGTGCGCGCTTTATCACTGGGACAAGATGATTACCAAAGCAACGGGAGAACCTTTGAATCCACGCTACTTTATTGAGCAATTTATCCGGTGATTATGTCACTTGAGACACTAATTTAACGACATCAGGCGCCATCTTACACGGATATCAATAAATTTGGAATATATTATGGCTTATTTAAGCGCCATCTTGATCTATTTACTGATACTTACCGGCATAGGAATATACAAAACCGGCCAGGTCAAAACCCAACAGGATTTTGCCGTGGCCGGACGCTCGCTCTCACCGTGGGTCATGGTTCTGACAATGCTCGCAGTCTGGATTGGTACAGGCTCTATTGTCGGTAATGCCGAAGAAGCCTATCGTACCGGTATGGCGGCTTTGATCATTCCCTTTGGTACTTTCACAGGTATGATTCTGCTATCACTTATTGCCACACGGGCAAGAAATATAGAAGCGACGAGCGTCCCTGAAATCATTGGTTCACGCTTCGGCCAAGTGGCCCGCTTCTTAGCAGTTATAGCACTGATAATAGCCTACATGGTGATTGTCAGTTATCAGTTCAATGCCGGTGGAGCTGTAATTGAAGTCATTACCGGCTCATTTGTGACAAAGGAAACGGCCACACTCATTGCGGCAGTATTTATCATCGCATATACGATGCTGGCGGGTCTCAAGAGTCTTGCCAGTATGGATATTGTCACGGGGACAATTATTACCATCTCACTTTTGATTGCTTTTCCTGTACTCTTAATAAAGGCTGGAGGCTTTGCAGGCATGCAAGCAGCGTACGAAGCAATGCCGGATAAAGCATTGCACATGCAGTTCTGGGGTGTTTATTCGCCGGTCCAGATTATAAACTATCTGCTTCCCACATTCCTGCTTGTCATGGGCGATGCGAATCAGTATCAACGCATCTTTGCCAGCCGCAACGCCCGAGGGGCCAAACAGGCGGTTATCATCCTGATTTTCGCGGCATTGGTCATTGAACTTTTAATCATCGCCTCAGCCTGGATTGCAGGTAGTATGACACCGGATCCGGCTAACGGCAGATACATCCTGATTTATGCGGCACGACACCACATGCCCTTTGCACTGGGTATGCTGTTTATGGTCACAGTGGTAGGTATAATTGTTTCAACTGCGGATTCCTTTCTGCTTGTGCCTGCTACCTGTTTTATAAATGACGTTTATTCTACGTATATCAATCCAAAAGCAGACGAAAAAAAGCTCATATTTGTCAGCCGCGCACTTGTGGTAGCCTTCGGTGTAATCGCTTATCTGGTCACACATGCCTTTGCAGAAACCACCGGTTTTTTCAAAAAAGCACTATATGCATACACTATCTACGGCTCGGCTATTACACCTTCACTGGTGGCCGCCTTATTTTGGAAAAGGGCAACCAGGGCCGGTGCCATAAGCTCCATCGTTACAGGTACTGTAGTGACCTTACTTTGGTCTGAAGTCGATGCTGTAAAAAATAGCCTGCCCGGAGGTTTAGCAAACCTGGACGCCGTACTACCTGCTATAACATTATCTGTGATAATGCTTGTTGTAGTCAGTTTGCTTACTCCGAATAAGGAACAACTCCTTTTAAAATAACTTCATTTACATGAGAAAAAAATGTTTGAAAGCAATGTTTATGTAGAAAGGCGGAAACATCTAAGGGATTACGTTGGTTCCGGAGTAATTCTACTTCCCGGCAATGATGAATCCCCCATGAACTTCGCCGCGAATTCATATCCCTTCCGACAGGACAGCTCATTTTTATACTTCTTCGGTCTTGATAAACCGGGTCTAACAGCCCTGCTTGATATAGATGAGGGAACTGAAACTGTGTTCGGCGATGATTTGACAATTGAGGAAATCGTCTGGACCGGACCACAACCGAAATTAAGTCAGATGTGTCTGGAAATAGGACTCTCGAAAACAGAGCCAAGCAGTAAGCTCGAATCTATAATCAAGAAAGCGCACAAGCAAGGCAGAGTCATTCATTTTCTTCCACAATACAGACCAGAAAATAAAGTTAAAATGGGACAACTACTTAATATAGAACCAACAGCAGTTAATAGCAGCGTCTCCGAAAAGCTGATAAGAGCTATTATTGCACAAAGGTCCATCAAATCGCTGGAGGAAATCGAACAAATAGAATTAGCTCTTGATACTTCCCGCGAAATGCACATTGCAGCTATGAAAAATTCAAAACCGGGAATCTACGAGAGAGAGATTGCCGGGATTATAGAAGGTATAGCGATATCCAAAGGCGTGCGGCCGGCATTTCCTACGATATTCTCAGTACACGGTGAAACACTTCATAACATAAGCTGTGATAATATCATGCGCAAAGGTGACATTGCGGTGAACGATTCCGGGGCCGAATCACCACTTCACTATGCCAGTGACATAACAAGGACAATCCCAGTCGGTGGCAGATTCTCCCAGCAGCAACGGGAACTCTATCAGATTGTGTTAACAGCTCAGCAAAAAGCTATCGAAGCCATAAAGCCGGGTATAGAATTCAGGCAGGTTCATCAGCTTGCATGTACAAGCCTCGCATCCGGCCTGAAAGAGCTGGGACTTATAAAGAGATCGCCGGAAGAAGCAGTTCACGCCGGTGCACATACATTATTCTTTCAATGCGGGCTTGGGCATATGCTCGGTCTTGATGTACACGACATGGAATCTCTTGGAGAAGACTATGTCGGCTATACAGACCAAGTCAAACGCAGGATGGAATTCAGCTGGCAGTGGCTTAGGCTGGCTAAGGCTCTGGAGACTGGTTTCGTTATTACCGTTGAGCCAGGTCTTTACTTTATTCCTCAGTTAATTGACCAATGGAGTGCACAAAAAAAGCTTTCAGATTTTATAGACTACGAAAAACTCGAGAAATACCGGGATTTCGGAGGAATTCGAATCGAAGATGATGTCTTAGTTACCGATAACGGCTGTCGTATTCTCGGCCCAAAAATCCCGAAAAATATAGACGAAGTCGAAGCAAACTCTTCATAAAACAAGAGAAAGGAATTAGGATGAAAATCTCCACTATGCTTAAAGCATGTCTGGTTGCATTGATCGTCGGCAGTTTCGCTTTCCGTGAAAGCAAAATCTGCCGTGGCGATGATGTCTATAGGAATTCTGTAGAGATATCTTCCGAAGATAAACTCGAAGAAATTATTTTTAAAGCTGCACATGTTGTCCCTTCACAAAGACAATTTAAATGGCAGCAAGGTGAATTTATTTGCTTCATTCATTTTGGTGTCAACACCTTCACTGCCAAAGAATGGGGTACAGGTATGGAAGATCCCAACATCTTCAATCCTGAGAAACTGGATACAGACCAGTGGTGCCGCATGATGAAAGCTGCAGGAATGACAGAGGCTATCCTGACGGTCAAACACCACGATGGATTTTGCTTGTGGCAGACACGTTATACAAACCACTCGGTGGCCTCAAGTCCATGGCGCTACGGCGAGGGTGATGTCCTGCGCGATTTGGTTAATTCCTGCCAGAAGTACGGCTTAAAAGTCGGCATATATCTGTCACCCGCTGATCTTTACCAGATAGAAAATCCCAATGGACTCTACGGCAATCTCAGTGAATACACGGAACGTACAATTCCTCGCCCTACCCCGGATAGACCATTTAGCGACCAGCGTACATTTAAATATCGGCTCGACGACTACAACGAATATTTCATGAATCAGCTTTTCGAACTGCTGACCGAGTACGGTCCAATCCATGAGGTCTGGTTCGATGGGGCCCATCCTAAACGCAAAGGCGGACAGACCTACACCTACACGCAATGGTATGAGCTTATTCGTGAGTTGGCACCCGAAGCGGTGATTTTCGGAAAGGGCCCTGATGTTCGCTGGTGTGGCAATGAAGCTGGACGAACACGTGATGCCGAATGGAGTGTTATCCCCCTCGACGTTTCACCGGATGAATTCGATTGGCCCGACATGACGGACAACAATCTTGCAGGTCTTGATAAACTCGAGCAGATGGTCGGCCGGGGAGGCTACTTACACTGGTATCCGGCTGAAACTAATACATCTATTCGGCGAGGATGGTTCTGGCGTGATGAAAAACAATACGTTAAGACTACCAAACATATCCTTGATATATGGTACCGCTCCGTGGGTGGTAATACAGTATTTCTGCTCAACGTTCCGCCCAATCGTGATGGTTTATTTCCCGACCGCGATTGCGAAGTACTCCGTGAAGTTGGACAAATCCTTTCCAATACGTTCGAGATTAATCTTGCCGAAGGTGCGACAGCAACAGCATCAGCGACAAGCAGGCCCGACTTCAAAGCCGGCAACGTTCTTGACGGTGACCCAAACACATGTTGGATGGCTCCGCCCGGAACTTCAGAAGCTGAACTCGTCGTCACCTTAGAGGCCAATAAAACGTTTAATCGAATTATGTTTCAGGAGCAAATCAAAGACTTTGGACAGCGCATCGCTAAATTTACCATTGATGCCTTTGTAGATGGGCAATGGCAACAGATAGCCAACGGCCAGACTGTAGGTTACAAGCGCATCTGCCGCACATCATCAGTGGCTACAAACAAAGTTCGGATCCGTGTGTCGGAATGCCGTGCTTGTCCGACAATCAGCAATTTCGGTTTGTATTTTGAGCCGGTACTATGATAGAAATCCTATCAAATATGCCGTTAGAGATGTAAACAACCGGGATGGATGTAGTAAATTGAAATTCAGCAGGTGCAAATCCAATGTGAAATACTCTTATTCGTTCTCGACCCCATTGAGCATAAAACATCTAAAAGGAAGGGCCTGTATTGGATTCATCAATACAGGCCCAAAATTCTACATAATCTTCTCTTTCTTCGGCGCCGTAAACCGCATCTGTGCAAGCTTACTGGCCGGCAAGATAAAGAATTTCTGCCGCCGACAACGCATGATTGTATATTCGTGCATCATCGATAGCACCATTATAAAATCGGTTGGATACTTCAGAGTTTGTTCCTATGGTTAGATTGTTGGTTCTGACATCTATGGCTCCCACATATACCGTGGTAGCCCTTAAGGTGCCATCAACATACAACTTTAGTTCGCTTCCGTCATAGGTTCCTGCTACATGGTGCCAGATGCCGTTAAACGAGTCATCTACATTAGTATTTGCAGTGAGCCAACCACTATCATAAATAAAGAACTGTATAACATTGGCGGAGGAATGTTTAATCGCATACGCATGGTCACCCTTACCCACATATGGATTATTCTCGTCATTTCCCGTATCACTCGTATTGACCCATGCAGCAAGCGTAATTTCTTCGGTGATATCAAAGCTCGCATTGTTTCCGCAGTCAACATAGTCATCAATGCCATCGAGTGTCAGCGCCATGCCGGTCACACCGGCGACAAAGCCGGGGTCACCAATCACGGTGCCGTGAAGGTTGTTACCAGAACTATCTTCTGTATTATTCTCAAATGCGTAGTGCGCTACCAGAGCATCATTGCCAGGATCAACCGGTTCTAATTCTGACGGTGGTGTCTTGTAAAGACGAATATCATCGATGAATACAGAACCTGTGCCCCCAATTGTACCTGTACGCTCAAAACCAATACTAAACGTATTGACATTGCTAAGATCAATGCCAAGTGAGACCAAGTCAATATTCCAAAGATTCCAACGCTCTCTCCTCAAGTTATCTGTATCGGGGTATACCACCTTGGTATTGTTAATCATAACGTACATCTGCTCAGTAACAGGATTGTTCAGATTACCATAGAACCACAATGCCAATGTCTCAGGTGCACCTTTGGTCCAGTCCCGTCCAACCGCCAGCTCTGCAGGACTTACTGTAACCTCTGACAAATTTGCAGTGGAATCGTCATACATAACCGGCACCGATTGTATGCCATCATGAAATATCGTGGTTTCAAGTGAAGGAATTGTAAGATAACCTATAGTCGAGCCGTTTGTCGAATCCTCATAACCATCTGTCCAGATACTATAGACCAGGTTACTGTCTTCTTCTTCTTCCTCAATATCGTTGTAGGACTCAAAATCATCCACAATAAGATACTCTTGCGTAGAAAAGCTCCAGATATCACCTCCCCATATCGGTGTAGCCTCGTTGTTATTTACTTCATCTACTCGCCAGTAATAGGTACCTTCCAGATCAAGAGATAAAGGACCATAGCTGGCATCGGTTACGGTAACTACAGGTGTAGTGCCGTCCATGACAGCCTGTTGATCAGTGCCTAAGTACACGTTATGTTCAACAGCTCCCCTGCCTGCTCTCCAGTTAAGAATCACATCAATTGCAACATCTGCCGCTTCAGCCTCAGGAAGGGGATCACTTGCACTAACAGGTATCCGCATGAATCGCACCTCACTTAAACCAAACTGATTAAAGAGAGTACTGTTCCAGTTACTGTTGGCGGTAATCTTTACATACTTAGCTGCTGCACCGTTAAAATTAACGACGGTATTATATGTATAATTAATATTACCAGCCGCCTGAGCGAATTCAGAGACATTATCGAGTTGCGTCCAACTTCCACCATCGGTAGAATATTCAACGATAACATCCTTAAAACCGGATCCAACAAGAATATATGGGCCATTGTAATTCCATACCAACATTTCATGCAGCTTATAGGTTTTATCGAACTGATATTGTATCCATGCCGGCCCAGACTCGCCCGAAGCAGTAAGCCACATATCTTCAATTGATATCGAGTGCTTGTCATTAACCAAGCCTGAGCCATCCACTGTATTTTCAGGTCCCTGGTCCTCTGCCTGACTGGATGCTGTGGCTACTATGCTTTCAGTGGGAATCTGGTATGCAAGTTGCTCAACCGTAAAACTCCAGACTTTACCTTTGTGTATTGTTGAATCCGGTGGCGCGTTGACTTCATCAATACGCCAGTAATAGGTCTTGCCAAAATCAAGCCTACCGGGATTTAAAGTGTCGGAATTCTGACCTTGACTGAATAATACGTTTAGTCGATCAGCTCTGTCGGCATTATTAACACTGTTGGAATCTGTACCTAAATACACGTCATGTGTGTCGGCAAATTCTCCCGGCGACCAGCTAAGAATCACATCACGAGATACATCCACAGCCTCATCAGCAGGACTGGGTTCATAAGCCAGCGCGGGTGTTTCATCTACACCTATCATAACAAGCTGAATCTTTTCTTCTGATAGTGCCTCGTTGTAAATACGAACATCATCGATCAAACCGTTCCAAAAACGACCGATCGCTTGTGCATTTTCACCGATATAAAGAGGATAGCTCGAAACGTTTATCTGTCCGGAAGCTGGCTGGCTGGCATCCAGTTCGCCGTCAATATATATCCTTGCCTCAGTCCCGTCATATACACCGGCAATGTGGTGCCACTCATTATCATTAACTCTCTTTCTTCCATCAAACCATGAATATGGCGAACTTACAGTGCCGTTAAAACCGAAATGCATAGAATAGTTAGATTCGCCTCTGCCTAGTCTGTATGAATCATCACCCATAGAAAGTAAGGTTGCCCAATTACGTGTGAATGTCTCCACCTTGAACCAGGAGGCTAATGTAATCTGATTCTGGATTTGAAGTACCGGAGCACTTCCACAATTCACATAGTCGCCTTCGCCGTCAAATTCCAGCGCACCATTAATCTGCCCAACGACCCACTGCGGATCACCAGCAAGGGTGCCATCGTTGCCATTTTCGGAAGAGTCAGTAGCAATAGTTCCGGATTCTTCATCAAATTTCCATCGGCCAACGAGGCTTGTTTGAGCAGATGTGGTTTCACTTAGGAAACTCGCAGTCCACAACAGAATCAAAGACATGAAAAATAATTTCTTACACATAATAATCCTCCTTACAAGAATAAAAGAAGACGGTAATGATTTTATTTTCTCTGTTACACAGAATAAATTCTTACTCATATTAAATATATATTATCAAAACCGATTACAATAACGACTAAGATTGCAAATCATCTCGACTTTCATTATTTCATTAATAGCTTAGTCATCTAAAGGAGCATACAGACGGATATCATCAATAAAGACCATACCTGAACCTCCGACTGAGCCGGTTTTTTCAAAACCAATAGTAAGCGTTGTTACATTGTTTAGATTAATGCCCAAAGTTGTAAAATCAATCGAAAAATCCTGCCAGATTGCCTGAGTCAGGTCGCCATCATATACTTCTTTGATACCATTAACCTTTACATACATCTGCTCAGTGGTGGAATTATTAGGATCGCCGTAGAACGATATCACTAACGCTTCAGGCTCAGGAGATCTTTTGGTCCAATCTGACCCAATCGCCAATGCATTTGTATTTACCGTAACCTCCGATAAACTCGCAACACTGTTATCATAAGTAATCGGTACTGATTGACTGCCGCCATGAACAACCACGGTTTCAAGAGAAGGAACATTCAGATAACCTATAGTCGAACCGTTTAGCGAGGGATTATCATACCCGTCTGTCCACGTTAAATATACAAGGTTACTACCCTCCTGACCTTCAGGGATGTCGTTGTAGGATTCAAAATCATCGATAACAAGATACTCTTGTGTCGAAAAGCTCCAGATATCACCCTGCCAAATCGGATTAGTTTGTAAGTTGTTGACCTCATTAACACGCCAATAGTAAGTGTTGCCTATATCAAGAGATAATGGCCCATAACTGGCCTGTTCAACGCTAACTGCAGGCGCAGTACCGTCTATTACCGCCTGTCGATCTTCGCTAAAATATACATTATGTTCAACCGCTTCTCTTCCTTTTTTCCAGCTAAGGTTCGAATCAATTGGAACATCTTTTGCATCATCTTCCGGATTGGGTGTCCTGGCACTTACTGGTATCTGCATGAAGCGTACCTCGCTTAGACCGAACTGGTCCAGGAGACCATCGCTCCAGTTACTGGTAGCGGTGATTCTTATATATTTTGCCGCCACATTTCCAAAAACAACGATGCTATTATAAGCATAATCTCTCTCGCTGGTTGCCGGTAGAAATTCGGTTATATTAGTGACCTGGGTCCAGTTGATACCGTCTATTGAATACTCAACAGTAATATCCTTCAAGCCATACATATATAAAATAGATGGTCCATTATGATTCCATACAAACATTTCATGCACCTTATAAGGTTTGTCGAACTCATATTGAATCCAGACCGGACCGGTTTCATGCATAGTTAGCCACATATCCGTAAGTTCGTTTGAATGAAGGTCATTAACCAAACCTGATCCATCAATGGTTTTCTCAGGCCCCTGACCTTCCATATAGCTGGAGGCTGTAGCTGTTATCTTTTCACCGGGTATCTGGTACGCATGGGATTCGACTGCAAAACTCCAGGTTTGACCTTTAAATATAGTTGTATCAGGGAGCGCGTTAACTTCATCGATGCGCCAGAAATAAGTCTGTTCAAACTCAAAATTGCCGGGGTCGTATACATTAGCATCATGATTTTGAACGATCAATACATTAAGAGGATTGTCTCTGTCGGCATTGTTGACATCTTCGAAAGCCGTTCCCAAGTACACATCGTGCTTCTCTGCAAAGATACCCGGCGTCCAGCTAAGGTTTTCATCCCATAGTATCTCCGTTGCTCCATCAGCGGGACCTGGATTAGAAGACTGTTCAGGGAATGAAGGGCCCCCAGGAAGGATAAAATCGGTATCAGGATTGAATGTACCTGTAAATGTTGAAAAAGCCACCGAATCATATTGCCCTATGATTTGTCGCCCGCCATCGAATGTAGTGTGACGAATATTACCCCACGAAATAAATGGAGTAATGTCCTGCGGCGAACCGTTATCGCTCTGAAATATCTGAATACCGTTAACATAATAATTGATAATACTTTGCCCGTCATAAACTATCGCATAGTGTAGAGTTCGACCAATCTCAGGTATCGGCTGTATATCGATTTCAACAATTTCAATGGTACCATCATAGTTATTTGCAGCGATTCCGTCCCTAAAACTGATACTACATTGGCCACCTATATCGATGACCGGAGCATAATAATCACAATCGTCTGTGCGGGTAAAGACGGCTTCCACCACAAATGCTGTACCTGTGAATGACGTTCCATTTTTATTAAAATTGGAGGCATTAAACTGGAAACTTTCTTGTTGAGATTGGTCCGCATCTGTAAGAATTCCTAATCCATCTGATACTATTTCCGTCCCGTTGTAAATCCTGAAGCTGCCGGTTGTATCGATTTCACGGGGGCTTGGATTATAGATCACGCCCGTTAGACTACCGTCAAAATTCACATAAACCTGTGGCTCAACATTCGCAGCATTGACCATACTTGTTAAAACTAAGCCTATGAGCACAAAAGAACAAATCAAGTAAATCAATTTTATAGACATAACATTCCTCCTAATGCAAATGTTAGAATGATGATGACTGCTCACGATTTTCACCAACTCCAAACCAAATAACACATACCTGTTCATTATAATGCTTTTGGATTTGGAAAATACCTCCTTCGCTGAAAAATCAATCCATCTTTGAATGGTAAAATTTAGAAGTTGCGGAGCACACAACTGTCAAAATCTGATCCTGCCTTACTTTATATTTTTAAATAAAATAAAAAAAGTTCATCTGCGTTAGTATGAAAATGTATAGACATTAAACCCTGCTCGTACAAACACCCGATATATAATATATAGCACACTCACTACCTTTACGTCAAGTAAAATATACAGTTTTTGAAGCTTACTGTATTAATCAATTGTCTCAAAAGATAATCAATGATTTTAACAACTTCGATAATAAAGAAACGGGGCCTATACCGAATTAATCGGTATAAGCCCCGTAATAATACTTCTTAGGCCTTGCCTTGGCTAACTCAACGGCAATTTTTACATTGGCTCGTCGAGCAAGCTTCCAAAAAAGTCAGCATCGGCCTTCTAACAACATTCTCAGTTAACACTGAGCCGGACATTGTCCATACCAACCCAGGAACCTCCAGCTGCCGCAGAAATGTTGTCGATTTCAATGCCAAGCAGCTTTCCAATCGAATCAGGAACATCATCTGCTGCAAAACTCACTGAAAATTCGGCCCAGCCGCCTTCGGCCTGGTCCAAAGGCATCGCGGTTGCAGTGGCAACAGTAACCCTTGTACCGGCATCATCATAATAGAGGCTAATGGTTACTTCAGGAGCTCCTCCATCTGTCCAGTTGTCTTGTAAATCAACTTGCAAAAGGTACTCCTCACCAGCACCAATGACCTGGTCGGTTAGGTTCCACACTGATGGATCCGCTCCCATTACATAGCCGGCCCATACACCATCAGTGCTGCCCGGCCAATCAGATTCCACACCGGAGTCTGCAACTTCGGTATCGCTGGCCCAGCCGGGAATATCCTCAGCGGGAGTACCGCCTACGCCTTCGCCGTTCCAGCCCTTGATTTTCTCGGTGCCGGGCAGCTCAAAGCTGGCATTCTCAACGGCAATCGGCACCGGTGCAGAGACCGGGCCGGCAGCATAATTTGCCGCAACCTGGCCTGCAGAGAGAGCCTTGTCGTAGATGTTGAACTCTTGAACCTGACCGATCCATTCCGGATCAGCGCCATAAGGACCCTTTGCAAGGTAAGCGGAGTCCTGTGAAATGCCGCTGAGAGAGTTGTTCCCTTGTAGCGCAGCGGTGCCCATCGGTACGCCATCAACGTAAAAAGCAATTTGAGTGGCGGTAACCGTTGCAACCATGTGATGAAGCAAACCATCATCATATTCAGGGCCATCAACACCGGTTTCAGTCGCCCAGGGATCAGAGTAATTGCCTATTGAGATCGCAGCACGGCTCTTGTCGTCCTCTCGGGCAGATGTAATAAACAGATAATCAACTCCCATCCAGTCCGCATCCGGATTTGTCAGACCAAAAGAAGCCAGCATGGTAAAACCTGGGTTGGCACCTTCGGTCGGCGTGTACCACGCTTCGATAGAGACCGCGGAGAAGGTGTTTATCGCAATCTCGTCTCCGGGCATTTCCATCCATTGATCTTGAGCAGTTGTTACCAGAGCTCCGTCTGCAATGGCTGCACCACCGACTAATGCTCCATCGGCTCCGCCGACACTGTCGTTGGCCGTGCCGTCCTCGAATGTGTACGAGTGAACCAGCTTGGCAGGCAGTATGTATTCGATTGCGTTCAGGAACATCTGCTTGCCGGCATCGTTCAGATTGAGCACGTCAACCGGCATGGTATTGCCGTTGTCATCGGTGTAAGGATCGTCCTGTGTACCGGCCATGAACAACAAACGCGGCCCACCGGTAATCTGGCCCGCGCCTTCATAGTATTCAACTCCTGCTTGCCATTCGGCAATCCAGGTTGTGTTATAAACACCCAACGATTGAGCAATCAGCGTACCGTTACCCACATCAAGGATATCGGTCAGGAATGAAGTATGCCCTGAGCCGACGGTCGGGTCCAGAATCTCAGCCAAGCCGTCCGAATCAAGCGCTACACCTGCAAA
>CAZDVE010000024.1:0-31924 GCA_964508785.1 uncultured Pirellulales bacterium | reverse complement strand
AAGACAGGATGTGTGGTATCCAATGCCAGCAGGAATGGAGCACCGGCGTCTTTATTCGCACTGGTGGAATTCATCCAAAGCCACCTGCTGCTTCTGATCATCCAGGCGTTTGTGCAGATAATCGGGGTGGTCAGTGAGTTCCAGGTTGTGGTATCATCATCATATGAACCTGTTGACATGCCACGACTGGCAATGATTAGGTCCGCGGCTTCGAGTTCTGCGACTTTGTTGGGATCCAGCGGTTCGACCCAGTTGTCCGGTCGGAAATCCACGTCGTAGCCTTCTGCTTCGAGCCAGTCAATCCAGCTGACGTTATCCTGAACCTCATCGAGGTTCTGGTCTTTTACACTTGTGACATAAATGATCGACGGACCGGGTTCGGGTTCGGCTGTCGTAGTGATAGTTACATCATTAAGATAGCCGTTAATTACCGTAAATGCTACATAGTTACTGTCGAAATGCGCTTCGTCTGTTGCAGTTACCGTAAAGGTGTTAGTCAGATCACTGCTTTGCGTCCATGTAACAGTAATCGTTGTACCGTCATCTGTTACCACAAAGTCCCAGTCAGTTGCTTTTGCACCGGGAATATTGTCGCTTGCTATGCCGGTCCATCCCCAAACACCGGGGTCTTTTCTAATTATCTCTGCATCATACCATCCCGAATTTTGGCCTTCTGGCCAAAGAGGACAGCGAATGCCATTATCAAGGACATGTTGGGCACTGTCGGCTGTATTGCCAATGTTACTGGCCCGTGTCCAAATAGCTAATCCTTCGGGTCCCGTATTAGCCGAACCGGTGATAGTCAGCGGAGTTACCGCCGGATCGAATTGTTCGGCGGTAATAAGATAGTTGAGCTGAGTAGCCGGCCTATCAAAAAATACCTGACCACCGGCTTGAGTTATAGCCACATCGGGGCCGTTAAGAGTCTGCCATTTGCTGAGGTCCAAAGCATCACCTTCGAAGTCGTCCTCTAACAGTACTCTCGGAGTGGGTTCAGGTTCGATGGGTTCGCCACCAGTTAACCGTGCATTGTCGAAGTAGTACGCTCCAGGTTGATCAGAATTCGTTGCGATAATAAGCTCAACGTAGGTCGGTGGGTTTGGAATGGATTCTAATACCCCAGAGTAGTCCCATGTCCACGTTCCCGTAACGGTAGTGCCCTCAGTGCCTGGATCTGTTAGAGGTAGATTTCCAGGGGAATCCGGGTTAAGTGTGTCAGTAAACACCACGCCGTTCTCACCGGTTGGTGATTTTGCTCCACCTACATCATTCCAACCATAGCCTTCGGCATTGAGACTTAACGTGTAAATCCCAGCAAAAGTAGTATTCGGGTCCCAATCTGCACTATTGTAGGTGACATCGACTTCAAACGCCTTGTTGGCCATAAACGCCTCTAACATGCCGATGTCCTGCAACTTAATGGAGAGGTTCTGTTGCCAGCCACCCCCCGGGCTCACTTTAAGTGCACTGCTGCCGAGTGTTACACCTGTCTCACTGAATGTGTACTTAGGCGCTCCGATTGATTCAATCGTCCCGCCACCCCAGTCGATCCAGCTATCGTAGGAACCGTCTTCCCAGTCACCTATCACGACATCGGCGTAAGTAGTGCATGCGAAGGAAAGCACTAATACAGAAAACAAATAAATAAATTTTTTACACATCATAAACCTCCTTAAAAAGAGTCTTAATATAGAAACAGACTATAAAGATTTTTACCCCAATTCATTCCATTTTTAACAAATATCTGCCCAGGATAAATGTTTAACGATTTGACAATACCTCCTTCCTTCAAAAACTAACAAGTCATTGAAAGGTAAAAATCAAAAACTGCGGAGCATACGACTCCAGCGGTCTGAACTTGAATTAGTTTTCTGAGTAGCTTTAAAAAGACATTTCAAACTTCACTCGTATGAGCAAATCCTTAAGATGAGTGCTTACAAAAGAGCTACCCTTTATTAATTTTATACCTAATTGAATACCCCATAGTCAAGGGAAAAATGCGGTTTTTTCGGCTTAATTGAACAAAACATGAATTTTATTCAAAAAAAGTATCATATAAAGCACACAATCCCAACTAATAACCAACCAACGAGTTCAGGGAGTGTCAATTGGTCGAAGGTGCTTGTGTAAAAATATCGGATTGGCTATAATCACCATCGGCTGCACAAATTACCGGATTATACAATGTAGGCGTTATATTCAGTCATGTGTATTGCTTCAATATCAGCTACATCTCGATTTTAGCAATACAAGATTTAAAATTCCTTAATTCAATATGAAATAAATAAGGAGCGAATAAAAAATAGAAAAAATTTCTTGCAGGCCTTTATTATTGATAACTATGCAATTTTTCCATTGTCAGAGGTGAAATTGAAAAAAAAGCTTTACTATAATTGATTACTTTCCAATAAACCTGAGTGATATGCTCAGAGAAAGTTCTTCAGAACCGGTCTTTTATTGATTAGAGGATTGTTATTATGAGTTTTCATATGATTGACTGGGTGTTTTTTACTGGTCTTTTAGTAATTCTGGTCTTTATCTCATTTTTCTTCCGTAGATTTGCAAAGAGCGTAGCGGATTTTCTCGTAGCCGGTCGAAACGTCGGTCGGTACCTCGGACTTGAATCCGATTCTATGGCAGGTCTCGGTGCAATAACCATCCTTGCCACATGGCAGTTGACATACGAATCCGGCTTTGTTGGTAACTTCTGGTTCCTATTGAAACCGCTGGCCGCCACACTGGTAGCTTTAACTGGTTTTGGGATTTACCGCTTCAGGCAAACTCGGGCTATGACGCTCGGTCAATTTGTGGAAATGCGATACAGCAAAAAAACCCGTATATTATTTGGCCTGATTGCCTACGCCGCGGGAGTCCTCAACATGGGAATTTTCCCGGGTGTAGGCTCAAGATTCTTTGTTTATTATTGTGGTTTTCCTGCCGCTATAAGTCTTTGGGGCCTCGAAATCCCTATGTATATAATTTTGATGACGATTATGGTCGGGGCAGCTGTGATAATCTGCTTTAACGGCGGACAAATAACGCTTGTAGTGACTAATTTTGTCCAGGCTTTGTTTGTAAATGTCATGTTGATTCTGATTATGTTCGCGCTTTACAAGACTTTCACCTGGCAACAGGTGACTGAAGCATTCATGTCGGTCGAAAATTCCAATGATTTGCTACAGCCTTTCACTGCAAAACAAGCAACTGAATTTAATAAGTTTTTCTTTTTAATAACAGTCTTCTGGATGGTTTACTGGGTAATTTCATGGCAGCCCAATTCCCTTGTAACCAGTTCCGCCAAGGACGCTCACGAAGCCAAGATGATGCGTGTAATGGTCGAGATTAAAAAGATTGTTTACCTCGGTCTGGGTATAGGCGTTCTTCCGCTGGCTGTTATTGTTTTGATGAATCATCCCGACTTTACAGACAAGGCCATTATGGTCAGGCAGTCCATATCAAACATCGATAATATATTTTTACGCACCTTACTAACGACTCCAGCCGCATTGAAATACATTCTGCCGACTGGTCTGCTCGGTGGGTTTGCAGGATTTGTTTTGTTTGCATTTATGAGCACTCACACGTCATACCTTTTAGCCTGGGGAGGCATATTAGTTCAGGATGTTATTATGCCTATCCGCGGCAAAAGGCTCGAGCCCGAACAACACATGATGTGGATTCGGATTTCAATAATCCTTGTGGCATTGTTCATTATCTTATTCAGCACACTATATCCTCTTAATGATAGAATATTTATGTTCCTGGACCTAACCGGCGGTCTTTTTCTCTCCGGCTGCAGTGTTGTATTATTAGGTGGTTTGTATTTTAAGCGAGGAACTACTACCGCTGCCTATGCTTCGATGATAACCGGCGTAGTCTTAACAATAAGCGGCTTTTTATACAGAATATACAATCCCGAATTTATGAACGGAACGGTAATATCTTTTTACATCGCTATGATCTGCATAGCCGAGTATATTATCGTCTCATTTATAACCAAAGACACTAAAGTCGACCTCAATGAACTACTAAACCGAAGAAAGGAAGACATTGAGGCACGAAAGAATCTAAAGTGGTATCAGTTCAGCCCGGAAGTCCCGGGATACGACAGGATTATTATCCCCTGCATGTACGTAGCAATAGCGCTGTTTGTTGCTGGGTTCATCGGAGCATGGATATATAACAGCTTCGTTAGTATACAAACGGAGAAATGGCTTAGCTTCTGGCAAAAATACGTCTATGCTATGTTTGGATTGGGCGGAGCTTTTCTGCTGTGGGTGATTGCAGGTGGTTTTAGAGATTTATTCAGGTTATTTGGGAACCTGAAAACTCAGAAAATTGATGTAACCGACGATGGAACAGTTACAGTTCATCATACAGAGAATGTGACCCATAATTAAAATCTCTCATGTAAAAGCGTTAGAGGATCTTATGGAAAAAAGGATGTATAAGACTATTGCTATTGTCTATTTGTTTTATGCTTCATTTATATCTGTAGAACAACTCAAAGCAACAGAAGCAAGTATCATTCTCGCAAAAGACAGCGAAACTAATTATAAAATTGTGCTTGCAGAAGATGCTTCCGGGGTTCAGAAATTCGCTGCCAAAGAGCTTCAATCCTTTCTGAAACAAATATGCAGAGCCGAATTACCGATTGTTACCGGCAGTCAACCGCTGGGTAAGTGTGAAATTATTCTCGGGCGGAACAAACATCTAAAAAAGCTAAACACCACCATCAACTTTTCAAAATTGGGCAAAGAGGGCTTTATCATTCGCACAGCGGGCAATCACATCATTATTACCGGCGGAGAAGCACACGGCACGCTTTATGGTGTCTATACCTTTCTCGAAAAGTATCTCGGCTGCCGATGGTACAGTTCCAAGGTCAGTCGGATACCTCGGCATTCTACTGTTTCTTTGCCGCAGATTGACGATACGCAGATCCCCTTACTCGATTACCGAGAGGTTTATTATGCCGATGCTATGGACCCTAATTTTGCCGCCCGTCTGAAACTCAATGGCAATGCCAGCACTATGAAAAATAATAAAATGATTTTAGAAAGGCACGCCGGATGGGGGACATGGTGCCATACTTCATTCTCCTTTGTTCCTCCCGAAGAATATTTCGAGGAACACCCTGAATACTACTCTTTGATCAATGGAAAAAGACAAGCCAAGCAATTATGCTTTACAAATCCGGATATTCTGGGAATCGTCTCTCGGCGAATGCGAGAATTAATGGCTCAGCCGGCGGATTTTAGTCCCTCTGTGAATCGCCCTATTCCAAGAAAGGGAGGACCTTTATGGGCCGATGCAGAGGACTACTATTGGGATGTTAGCCAAATGGATGGTTCAGGTGCCTGCCAATGTCCAAAATGCCAAGCAATTGATCAGCGTGAAGGCAGTCATATAGGTTCAGTATTAACCTTTATCAACAAGCTTGCGGCCGAGTTCCCCGATAAAACTATCTCGACTTTATCTTATCAATATACCCGTACACCTCCTAAAACTCTCAAACCAGCGCCCAATGTCTCCATTATGCTTTGCAATATCGAGTGTACTCGAAGCTTTCCTATCCCCGAAAGCCCATATGAAGCAGATAAGAATTTTGCATCCGATTTGGAAAAATGGTCCAAGATTTGTAACAATTTATTTATTTGGGATTACGTGGTCAACTTCGGCCATCTTTATACACCTAATCCCAATTTGCGGATTCAGCAGGCGAATATAAAGTACTTCATCGATCATAACGTCAAAGGGATATTTTGCCAGGGCAGTCGTGAAGTCGGAGGTGAGTTTTCAGAACTGCGCAATTATCTGTTGGCCAAATTACTGTGGAATCCGGATTGCAATGTCGATAAAATAATCAATGATTTTCTAAGCGGCTATTATGGCCCGGCTGCCCCGCCAATCCGAAGATATATTGATTTGTTGCATGACAGTGTAAAGAGCTCCGGGAAAAAACTGGGGATATACGATGCCCCCAAAGCCCATCTGGATGGATATTTATCACCGGAATTGCTTAAACAATATAAACAGTGCTTTATCGAGGCCGAGCGCTTGGTCGCCAACGATAAAGAGGTGCTGTTTCGTGTACGGACGGCACACATGCCTCTTATGTATGTGCAACTCGTCAATCAGGTGGGGCCACCACTCGAGCGATTGGAAACTCTCGAACAATTTACTCAGCTATGTGAGGCTAACAATATTCAACGATTAAGTGAATGGGGAAACTCGCCGGAGCAGTTTGAAACCGCTCAAAAGAGGGCTATCCATAAAGAAATGGCTCTTTCTATCAATCCTGCCGGCGGATACCTCGCAGATTTCAATAGCATCACAATCGAAATAAACAGTGAGCAACCAGACGTTGAAATTCGATATACTCTCAATGGTAACAAACCGGGGCCCCAATCCACTCTTTATGAGAAGCCTTTTAAGCTAACAGGACCTGCAAAGGTCATCGCAAACACCTTCAAGCAAGGCAAAGCAGGAGCAAAATCAACCTCAGCAGAGTTTCGTCAGGCAGTTATCCCGATGGAATCTCCAATAATGTATAGCAGCAATAATCCCTTTTACATTCGACTACCGGTACATAACGTCCAGCGGCTCAAACTTATTGTAAACGATGGAGGAGATGGTAACGGCTGGGACCATGGAGATTGGGCTGACGCAAAACTTTTTGATAAAAATGGGAAGACTACATACTTGACCGATTTGATGATTAGCCATGAAAGTCAGGGCTGGGGCCAGCTCGGCATCGATAAGAGCATAGCAGGTAATCCTATCAAAATGGGAGACAAAACTTTCAAGCGCGGACTTGGGGCTCATGCCAACAGTGAAATTGTGTATGATATCGGCGGCAAATACGAATATTTTGAAACCTGGATCGGTGTTGATGCCGAGGCTAATGATGAAGCAAGTATAAGATTTGAAGTGCTCACAGAATAATATAGACTAAAGTTTTGACCGATGCTTTTGCGCTGTGACAAAAGGAAGATTCTGTTGGAATATTCCTACTCGTGAGTTTAGAATTAAAACGAAGTGAAACTACAATGTTCAAAGAGGTTTATAGATGGCTAAAACATTCAGAATTGCTGTTTGCAGCATATTTACAACTGTATTTTTAGCTTCTTGTTCCATGATGATGAACCCAGAGCAAAGCCGAACATATAAGGTACACAAGCTCACCGAATCAATGGATATAGATGCTAACTGGGACAAACCACAATGGCATAAAGCAAAGCCTCTTGATATCAAGCTTTTTATGGGTGACAAACCTGAGCATTTGCCTAAAACCCAGGCCAAATTGCTTTACGATGATGATAATATATATGTTATATTTCGAGTAGAGGATAAGTACGTTCGTGCTCTTGCAAAACAGTTCCACGGCAACGTCTGGGAAGATAGTTGTGTTGAATTTTTCTTTACACCCGGCTTGGATATAAGCGATGGCTATTTTAACGTGGAAGCAAATTGCATCGGCACGATTTTATTGGCCCACCAGATATCACGTGGTCAGGACCGGAAGTTGTTAACCAGCCAGCAGCTTGAACAAATAGAAATTGCTACCTCTTTGCCCCGACTGATTATCGAGCCGGAAATAAAAGAACCTCTCACATGGATTCTTGAGTACCGCCTACCTTTGAAGACACTTGAGGATTATTGTAATTTAACTAAGCCGGCTCCCGGTGTTAAATGGAAGGCCAACTTCTATAAGTGCGCAGACAAAACATCCCATCCACACTGGCTGACTTGGTCACACATCGACAAGCCTCAGCCCGATTTCCACCGGCCTGAATATTTTGGTACGCTTGAATTTTCAAATTAGAAGCAGATAACACAACAATATGTAACTGATCTTCTTGATTAACAGGGAGGACTAATAATTGCAGAAAAACAAATATCAAAACGATGATGAATTAAAAAAAGGTTTCGTAACGCTGCCTGTCGAGGCAGGCAAGGAACAAATGGTTTTAGAACTGATAAAAAAATGGGGAGTCGATGCTATCAGAGACAGTGACGGTACAACACTCTCTCCAGAAATGCTTCAGATGGGACATGACATTTACTCAACCATTTGTCTCGTGCGAGCAGACCAAAAATGGCCGAGAGAACATTGGGACAGACTACCACAGAAGTTTTTTATGTCCGAGCCTGTTACTGCTGATTCTAATACCATTGAAATAGACCTGATGGAAAGCTACTTCAGGGAAAAATACAAAATCGATAAAAATCACGATCCGAAAAAGTGGTGGCAAGTGTTCGACCGCACAACCGGCGAGCAGGTTGATATAAACCGCTGGGAATTTAATCCCGAAGCAGGAAAAGTAACTATTAAAGATGCCAAAAGATTTCATATCTACACAGTCAATTTCCTTGTCTATCAGATATGGGACTCAACCTCGATGTACAACCATCTGACTAATAAGTGGACATGTCCGCATGTTGTTTGTACCGAACCTTATCATCGTGATGCCCGCCGGCATTTGATGGAGTATTTTGATAACTGGCTCAAAGAACACCTTCACACCAATGTTGTCAGATTGACAACGCTGGCCTACCACTTTGTGCTGGATTCCGACAAGAACGGCGTAGACAAATACCGCGACTGGCTCGGATATATGGACACCATAACTATAGAAGCCCTGGAAGACTTTGAGAAAGAATATGGTTACTGTTTAACGAGCGAAGATTTTGTTGACCAGGGCTACTACAATGCAACACATCGTGTACCTTCTAAAAAATATCTTGACTGGATGCAGTTCATTCACAATTTCGTCGTACAGTTCGGCAAAGAACTTGTGGATAAGATTCACAAAGCCGGTAAAAAAGCCGCCATCTTCCAGGGCGACCACTGGATTGGTGTTGAACCTTATAGCGATGAGTATCCCAGAATAGGGATTGACATTAATGTCGGCGCATGTGAGGATGGCGTGGCGTTAAGACGTTTGGCTGATTCACCATGGAATGAGGTTAAAGAGATACGTCTTTATCCTTATTTCTTCCCCGATGTATTCCGCTCCGGCGGAGATCCCCTTAGCGAATCGATAAGTAACTGGATTAAAATCAGAAGAGCCATGTTGCGAAAACCAATCGACCGGATAGGCTACGGCGGGTATCTCAGCCTTGCCGCTAAATTCCCGGAATTTGTCGAACACGTAGCCGATTTATGTGACGAATTCAGGATTATTAAGAAAAATACTGAAAAAACAAAACCTTATACCGCTCCGATTAAGGTAGCCGTCTTAAATGCCTGGGGCAGGTGGCGTTCATGGCTAAATAACTTCGGACGCGACCAGAAATTCTTTGTAAAACGCCCGGATGTTATCGCTGTGGCCGGCTCTAATCTCCTGGAATGTTTGTCGGGCCTGCCCGTCGAGGTGGAATTTATCAGTTTCAGTGATATAGAAAAAAACGGCATCGCAAAAGACATCGATGTTATCATCAATGATGGTGAAGACGGCAGTTCCTGGAGCGGCGGCAAATGGTGGACGAATGAAAAAATAGTTACGTCAATTCGCGAATGGATATACAACGGAGGCGGTTTCATAGGAAACCAGGGCCCATCGGCTTATCAGCATCAGGGAAGATATTTTCAACTATTCGATGTAATGGGCGTAGAGAAAGAAATCGGCAATACGGTTATGACAGCCGCTTGTAATTTTACACCTGTCGAAAGCCACTTTATAACCGATGATGCTTTCGGGAATTTCGATTTCGGTACCGACAAGAGTTGTGTTTTCGTGTGTGATGAGAAGACCAGGATTCTCAAAACTAATCCCGATGGCCTTCATGTCCTTATGGCTGCAAATAGTGTCCGCAAAGGACGCTCACTGTACCTAGCGGGATTGCCCTACAACATTGAGAATTCACGGCTTTTACATCGTGCCCTGTTTTGGGTCAGCAACAAAGAAAACGAAATAAAGAGGTGGTTTAGCTCTAATCTGAATACCGATTGCGCAGCATACCCTGATGCCGGAATTTTCGCGGTTGTAAACAATGTAGGAACAGAGCAAAAAACAACGATATACGATGGTCAAGGTAAACCAGTAGAAGTGATATTAAAGCCATACGAAAGCAAGTGGTTTACAATATAAAACCTCTCCAGACCGTTTTATCGCGTCTGCCATCTGTACTTTATTGACTTGTATTATCTCTTTTGACATAAGCACAATCATTTTATCACTACCGCATCTACTTAACCATTACATCTGGTGGTGTGAACATTCGCTTGTAATAAATTGCCATGCATGCAGTAGCCGCGCTAACAATTGCCCGCTTCCATCATGAATAGCTTATTTCTTTTGCTCATTCTTTAGGGGCTTCCCCGATTGTTGCCAGAATCCGATTTTTAAGTTTTTCATGCAGTTCACTCGCATTTGTCCAGGTGATGTGATTGTATTGTCTCGTGTCGAAGTGGCACTCATATATTTGATCTTCTCTACATGTCCATATAACAGGCAAGCCCAAGCCCATAGCATATCCTGCCTCGAAATATACTCCCTGTCTATGTCCGGTCACATCCGCAATTAGGAAACGACTTTTCCTTATTTCTGCAATAATTCTATCACAAATCTTTTCATTGAATTGCTTCATGTCAATCCGAAGCATTGAGAAACCCGTATCCTCTTCAAGTTCTGCTATTCCTTCTGAATATGCAGAGTTTGTCTCATCGGTAAACCACATCGCTACAAAGGCTTGTGTAGATTCGATATTTGTTTTGGCCAGCTCTTCCACTCTTATCCAACCATACCCAGAGAGTCGTCCCTTCCAAAGGTTTTCATCTCCTGACTGATCACTACCAATTAGTGTAAGGAATTCCAAATGGCCTATGTAGAATTGCAAAGCTTCTTTATTTTCACAATAAAAAAGCGGATAGTCCAATTCTTTATTAATAGTAATCCATGCACCTGTATATGGTGTTTTCTCCGCAATATATGTGAGGATGTGGTTCATAATTTCTTGTTTGTTGTGAGGGCACATACTGAGGATTCCCGCTTCAAATTCGGAACGATCTCTAAGTAATAATGGTTTTACCGTAAACACATTACCTCTCTCAGAATTCCATCTTGCCACAGCAGAAATCAAATAAAGCCGTTCTTTTATAAATGGATCGGGCTCATGGGATAGCGTTCGATCATCGATGTTATACGTTCCACACCGTGGACACTCGACACGGAGTAGCGTATAACTTCCCTCAACAAGAGAACACGGCGGCTTGTCAATGCAACAAAGCTTACAAGAATCCATATTCAATTCCTTTTCTTCATGAGCCTTATTATGTTTTTTCCTGTCACTCCACCATTCTACCAGTTGCCGGTCTCAATTCAAATTGATATGTTCTGAATTTCAATCAAATCCAAAGGCAAAAAAAATATATGGCGTTTAGCTTATTTTCATTATTTCTCTTTCGTTTGTTCTTGCCTTTTATCGCGTATAAATTTTTTCCACTCCCATTCATATTTAATGTCAACCGCACCATGTTCTATAGCCCATTCTATGAAGCCTTCAGGTGGATTCTTGATCCCATATATATTTGCCAATTTTATGCTCCTGATCTTCTGCCAGTTATCAACGTTCATGAGGTTTGACTCAGAAAGGTTTGCCCCAAAAAGGTTTGTTCCTCGGAGATTTGCCTCAGAAATGTCTGCACTAATGAGATCTGTCTCAGACAGGTTAGCTTCAGAAAGGTTCGCCCCAGAGAATTTTGCTTTTGATAAGTTTGAATGAGAGAGATTTGCTCTTGGGAGGTTTACCATAGAGAGGTTTGCCCCCCAGAGGTTCGCCTTAGAAACATCTGTTCCATAGAGACCTGCCTCAGAGAGGTCTGTACAAGAGAGATTTGCACCAGAGAGGTTTGCCTCTTGAAGAACTGCATGAGAGAGTGTTGCTCCAAAGAGATTGGCCTTTGAGAAGTTTGCTTTCCAGAGGCTTGCCTTCTCAAGTTCTATTTGCGGTAGATAAGCTTGAGATACATCTACACCAACTAACGAAATCCCATCCCTGTGCAAATCTTGCAGAGCGTCCTTTCTTCCACCACTGCCAGGTTTTCCTTGTGCTAAGTTGATTACTTGCCAAGCCTGATAATGTTTAGCTTTTCGCTGGTTCTCCGCTTGCCTCTGCCGTTCAGGGTATCCCCAGATATATGAGATTAAGGCAACAACAATTACAAGATGTCCGAGACGTGCCAAGATGTCGAGAAAAGCCAACTCCCCTAACCAATAAGATATCCACTCACAAGGCCATTCTACCACAAAAATGAAAGGCACATGCCACTTGTGTTTAATTGATTGCCTGCGTTCCCACCAAGTTTTCGGCTTTTCAGAATCGCTCACAATATCTCCTTTTATATGATTTTCTCGCAAATCTCAATGTACCATTTTAACAATTGCCTTGCGAAGTTCAACTGAAAGTTTTGGCCATTGTTCGACGATTTGCAGTAATTGCGGATCAGAAAACAAGATTTGAACAAGATTTTGGTTTTCAGCCTTGTCGCCTAATTTGCCTGTTGTTGTAAGTGTTTTATTTTTTGTGGGTTGTGTATTGGGCCCGGTAGGATTCGAACCTACGACCAATGGATTATGAGTCCACTGCTCTAACCGCTGAGCTACGGGCCCTAATCTTTTTCTAATTTATAAGAACCATCTCAATAATATAAAGCTCTTTTTATATCTTATGTTATAACCAAATAAAACAAATCTTATAAATTTTTCGCTAATTTATAAAAAACATAGCCGTGTTGCAAGAAAATTAAGACAAATTGGAGCCTGTTCAATTACTCCAAACCATTAAATCTTATATAAACCTGTTCAAAATGCAAGACAAGACCGTTTGAAAAAATTGGCAGTGTTATCTATAAAATATCCTTCCAATCTCTAAGGCAACAGCCTAATATGTTGTCGGAAACGTAGCTATGTTCTGTGTCATTTTTAACAAGGCAACATATTACTTTAACGGAGTTTCCGAAAATGCACTATCAGAAATGGTTATCAATAGTAATACTCGCCGTATCAACAATAATAAACAACACAAGTGCATCCGAAGGTGTCGGATTACAGACCCCAGATAAATCGGTAATCCTTATAAGGAGTCTCAAACAAAAATATGACTATGTAACTCCATGGAAGAGAGAAGATATGGCTAAGAGTGCAGGCTCTGGTTTTATTATCTCCGGCGATAGGATTCTCACCAACGCTCATAATGTTGGTAACTGCAGGTATGTCGAGGTAAGAAAGGAAAATGTTGCCAGACGCTATCCGGCAAGGATTGTATTTGTAGGCCACGACTGTGACCTGGCCATTCTTACTGTGGACGATAAGAGTTTCTTCGAGGGAACTGATGCCCTGGAGATGGCGGGAATTCCAAAGGTAAACAGTACTGTCTCTACGTATGGTTTCCCCATTGGTGGTGATCGTATTTCCGTAACAGAAGGCATTGTTTCCCGAATAGAATCGGATACATATGCTCACAGCGCAGCAGACAGTCACTTAGTTATTCAAACCGATGCGGCGATCAATCCGGGCAATAGCGGCGGACCTGTAATACAGGATGGGGAGGTTGTTGGAGTCGCTTTCCAGGGCTTGCGAGAAGCAGAGAATATCGGCTATATGATTCCTACAACCGTAATAAAGCATTTCTTAACGGACATCGATGACGGTAAATATGATGGTTTTGGTTCCATGGGCGCGATGTTTTATCCGGGTTTGCATAATTCGAGCTATAGAGATTACCTCAAGGTTCCCCCAAATGAGGATGGTATCGTTTTAATTGGCACAATCATGCACTCATCTGTCGAATCCCTTCTCCAGCCGGGTGACGTTGTGACTAAAATCGATGACTATAATATTGATAACGACGGAATGATTCAAATATATGGTTTGAGATTGTTTATCTCCGAGGCTGTTGAATCCAAACAAATTGGGGAAACGCTGCAACTGACTTTCTACCGCAAGGGTAATCTCAAAGAAACAACAGCAACCATAGCATTGAATAAACCGGTTTTCGAACAGACCCGCCAATATGATCGCCCACCCCCTTATGTGTGCTTTGCAGGTTTAGTTTTCGTACCTGCAACGCGAAATTTCCTCGAGACCTGGGGGCCGCACTGGCCACAGGAAATACCCTTTTACCTGCGATATTTATTCGCTAATTCGGTGCATCTTAATAAAGACAGAGATCGCAAAGAGTACGTTATCCTTTCAGCAATAATGTCCGACGAGGTTAATACTTATGCCTATGAGTTCAAGAACCAGATTGTTGGGAGTATAAATGGAATAAATATATACAGCCTTGATGATGTTCTTAACGCTCTTAAACAGTCAAACGATTCATTCTACACAATAAAATTTATGGGCAACAATAACGTTTTGCGTCTCGATTCCGAAACCGCCCGGCGAAGACATCAACCTATACTCGATAAATATAATATTCCTGCTGAGGCTCGTCTGGAGATAAAATCATGAAGAAAAGGATGATTTGTATAGCTGTTATGCTTAGTGCGGTCTTTGAGCCCTGCTCGCGTGCAGCAGTACTTAGCAATAGCCGGTCCGATTTGACTGAGAAGATGAGTGATTCTGTTGTTTACCTGGAAATTTCGAAACAGAGCTACAACCTAAGCGAACCCTGGAAGCAAAGGAATTTATCTGAGAGCTGGGCGTGCGCCTGTGCAGTTGACAAGTACAAGGTTGTTACCACTGCTGAGAGTATTGCAAACCACACATTTTTGAAAGCTCTTAGATACGGACAAAATGATTTTGTGGGGGCAAAGCTTATCGTTGTTGACTACGAGGCGAACCTTTGCCTAATTCAACTGGATCCGAATGAATTGAGCAAACCTCTCAAACCTTTGATATTCAATGAAGAATATCAAAAAGGATCAGAAGTTGATTGCTACTGGCTCTCATCGGAAAATCGCGTGTATAACGGAAGAGGCTATCTCGATCGTGTGAACGTCCAAAGGACACGAACATCTCATGCACAATATCTGCGGTATGTCATCGCAAGCGCATCCCAACGCACTGAGGCTGGAGAGATTTACTGCGCCGGCACAGAGCCTATTGGAATAGCATGCTGGTCAAATAACGACAAAGAAGTAGGTCTTATCCCATCAGAGACAATTAACAGATTCCTAAAGGGAACAAGCAACGGCAGTTATAAGGGTTTCGGTAAAGTGGGTTTTGAAACAACAGAGTTACTGAATCCGGTTATACGGTCTTTTTTAAAAATGCCCGCCACGCTTGAAAACGGCGCCTATGTAACGGATGTGTATAACCTCGGGACCGGCTGTAAAATTCTAAAAACAGATGACGTAATTCTGGAAATTGATGGCAATACTATTGATTCCTATGGCAGGTTCATACATCCTGAATATGAACATCTCTTATTCGACCATCTGATTACCAGCAAAGGAGTCGGTGAAAATATATTGTTTGATGTTTGGCGTGACGGCAAAAAAATAACACTTCAAACGGACGTCAGAGGCTTCAAAGCCTCAGAAATGCTCGTGCCGTATCATGAATTCGACCTGCAACCGGAATACATCGTCACAGCAGGATTTGTTTTACAAAAACTAACCCGTGAGTATCTGATGGAATTCGGTCGTGACATGGCCGGTGACTCACCGAGCCATTTATATAGCTATTATCGTGATTCTGCTTTCAAACCTACCGACAAGCGCAGCGATATTATAATACTCAGTTATGTAATACCGACGCCGGATAATCTTGGTTACACCGGTCTTGGGCAAATGGTCGTTAGTAAGTACAACGGCATTGCGATAAGCTCTATGGAGGGTATACTGGCGGCTCAAAAACAAAATCCCGAATCCAAATATGATGTTATTGAGCTCGAATTAGACAAACCTGTTGTCGTCATAGAGCGCGAACAGATAAGAGCTGATGATATGTTTGTCCAAAAAAATTACGGAATCACAAAGCTCTTGAATGTTAAGCATTAAAGAACGAAGTTAAAAAAGGTAAACAAAAGAGGAAGCCCCCGCTAGAAGGAGGAAAGGTGGACAGCAGGGGCTTTGCACAAGCGAAACTACTATATAATCTCATTTTTAAGTTTATGTTGTCAATTGTGGGAACTACGTATTTTTTATGAAAAAAACGTAAATTTCTGCGTAAAAATCGACACAATAGAGAAATTGGATACATTTTTACATGAATTACTTTCGCCAGCCCTTAAAAAAGGCCCCTGCTTTACAGAGGAGAGGGTAGTATAAAGCAGGGGCTTAAATAATAGTGTATGTTCGATACACTATTATGCCTCCTTCTTTTATAAATTTATTCTTTCTATCTATAATAAAGTACCACCAGTGATTATAAATATAACGATTTTTACTTATTTAACGATTTTTCACATAATATCGCGCCATTAATACCATAAAACTAAAGAACCGTATTCCAAAGGATCAGAAATGGCGATATTAATGAAAATAGGAAGATTTTCAGAAAACCGAGAAGCTGATTCTCCTAAAGTAAATCCTTTAATAGGCCGATTCTTCAATTAAAAAGTAAGATTTTGGGAGCAAACTTAATGAGTGACACCAAAGACAGAAGGACAGAGGCAAGATTACAATACAAATGGCCTGTCTGGTATGCAGAGGATTTCAAAAAAAACCTATCTGAAGGCCTGATGGTTGACGTTTCCAGCGGCGGTTTGGCTTTTATGTGCAATGCAGATGAAAACTGTCCCCAGGTGGGCCAGCAATTAGCCACTCGCTTTAGTATACCACGTATTGAAAACGACAATTCCTCGGCTATGACAAGTTTCACTCGCACAGGCCGTGTCCTTCGGGTGGAGACGGTAAATAAATTCCTGCGTCAGGTGGCCATTCAGTTTGATGAACCTCTATCTCTTAAACCCTGCGAACAAGCCGGCATTGAAATGATGCACAACAAGAGCTCAAAGGAGTAAAAACCTATTCTCGAATATAAGCTCGGCTGAATGTGAGTATTATAAATTATAAAAAAGCCCCTGCTTTTTTATTACCCCCACATCCATAAAGCAGGGGCGAAAGTATCAAAATCTCAAATTTCTGTAGTAAAGTGCCATCTTTGACACTGAATGTAACGTTTTTTTCTGCATTCAAATCGCATGTTTAAAAAATATAGGTGTGACTCTCTCGCTGCTCTTATGTTTCTAAACAGTTATTTTTCATAGAAAGCAATATACGATATAAGACTCTGTCATCATATCTTCATAAATAAATAACACAATCCACCATCTTGGGAATAAATTCCCATATTCGTAATTAAAAATTTTTTATATTCAAAGGGTATATAAAACAGGCTGGATTTGTTGGATTTACCAAATTTTTTCAAAAATCGTGTAATAAAGAGTAACGAATTCTCCACATTACCGTCTTATTCTATGGAGAAGTACGTAATGAAAATGATAAATATTTTACGGGATTTTTTGCCTTGATAAACAGCGATTTAAAAAATAACTTGTCACATGTATATTACCGGGATTATCTTTATGAGTTATCAAGCAGTGGCAAATGAGCAAAATATCAGAAATGAACCACATGGAACAATCAAAAAAACAACAAATTGAAAATGCACCAGATCTCGCTTCAGTTGATGAAGCTCAACTTATCGCCCGTCTCCATAAAGGGCTTGTAAAGCTAAGACATCAAATTCATAAAATCATAATAGGTCAGGATACGGTTATCGATTCAATGCTTTGTTGCATGCTCGCCGGAGGTCACTGTATAGTCCAGGGAGTCCCCGGACTTGCAAAAACTTTAATGGTTCATTCAGTTGCGGATACGATGAACCTGAAATTTAACAGGATACAGTTTACACCCGATCTGATGCCGTCGGATATAACCGGTGCCGATATCATTCAACGAGACCCACAGTCCAAAAAAAGGCGATACGAGTTTGTCCATGGGCCTATTTTTGCAAATGTAGTTCTTGCCGATGAGATAAACCGAACGCCGCCGAAGACGCAGGCAGCACTTTTACAGGCCATGCAGGAAAGAGAAGTAACAATCTCCGGGCGGACGTATAAGCTTCAGGAACCGTTCTTTGTTCTTGCCACACAAAACCCTATCGAGCAGGAAGGGACATACCCCCTGCCCGAAGCAGCATTGGATCGTTTTATGTTTATGATTTACATCAATTATCCTTCGGCCAAAGAGGAGCATCTGATAGTTAAACAGACAACAACCGGAAAAAAAAGTGTAGTACAAAGCGTTTTAGACAGAAACGATATGATTTTGTTTCAGGAAATTGTCCGTATAGCCCCTGTCAGCGAAACAGTTATTGCATATTGTATTAATCTGGCTCGTGCAACCAGACCGACCAGTCGCCGTTCGACAGGGATGGTCAGAAAGTATCTCAAGTGGGGAGCCGGCCCCAGAGCCAGTCAGTATATGACGCTCGGAGCAAAGGCAAGGGCACTGATTAACGGACGAATTACTCCGAGCTTCGATGATGTCAAAGCAGTAAGCAAACTCGTGCTCAGGCATCGGATTATACCTAATTTTAATGCCGAAGCCGACGGTATTAGCGTCGAAGGAATCCTGGACGACCTTGTTCATCAGGTCCCTGTACCGAAATAAAAAAGTGCTTAGTTGTTGGGGATCAAACATTACATTACATGCAAAGGAACAGAACGAATCAATTTAAAAATTTTAGATTGACAGGAAATACACAAAAAGGAACCCTTTAACTTGGCTCACAATCGCGAATATCTTGACCCGATATTTTTAAGCAAGCTCGCGAACATGGAACTGGTCGCCCGTTGTGCGGTGGAGGGATTCTTTTCCGGCCTGCACCCAAGTCCGTTTCACGGTTTCAGCGTCGAATATAGCGACCATCGGCAATATCATCCCGGCGATGAGTTGAAATTCGTTGACTGGAAGGTTTTCGGTCGAAGCGACAAACTCTATATAAAACGCTTTCAGCAGGAGACGAACACTACCGTTTATATCCTGCTGGATAACAGCAAAAGTATGTCCTTTGCAGGAGGTCGCTCTGTCAGTAAAAGTGAATACGGTTCATTTCTTGCAGCGGCTCTGAGTTACCTTATGCTAAGCCAGGGTGACAGTACATCCCTTGTATTATTTGCCGAGACCATCGTAAAAAAAATTCCTCCGAAGTCAAGACGAACCCATTTAAATGTGATTCTAAAAACGCTTCAGAATAATAAACCGGCCGGCCGGACCAATCTCGCCAGCGTCCTGCATACACTCGCAGAAACCACACAACGCAGAGGTTTGATAATTTTAATCTCCGATTTGCTCGATGACGAGGGTGGAATATTCAAAGGTCTGTCTCATTTGAAGTTCCTCAAGCATGATGTAATCATATTTCAGACAATGGACCATCAGGAGTTGAATCTTGATTATGAAGGTCTGATTCAATTTGAGGATTTGGAATCCGGTGATAAGATTCGTACATTTCCCCAGTCGGTCAAACATACGTATCGCCGATGCGTCACTGAGTTCCTGGATGAAATCGAAAAGACGGCCGGTAGAAGCAATATTGATTATTGTTTTATTGATACATCCGAACCTCTGGACAGGGCTCTGATAGCCTACCTGGCCAAGCGAAAGAGGACCAGATGACTTTCCTGGAATGGACATTCCTGTTTGGTGTTATTGCAACCGCGGGGCCTGTGCTGGCCCATTTGTTAGCCAGGCCGCGATTCAAACGTTTGCCATTTACTATGCTGCAGTTTTTAAGAAGCAGTCAAACCGAAAGCCACTCTCGAAGACGTTTGCGTGATTTGCTGATACTCCTGCTGCGCTGTATGATAATTGTTCTGATCGCCCTGCTGTTTGCCCAACCAATACTATATGTCAAACCTGAGCCGAAAGATATAAGGCATTTCCATTACATAGGCTTGGATAATTCCACTTCAATGTCATATACGGATGGCCAGAGCAGCTATTTCGAGCGAATGAAAGATTTTGCCATCGAACATATTGTATCTGCTGAAAAGAACGCCGTTTTCAACATTTGTCCTTTGGTCTCGGGTGATTTTGCATGCGGTCTTACCAAACAACAGGCATTGGCGGAAGTTAAAGCTTTAAAAATCGTAACCGGTAGTGCCGATATTGAGGCTTTTATTTCAGACGTCGGAAGTGATAACAGAAATACAAATCCGGCTGACAAGCTCTCGGTTCTGTTGGTCAGTGACTTTACTCCCAACACACTGGGGCAATTTCTAAATATTCAAGAACCGGCTTCGGTTGACAATTTCAGGTATAAAACGATTGTTTCATCAATGCCAATTAATAACACTTCGATAGTCAATGCTCAGACTTCGGATGCGACCTCCGATGGACTAAATATTAACGTGACCGTAGCAAATCATGGCCAAACCAGACAAAATCGGCGACTGATGGTTAAAGCCGGAACGGACAAATCGATATCCCTTGATGTCGAATTGCAACCTGACCAGGTAAAGGCATATCCAGTGCATATGGATATGAATTTCAACAGGTCAGAAAAGCGTTTCCTACCGGTGGAGTTGAATTTATCACCTGTTGACGGTCTTGAAGCTGATGACAGATATTATTTGGCCGTACGCCTGCCGGATAAGAAAAAAATCAACGTACTCCTTACAGAAGCTTACGAAGACCAGATGTTCCTGCTGGAAACCGCAATGCAAACGCTCTCCGGTAGAGATCCGACGGAAATAATCAGAATCAGGCGTATAGGAATCGATGATTTGACTTCTTCAGATATTGACTGGGCGGATGTGTGTATATGTTCGGGAATTGTGAATCGCTCGGGTTATATGGCCATGAATCTTGCAGGCTTCGTCGAAGCAGGCGGAAGAGCTGTTTTTTTCATGACCGGTGAACCTGATACCGGGGTGATGAATCAATTATGGCAACTTGGTGTACTACCCGCCCTGCCGAAAAAATTCGTACAGGAACAAACCTATCTGGAAATCAGTCCCTATGAAAAATATTTCTTTGGAATAGACAGTAACTCCGCCACAACTATTGCCGCCAAAGCGCTATCAAACTATAGAATCGACCGGATACCACTTGCGGGATTCTGGGAGTGTGAACCACACTCAAAGAGTATGTGCCTTTGGCGATTTCAAAACGAATATGGATTTATTTATTGTAAGCAAATAAACAATGGTACGAGCTTTTTGATAAACACGAGTGCCAACGGTTCATTGGGTTCGCTTACAAAATCAAGTTTATCCGTTGCTCTTTGCCGGTATTTATTAGGTGAATATAACCAGACTCGGGACTACAGTTTTACCTGCGATGAGCGTATAGTGCTACCAGCGGCGGATGTTATTACCGAGCCTGCTCGGCAAAAACCATTGTTGGTACAGAACTGCGACGGAGCAAAACGACAGGCAGTCCCGACGGAAACTTCCATATTATTGTCCGATCCGGGTGGTGTGGGATGGGTAAAAACTCTAACAGAGCCTGCAATCTACGCAGGAGTGAACTTGCCTACCGGTGAGACTAATATGAGCAAGCCGGTGAAAGAGGAAGTGGACAATGCCCTTGAGCGGGTTTTTACAGTCGGTAGGAGAAACACCTTTGCTTCGGCGGATAGTTTTAACACAAGAAAGCAAAAACCTGCATGGAAAATACTTGTCTGGGTAATAATTATTTTTCTGCTGGTAGAATCTTTTCTGGCAAACAGACTCAGGCGATAGGTTTGAATATGGCTGCTGATATTGACAATAAGATGGACTTCCTGGTAGCAAAGATTGCAAAGGTCAGACGATGGTTAGCGGCTATTGCTGTCCTTAAAGTTGCCGCCGTTTGTATGCTTTTTGTCTGTGGATATATAGGAGTTTATGTTTGGCTTGACCATCGGTTGAACTTTGGCGTTTTAGGCAGAATAATAGCTTTGCTCATACTAATAGCGACAGCCGCTATTATTCTATACAAACTCTCGCGTTCGCTGCTTGTTCAAATTTCTTACGTCAACGCTGCAAATTATATTGAAAATATAAACAGTTTCAACCAACAGCTTGTTACAGCCATGGAATTCTACGAAAAGAAAGCTGACTATCCGTATTCCGAAGCGCTTGCAGAGCAATTGGTCGTTCGGGTTTGTGACGACAGTGAGACATTCCGGTTCGACGCGACCATCAGGAAATGGCAAGGCTATGTTCTGGCGGCAATTGTTCTTTTTGGAACGGCTATTATTGGTTTCTATATACAGCAAAATCTTGCCTATCTTAGAATATATATCACACGGCTGACAATGCCTCTGGCTGCTATCGAGCCGGTACCGACAACAAGTCTGGAATCAACCACAGGAGACTTTGTTGCCGAACCCAAAACGATTCTAACATTTACCGCAGATATACAGTCCACAGGACACCTTACGGCGGGACGCATTCCGGAGAATGGAAAGTTTGTATTGGAACCATTGACAGGTGATAGTAATGAGATATCGCCACGAGAAGAAATCTCGGTTTCCCCGGCTGTTAGAGCAGATGGTAATACAAGGCTCGAAGCATCGAAGTTTTTCGAGGAAGCTGGGCGATATAGATATCGTTTTGAAGCGGGGCCGGCCTATTCGGAATGGCATAATATTGAAATTCGCGAATCTCCGAAAATTGAGGGTATAACTGCCGAAGTATCATTGCCGAGCAAGTTTATAAATAATGACATTCCCGAAAATTACACAGAACAAATCAGGGATAATAAACTTGAACTCATAGAGGGAAGTACTGTAACACTCGATGTCAGGACCACCTATAAGCTCAACAAGGCAACAATAACAGGGCTGGACGGTCAATCAGGCAGCAAGCATCTCGATGGGGCTGATAATTTTACTTACACCTTCAACGCGGATAAAGATGGTACGATAAGATTCAATCTTGTTGATGAAAAAGGATTGAAGAGTAAAAGTGCACCCGAGTTGGAGATAAAGCTTAAAACCGATGAACCGCCGGAATTCAAACTTATTTCACCGGAAGGCGATTATCTTGCAACGAATGTTGCCAGCATTCCAATCGAATTTGAGGTTACAGACGATTTTGGTTTAAGCTCGGTTAAGATGTCTCTGGAACTGCCTGAACAGCAACCGGTAGTCCTGGATATCCCTGTTAAGACAGGACAAAGAATTTTAACGTTCACCCGTATACTTGAATTGGAGAATTACAACCTGGAAGTAGGTAACAGTATTATTTTCTACGTACAGGCGACTGATGTCAATACAGGCATTATCCCGGAGCACAATGAATCAAACAGCGATACATATTTTATCGAGATTAGACCTTATCAGCAGTTTTGGCATCTTATGCCGGGAGGCGGAGAAAGTTCCAGTCCGAGTGTTATTCCTGAAAGCCTGATGACTGTGCTCGAATATACCAGGGCTGTTGTTAAAAAGACATGGTCGATCACCGGTAAGCAGAATATAACAGCCGATGACCATTCGAAACTCGATTTCATCGCTGACGACGTGGTATATTGTTCGGAACTCTTGAAAACTATCCGTGACGACCCGGAAAATGAATTTACAGATGCTCATAAAGTAGTATTAAATCAAGTATTAGAACTATACGAGCAGGCGATTGAACACTTAAGCCGGCACGAGGCGGCTTCTGCTTTAGTACCGGAGAAAAGCGCATACCGGATTTTGCGGAAATTTATCCTTGAACTGGAGCTGCAGTACAGTCCTCCATCAAGCGGACAGAGTTCGCCACAGGAAAAGCCCGACAAAGTGACGCTACAGGAATCTCCCGAATTTACCGGTTTTGAAAAAGAACGCATCGAAGCTCAAATTCAGAAGGTACAGCGTAATATCGAAAAGTTAAAACGTGAACAAAAACAGTTAAAAACAGACTTTGAAAACTTTTTAGAGCAGCAACAAAAAGCCAAAAGACAAGCACGAACTGAGGCGGAAAGAAAACCATCCGATGCGGACAAACCAAAGCAAACCCAACAGGGCAAATCCGACAATCAACAAAGCAATACAGATGGCGAACGGGGAAAACAAAGCGGTTCGCAGGGACAAGGTGATAGTAATGATATAAGTTCCGCCGATAGTCAAAAAATTCAGCAGAGAGATTCATCTAACGCTGAAGCCAGATTAAGAATGCTCCAGGCAAAGCAAAGGGCCCTTCAGGATAAAGTGTCGCAATTAAAAAAGGATTTGGAAACATTACCTCAAAGTCCGGGAACACCGATTACCACAGCATCGGGGAAGGCACAAAAACACCTTGATGAAGCCGTCGATAATATGGAACAGTTTCAGGATAAGCTGGATGAAGCGCGTTATGATACTGAACCTGACAACAAGGCTAAAGAGGCGGTCGGATTAATGGATTCGGCAGAGCGTGCCCTTGAATCGGCAGAAAATGCACTTGAACCTGGCATGACAAGAGAGCAAGGGCAACAGTTGGCACAAAAGGCCAAAGATATGGCCGAGCAATTAGCTGAGGATGCAGCCGCTTTAGATAAATCTCTTTCGGCGGTTGAACGCGAAGAAATGCTGGCTCGACTGAAGGCTGCCGAACGCCTGCTTGAGAGCATGGCGGGTGTACACTGGACTACAATAAAAAAAGGTGGACAGCAATCCGGAACCGGACATGTTTTAACAAAAGATTCTACCAAAGCCGCGGATACGGCCAGAGAAATTTCACGACTGTTCTGGTCTATTGCCCTAGATGCCAAAAAGCAGGAAGAACAACCAGTTACCGATGAGCCATCGGATGTCAGATTCCATGAGCTTGAGAACGAATTTTTCGAGAATGCGGCTAAGTACAGCCGGAGGTCTGAGGAATGATTTTTGCCGATTATCCGGGACATTTTTTTGTTACCGCTTTACTGGCAGTTACAGCCGGATTGATTATACTTGCGTTCCAATGCCGCCAGATGCAAAAGGAAAAAATCAGGCCATACAGGTTGTTGCTAATGGGGCTATGCTACGCCTCAATCGTAATATTGTTGTTGATATTATGCAATCCATCTCATTCTGTTTTAGTGGATGTCTCTGCAAGAAATTCGGTTTTGGTGTTCTTCGATACAAGTAAGAGTTTCTCTGTCAAAGATGTCGGCACAACAAGACTGGATAAGGCAATAAAGGTTTTTGAGGAAAGATTTCACTCATCGAATACGCAGGGGCCGGAATATAAAATCTTCGGATTTGATAACCAGGTTTATCGCTGTGGCTCAACAAAACTATTACGGCGTTGGGGAAACCAGACTGATATCGAAAGCGTCCTTGCCGCCCTCGGAAAACTCAGTATCGCCGAGCCGGACAATCGTGACAGTTCGAAAAAGACAGACAGTGATGAAAAAGTGAAATATGACAATGACAGCCGGCTTCAATTATCCAAAGCCAAAGGGGCTGTCATTTTTACCGATGGTCAGGTGGAAAAAATCGATACTACATATTTACCTTTTGTCGGGGATGACTTCCCGATAGTCATTGTTGGTATCGGTTCGAGGGAGGATAATCCTGATGTTGCGATAAAGACTCTCGATGCGCCGGCCAGAGTAGCAATCAACTCGATTTATAATGTGAAGGTTGTTGTGACCGCCGGTAACCTGGATAATGAAATAGTGGTTATTGAGCTTTTCAAAGATGATAAGATAATCGATTCGAAGCAAATTAAAGCCAAGCAATTTTTACAGTACGGCCGAAGGGGGAAAAGTAATGTCACTGTCCAATTTACAGTCGGAGCCGATAGTTTAGGCGGTCATAGCCTTTTAGCTCGTGCTCGAAAAGTCAAACATGAAGTAAATGCGGCAAATAATGTTCTTGGAACTATGGTCGAAGTAATAGAGGCCGGCAAAATCAATGTTTTGTTCTATACACAAGCGGCTAACTTCAATGTTGGAAAACTTCGGCAGGTACTGGTTCGGGATAACCGGGTTCAACTGAAATTCGGTCTGGATGCGATTAAAACGGTTGGATTATCCTCTGAGTCATCGGAAAAGTTAGGCTATGTTAAGCTACCGCAAAATCGGGAGGAATTCAATAAATACGATATCGTGATTCTTGGGCATTGCCTGCTCGAGAGTTTGACAGAAGAACAAATCGATGGTTTGTACAGTTTCGTGGTTAAAAGGGGTGGTGGTCTTGTATTACTTCCGGGCAGGGGCGATTTTGGTCCCGGAGCATGGAGGAATCGAAAGATTCGGACACTCTTGCCCATAATTTTCAATGAGGGCGATTCGAAGCTCTGGCCGCCAAATCCCTGCAAGGTAGAGCTTACGCCCGAGGGACGAAACGGCCAAATTTTTAATCCCGATGATTTCCAGATAGATGGTCCTGAGATTTCAGCATTTTATCGAATTTCCAAAGTCAAACCCGCAGCTAGTACCCTGGCAACTTCCGGAGGGATACCCCTTATTTCAATTCATCGCGTTGGGCGAGGCAGGGTGTGTTTACTCAACATCTCACGGCTTTTTATGTGGTATCGAGAAGACGAGCAAGGAGGCCTGTTATATAAACTGGTCTCGGGATTGGTATCCTGCCTTGGTAAAATCCCGGAGCAAACAGCCGGCGTGGAACTATTTGTAGAACGTTCGAATACACAGGATGATAAGGTTACCTTCAGCGCATACGTATGCGATAGTTCGTTCAATCCTGTTGAACAGGCGAACGTACTGCTCAATATCAAAGACCGCACCCTTACTATGGAACCCGTCGGCCGGGGATATTTTGTTGTTGAAAGTGACAGTCCCGAAGAAGACGCGATTACCGTAACCGCTCAGGCAGAAATAGGGGGCGTGTTCCTCGGGGAAAAAACAATTGCCGTGAATTTGCCATCACGTCGAACGGAAATGACCGATACACAGTTTAATGAAAAATCCCTGCAAACGCTCGCAGAGCGAATTAAGGGAACATACATATATGCAGATGATATCGACAGAGACATG
Organism: uncultured Pirellulales bacterium; assembly: GCA_964508785.1. Taxonomy (GTDB): domain Bacteria; phylum Planctomycetota; class Phycisphaerae; order Sedimentisphaerales; family Anaerobacaceae; genus JAFGPS01. The sequence goes on along the minus strand of CAZDVE010000024.1, from coordinate 5,082 downwards.
GCGAAAATGTTTGATTCGCAGACGCACATCGGAACTGCTCGAAATATAGTGAGTATCTGGCCGAGTTGGTTTCTTTTTGCGCTGTTGTGTATCATATTGTCTATGGAGTGGTTCATAAGACGGACAAAAGGTCTTATGTAGAAGGTTGGCATAGTATATGAAAAAAATTATTGTTATGATCCTGTTAAATGTATTTTTAGGCCTTGCAGCCGGTTCAGAGGCAGCTAATGAAAAAAACCAGACAGAATCCGGCAGGAAAACTTATGCTCTAATAGTTGGCGGAATCAGTAAAGATAAACAAGACCGTTTAGACAAAAGCAAAGCAATGTCCGATCTTTATAAATTACTAATTGATAATCCTGAAATCAACAAGCAAACTTTAACTATCCTGATGGCGGATGATTCAACTGTACACAACGAATTTAAAAAATCAAGCACAGCAAATATTCAGGAAGCTATAAACGCTGTTGGTAAACTAATCGAATCCGAAGACAGGTTTATCTTTTATTATATCGGACAGGCAAACATCATAGCCGAACAGCTTCGTTTCAATCTGCCGGGCGCGGATATAACACAAGAACAATTGGTCGAATGGATAAAAGCGATTGATGTCTCTTCTATGTTGATTGTGCTGGATTGTCCAGGTTCGGGTCTCGCCGCCAAAGCGATATCCGGTCGTGGTAGAGTAGTAATATGTAGCTGCACTGAACAGCAGCGCTACAGCACGCACTTCAGCGAGCATTTTGTCCCGGCTCTCATCGATGATAAGGTAGATATAAACGCCAATGGAAGAATATCGATATTAGAGGCTTTTACAGCGGCATCCAGGCGAATAGATGATTGGTATCGCCGAAAAAAACTGCTCACTACGGAGATTCCTGTACTGGAAGATAATGGTGACGGCATACCGAGTAAACAACCATGGAAATATAAAATTGATAAGGCCGATGGACTAACGGCATCGGAATTTTATCTCTTAAAACGACAGGAGTAAAAGGTTTGGATATTAAGCAAAAAGACAATCCTATAACCCGACGCACTTTCTTAAAGACGACGTCTAAAACGGTCGGGAGCATAGTTTTTTCTTCGGGATGTCTGTGTGCCGTCGCCGCACAAAGGCAGACGGAGCAGCCAATAGATGACCTCGAGTTATACGATTTTGTAATGCCGAGAGTAAGGTTTGTCCCCCAGAGGCGACAAGGCAGCGGGCAAGGTCCCGATACATGGAACGTAAGACCCGGCGGCGATGCAAACTTGCTAAGATATCTTAGTTCGGTGATTCGTTGTAGAACAAAGCCGATTACCGGGGCAAATAACTGGCAGCCGCAGTATGCCACGCAAGGTCAGTTCAACGCCGTAGTCACGTTTGATAGTATGGAGCAAATCAGTAAATATCCGTTTCTTTTTATGACCGGAGAAAACTACTTCAAATTCAACGACAACCAAAAATACAATCTAAAAAATTACATTATGCGCGGCGGTTTCTTATTGATGGATGACTGCGTCGTCGGTAACGGAGGCGACTTTTTCTATCAGAGTGCTTACAAAATGCTGGAAGATACATTTGGCAAAGGTGCGATAAAACACATCCCGAATGAACACGAAATATTCCATAATGTCTATGACCTCAGCGATACCGGTCTGCCGTCCCTGAATTACATTCACCGCAGGCGTCCGAGAGGTTTGCCTTATATGCACGGCCAGAATCACGGGGCACGAGGAGTCTTTATCAGAGAGCGCCTTGCGGTCTTTCTTAGCTCGACCGATATACACTGCGGCTGGTGTGACAGTATGGGAATCGAATGGGGCAGAGAAAATTACGAGAAGGCAATTCAAATGGGAATTAACATAATTATGTACGCAATGTCACATTAGAATAAAACATAAAAAAGATGGGGCTTATACCGATTTATCCGGCATAAGCCCCTAAAATTTCCTGTTACGAGAATTCTATATTTCCAGCATTTTTTTCCACACTATTAAGCTTACATGTTCGCAAGGTAAAGAATTTCACCTTCAGATAACGCCCGGTTGTATATTCTGACCTCGTCAATGGAACCCTCATATAAACGGTCCGTTTCCTGACTGTTTCTTCCTATATTGACAGGATATGTACTTGAAGCTATAGAACCTTCGTAATCCATCATAGCAACTAATCCACCATCAACATACAATTTAAGCTGACTTCCATCATAAGTACCCGCTACATGGTGCCAGATACCATTAAATGAACTGGTTACAGAAGACTGAATTGTTTGCCATGAATCGTTATCGTAGATGAAAAATTCTATAGCATTGCTGGTCGCGTGCTTTATTGCATAACTCTGGTCACCTTTACCTACAAAAGGATTATGCTCGTCGTTGCCGGCGTCACTGGTATTTACCCACGCTGAAAGAGTAATCTCGCCGGTAATATTAAAGCCTACCGCGTCATTACAGTCTACATAATCATCTTCGCCGTCAAGTTCCAGAGCCAGCCCGGCTATGCCTGCGACATAACTTGGATCGCCCATCAAGGTACCATTTAGTCCATTGCCGGAAACATCCTGGACGTTATTCTCCATAGTATAATATGCGACCAAACCGTCTGTGCTCGGTTCCGTCGGTACAGGTATCGGCGGTGCTAAGCGATATAAGCGGATATCATCGACTAATATGGTACCTGAGCCACCGGTTGCTCCGGTTCTCTCAAAACCAATACTAAGTGTTGTTATATTATTCTGATTCACACCGAGTGAAGCAAGATCAACATTCCACTGTGTCCAACGACTCCTTGTGAGGTTATCGTAATCACCCTCATAGGACGCCTTTGTACCGTTAATACTCACGTACATTTGCTCTGTTGTTGCATTGTTAGGGTCACCATAAAACCATAACACTAACGCTGTGGCACCGCCTTTGGTCCAATCTCCTCCAATCTGCAAATCTACAGGATTCACAGTAACCTCTGATGAACCAGCGATACTGTTGTTATACTCTAACGGAACAGACTGCAGACCGCTATGAACGACATCAGTTTCCATAGATTCACCTGAGATATAGCCTATGGTTGAGCCATTTGTCGACGGATTTGCATATCCATCTATCCACATATCATAGACCAGATCGCTGCCCTCCTGTCCCTGCTCAATTTCGTTGTAAGACTCAAAATCATCCACGACAAGATATTCACTCGTTTTGAAAGTCCAGATATTGCCTTCCCAGCTTGGGATAGCTTGTGCAAAATTAACTTCATCGATACGCCAGTAATAATCAGTTTCCATATCGAGAGATAACGGACCGTAACCGGCCTGCGTAGTACTATCAACGAATGCTGTAGTATCTATTACAGCCTGCTGGTTGGAACTTAGGAACAGGTGGTGTTCAGCCGCTTCTCTTCCAGCCCTCCAGCCAAGAGTAGTGTCTATCGTAACACCAGTAGCTCCGGATGCCGGGCTTGGTTCTCTTGCACCGACAGGTATATACATAAAACGTACTTCACTTAAACCATACTCGTTCAAGAGGCCGTTACTCCAATTGCTAATAGGAGTAATCCTGACGTACTTTACTGCCACACCGCCGAATTCAACGGTTATATCGGAATCATAATCTCCCATACCGGGCGCCTTGGCAAATTCATTGACACCGCTGAGCTGGGTCCAGTTATCTCCATCCGTTGAATACTCAACAGTCACTTCTTTAATCCCGGACCAGGTAAGGATAGATGAACCATTATAGTTCCACACCAACATCTCATGCAGTTTATAAACTTTTTCAAACTCATATTGAATCCAGGCCGGACCAGGATCTTCCATGACGCTAAGCCACATGGCCGAGGTTTCAGTCGAGTGAAGAGAATCATCGTTTAGACCTGAGTTATTTATAGTATTTTCCGGCCCCTGGCCCTCTACGGAACTGGAGGCCGTTGCAGTAATGTTCCCGGTGGAGATGGGATATGCAAAAGGTTCGACTGTAAAACTCCAAACGCTACCTTTATACGTAGCACCAGTTGCATCAATTTCATCAATTCGCCAATAATAACTCTGGCCTAAATCGAGACGACCGGGATCATACATGTTGGCGTCCTGGGCCGGACCAACCAGTAAGGGACTGTCTGTACCGGCACTATTGACGTCATCAAAAACGGTTCCAAAGTATACGTCATGTTTGTCTGCAGTCTCTCCCGGTGTCCACTCAAGAACCGTATTCCTCGGTATGTCTGTTGAACCATCGGAAGGACTGGAATTAGATGCCAGGCTCGGTGCCGCGGGACCGGTGAGGAATAAACTTTCGACCTCGGTGGGACTAAGGGTCTGGTTAAAAACGGTCACTTCATCGATCGTTCCCGTAAAACTCGCCCACTGGTTACGATTGCGTGGACCACCTATACGAACAGCCTGGATCGGATCGGAACCACCCCGTCCACCACGAGAAATCTCTACAGCATCAACATAAATAATGGTTTGGCTAGCGTCAGAACTTGAAGTAACAGCAACATGATGCCATTGATTGTCATTGAAATAAACACTTGTATTACCAAACCAAGGCTGGTCAGCATATAATTCCCCTGCATCTCCGGGTTCTAAACTGTAATCAGATGTCTGGCCTAATAGCACGAAAATAATACCCCATGGCTGGTGATTTTGCGGCATTCTCATCCAGAATGCGTATGTTGCCTGAACGATATTTAAAATCCCCTGTGTTAGTGGCACATCCACAAAGGTATAAGGTTCCTCTGTAGTGGTGTTAAACTCAAGCGCATTGCCCTTATAGCCATCAGTTATCCAGTCCACTAAAGCGGCATTCCAGGGATCGATGGTTCCGTCGTGGCCGTAATCCGATAAGTCGTTGATGACGGTACCGGCACCTTCATCCAACTTCCAGTAACCTATCATATCAGCCGATGCTGGGACTAATAAAGTCATGCTCAAAACAGCAACAAAAAAAATCAATTTTTTACACATAATAGTTCTCCTTTAATAATTATCAGACAAATCGACTTAAAACGAATTTTTCTTTTTTCGAAAGATAGCATAGCTGTAATCCATAAAAATCCAAAGCCAAGGAGATTTTTACTACACCTGCAGTCACTCACCATACCTC